>DASZNR010000163.1:0-103277 GCA_035551175.1 Amycolatopsis sp. | reverse complement strand
AACGGGTTCCCGCCGCTGCGAGCGTACGTCGTCGGCGAAGAACCGGGCCCGGTCGGCGAATTCGCCGGGCGGCACGTGCTCGCGGAGTTCTCCGGCGTGTCGCCCGAGCTGCTCGACGACACCGATTTCCTGTGCGAGAGCCTGGAACGCGCGCTGAGCAAGGCCGGCGCGACGGTGCGGGACCTGACGTACACGCGGTTCGAGCCGCAAGGCGTGACCGTGGTCGCGCTGCTGTCGGAATCCCACGCGTCGATCCACACCTACCCCGAACGCGGGTCGGTGTTCGTCGACGTGTTCACGTGCGGGCACCGCGCGGACTCCGAGCTCGCCGTGCAGCTGTTGCGGGACCTGCTGGGCGCGAGCGTGGCTCACACCAGGACCATTCACCGAGGACAGGACAACGGGTGATCATCGAGGAATCGGTCGGTGCCGGACTGACGCGGGTCTGGGAGGTGGCCGACGTGCTCGCCGACCGCCGCACGGACTACCAGCACGTGGTGATCGGAAGGACCGCGCAGGGTGTTTCGCTGTTCTGCGACGGCGAACGGCAGAGCACCGAGTTCAGCCAGCTCGTCTACCACGAGGCGCTGATCGTGCCTGCCCTGCTGCTGGCCGCGCGCGTGGACCGCGTGCTCGTGATCGGGTCGAGTGAGGGCGTGGTCTGCGGGATGGCGCTCGCCGCCGGCGCGTCGGAGGTCGACCACGTGGACATCGACAGGCAGGCGGTGCGTCTGTGCGCCGAATACCTGCCCTACGGCTACACACCGGCCGAGCTGGTCGCGGCCGAGCGCGGTGACGGCCCGGTCCGCGTGCACTACGCCGACGGCTGGGAGTTCGTCGGCGCCGGCACCGGGACCTACGACGTCGTGCTCGTCGATCTGCCGGACGAGCAGGACGGCGCCGAGGCCCAGCACAACCGGCTGTACGGCGACGAGTTCCTCGGGATGTGCCGTCGGCTGCTGGCCCCCGGGGGAGTGGTGGCCTATCAAGGCGGCTGCCCCACGCTCTGGCGCAACTCGACGCTTGTGCGGTGCTGGCGGCGGTTCACCGGAGCGTTCGGCTCGCCGGTCTACTTCGGTTCGGCCGAGCACGAGTGGGCGTTTCTCTTCGGGACGGAACTCGAAGCTCCGGTCGAAGCGATGGTGCGACGGCTGGCGACACTGCCGTACCGCCCGGAGACGATCGACGAAGCCGCGCTGCGCGGGTCGTCGGTGCCACCGATCAGCCTGCGACGCTGAAGCTGGTCGTCAGCATATGTTGACAATGCGCCCTGTCAGCATATGCTGACGGTTATGCAGTCAACTCTGGAAATCGCGGAAGGCGCCGCGAGCGACGACCCCGACGTGGGGCTGCGCGCGGTGGCCGCGTTACGGGAACTGGCCGAGCGCCTGGAGATCCTCCAGGTCGAGCAGGCACGCCGGCGCGGGTGGTCCTGGCAGGACATCGCCGAGCGGCTCGGCGTCACGAAACAGACGGTCCATCGCAAGTACGGCCGGCGGATCGGGGGACGATGATGTTCGAGCGGTTCACCCCCGACGCCCGCACCGTCGTCGTCCACGCCCAAGAACACGCCCGCCGGCTCGGGCACCGCCACATCGGCTGCGAGCACCTCCTGCTCGCCGTGGCGGGCACCGCCGATCCCGCCGGCGCGACCCTACGGGAGCTGGGGATCACCGCAGAGGACGTGGAGGAGGAAGTCGTCCGCCGGGTCGGCCTCGGCGGCGGTGCCGCGCTGTTCGGCGGCCTCGACCGCGACGCGCTGGCGGCCGTCGGCGTCGACCTCGACGCCGTGCGGGCCCGGATCGTGACCTCCTTCGACGCCGATGCTCTTGCCTGCGCCGCGGGCCGCCGCGAACCGCACCGGAACCGGCGGCGCCTCCACCGGGTCATCCCGTCGGTCTTGTTCCGGCGCAAGCGCCGGCGCGCCCTCGTTGCGTCGGCGATCGGCCCGGCCGCGACCGGCCGATTCCGAGCCGAGGGCGCCCCGTCCCGTGCGCACCTGCCATTCACCACGGCCGCAAGAGAGGTACTGGCCGACGGCGTCCGCGAGGCACAGTCCCTGCGCGACGGGTACATCGGCGTCGAGCACCTGGCACTCGGCCTGATCCGGACGGACGGGCTCGTGAAGCCGATCCTGCACGCGCTCGGAACCTCGGCACCGGCCGTCCGCGCCGAGCTCCTTGACCGGTACGGGAAAGCCGGCTGAACGTCCGGCGGTCCCGGTGACAGGCGCGACCCCCAACGACGCGCCCGCCACCGGGTCGCCCCCGGCGACCCCCCTCCTCCGCCGTGCCTCTAGGGTTGCCGAGGCCGTCCTCGTTTCGTCCTCGCGCCGGCATTCCCGGCTCTACCAGCGCGTTCTTCGGCCCGGACGGCGGCGCCGGGCTGACGCGGACGCGGGGGAGACACGATGAGATTCCGGATTCTCGGGACGCTGGAAGTCCGCGCGTCCGGGGACCGGATCGCCTTGGGGAGCCCGCGGGAACAGCGGGCGCTCGCGGTACTGCTGCTGTATCCCGGCACCGTCGTCCCGGTCGAGCGGATGATCGAAGCGCTGTGGGACGACGAACCACCGGCTACGGCTGTGAAGCAGGTGCGCAACTGCGTGTCCGCACTGCGGGGCCGGCTCGGCGATGCCGGCGGCCTGATCGTGACCGACGGCCCCGGCTACCGGCTGCAGATCGACGCCGCCGACCTCGATGCGCTGAGCTTCCGCCGGCACGTCGTGGCCGCGCGCGGGCTCGCCGCGCACTCGAAGCTCACCGACGCCGTCGCGGAGATCCGCGGCGGGCTCGCGCTCTGGCGGGGCCCCGCACTCGACGGTCTCCGGGTGACCACACTTGCCGGCCGGGGCGCTGCGCTCGACGAACAGCGCGCCGACGCCGTGGAACTGTGCGCCGAGTGGCAGCTGCGGCTCGGGGAAACGGGCGAGGTCGTTCGTGAACTCACCGAGTTCTGCCGTGAGCATCCGGTACGTGAGCGGGCGCACCTGTTGCTGATGCGCGCACTTGCCCAGGAGGGCCGCTACGCGGAGGCCTCGGCGCTCTTCCACGTGCTGCGGCGGCGGCTGGCCGACGAGCTCGGCGTCGACCCGAACCCCGATCTGCGGCGGCTGCACGAGCGGATCCTCGCCGAGTCGGCGCCCGGCGCCGCGCTCGATGCGGAGCCGGCTGCGGAACCGGTGCCGGACCAGTTCTCCCGGGCCGTCGCGGAGCTGGCCGAGGCCGTGACCTGGCAGTGGCGCGCGGAGGCGGAGCTGCGTTCGCTGCACCGGCCGCAGCCGATCGCGGTGCGCTGGGCGGCCGATCCGTGCCCGGGCCGCGCGCCGTTGCGGGGCGACCTCGACGACATCGCCGGCACTTTCGCGGGGCTGCCCGTGCGGCAGCTGGTCGTGCTCGGCGATCCGGGCTCCGGCAAGTCCGTGCTCGCCCTCGTGCTCACGCTCGAACTGCTGCGGGCCCGGGAACCGGGCGACCCCGTGCCGGTCCTGCTTTCGCTGGCGTCGTGGGACCCGCGGCGCGAGCACCTCGACCGGTGGCTGACTGCGCGGCTGGCCGACAACCACCCCGCGCTGCTCAACGAGCGTGAGTACGGCCCGGACGCGCCCACCCGGCTCGTGCTCGGCGGCCACGTCGTGCCGATCCTCGACGGCCTCGACGAAATGCCTGCCGACTCGCGGGCCGCGGCCCTGGAAGCATTGGACCAGACCATGGCTCTCGACCGCGCGCTGGTGATCACGTGCCGGTCCTCCGAATACGAGCAGGTGTCAGGGCCACTGATGACCACGGCGACGGTGGTGCGGCTCGAACCCGTCAGCAGGCAGGAAGCGATCACCTACCTGTCGGCTCGGGAAAACCCTGGCCGAAACCGCTGGCGGCCGGTCGCCGAGCAGCTGCGCCGGGACCCGGAGGGACCGCTGGCCCGGGTGCTGCGGACACCGCTGATGGTCGACCTCGCGCGGATCGGTTTCGGCCGGCCGGACGCCGATCCCACGGACCTGCTCACCGCGCAGGACCCGGAGGCGCTGGAGGGGCAGCTGCTCGACTCGTTCGTGCCCAACGCCTACCCGCAGGTGCCGCAGCCGCCGGGACGGAACCCGAAAACCAGCCCGACCGGGAACTACTCGGCGGCGCAGGCGACCCGCTGGCTCGGTTTTCTGGCCCGGCACCTCGACCGGAACCGCAGCCGTGACCTAGCGTGGTGGCGGCTGTCCGGGGCGGTGCCGCCCGGGACCCGGGCGGCGCTGGTCGGCGCGCTGATCGGGGTGTTCTTCCTGGTGACCGGCTGGGTCGACGAGGGCCCGGTGCTGGCGGTGATCTACTCCGTCTCCTTCGGCGGCGCCGGGTACCTGACCGATCGGTTCGGCCGCCCGCCGGAGCCGCTGCGAACCGAGCTGCGCTTCGCGGGCGCCGCCGGGAAATTCGCGGGCCGCTTCGCGATCGGGGCGGCGGTGGGCATGCTGCTCGGGCTGGGCTGGTCACTGGCCACCGGGCTCGTGGTGTTCCTCGCGGTCGTGTTCGGCCTGGTGTTCGCGGTGCACGTGTGGCTCGCGAAACCCGTCGACGCGAGCCGGGTGTCGAGCCCCGGCACGATCCTGCGCAACGAACGCACCGGCGCGGTCGCGCTGTCCGTGTCGTTCCTGGTGACGGCGGGCCTGTTCGACGGGATCGCGTTCGCCTTCACCGCGCAGACGCGTTTCCTCACCGTCTTCGGCGGCCGGTTCGATCTGGCGCTGGCCCTCGCCGGTGGGCTCGCCGGGGCGTTGTTCGGTTTTTTCATGGCCCGCGGGGTCGGTGCCGTGTGCTACGGCGTCGCGGGGGCGGTGGCCGGCGGCCAGGTGTTTCCCGCCGCGACGGATCCGGTGGTCCCGTTCGTGGCCGGCTCGAGTTTCGGGATCGGGATCGGGCTCGCGGTGCTCGTGACCCGCGCGTGGGGCAACTATTTCGTCCACCATCTGTGGCTCGCCGCGACCGGCCGACTTCCGTGGCGCCTCATGCGCTTCCTCGACGACGCCCACCGCCGCGGCGTCCTGCGCCAAGCCGGTGGCGTCTACCAGTTCCGCCATGCCCGGGTGCAGGAGCGCCTCGCCGCGAACGGTTGATCCGTTCGCTGCTGTACATCGTGCGCGGCATGGCGCAGAGTGCGGAGAGGGAATCGATCGGCCAGGAGGTGTGATGACGACCGGTGGGGAAATCGTGCTCGGTCCTCTTCCGAAGGGGATCACGCTGGCGAGCGAGGGCATGGGGAACAAGGTGTGGAACGTGCTCGGGCACACCTATTCGATGAAGGCCGTGAGCGAGTCGAGCTTCGCCTTCGAGACGCTCGACCCGCCCGGCACCGGGGTGCCGCCGCACGTGCACCCGACCCAGGACGAACACATCTACGTGCTGGAGGGTGTGTTCACGCTCTACCTCGACGGCCAGTGGGAGACCGCGGGTCCCGGCGACACCGTCCGGATGCCGAAGGGGCTTCCGCACGCCTACTACAACCGCGGCGAGGTCAACACCCGCGCGCTGTTCTGGGTGAGCCCGGCCGGGCGGCTCGCGCAGCTGTTCGACAAGCTGCACAACCTGACGGACCCGGAGGAGGTCGTGCGGGTGTCGGCGTTGCACGACGTCGACTTCCTGCCGCCGGGCACGGTCGAAGGCGCCTGAGGGGTCAGCTGTTGACCTGCTGCTGTGACGACCCCGCCGCCTGCGCGTAGCTCGCCACGACGGCCTCGAGGGTGGCCTGGTCGATCACGTCTTCAAGGCGGGTGAAGCCGTCGGGAGCGAGGCGTTCGACCTCGTCGATCACGTTCTCGGGGCCGCCTTCGCGGTTGCGGAGGACGATGTCGGCGGTGGGGCCACGGCGATCGTCCTCGTACGCGCGCAGGGCTTCGACCGGGTCGGCGTTTTCGGTCAGGCGGGTGGCCAGGCTCGTGGCGTCGAGGATTGCCTGGCCGGCGCCGTTGGAGCCCATCGGGTACATGGGGTGGGCCGCGTCGCCGAGCAGGGTCACGCGTCCGCGCGACCACGCGGGCAGCGGGTCGCGATCGCACATGGGGAACTCGAAGATCTCTTCGGTGGCCTCGATCAGGGCCTCGTGGTCGACCTCGGTCGAGCGGAACCGTTGGACGTGTCGCGCGAGCTCTGCGCGGTCGCCGGGTTTCGCCCAGTCCTGCCGCTCCGGCGGTGGGTCGCCCGGCTGCCCGGTGCGGATGCAGACGGCCCAGTTGGTGAGTCGCGTGCCGGCGGTCTTGCCTTGCGCGATCGGGTAGATCACCAGTTTCGCCGCAGTGCCGCCGGCGACGATCATCGACCGGCCGCCGCCGAACTCCGGCCAGTCGGTGGCGCCGCGCCACATCAGCACGCCGTTCCACCGTGGCGGACCTTCGTCGGGGTAGAGGAGGGCCCGCACGGCCGAGTGGATGCCGTCGGCCGCCACGAGCACGTCGCCGTGGTCGGTCGTGGGCTCGTCGCTGTGCCGGTCGGCGAAGGAAGCCCGCACGCCGTTTTCGGCCTGGTCGAACGCGATCAGCCTGTGCCCGGTTTTGACGGAATCGGGTCCGAGCCGCTCCCGCACCACGCGCAGGAGCATGCCCTGCAACCGGCCGCGGTGCAGGCAGAACTGTGGCAGCGTGAACCCGGCGTCGAGCCCGCAGGGCTTGCGCAGGATCACCTGCCCGAGCCGGTGGTTGTAGGACAGATCGCGGGTCCGGATGCCAATCGCGTCCAGCTGGTCGAGCAATCCGATTGCCGCCAGTTCCTTCACGGCGTGGGGAAGCGCGTTGATCCCCACGCCGAGTTCGGCCACGCGTTCGCTCTGCTCGTGCACAACGCACTCGATGCCTGCGGCGTGCAACCGAAGCGCCGTCGTCAGCCCCCCGATGCCCGCCCCGACGATCACGACCTTCACGGCCACCTCCCTGTCCCGCTGTGAACCCCCGGCATCGCGGACACCGGCGGTTCATGCCACCACTCGCGAACCGATCGGGCAAGGGCCGGAGGTACCTCAGTAGTCGGGGCGCCGCACTGAGGGGAGGGTGGCGAGGATGTCGCGGAGGGCGTCGACGACACGTCCGTGGCCCAGCGGAAGCGGGGCGGGAACCTGGTCGTCCGCGGTGTCGGTGCTGTGCGCGATGACCTTGACCTCGACGCCCGCTTCGCGCAGCAGGGCGACGTCGTTGCCGTGGCGGGCGAGCCAGTCTTCGTCAGCGACGGTGGGGTCGCCGGGGCTCACGACACCCTCGGCGGCGGGGTCGACGAGCAGCACGGACCGCAGCGTCGACGGGTATCGCGCGGCGAGCCGCAGCGCTTCGGTCGCGAACGGGCCGCTCGCGACGAGATCACTGAGTTCCAGCGACCCGGCCGGCGCGGCGAGCGCCTCTTCGCATTTCGCCCACGCTCCGGGCGCCGGAAGGCGGCACCACAGGATCTCGTGGTCTCCGGAGAGGGGGCGCCAGGTGGCGGGCAGGCCGTCGTGCTTGGCCGACCCGGCCGGGTCAAGCACGATGAGCCGCCGGGCACCCGGTCGCCCGGCCGTGACCAGTGGTGGGCCTTCGGCGCGGACCGGGTCCGGCGGAAACGGTTCGGACATGACTGCTCCTTTCTCGTTGCCGGTGCGGGCCGGCGTGCGAACCCTTCGCTCTACTGTGGACGATCGCCGGTCAGGAATCGCGCAGCAGCGCGCCGACTACTTGGCGGGACGGAGGGCGCTCGTCCACGGTCACGAGGTTCGCGCGAGGGCGAGCTACGTGGGGGAGGGCTTCGTCGGCGAGCTGCGTGGCGTCCTCGCCCGGCTGCTGCCGGGCCGCGCTGAGCTGAGCGGAGTCGGCGCGGACGGGCGTGTCCCGCGGGCTGGACTCGAGGCGATTGGCGACGTTGGCATGGGCGAGCGCCGCGCCGACGCGCAGGCCGGTGGCCGCCGACGCGCGCAAGTCGGACCGTCCGGCAACGTCCACTCTGGACTCCTCCTCCGATGGTCGCTCATCGGGTACTGGGCAGCTCGGGCGAAGCGGTGTCCAGCGGGACCGCGCCGGAACGGACGAGCCCGAGCTGCACGGTTTGGCGCCGGCCCAGCGCTTCGAGCGCCCAGTCCGCGGCGGTGCGCAGCCGGTTGCCCGGCAGGGAAAGCAAGTGATACCCGCGGGTGACAAGGCGAGCGGGCCGTCCGGCCAGCGGCACGTGCAGTGGATCGGCCGCGCCTTCGCCCGCGCCCAGGTCGACGGCGAACCCGAGGTCGTGGTGCCGGTATCGGCGCAGACGTCCGGAGCGCAGCGATGCGGCGGCGTTGCGCCCGGCCAGCTTTCCCTGTCGTTGCGCGTGTTGCGCGGTCATCGGCGTGAGCTCGCCAGGACGGGTCAGGTCCGGGACCGCCGCGGCGTCACCACAGGCGAACACGTCGTCGTGACCGGGCACCCGCAAGTCCGGTGTGACGACGAGCCGTCCGCCCGCCGTTTCCAGGCCCAGCTCCGAGACCAGCGGATCAGGGCGTACGCCGACACACCACACGAGCGTGCGGGTGGGTACGGACTCGCCCGTGGTGAGCGTGACGCCGTCGGCGTCGGCCCGGTCCACCGAGGACTTCATCCGGACCTCGACGCCGCGGCCGCGCAGCACCCGGTCGGCCGTCTCGCCGAGCCGGTGGTCCAACCCGGGCAGCACGCGGTCCGCGACGTCGAGCAGCAGCCAGCGGATCGGCTGGTCCGAAAGTTCGGGATGCCGCCGCGCGAGCGCCGCGGTGAACGCGGGGCCCTGGGCCGCGACCTCGGTGCCGGTGTAGCCCGCGCCGACGACCACGAACGTGCAGCGCGCGGTGCGCTCGGCCGCGTCGCCGGTCGCGGCGGCGAGCTCGATCTGCCGGGTCACGTGGTCCCGCAGGTACAGCGCTTCGGGCAGGCCGCGGAACCCGTGGGCGTTCTCGGCGACACCCGGCACGGGCAACAGCTTGTTCACACTGCCCGCGGCCAGGATCAGCCGGTCGTAACCCAGCCGCCCTTCGCGGTCCTCCGGGTCGGTGTAGGCGACCGTCCGGGTCTCGAAGTCGACGGCGGTCGCGGTGCCCAGCACGAGCCGGACGCCGCGCAAAGTGTCCGGAATGGACACCGCGATGTGGCGGGGATTGACGATCCCGGCCGCGACCTCCGGCAGCAGTGGCAGGTAGAGGAAGTAGTCGGTGGGATTCAGCACGACGACCTCGGTGCGCTCGCCGGGCATGTGCAGCAGTGTCCTGGCGGCGTGGTAGCCGGCGAACCCACCGCCGACGATCACGACTCGCATGGGCGCCTCCTTTCGCCGGGTCCGGATACCCTCGCGCACGGCCGCCCAATCACCCCGTTTCCCGCCTGCGCCGCCCGGGTACGCGGCGGGCATGGTTATCGACATCCCGAGGGTCCCGCTGCCCGGCGGACCCGAGCTCCCGCAGGTCGGACTCGGCGTGTTCCAGGTACCGCCGGAGGACACCGCGGACACTGTGCGCACGGCGCTGGAGGCCGGTTGCCGCCACGTCGATACCGCGCAGATGTATCGCAACGAAGACGGCGTCGGCAAGGGCATCCGCGACGCCGGAGTGCCTCGCGAAGACGTCTTCATCACCACGAAGCTCGCCAACGACGCCCACGGCCACGACAACGCGATCACGGCGCTCGAAGGCAGCCTTCGCCGGCTCGGGACCGACTACGTCGACCTCTACCTGATCCACTGGCCGTTGCCCGCGCAGGGCAAATTCCTGCGCACGTGGGAGGGCTTCGAGGAGCTGCGGCGAACCGGGAAGGTCCGCGCGATCGGCGTGTCGAACTTCCGGCCCGTGGATCTCGACCGGCTGGCCGAGCACGGCGGCCCTGTCCCGGCAGTGAACCAGATCGAGCTGCATCCGCTGTTGCAGCAGCGGGAACTGTCCGAGTACCACGAGGGCCACGGGATCGTGACCGAGGCGTGGAGCCCGCTCGCCCAAGGTGAGGTGCTCGACGACGAGGTGCTGACCGGCCTGGCCCGCAACCACGGCCGCACTCCCGCGCAGATCGTGCTGGCCTGGCACGTGCGCCGGGGCCGCGTGGTGTTCCCGAAGTCGGTGCACGCCGACCGGATCCGCGAGAACCTCGACGTCGTCGACATCCCGCTCGATGAGTCCGAGCTGGCCGCGATCGACGGCCTCGACGAGGGACGCCGGCTCGGCCCGGACCCCTCGACGTTCGAGGGTTGAGCCCCGGCACCGGATGGGTAACCGCACGACGACAGCGTTTTGACCGACGACAGAGTTTTGACCGACGACAGCGTTTGTGACGAAAGACACCGTTACCGGAAAGGAGCCGGCATGGCCCGCGTGGCGATGATCATGGACGAAATGGTCGAGGACGACGAATTCCGCGTGCCGTACGAGCGATTGCGCGAAGCCGGCCATGAGCCCGTAGTCGTCGGGTTGGCGCGCGGCAAGAAGCTGACCGCTTTGCACGGTGCGGAGGTCACCACCGACCAGGCGGTGGACGACGTGGGTGCCGCGGACTTCGACGCCGTGGTCGTGCCCGGCGGCTATTCGCCGGACAAGATCCGGACCAGTGAGCCGATGGTCGCGCTGGTCCGCGAGATGGCCGAGGCGGGCAAACCCGTCGCCGCCATCTGCCACGGCCCGTGGCTGCTCGCCGAGGCGGGCCTGACGCGGGGGCGCGCGGTGACGTCGTGGCCGTCGTTGCGCACCGATCTGCGCAACGCCGGCGCCGAATGGGTCGACCGCGAAGTCGTGGCCGACGGCGACGTGATCACCTCGCGCAACCCGCAGGACCTGCCCGCCTTCTGCGACGTGCTGCTCGAACGACTGAAGTAGGCTGCTCGAACGATTGTCGTGATGTTCAGGACACCGCGAAGCGGAGGCCGTAGGGGTCGAGCGTCGCGGGGAGCCGGCCCGGTCGCAAGCCGGCGCCGGTGCCCCGTGGCGCGAAGCTCGCGAGTTGCAGCATCGCCGCCAGCAACGTCGAGGTCATGAAGAGCACGACGTCGCGGCCCGGGCACACGGCGGGTCCGGCGCTGAACGGGACGAGCGCCGGGTTGGCTTGCGCGCGGCCGTCGAGCCAGAGCCGGGGGTCGAAGGTATCGGCGTACGGCAGGGTTTCCGGATCGCGGTGAAAAAACGGCGTGTACACGAGGAAAGTAGTTCCGGCCGGACCCCAATCGGTGTCTTCGGAACTTTCCCGCAGGAGCACGGGCGTGGTGGGCCACAACCGGACCGACTCGAGAACGCATGCGCGCAGGTACGGCAACTGCTGCGGCGCCGATAGGTTGAGGCCTGCGACCTCGTGTCGCGCTTCGGCGAGCTGGTCGGGGTGCGCCGCGAGCAGGGTGAGCGCGCGGAGGGTGACCAGGGTGGCTGCATCGAAGGCGAACAGCCAGTGTGGCACTTGCCCTGCGGGGTCGACGTCCGCCTCGGCAGGATGAGCGCGCACCGCGGCGCCGAGGCTGTCCGGTCGGTCGAGGTTGAGCTGCCGGTTCAGCAACGCCAGGAACTGTCGGCGTTCGTCGTCCCGCCGCGGCCGTGCGTACGCCCAGTTCGCCTGGAGCCGCAATCGATCCAGCGCGTCGGTGACGCGCCGGTCGGAGGTGGTGTCGCCTCCGAGCACGATGCGCCGGACCACCGCCTGGAAGTGTTCAGTGAAACGCGTCGTGTCCAGTTCAGCCACGCCGGAGAGCATCTGCCGGGCCTCGTCGCGGATGACCGTGGCCCACGACCCGGCCGAAGCGTGGACGGCGCGGCCGGGTTCGAGGACGTCCTCGTTGAACGCTCGCCGCCGAGTGCGAGGCGGTCCGGTGGAGATCAGCACGCCATGCGGCTGAAAATGCCGCAGGGCAGCCGATTTCTCCCTGGTGTCCGGGCTGAACGGGCTCGGCGCGCCAGCCAGCAGCGCACCCACCTGGGCGCCGTCGACGACGAGCGACAGCGACCGGCCGGGCACCGCGAGTTTGAGCGGGCCCGGGCCGTAGCGCTGGCGCAGGTCGCCCAGCAGGCGGATCGCCCGGCGGTCCACGTCCAACCGGTGCAGCGCGGCCAGCACGCGCGGGCGGCGCTTGATGAGACCGACGCCCACGGTCGGGGCGACCACCCGCGTGGCGACGCGCCCCGTGTCGAGGACCGACGCCCGCCTGGGGCGGACGTCGACCGGCGGCAACTCGGACAGATCGGGGCTCGCGGTCACGCGGGTGGTCGCCATGGCGCCCGGATACCCGCCGCGGCCGGCGCGAAACCGATCAGGCGGCGACCGACTCGGTGCGCCGGGTCCAGACGCGGTGCTTCGCCAGTGCGCGCAGAAACGCTTCGGTGAACTCGTCCTCAATCGTGCCGGCCGTGGTGACGACGCCGGGCTCGGTGGCCTCGATTCCCGCCTTCCGCAGCAGGCCGGTGCCGTCGCCGAACGCCGCGACCGGCTTGAGGTGCTTGAACGCCTCGGCGACGTGGTGCACGGCCTCGCCGTCCTCGCCGAGCCGGCTGCCACCGGCGACGATCACCCCGTCGTACAGCACCGAGGCCACAGTGGACAGTTGCCGGTCCACCGGCAGCACGGTGCCGTTCCCCTGGATCTCGCCGTCGGCCGGGGCGAGGACCTCGGCGAAGACGTCGGCGGCGGCGAGCGCGTCGAGCACCTTTCGCAGGCCGGCGACGTCCGCACCGTCAGCGGCCAGCACGGACACCTTGCGGGTGCGCGGGCTCGCCTCCGGCCGGTCCACTTGCGACAGTGCGGCCGACGAATCCTCGTGGTGCGGACCGGGGTCGGGCGGGGTCGGGACGCCGATTCCGGCGCAGACGCGGGCCGTGAGGTCGCGGTCGATCCGGGCGAGGTGCCCGGCGACCCTGGCGCGGATCTCCCGATCGTTGACCTTGCCGAGCTCGAACCGGAACGCCGCGACGATGTGCTCCCGTTCGACGGCGCTCATGCTGTTCCAGAACAACGTCGCCTGCTGGTAATGATCTTGGAAACTCTCGCTGCGCTGCCGGATCTTCTGCCCGGCCACGGCTTCGGTGTAGTGGCGGTAGGTGCCCGAATCCGCGATCGCCGGGCATCCGCCGCCGAGGGAGCTGCGATGGTAGCTCACGGGCGAGCGGTGGACGGTCTGCTGCCCGTAGCCGTCGCGCTGGTTCGTGGCGACCTCGGCGACCGGCCGGTTGACCGGCAGCTGCGCGAAGTTCGGTCCCCCGAGGCGGATCAGCTGCGTGTCCAGATAGGAGAAGTTGCGCGCCTGCAGCAACGGGTCGTTGGTGAAGTCGATGCCCGGCACGACGTTGGCGGTGTGGAAGGCGACCTGCTCGGTCTCGGCGAAGAAGTTGTCCGGGTTGCGGTTGAGTACCATGCGCCCGACGGGCCGCACGGGGACCTGCTCCTCCGGGATGATCTTCGTCGGGTCGAGCAGGTCGAACGCGAAGTCGTGCTCGGCCGACTCCTCCACCAGCTGCACCCCGAGTTCCCATTCGGGGTACTGCCCGGACTCGATCGCGTCCCACAGGTCGCGGCGGTTGAAGTCCGGGTCCTTGCCGGCGATCTTCTGGCATTCGTCCCAGAGCAGGGAGTGGGTGCCGAGCAGCGGTTTCCAGTGGAACTTGACGAACGTGCCGGCGCCCTCGGCGTCCACCAGACGGAAGGTGTGCACACCGAACCCCTGCATCATCCGGTAGCTGCGCGGCAGTGCCCGGTCGGACATCAGCCACAGCACCGTGTGCAGCGTCTCCGGCTGCAACGAGACGAAGTCCCAGAAGGTGTCGTGCGCCGAGGCGGCTTGCGGAATCTCGTCGCGCGGCTCAGGTTTGACCGCGTGCACGAAGTCGGGGAACTTGATGCCGTCCTGGATGAAGAAGACCGGGATGTTGTTGCCCACCAGGTCGTAGTTGCCTTGGCGGGTGTAGAACTTCGTCGCGAAACCGCGGATGTCGCGCACGGTGTCGGCCGAGCCCCGCGAGCCGGCGACGGTCGAGAAGCGCACGAACACCGGGACCTTTTCGCCGCTGGTCAAGAATTCCGCCGCGGTGTAGGGCGCGAGCGAGTCGTCGTAGGCCTGGAAATACCCGTACGCGCCGGCGCCGCGCGCGTGCACGACCCGTTCGGGAATGCGTTCGTGGTCGAAGTGGGTGATCTTCTCCCGGGCGTGGAAGTCCTCGAGCAGCGTCGGTCCGCGAGCGCCGGCGCGTAGCGAATTGTCGGTGTGGTCGACGCGGACGCCTTGCTGGGTTGTGAGAAACGAGCCGTCCGGATCACTCCGGTACGTCTCGAGCTGTTCGTCCTTCGCGTCGTTGGGTTCGGTCACCTTTCGCCTCCCGGTGCTGCGTTTGGGTTCCGTCCGGCTACCCGCGCCGGGCGGCGCGAAACGGGTCGCGCCGGCCCGGCCTCGTCCGGGCGACGAAGGCCGCGACCGCCACGGGCGTGGGTCGCGGCCCGTCGGGCAGCGTGGCGACGACGTGGAGTGTTCCGGCGTCCGACTCCCGCGCGAGCTGCCAGCCCCGGCCCTCGTCCCAGATGAGCAGGAGGTCGCGCGCGGGATGATCGTCGGCGAGGCCGCTGAGGAAAACGTGGCCGCACGTCACATCGGTGACTTCGCAGCCGGTGTCCGCCTCGGGCAGGCCCAGTGCCCGGGCGACCGCGCCGAAGTACGCGGCGAGGTCGCGTTCGGCCGTGGACGGGAATTCCGGCTTGCTGATCAGGGACACGGTGGTGTTCCCGCCTGGTCGAGTCCGGAGGCGAGGAGCTCGGCGAGGTGGTGGCCTTCGCGGCCGCCGCTGTCGAGTTCGTGCAGCTGGGTGCGGCAGCTGAAGCCGTCGGCGAGGATCGTCGTGCGGCGGTCGGCGGTGCGCACGCGGGGCAACAGCACGCGTTCGGCACACGCCCGGCTCACGTCGAGGTGGCCGCGTTCGAAGCCGAAGTTCCCGGCGAGCCCGCAGCAGCCCGAGTCGAGCCGTTCGACGTCCGTGCCCGCGGCGGCCAGCAGCTCGCGGTCGGCGTCCCAGCCGAGGACGGCGTGCTGGTGGCAGTGCACCTGGGCGAGGGCGTTGCCGGTGACGGTCGGCGGACGGTAGCCGGGAGAGTGGTGGGTCAGCAGCTCGGCCAATGTCACGGTCTGGTCGCGGAGCCGGCGGACGTCCTGGTCGGCGGGGAACAGCTCGGCGGCGTCGGAGCGGAACACCGCGGTGCAGCTGGGTTCCAGACCGAGGACGAGGCCGCCATCGCGCAGGTGCCCGGCGAGCGAGCGCACGGTTCGGGTGAGCACCCGCTTCGCAACGCCCAGCTGTCCGGTGGAGATCCACGTGAGGCCGCAGCAGAGCGACTCGTCGGGCAGTGCGACCCGCCAGCCGGCGTCTTCCAGCACGCGGACGGCCGCGCGCCCGACGTGCGGGTGGAAGTAGGCGGTGAACGTGTCGGGCCACAGCATCACGGTGCCGCGCGCGCCGGTCCCGCTCGGCCGGTGGCGGGCGAACCACCGCGGCAGCGGTTGCGGGGCGAACCGCGGGATTTCGCGATCCTCGACCCCGGAGGCACGGGTGGCCAGTCGGGGGCGCGAGAGCAGGTTCACCAGCCGCGCCGTGTGCGTCCGTCCGACGAGCCGGGCAACCAGTGGTAACCAGCCCATCGTGAAATCCGACCGCGGACGCCGCCAGGGCCGGCGGTGGTAGTGGTGAGCGAGGAATTCGGCTTTGTAGGTGGCCATGTCCACGTCGGCCGGGCAGTCGGACTTGCAGCCCTTGCACGCCAGACACAGGTCGAGCGCGTCGCGGACCGCCTCGGAGCGCCAGCCGTCGGACACGGGGCTGTCGCGGTGGCCGTCGAGCATTTCGAACAGCAGTCGTGCCCGGCCACGCGTCGAGTGCTCCTCCTCGCCCGTGACCTGGTAGGACGGGCACATCACCTGTCCGTTGTCGGTGGTGGTCTGCCGGCAGCGGCCCACGCCGACGCACCGGTTGGCCGCCTGCGAGAACGACCCGCCGTCGTGCGGGAACCGGAAGTACGTCGTGGCCGGTTCGGCGGGGGCCCACGAACCGCCGAGCCGAAGGTGCTCGTCGAGCCCGGCGGGGGCGACGACCTTGCCCGGGTTCATCCGGTCGGTGGGATCGAAGATCGCCTTCAACCGGCCGAACGCGGTGACGATCTCCTCGCCGAACATCCGTGGCAGCAGCTCGCCGCGGCTCTGCCCGTCGCCGTGCTCGCCCGAGAACGAGCCGCCGAATTCCGCGACGAGGTCGGCGGCTCGTTCCATGAACCGCCGATAGGTCGCGACGCCCGACGCGGTGTAGAGGTCGAACGGGATGCGGGTGTGCACGCAGCCTTGTCCGAAGTGGCCGTAGAGGCTCGGTCCGGTGTCGCCCGCGTATCCGAATTCCGCATACAGCGCGTCGAGGCGGCGCAGGTAGTCGCCGAGCTTGTCCGGAGCGACGGCGGAGTCCTCCCAGCCTTCGAAGGTGTCCGCTTCGCCGGGAACGTGTGCCGTGGCGCCGAGGCCCGATTCGCGGACCTGCCACAGCTCGGCCTGCCGGAGCGGATCGGCGAGGAACGCCGCGGGTTCGCACACCGCGTCACGCAGCTGCTGCGCGCGGGTTTCGACCTCCTCTGTGGTCTGACCGCCGAACTGCACCATCAGGAACGCCTTGCCGTCGGGCAGTTCCGTGCGGGCTTTGGCGTTGAGGTGCTTCAGGCGCTCGTCGACGAGGAGCCGGTGGTCGACGCCTTCGAGGGCGATCGGCTCGTGCTCCAGAATTGCGGGGACCGCGTCCGCGGCCGTCGCGATGTCGGGGTAGCCGACCACGACTAGCGTCCGCTCGGGCAGCACCGGCACCAGTTCCAGTTCCGCGCGCAGCACGGTGACCAAAGTGGACTCGCTGCCGACGAGCAGCCCGGCGACGTCGAACCCGTGTTCGGGCAGCAGCGAATCGAGGTTGTATCCGGAGACCCGGCGCGGAATGTCCGGATAGCGCCGGCGGATCTCGTCGGCGTACTCGTCGCGCAGTCGGCGCAGCTGCCGGTAGACGGTGGCCCGCCGGTCGCCGTGGTGCTCGATCTCGGCGTACTGCTCGTCGCTGGTCTCCCCGCACCAGAACCGGGTGCCGTCGGGCAGCAGAACTTCCAGCCGCGCGATGTTGTCCACGACCTTGCCCGTGCGCTGGGCGGTGGCGCCGCAGGAGTTGTTGCCGATCATGCCGCCGAGGGTGCAGTTGGGGTGGGTGGCCGGTTCCGGCCCGAACCGCAGGCCCGTGTCGGCGAGGCGCCGGTTCAGGTCGTCGAGCACGATCCCGGGCTGCACAACGCACGTGCGGTTTTCGGCGTCGACCGATTCCAGCGCCGAACAGTACTTCGACCAGTCGAGCACCAGCGCGGTGTTGGTGCACTGCCCGGCCAGGCTCGTGCCGCCGCCGCGCGAGAGCACCGGTGCGCCGAAGTCCCGTGCCACGGCCAGTGCCTCGACCGCGTCGTCGGGCGAACGCGGCACGACAACGCCCAACGGGACCTGCCGGAAGTTCGACGCGTCGGTGGAGTAGGCCCCGCGGCTGCCAGGGTCGAAGCGGACTTCACCGCGCACGCGGGCTCGCAGCGTGGTCGCGAGCGCGTCGAGATCGAGGTCCGGCGCCGCCGGGCGCCGCACGACCGGATCGGGAAGTTCGGTGGTACGCAAGGGGTCTCCTTCAGAGCGCGTATTCGGCCGCGGCGGCGGTGCGCAGGCTCAGCCCGTGCCCGGCCGCGGTCATGACCGGTGTGACAGTGCCGCCCGCGGGATCGAGACCGCCCTCGAAGAGTTCACGTTCGATCCGGTCGTGGTCGGCGAACCATTCGATGTGCCGGAAGTTGGGCGTCGCTGCCGCCGCGTGCGCAGAGAGGTTCGGCGCGCAGTGCGCGGAAACCTCGCGGTTGGCGGCGGCGGCCAGCGCGGCGGCGCGACGCCATTCGGTGTAGCCGCCACAGCGCGTGACGTCGATCTGCAGGCAGTCGACGACGGGTACCATCCGCGCGAAGTAGGGCAGGTCGTAGCCGTACTCGCCGGCGGCGATGTCCGGTCCGCGGGCGCGCAGTTGCGCGAGCCCGGCCAGATCATCGCTGGACACCGGCTCTTCGAACCAGGTGACGCCGAAGTCACGCAATGGCTCGACGATCCGCCGGGCCTGCCCGACCGAGTAACCACCGTTGGCGTCCACGAACAGTTCCGCGTCGTCGCCCACGGTCTCGCGCGCGAGCCGGACCCGCCCGAGGTCGCGGGCCATCCGGTTGCCCCACGATTCCCCGACCTTGATCTTCACGCGGGGGATCCCCCTGCCGTGGACCCATTCGCTCAGCTGCTCGGCGAGCCGGTCGTCGTCCTCTGAGGTGAAGCCGCCGCTGCCGTAGACGTCGACGCGCTCGTGCACCCGGCCGAGCAGGCGCGCCAGCGGCAGATCCGCTGACCGCGCCGCGGCGTCCCAGATCGCGATGTCCACAGCGGACAGTGCACACGACACCAGGCCGACGCGGCCGAGGTTGCGGACGGCGCGCTGCATCGCGCTCCAGCTCGCGGCCGGGTCGAGCACGTGGCGCCCGGTGACTTCGGGCGCGAGCTTGCCTTCGATCAGCGGCACGCACGACGCATCGGCGTAGGTCCAGCCCAGCCCGTCGGCGGCGCCGGCGCGGATCCGCACGACGACGAGCGTGGTCGAGGACCACTCGAGCGTCCCGTCGGCCTCGGGGTCCGGAGTCGGTACCCGGTAGGCCGTCGCCTCGACGCGTTCGATCCTGGGCGCAGCGGCCGTCACCGCGACCGTCCGGGCAGGAACTCCTGCATTTTCGTCTTGGCGCCCTGCGTGACCAGGTGGAATGCCTCGGGGTCACCCTTGAGCACGGCTTCGGTCACGGATTTCATCTGCTCGAACGTCGCGTGCGGCGGTATCGGCGGCACTTCCGCGTCGCAGCGCACATCCAGGACGGTCGGCCTGGACGCGGCGAACGCCGTGTCCCACGCGGGGCCGAGCTCGCCCGGCTCCTCGACATTGACCGCCTCCAGCCCGATGCTTCGGGCGAAGCCGGCGTAGTCGATGTCCGGCAGCGACTGGGATTCCTCGAATTTGGGGGCGCCGCCCATCGCGCGCAGCTCCCACGTGACCTGGTTGAGGTCGTTGTTGTGGAACACGCAGACGATGCAGCGGGGGTCGCTCCACAGCGACTGGTAGCGGGCAATGGTGATGAGCTCGGCGAGGCCGTTCATCTGCATGGCGCCGTCACCGACGAGTGCGATCACGGGCCGGTCCGGATGCGCGAACTTCGCGCCGATCGCGTAGGGCACGCCCGGACCCATGGTGGCGAGGGTGCCCGACAGCGAGCCCCGAATGCCGTCCCGGATCCGGAGATTGCGCGCGTACCAGTTGGTCGACGATCCGGAATCGGCGGTCACGATCGCGTTGCCGGGGATCCGCTGCGACAGCTCGGAGACGATCCGCA
This sequence comes from Amycolatopsis sp., assembly GCA_035551175.1. Classification (GTDB taxonomy): domain Bacteria; phylum Actinomycetota; class Actinomycetes; order Mycobacteriales; family Pseudonocardiaceae; genus Amycolatopsis. Next base: position 83,875 of record DASZNR010000163.1, on the reverse strand, counting down.
TCGGGTTGACCGGCTTCGCGTCGACAGCGGCCTGGCGGTCCACGGTCTCCCACCACTCGCCGACGTTCTTCTCGATGGTTTCGCGCCACGACCGGTTTTCGGTGCGGTTCAGTTTAGGCAGCAGCGCTTCGAGCGTGGCCGCGGCGTCGCCGACGAGGTTGACCTCGGTGGGGTAGCGCATGCCGATGAACCGGCCGTCGAGGTCGATCTGTACGGCACGGGCCTGCCCGAACTCCGGGAGGAACTGGCTGTAGGGGAAGTTGGACCCGACGATCAGGAGGGTGTCGCAGTCACGCATCATCTCGTAGCTCGGCCGCGTGCCGAGCAGGCCGATCGCGCCCGTCACGTACGGCAGCTCATCGCTCAGGACGTCTTTGCCCAGCAACGCTTTCGCCACGCCGGCGCCGGTCACGTCGGCGACCTGCCGAACTTGTTCAGCGGCGGCGCGAGCGCCCTGGCCGACAAGAATCGCGACGCGCTCTCCGGCGTTGAGCACCTCCGCGGCCGCGGCGAGAGCGGGCTCCGGCGGTACGGGGTGCGGCAACGACGTTCCGGGCGGGCTGGAGGGCACCTGCTTGAACACGTGCTGCGGCGGGGAATACGGCTCCTCCTGCAGATCCGCCGGGATGATCACGGCCGTGGGCGCGCGGGAGGACTCGGCGACCCGGATGGCGCGGTCGAGCGCGTTCGGCAGCTGCTGGGCGACCGTGACTTCCACCATGTACTCGCTCGCGACGTCCCGGTACAGCGCCTGCAGTTGCACCTCCTGCTGGTAACTGCCGCCCATGGCGCTGCGGGCGGTCTGCCCGACGATCGCGACGACCGGCACGTGGTCGAGTTTCGCGTCGTAGAGGCCGTTGAGCAGGTGGATGGCGCCGGGCCCGGAGGTGGCCATGCACACGCCGACGCGACCGCTGAACTTCGCGTAGCCCACGGCGGAGAAGGCGGCCATCTCCTCGTGGCGGGCCTGCACGAACCGGGGCCGGTTGCCTGCCTTGCCGAACGAGGCGACGAGTCCGTTGATCCCGTCGCCGGGGTAGGAGAACACTTGCTCCACACCCCAGTCACGCAGCCGCGCGAGCAAGTAGTCGCCCACGGTTTCGGTCATGGCAGTCCTCCCGTGCGTAGTGGTCCGAGGCTCCGGCTACCCGGCGCCTGGTGGTGCTACACGTCGCCGTGCAGGCCCTGGCGGGCGCCGGTGGCGTTGGTGGTGGTGTCGGCGCCGCTGAGGTGGCGCGCGGTGTTGACGAGGCCGACCATGCTGAACGCCTGTGGTGTGTTCCCGAGCTGGCACCCGGCGGCGACGTCGTACTCCTCGCTGAGCAACCCGAGGTCGGTGCGGACGGCCAGCATCCGTTCGAACACGTCGATCGCCTCGTCGGTGCGGCCGGTGCCGTGCAGTGCGTCGGCGAGCCAGAAGCTGCACGGCAAGAACGCGCCTTCGCCGCCGCGCAGCTCGCCCGAGCCGCCGTCGGCGTCCGGGTCGTAGCGGTACACGAATCCGTCCTGGGACAGCTCGGCGCGGACCGCGTCGACGGTCCCTCGTACCCGCGGGTCCTCGCCGGGCAGGAAGCCGACGCGGGGGATCAGCAGCAGCGCGGCGTCGAGGCCGCGCGAGCCGTAGAACTGGGTGAAGGTGTTCCGGTCGGCGTCGTACCCCTCGCGGCAGACTTCGTCGTGGATGTGGTCGCGCAGCGCACGCCAATGCTCGACCGGACCGTCGAGGCGGTGGTGCTCGACCGTGCGCACGGCGCGGTCCACCCCGGCCCACGCCATCACCTTGGAGTGCACGAAATGCCGGGGTTCGCCGCGGACCTCCCACAAGCCGTGGTCGGGTTGGTCCCAGTGACCTTCGAGAAAATCGAGCAGACCGCGTTGCAGATCCCACGCCGGACGCAGCACCGGCAACCCGGCTTCGCGAACGAGGTGAAGGCCGTCGAGCGCCTCGCCCCAAACGTCGAGCTGCAGTTGGCCCGCGGCCGCGTTGCCGATGCGGACCGGAGCCGAGCCGCGGTAGCCGTCCAGCCAGTCCAGTGTGGACTCCGGAACCCGGCGGGCGCCGTCGAGACCGTAGATGACCTGGAGCTCGGCGGGATCGCCCGCGACGGCGCGGACGAGCCATTCGCGCCACGCGCGGGCCTCGCTCGTGTAGCCGGTGCCGACGAGGGCCTGGAGCGTGAACGTGGCGTCGCGCAGCCAGCAGTAGCGGTAATCCCAGTTGCGGTTGCCACCGACGAGCTCGGGCAGCGACGTCGTCGGGGCGGCGAGGATGCCGCCCGTCGGCTCGTAGGTCAGCGCCTTCAAGGTGATCAGTGCCCGCCGGACCGCGCCCGCCCAGCGGCCGCGGTAGCGGCACCGGCTGATCCACTCGGCCCAGAACCGTTCGGTGCCGGCCAGCGCCTTGTCGGCGTCGAGCGGGTCCGGGCCGGGCAGATGCGACGCGCGGTGATCGAGGACGAACGGCACTCGTTCGCCGGGGCCGATGGTGAAGTCCGCGGATACGGCGGATTCGCGGTGGACGAGCGGAACCGGCGTCGTCAACCGGAGGGCGTCAGGTCCGGCGATCGCCTCGAACCCGGTGTCGTCCGGGCGGACCCACGGCCGGATCGAACCGTAACCGAATCGCGGGCGCAGCCGCATCCGCATGGGGACCCGGCCGTCGAGCCCCTCCACGATCCGTACGACCGCGGTGGCCGTGTCCCGCGGCGGCATGAAGTCGACGATTCGGACGGTGCCCTCGTCGGTCTGCCATTCGCTGTCCAGGACAAGGGAATCGCCGCGGTACCGGCGCCGGGTCGCGGGGCCACCTGCTGCCGGTGCGAGCTGCCAGGAGCCCGCGCTCTCATCGTGCAGGAGAGCCGCGAAGCACGCGGCTGAGTCGAAGCGAGGTACGCACAGCCAGTCGAGTGAGCCGTCGCGCGACAGCAGGGCGGCGGTGTGGAGATCGCCCAGCAGTGCGTAACTCTCGATCGGGGCGGCCAACTCAGGCGCGGCCCAGCGCGCGAGCCAGCTCCTGCTTCGTCATCGACGAGCGGCCGTGGATGTTGCGCTGGCGGGCTTCGTTGTACAGCTGATCGCGGGTCGGTCCGCCGGGTCCGAGGCGTTTGCCGGAGCGGTGCCCGCCGCGTTCCTGCGGCGACTTGTCCCGAAGGGAGGTCTTGCTCGCGCGGTCGGATTCGCCCGAGCGCGCCCGGTTCTTGTTCACGGTGCGGGCGGCGATCTCCTTGGCGCGGCCCGTGCTCGCGCCGCGCTCCTGCTGGGCGTCCTTGATGTGCTCGTACTGGCGTTCGCGCTTGCTGTTCCACGCTTGTTGCGGCATGACGGCTCCTTTCGTGGTCCACGGATAACCCCTCGGGCGCGCGCGAAACGTCGTCGCGGCGGTTGATCGCGCCACGTCCGGGTACCCGCTCACGGACACCGGCAGAGGAGGTTTCGTGACGAGCGCGCGGGAGCACACGGCGGCCGGGCGGCTCCTGGGTGAGCACCTCGTGTCCGGCGAACTCGAACCGGGCACGGAGATCGGGCTGCGGGTCGACCAGACGCTGACCCAGGACGCCACCGGGACACTGGTGATGCAGGAGCTGGAAGCGCTGGGGCTGGATCGGGCGCGGACCGAGCTGAGCGTCCAGTACGTGGATCACAACCTCCTGCAGGCGGACGAGAAGAACGCCGAGGACCATGCCTACCTGCGCTCGTCGTGCCGCCGGTTCGGGATCTGGTTCTCCCGTGCCGGCAACGGGGTTTCGCATCCGGTGCACATGCAGCGGTTCGGTGTGCCGGGCAAGAGCCTCGCCGGGTCCGATTCGCACACGTGCGCGGCGGGCGCGCTGGGCATGCTCGCCATCGGCGTGGGCGGGCTGGAGGTGGCGCTCGCGATCGCGGGGGAGCCGTTGTACGTGCGGATGCCCCAGATCTGGGGCGTGCACCTGCACGGCGAGCTGTCACCGTGGGTGTCGGCGAAAGACGTGATCCTGGAATTGCTGCGCCGTCACGGTGTGAGCGGTGGGCGGAACCGGATCGTCGAGTACCACGGGCCGGGGCTCGCGCGGCTGAGCGCGATGGACCGGCACGTGCTCGCGAACATGGGCGCCGAACTGGGCGCAACGGCCACGGTGTTCCCTGCCGACGAAGCCGTCCGCGAGTTTCTGCGGGGGCAGGGGCGCGAAGACGACTTCCGGGAGCTGCACGCCGGGCGCGACGCAGGCTACGACGTAGAGGACGATCTTGATCTGTCCACCGTGGAGCCGCTGGTCGCCGCACCTTCCTCGCCGGGCAACGTGGTCCCGGTCCGGGAGGCGGCGGGCACGCCGGTGGCGCAGGTGGTGCTCGGCTCGTCGGCGAACCCGGGGTTTCGTGACTTCGCGGTGGCCGCCGCGACCGTGCGGCGCCGCCGGATCGCGGACGCGGTGAGCTTCGACGTGAACCCAACCTCGCGACAGACCCTGGTCGACCTGGCCCGCGACGGATCCCTCACCGATCTCGTCGCGGCCGGTGCCCGGATTCACCAGACCGGCTGCCTCGGCTGCATCGGCATGGGCCAGGCACCGGCACCGGGCACTAATTCGCTGCGCACGTTCCCGCGGAACTTCCCGGGCCGGTCCGGGACCGCCGACGACGCCGTGTGGCTGTGCTCGCCGGAGACGGCGGCGGTGTCGGCTCTCACCGGCGTGCTGACGGATCCGAGGGAGTTCGCGGAACGGCACCACGTGCCCTATCCGCGGGTGAGCGAACCGGCTCGGCCGGCGGCCGACGTCGGCGCACCGGCCGCACCCTTGTCCCCGGCGGAATCCGCCCGCGAAGAGCTGGTCAAGGGGCCGAATGTGGCGGGGCTGCCGGAATTCGAGCCGCTGCCGGACCGGCTGGAGGGCCCGGTGCTGCTCAAAGCCGGCGACGACGTGTCCACCGACGAGATCTCGCCAGCCGGCGCAGCGGCGCTGCCGTACCGCTCGAACGTGCCGAAGCTCGCGGAGTTCACCTTCACCCGGCTCGACGCGGACTACCCGGCGCGCGCGGCCGAAAGTCCGGAACATTTCGTGGTCGCGGGGGAGAATTACGGCCAGGGTTCCTCGCGCGAACACGCCGCGATCACCGCCCGTTACCTCGGCCTGAGGGCGGTACTGGCGCATTCGTTCGCCCGTATCCACTGGCAGAATCTCGTGAACTTCGGCGTGCTGCCCCTGGAATTCGCCGACGCTTCGGACTACGAGCGCATCGAACGCGACGACGTCCTGGTTCTGTCCGGTTTGCACGGGCTGCCGGACGACCTGGTAGCCCGCAACACGACCCGTGACCAGGAGTACCGCCTCACGCACCGTCTTTCGCCGCGGCAGGTCGACGTGCTGCTCGCCGGAGGGCGGATCCCGCTGGCCGCGCGGGAACTCGCCTGATGCGGAATCCGAGGTGTTTCGCGGCGGCCGACCGGGTAGTCGGTGCCGAGCAACGGCGAAGCAAGCGAGCCGAGGAAGGAGCCCTCATGGTGCACCCCGTGCCGCCTGGCCCGGACCCGGTCCCGCCGGGGCCACCGGACCCCGTCCCACCCGTGCCGCCGGGTCCGGGTCCCCTTCCTCCGGTGCCGCCCGAACCGGCGCCGCCACCACGTCCGGATCCGGCGCCGGAGCCGCCGGCACCACGCTGAGGAGGGCGTATGGACACGACGTTGCAGCAATTGTCCGGCCACGGTCAAAGCCCGTGGGTCGACTACCTTGCCCGGCCGTTCGTCCGGAAGGGTGAGCTGGCGCGCCTGGTGCGGGCTGGCGTACTGGGCGTGACGTCGAACCCGACGATCTTCCGTGACGCGATCACCAGTGGTGACGCCTACGACGACCGGCTCCGCGAGCTGTTGCGCACGGAGACCGAGCCGAAGGAGGTGTTTCTGGCACTGGCCACCGAGGATGCCCGGGAGGCGTGCGACGTGCTGCGCCCGGCCTTCGATCTGAGCTGCAGCGGCCGCGATGGGTGGGTGTCGCTGGAGGTCGACCCTCGCTTCGCCCACGACACGAACGCCACGATCGCCGAGGCCCTGCGCCTTCACGCTCTGGTCGACCGGCCGAACCTGATGGTCAAGATCCCTGGCACGGAAGCCGGGCTGCGCGCGATCGAGGAGACCATCGCGCGCGGGATCCCGGTGAACGTGACCCTGCTGTTCTCGCTCACGCGGCACCGCCGAGCGGCGGAGGCCTACCTGCGCGGCCTGCGCCGGCTGCACGCGGCGGGCGGGGACCTCTCGACGGTCGCGTCCGTCGCGTCGTTCTTCGTGTCCCGGGTGGACTCCGAAGCCGACCGGCGGCTGACCGAGACGGACGGCCCCGACGACCTGCACGGAACCCTGGCGCTGGCGAACGCGCGGCTGGCCTACGAGACGTACCGGGGGGTGTTCGACGGTCCGGAGTGGACGCCACTTTACGAGGCCGGCGCGAGGCCGCAGTGGTGCCTGTGGGCGTCGACGTCGATGAAGGACGAGGACCGCGGCGACGTCGAATACGTGGAGCAGCTGATCGGCACTGGCACCATCGACACGATGCCCCCGGCGACTGCCGAGGCCTTCCTCGACCACGGCCGCGTCGCCGTCACGCTGACCGAAGACACCGAGAGCGCACAAGAGGCGCGGCGGATCCTCGACCGATTCGAATCGGCCGGGATCGCCTACGACGACGTGGTCGCTGTCCTGGAACGCGAAGGCGTGGAGAAGTTCCGCGGCGCGTTCACCGAGCTGATGGACGGAATCGACGAGAAGCGCGGGCAGCTGCTCGCGGGACAGGGGACCGGAGCATGACCTTCCGAGAGGATCTCGCCCGCCAGTTGCGCGTCGACTCGGTCCGTGTGAGCGCCGAGGCCGGTTCGGGCCACCCGACGTCGTCGATGTCGGGCGCCGACCTGATGGCCGTGCTGCTCGACGGCCACCTGCGCCTCGACTACGACCGGCCCGCCGAACCGCACAACGATCACCTCATCTTTTCCAAAGGGCACGCTTCGCCCCTGTACTACGCGATGCTGAAGGCGGTCGGCGCCGTCACCGAGGAGGAGTTCCTCACTTACCGCACGTTCGGCAGCAGGCTCGAGGGCCACCCGACGCCCCGCATCCCGCCCACCGACGTGGCCACCGGCTCGCTCGGCCAGGGTTTGCCGGTCGGGGTCGGCCTGGCGCTCGCGGGCAAGCGGCTCGACGCGCTGCCGTACCGGGTGTGGGTGTTGTGTGGCGATTCGGAGCTGGCGGAAGGCTCGATCTGGGAGGCCTTCGAACACGCCGCGCACTACGGGCTGGACAATCTCACCGCGATCGTCGACGTCAACCGGCTCGGCCAGACCACCGAGACGATGGTCGCGTGGGATCTCGACACCTACGCCGCCCGCGCGCGGGCGTTCGGCTGGCACGCGATCACGGTCGACGGTCACGACGTCGAAGCGATCGAAGCGGCCTATGCCGAGGCCGAGCGGATCGGCGGGAAACCGTCGGTCGTGTTCGCGAAAACCAAGAAGGGTCGGGGAGTCGCGGCCGTCGAGGATCTGCCGGGCAAGCACGGCAAGCCGTTGGAGCACCCGGACGAGGCGATCGCCGAGCTGGGTGGCCGGTCGGACCTCATCGTCACGGTCGCGAAACCCGACACTTCCTCGCCGTTGCCGGAGCTCGTGGCCGGCACGGTCGAGCTGCCCACGTGGGACGTGGGAGAGCAAGTCGCGACGCGCGAGGCGTACGGCGAGGCGCTCCGCGCACTGGGCGGCGCACGCGGCGACGTCGTGGCCCTCGACGGCGAGGTGTCGAACTCCACGCACAGCGAGTTGTTCGCGAAGGCGCACCCCGAACGGTACTTCGAGATGTACATCGCCGAGCAGCAGATGATCGCGGCGGCCGTCGGGCTGCAGGCTCGGGGGTGGACGCCGTTCGCGTCCACGTTCGCGGCGTTCTTGTCGCGCGCTTACGACTTCATCCGCATGGCCGCGGTATCGCGGGCGAACCTGCGGTTGTCCGGCTCGCACGCCGGGGTCGCGATCGGCCAGGACGGACCCTCGCAGATGGCGCTCGAGGATTTCGCCGCGCTGCGGGCCTTGCACGGCAGCACCGTGCTGCACCCCTCGGACGCCAACCAGACCGCGGGGCTCGTCGCGCTGATGGCCGACCGGCCCGGCATCTGCTACCTCCGAACATTGCGCGGCAAGACGCCCGTTCGCACCCCACCCGGCGAAACCGTGCGAATCGGGGGCAGCCGGACGGTTCGGACGTCCGAAGAGGACGCCGTGACGCTGATCGCGTGCGGGACCACTGTGGACGAAGCCGACCGCGCGGCGGATATCCTCGCCCGCGACGGCGTGTCGGCGCGGGTCCTGGACTGCTACTCGATCAAACCGATCGACGCGACGGCCGTGCGTGCGGCCGCGGGGCGGACCGGGCTCGTGCTGACGATCGAGGATCACTGGCCCGAAGGAGGTCTCGGCGACGCCGTACTCGAAGCACTGGCGCCGCAGCCGGTCCCGGTGCACAAGCTGGCCGTCCGGGACATGCCCGGCTCGGGCACACCGGCGCAGCTGCTGCACGAGGCGGGGATCGACGCGGAGTCGATCGCGGCCGTGGCCAAGAAACTACTGGGCTGAGGCTGGTCACGGCAGGCGCGTCAGGATGGCCCGTGTGGGCGGGGACCAGGCGGTCTGTATCGGACTCCAGCCGTCAAGAGGCTTTCAGCACGGCTTCCAGGTCCGCACGGGACATCTTCGACCGGCCCTTCACGTCGCGTTCCTTCGCCATCCGCTGCAGTTCGGTCTTGGACAGTTCGGACAGGTCCGGTGTCCTCTTGCGGCGGCTGCTGCGCACGCTCTTCTGAAGCGCCTCGAACAGGTCCACGACCTTCGTGGGCTCCGCGGGCTCGGCCGCGGGAGTGACGGTGTTCCCGGCCTTCTTCGCGTCGACCAGTTCTTGCACCCGTTCGCGGTACGTGTCGTGGTAGCGCTCCGGATCCCACGGTTCGGTCATGGCGTCCACGAGCCGCTCGGCCAGGTCGAGCTCACGCTGCTTCGTCTTCACGCGGACGGGCAACTGCGGCACGTCGCGTGCGGGATCGCGGATCTCCTCGGCGTAGTGGAGGGTGTTGAGCACGATCACTTCGTGCCCGGCCCGCACCAGCGAGAGGTGTTCGCGGCCGTGGAACACGAACTTCGCCACGGCCGCCTTGTCCTTGCGCGCGAGTGCTTCGAGCAGCAGCGCGTACGGCCGCTGCGCGTCTTCGTTCGCCGGCGCCAGCCAATACGCGCGGTCGAAGTGGACGGGGTCGACCTCGGCGAGATCGACGAAACTGTCCACCTCCAGCGACCGTGACCGGCCCGGCGCGATCTCGTCCAGCTCGTCCTGTTCGACGAGCACGTACTCGTCGTCGCCGACTTCGCGGCCGCGGACGATGTCGCCGTAGCGCACTTCGTCGCCCGTTCGTTCGTTGACACGCCGGTACCGGATCCGGTCGCGCGTGTCGCGCTCGAACTGCGTGAAGTGCACCGCGTGGTCCTCGACCGCCTTGTACATCCGTACCGGGACGGTCACCAGCCCGAACGAGAGGGCGCCTTGCCACACCGGGCGCATCGGCTTCTCCTTCCGTCTTTTCCTTCCGCGCCACGGCGGACCTGTGTTCAACTGGACGGCGCCGGTTCTTCTTCGAGCATCGCCCGCAGTTCCGCCAGGGTCTGGGTCAGCAGGCGGGAGACGTGCATCTGGGACAGGCCGACGCGTTCGGCGATCTTCGATTGCGTCATATTCCCGAAGAACCGCATCGCGATGATGGATCGCTCGCGGGCGGGCAGCCGGCGCAGCATGGGTTGCAGGGCCTCGTGGATCTCGGTCCGCTCGAATTCGACGTCGACTTCGCCGAGGACATCGGTGAGCGTCGAGGTCTCGGGTTCGTCGAGAAGCGCTCGATCCAGGGAGCTGGTCTGGTAGGCGTTGCCGACCACGAGCGCCTCGGTCACTTCGTCGGGGTCGAGGTCGAGGTGCTCGGCGAGCTCGCGGGTCGTGGGTGAGCGGCCCAGTTGCTGCGAGAGCGTGGCGGTGGCGTGCGCGGCGGCCAGGTGGAGTTCTTTGAGCCGGCGCGGGACGCGCAGCGACCAGCCGGCGTCGCGGAAGTACCGGCGGACCTCGCCCATGATCGTCGGCACGGCGAAGGACAGGAAATCGGATGCCCGGTCGGGGTCGAACCGGTCGACCGCTTTCACCAGGCCGAGCCGGGCGACCTGCACGAGGTCCTCGCGCGGCTCGCCGCGCCCGCCGAAGCGCCTCGCGATGTGCTCGGCGAGCGGAAGGTGCTCTTCGATGAGCTTGTGGCGCAAGCGCTCCCGGTGGGTTTCGTCATCGGCGGGCAAGGCACTCAGCTCGTCGAACCAGCCGGCACAGTGCTCGTAGCCGTCGGTATGGGATCGAGCGGAGGTTTTCATGGTCCTCCTTCTCGGATGTCCTTGGTGAACTCGAGGCACAACCGCCATCCGCCCTCGCCCCGTGCGGGTTCGGTCCAGCTGGCGACGGAATCGGCCAGTGCGCGCAGGAGGTGCCATCCGACCTCGCCGGGCCCCGGCGGCAGCACCGCCGCCGAGGACGTGGCCACGCAGACCGTCACCCGGTCGGTGCGGCGGAACGCGCAGTCGAGCACCGCCCCGTCGTCGGCCCGCACCGCGAGTGTCGCCACGGCTTCCTCCACCGCGACGCGCAGGTCGGCGATCTCGTCAAGGCCGAGCCCGCCCTCGGCGGCGATGCCTTCGGCCACCAGCCGGACGAGGAACAGCAAATTCCCCTCCGCCGGGAGCCGTAACTCGACCGTCGGCACGGACGCCGGTGGTCCGTCCACCGCGCCCGCACCGGGTCGCACGCACTGTTCCATGCGCCGGGAGGTACCCGATGTGGCCGGGGACCAATCATGGCCGTTGTGGGTGTGGTGGCGTCCGGAGCTTGACGTCGAATCTCAGGCACAATATGGCCGGCAGTTCGCAGCGCAGCCGGTAATTTCGCTGCCGACAAAGGGATTGTGGCTTTCTGGCTGAATTTTCAGTGTGGCCGGTGAGAACACCACGGACCCGACTGAATGTTCAGCTGTAGCGATCGGGTGGGCGGCCGCACCGAACTGAACGACGTCGACGGGATCACACGTCTTGGTGGTGGGCGGCCTTCGTCACCTGTACCGTGCTGGCGCCCGGCTTCGCTTCGCTCGTCGACGTGCGTGACCGAGGCGGCAGGTGGTAAATGGGTCGGTTCACCGCCGCCGTCGGCCGAGAGCGACCATGCCGGCGCCGAGCGCCGCGGCGGCGGCCGTCGCGAGCAGGCCGTGGTGGCGGCTGAGCGCCGGCTGAACGGCGTGGGCCGTGGCCTGCCGATCGAACTCGCCGTGCGCGCCGTAGTCGTGGCCGCGGGGGCCGTCGGCAGGCTGCCAGAGGTTGCCGCGCTGGTGGGGTTGCGCTCGGCCGGTCTGCTGGGCGGCGAAGCCGGTGCGGGCGAGGTAGCGGTCGAGGAGACCGGGGGCGATCGCGTTCGCGACCAGGGTCCCGACGGTGCTGGCGCCCACCCAGTACTCGCGGCGGCGCGGGTGGGTGGCGGCGTGCACGACGGCGCGCGCGGCGATCTCGGGTTCGTAGATCGGCGGCACCGGCTGGGCGTGTTCGGGCAGGCGGGATCGCAGCCAGGTGAACTGCGGCGTGTTGACCGCGGGCAGCTGCACCATGGTCGTGCGGACGCCGCTGTGTTCGTGGAGCAGCTCGCACCGCAGCGACTCGGTGAACCCCTGGATGGCGTGTTTGGCGCCGCAGTAGGCACTTTGCAGCGGGATCCCGCGATAGGCGAGCGCGGATCCGACCTGGACGATCGTGCCGGCGTCTCGGGGTTTCATCCGGCTGAGGGCCGACATCGTGCCGTGGACGTAGCCCAAGTAGGTGACGTCGGTGACGCGCCGGTATTCGTCGGGACTGATTTCGGAGAAGGGCGCGAAGACGGAGCTGAACGCGACGTTGACCCAGACGTCGATCGGTCCCAGTTCGTGCTCGGTCCTCGTCGCGGCGGCGTCGACCTGTGCCGGCACGGCGACGTCGGTCTTGACCGGCAGGGGTGTTCCCCCGGCCGCCCGGACGTCGTCGGCCGCGGCGGCCAGACCGGCCTCCCCCCGGGCCAGCAACGCCACTTTCGCGCCGCGCGCCCCGAACGCGCGCGCCACGGCCCGGCCGACGCCGGCACTCGCCCCGGTCACCACGACGACAGTCATCAGTCCCCCTTCCTCGGGTGCGGCATGCGTGGCGGGGGCGGATGCAGGCGGTTGGCCCGTTCCACGTGGCAGCAGAGTGCCACGGCGGCCAGCACGAACCCCGGCAGCGCGAGGGGCAACAGCCCGTGTATCGCCACGGCGCACCCCACCAGCGCCGCGGCCCCGGCGATGAGCGCCCAGCACAGAACCACCCAGCTGCGACGCAGCGGCCACGCGACGTCCCCGAAGGTCCGCCGCGCCCATTGAGCGTCGGTGATCAGCAGGCCCCGTTCGATGCTGTGGAGTATGTGGCCGGTCCGCAAGTCGTCCATCGCCGGCTCCTTCCCCGCTGTGCCGGCCGAATACCCGCCGCCCCTCGACCCAAACCGGGTCCTCTGTGGACACAGTTTTCCGCTCGCCGCCGGTGGGTAGCCGTCTCGTGGCTCGATGTCCCCTTCGGAAGGAGCCCGCATGTCAACCGACGCCTACCTGTCGTTCCTGGCCGCCGGTGTGGTCCTGGTCCTGATCGACGGCCAGATCATCCACCACAGCGGCCGCCGGTTTCTCGCCGACGCCTACGGCGATTCGACGGCGGCCGCCTCCGTTACCCGGCTGGTCACGGTTCTGTTTCACCTCACCACTCTCGGCGTCCTGGCTCTGGTCTCCACGATCGATTTCGGCGGCAGCGACCTGCCCGGCGTCGTCGGCCGGCTCGGCGTGATGCTGCTCATCCTGGCGCTCGCCCACGCCATCACCCTCGCGGGACTCAGCCACATCCGCGGCGAGAAGGAAGCGGAGACCCTGATGGAACACGGCATCCGCGCCCGCCGCCCAGACCCGGCGGCCCAGCAACCCACCGTCACCACTGCTCCGGTGGCGGACAACGCGGTACCTCGGCGGGCGTCGATCTGACGTCAGCAGGCGTGCTGCAGTACACCGGGTAATCGCCAGGCCGGAATGCGACACGGTGTGTCACTTCCGCCAGGTGGGGCAACGAAAACGCCCGGCTCGGCTGCTTGATTCGGATCCGCGGGCCCCACAGACTGGGCAGCGTGAAGCGCTTCAGCGAGGTGGCCGGGGCGTGAGCCGGACGCGGTCCGGTGCGCGGGGCCGCCGCCGCTCGGCGCCGATCCCGGTCCGGGGGACGGCCGATCCCGGCGAGTCGTGCGAGGAGTCCCGATGACGAGGTCCGGCAACGTGGTCGGCAGCGACGAGCAGCTCGTGCGTTCCGGGGCGCGTCGGGCGGGGCGACGGCTGGTCCCGTTGCTGATCCTGCTGTACTTCGTGAACTACCTGGACCGGGTGAACATCGGTTTCGCCGGGCCCAACGGCATGAGCGAGGAGCTCGGTCTCTCGGCGACGCTCTTCGGCGTGGCGTCCGGGGTGTTCTTCATCGGCTATCTCCTTCTCGAGGTGCCGAGCAACCTCCTGCTGCACCGCTTCGGCGCGCGGCGCTGGATCGCCCGCATCCTCGTGTCGTGGGGGATCGTGGCGACGGTCATCGCGTTCACCCCGAACGCTACGGTCCTCGTGGTGCTGCGGTTCCTGCTCGGTGTGGCGGAAGCCGGCTTCTTTCCCGGCATCATCCTGTACCTCACGTACTGGTTCCCCGCGAAGCAGCGCGCCCGGATGACGGCGTGGTTCTTCACGGCCGTCCCGATCTCGACGGCCATCGGGTCGGTGTTGTCGTCGTGGATCATCCAGTCGACGCACGGGCTGTTCGGGCTCTCGGGCTGGCGGGTGATGTTCCTCGTCGAAGGCATTCCGTCGGTGCTGCTGGCGATCGTCGTCTGGTTCTTCCTCACGGATCGGCCCGCGCAGGCGAAGTGGCTCCCGGCGGACGAGCGCGACGCGTTGGGGCGGGCGCTGGACGCCGAACGCCGCGAGACCGCGGCCGCCGGCCCGGCCTCGGTGTGGGGTGCGCTCAAGAGCGGGCGCGTGTTGGCGCTGTCGTGGGTGTATTTCGGGGTGGTGTATGGGTTGTACGCCCTCGGCTTCTTCCTTCCGACGATCGTCAAGGGCTTCGCCGCACAGTTCGGCACGCACTTCACCACGATCCAGCAGGGGCTGATCACCGCGATCCCGTACGTCGTCGGGCTGGTCGCGATGATCGTCTGGACCCGGCGCGCCACGGCCCCGGCAATCCGCGTGGGCGTGCCGGCGCTCGTCGGCGGGCTGGCCATTCCGGTCGCGCTCTACCTGTCCGACCCGTGGCTGGCCATCGTCGCGGTTACGATCTGCGCCTGTGGTGTTCTGGCGGCGCTGCCGAACTTCTGGTCCCTGCCAACGGCCTACCTCACGGGTGCGGCCGCGGCGGCCGGCATCGGGCTGATCAATTCGCTGGGCAACCTGTCCGGCTTCGTCGCGCCATACGTGACAGGCGCCCTTTCCGACGCCACGGGCAGCAACCGCGCCGGCCTCTGGGTCGTCGGCGTCTGTATGGTCTCCGCCGCGCTCGTCACGTGGCTGCTGAGCCTGCGCAGGGCCGCCGCGGCCCGGCGGTGAGGGACCGCGGACGTCAGCCGAATCCCGGGAACAACCCGAGCACTGGGACGATGACCAGGGTGCACACCGCCATCGAAAACACGTTGCCCACGAACGGGTGGATGACCGCGGGCAGCTTCCGCGACACGAAGGCCGCGAACGGCGGCGCGATGAGCGCGCCCAGTACGGCACCGATGACGACAGCCTGCACGGTGGCGCCGTAGGTGAGCACGACGGCCGGCGCCACGGAGACGAGCGGCACGAACGTCGGGTACCAGCCGTGGCGCGCCCATGAGCGGCGGTAGACGAGCACACCCACGGTGGAGGTCAGCACCTGCGTGGCGAGCAGCGCCGGCAGGAGCCCGCCGCCGTAGACCGGGGTCTGCGGGTTCAGCAGAAACGTCACGACGGTGCCGGCGATGAGGCCCGCGGAGGCGAGCTCGTTGCCGTGGAACGGGGCCTCGGTGAAATCCGCGAGCACGCGGCGCAGCACCCACACCGGGCCTTGCCGCGGTGGATCCACGGGCGCGGCCGGCGCGGCGAGTGGCTTCGGCAGCCACGGCAGCAACCGGCAGAGGGGGAACGCGACGAGCGCGCCGATCCACATACCGCTGACGTTGCCGATCACCGACGGCAGCCCGAGCGGGTAGCACCCGAACTGGACCAGCCCGATCGCGATCGGCGTCGGCAGCAGGACACCGAGCGCCGCGCCGGTCGCGGCGACCCGCCAGCCGCGGCCGTACGTCAGCACGATCGCCGGGGGCACCGACACGAACGCGACGAACGTCGGCTGCCACTCGCCGGTCGCCGGGATCGTCCAGCCCCACACGAGATCCGACAGCAGCAGCCCGGCGAGCGCGGCGCCCGTGAGCCACGGCCACAGGCCGGTGCCCGCGGCGATCGGGAAACCGGCCCAGCGGGATCCGCGCTTGGCCGCGACGTGGGCCAGCCAGCCGCCGCCGAGCAGGCCGAGCCCACCGAGACCCGTCTTGAAGAACTGCGCTTCGGTGGTGTCGCCGACGAACCAGCGCAGGAACTGCGGGATCCGGCGGTACATCTGATCCTGCCACGCCGGGTAGTCGCCGAGCAGGTGCGGCAGCGAACCGGCGGCGCGGGCGAGGAGCAGCGTCAGCCCCGCGGTGACGACGACGAGCGCGCCGCCCGCGGCCCAGCGGCCGGCCGCGCCGGGAGTGCGGGTGGGGGACACGGAAGAAACCTGGGTGGTCACGGCGCGGCCCTCAGCGCGGGTAAGCCGGACCGCCGCGGTAGCCGAGCAGTGGATCGTAAAGATCGGTACGGCGGTCGCGGGGCAGGTCGTTGAGCTCGTTCCACATCGCTGCCGTGCGCGTGGCCATGAGGTCGAGCTCGGCGAACAGCGTGGTCTCGCCTTCGGCGGCGGCGACATCTCCGATCGGCCAGCCGTTGGTGCCGGTGATCAGCGAGCAGCCGAGGAACTTCCCGCCGCGCTCCTCGCCGACGCGGTTGGCCGCGACGATCGGCAGCGTGTTCACGTGCGATGCGGTCATGGTCAGATACGAGGCCATGCAGCGGCCCGCGTCGTCGAACAGCGGCGGTGGTGTCCACACCCAGTTGTTGACGCTGCAGATCACATCGGCGCCCTGCATCGCCAGCAGCCGCGCCACCTCGGGGAACCAGATGTCCCAGCACACCAGCAGCCCGATCCGGCCGATGCGGGTGTCGAACACCGGGTACCCGAGGTCGCCCGGGGTGAACACGAGCTTTTCCCGGTGCCACAGATGGGTTTTGCGGTAGTGCCCGATGAGCCCGTCGGGTCCGATGAGGACGGCCGTGTCGTAGAGCCGAACGCCGTCGAGCTCCGCGAGCCCGCCGACGAGGTGGAGACCGCGTTCCCGCGCGAGCCGGGTCCAGGCCTCCACAGTCGGGCCGGTGAGCTCTTCGGCGTGGGCGTAGGCCTCCTCGCGGGTGGCGAAGGCGTACCCGGTGTTGACGAGCTCCGGCAACACGATCAGGTTCGCACCCCGGTCGGCGGCGCGGGCCGCCAGCTCGAGGGTCATCGTGAGGTTCTTGTCCTTGTTCTCCAGCCCGACCTGGGGGTCGCACTGAACGGCTGCGGCGACGACGGCGCTCGTGGACATGACGGTTCCTTTCAGTCGAAGAGGTGCTCGGCGGTGGTGAGGAGACGGTGTTCGCTGCCCGGCGGACCCACGAGCTGCAGACCCACCGGCAGTCCGTGGGCGAATCCGGCGGGCACCGACAGCGCGGGCAGGCCGAGGACGCTCCACGGGCTGGTCAGTGCGAGCAGTGCGGAGACGACATCGACGGTGGTGGTGCCGATCGTCGCCGTCCGGGCGTCGATCGGGGGAGCGACGAGGGGAATGGTGGGCAGGGCCAGGAAATCGTGGTGGCGGAACAGGTCCGTCACCACGGCGCGGACCCGGTCGCGCAGCTGCCAGGCCTCGGTACAGGCGGCTTCGGTGACGGCGGCGCCGGCCTGGAGGCGTTCGCGGACTTCGTTATCGTAGAGCTGCGGGGCGGTCGCGAGGCGTCCGGTGTGGACGGTGTGGGCCTCTCGGCCCTGGATGGTGCGGTAGGCGGTCCGCAGGTCCGCGAGCCCGCGGATCGTGACTTCTTCCCCTGCGTGTGGCCGGGTCAGCCGCACGATTTCGGGATCCACGGGAAAGTCCGGGCGCACCCAGGCGATGCGGGATCCGCCCGGCGCCGGCTGTTGTCCGCTGAGGACGGTCCACAAAAGACGGCAGCCGGTGATGTCGCCGGCGACCGGACCCACGGTGTCGAACGACGGAGCCAGCGGGAGGAGGCCCGGGTCCGTCGTAGCGGACGTTGGCTTGAGACCGACCGTGCCGCAGCACGCGCTGGGCACGCGCACCGAACCTCCGGTGTCGGTGCCGAGGGCGAGCGGGACGATCCCGGCGGCGACGGCGGCGGCCGAACCGCTGCTGGACCCGCCGGTCATCCGGTCCGTCGCCCACGGGTTGCGGGCGGGGCCGGTCGCGGCGCGATCGCCGGTGGGGCCGCAGGCGAACTCGTGGGTGGCCGTTTTGCCCAGGACGATCACCCCGGCTTCGCGCAGCCGCCGGACGGACTCGGCGTCGCGCGTCGCGACATGTCCGGCGAGGTGGCGGGACCCGGCGGTGGTGGGCAGGCCGGCCACATCGAGAACGTCCTTCACGCCGGCGGGAAGGCCGTGGAGCGGTCCGCGGTCCACCCCATCGGCCAGCTCGAGGATGGCCCGGTCGGCGGCGGCGCGGGCGCCGGCCTCGTCGAGCGTGATGAACGCGTTGAGCTCGGGCTGTCGCCGGGCGGCCTCGGCCAGAGCCGTCTCGACCAGGTCGCGCGGCGAGAGCCGACCCGCGCGCAGGTCGGCGGCCAGTGCCGGGACCGACGTTCGGGTGAAGAACCCGGCGTCCGATGGGCCGGGCCGGGTCTCGAGGGAAGACGACACGGGACTCCTGTCCGCTCAATCGTTTGGGTTAGCGAGCTCACGCTACTCAAACGTTTGGGAAAATCGTTTGGGTAGTATGAAAGGCCGTGGACGCGCACCTGTCAAGGGTGCCGCCGGGGAAAGGCTGGTGCGGGTGGCACGACAGGACGGGCGGCGGCCGGCGACGTTGCGGATGATCGCCGAGTCGGCCGGAGTGGACGTCTCGACGGTGTCGCGGGTGCTCAATGGCGCGCCTGAGGACGTTGCCCGCGCGGCATCGAAGGACACCGCGACCGCGATCCGCGCCGTGGCCGAGCAGCTCGGTTACCGGCCGAACCCACACGCCCGCAGCCTGCGGACCTCGCGGAGCAACCTCGTCGGCGTGCTCGTGCCACGGCTGTCCGACGTCGTGCTGGCCACGATCTACGAAGGCATCGAGGACGAGGCGGCGGCGCGCGGGTTCGCGACCTTCGTGATGAACAGCTACGACCGCCCCGACAAACAGCGCGCCCGCACCGAACTGGCCCTTTCGCGTCGCGTCGACGGCCTGGTGCTCGGCGACGCACACAGCGACGGCGTGGTGCTCGACGAGATCGCCGCGCGCGGCGTGCCGTTCGTCCTGGTGAGCCGTCACACGGGAACCCACCCGTCAGTGACCTGCGACGACTACCGCGGCGGGCGGCTCGTGGCCGAGCACTTCCTGGAACTCGGCCACCGGGACGTCGGTGTGATCGCGGGCGAGCCCTTCGCGAGCACCGGCATTGACCGCACCGCGGGCTTCACGGACCGCTACCGCGAGACCGGCCTGGCAGTCCCGGCCCTGCACTCCGCGTTCGACACCGCCGGCGGTCACGCGGCCGCCGAACGGCTCCTGCGCGGCGATCCCCGCCCGACCGCCCTGTTCGCCGTGAACGACTTCGCCGCCATCGGCGCTCTCGGCGCCGTCCGTGATGCCGGCCTGGTTCCCGGCGCGGACGTGGCCGTCGCGGGCTTCAACGACATCGCGCTGGCCGCGGAACTGCCCCTTCCTCTGACCAGCGTGCGCTCCCCGATGCACACCATGGGCCGTCGCGCGATGGAACTGCTTGCCGGCCTCCTCGGGGGCGAATCACCGCCCTCGCAACGACTGGCTCCGGAACTGGTGGTGCGGGCGTCGACTCGGGCGGAAGGCCGCTGAGCCTCCTACGACCCAGACGGACACCTGGTGGTCGCCGGCGTTCAGGTGTGAACTTTCACGCGTCTTTCTTGCTGCGCAAGGAAAGCGAGGTACCTGCCACCGCGGGTCACGGTCGGTGGAAGATCGTGATCGAGTAGCCGACCTCGTCGATCGGGGTGCTCGTGGTCAGTAGCGCTTTGAGGTGGTCGTCGGCTTTGTCGATGGAGGTGTCGGAGACGACGAGCAGGCCGTGGACCCGGTCGGCGGGGACGCGGAGCGGGTCGGCGGCGTCGATGCCGTACGCGGAGGGCACGCCGCTGCCCTTGTAGACGAGCCACGGCCGCTCGCCCGGGTACGCCTGCCGCAGGCGGTCGCCGAGCCGGCCGAGGTCCTGGCCCCAGTCCACGTTGGAGTCGTGCAGGCGCAGGTGTGTTTCGGCGGGTCCGCCGAACGCTTCGTTGGCATACGGCAGGTAGTAGGGGAACGTGCGTCCCGAAGAGACGGCGGCGAACGCGAGCAGGGCCGCGGTCGCGACGCGGGCCCACCGCACCCGCAGCAGCGCGACGGCCGCCGCCGCGATCGCGAGGAACATCGGCAGGAACACCACGTAGCGGGTACCGAAGTCGCGGGTGCCGGTCATGGCCGCGGCCAGCAGCACGCCAGCCGGAAGGAGTACGTATGGCGCGGCGGGGCGCAGCCGGGGCAGCGCCACGAGCACGACGGCGCCGGCGAGCCACAGCGCGAGCGCGCCCAGTGGTGTCTTCACCAGGAGCGCCGCCGGCAGGTAGTACCACAGCGAGCCCAGGTAGTAGCGGCCGAACAGGAATCCGCCCCACACCTGGTTTTCGAAGCCGAACTGCAGGTGCATCCCGGCGCGGTACGGTGCGGGCAGCGGCAGCCAGTCGGTGAGCGCCCGCACCCCGGTGAGCGCCGGAAGGTCCGGTGGCGGTGTCCACCGCAGCCGGGGGTCCACGGCCAGATACGCCAGCCACACCACGGCGATGCCGATCGCCGCCGTGCCCACGACCGTTCCGGCGACCCGGAGCACCCGCCGACGCCGGTCCGGCCAGACCGAAAGCGCTGCGAGGAGCAGCACGACCGGAACCGCCGGCAGCGCGCTCATCTTCGTCGCCACCGCCGCGCCCAACGCCAGTCCGGCCAGCGGCACGTACACCCGCGGGCGGCGGCGGGCGCGCCACACCAGCCAGACCGAGGTCACGAGAAAGCCCGCCACCGGCACGTCGAGGGTGGCCAGTGAGCCGTTCGCGATGACGTCGGGGGAGAAGGCGTAGAGCGTGAGCGCCACGAGGCCGCCGGGCGGACCCGCGAGGTCTCGCGCGAACGCGAACACGACGAGCCCGAACAGCAGCGTGAGCACGATCATCGGCAGCCGGGCGAACAACATGACCTTGCCCGGATCGTTGCCCGCCTCGTAAAGCACATGCCGGCCCAGCTGCGTCTGGTCACCGGTGAACGCGGGGTCGAGGTGCACGCCGGCGAACGCGAGCCCGCTCGCCATGATCAGCTTGCCCAGCGGCGGATGCTCCAGGTTGTACCGCAAGCTGTGCTGCTGCAGATACACGACCGCGGTGCCGGCGTACACGGGTTCGTCGATGGTCGGCGTCTGCTCCACGGCCGTCGTCACCATGGCCGCCGCCATCTCGGCGAGCAACGCGAACACGACGACCGCGTACGCCCACCGCCGGTGGCCGCGCTGTTTCGCGAGCCGGTCCGGCTGCTCCGGCGCCGGCCCGGTCGCGACCGGCGAGCGGCTCGTGAGGGGCGGCAACGCGGGGTCCTTCCCTGAGCAGGTTCGTCCCGCTGGCGAACGCCTGCCAGCCTAAGACCGATCCCGGCAGGTTGGGTGCTTCTCCTTGCTCACCCCGGGCTCTCGGCGGCTCGCCGCGGCTCGGACACCGTTCGTCGCGGCCGGTCGCGGAAGCCTGACGGCTCAGCCGGCGGAGGGCGTCGTCGCGCGGGTGCGGGCGCAGGGGCGCAGGGTGAAGCCGCGCGGTTTGAGGGTGAGGGACTCGGCGATGGCGAGTTCGTAGGCCGGGTCGGCTTCGAAGTCGTAACGGCGCAATAAGAGGCCGAGGGCGAGAACGGCTTCGTGGAGGGCGAACTGGCGGCCGATGCAGGCGCGTTCGCCGGTACCGAAGGGCTTGTAGGACTGGGCGGGTCGCTTGCGCACCGCGGCGGGTTCGAAGCGATCGGGGTCGAAGGTCTCGGGGTCCGGGCCCCACGCGGCCGGGTCGCGATGCAGCAGCGGCAGCGGCACGATCACCCAGTCGCCCTTGCGCATGGGGTATTTTCCGCCCAGTACCACGTCCTCGCGAGCCTCGCGCGCGTAACCGGGGGCGGTCGGCCAGAGCCGCAGACTTTCGTCCAGCACGCGGCGCACGTAGCGGAGTTTGGCGACATCGCCGAACACCGGGTCGTCGTCGCCCCACACGGAGTCGACCTCCGCGCGGGCTCTCGCCAGTACGTCGGGGTGGCGGGTCAGGTAGTAGAGCGCGAACGACAGCGCGCCGGAGGTGGTTTCGTGGCCTGCGACGACGAACGTGATGGCCTGATTGCGGATGTTCACCGGGTCCAGCCGCTCGCCCGTCTCCGGGCGGCCTTCGGTGAGCATCAAGCCGAGAAGGTCCCTGACTTCCCTTCCTTCACTGCGATAGCTCGTGATGATCTCGTCGACGAGGTTCGTCATGGTCGCGATGTCGGCGCGGTGCTGCGCGGGCGTGCCGGCGAACGCGCGGCGCGCGAAGGGGAGCTTCACGTTCTGCAGCTGCGCGTACCGCAGCGCGCGGATCATCGCCGTGACGAACGGGTGCGGCTCGGTGCGTTCGAACGAGCCGAAGCGGTACCCGAAGCCGGCGCGGCCGATCGTCTCCAGTGTCAGCCGCGTCATGTCGGCGGCGACGTCGACGGGCGCGGTCGCGCGGTCCCACGCATCGGTGAGCTCGTGGGCCACCTCCAGCATCACCGGGTGATAGCGGCGCATCGCCTCGGCCGAGAACGCCGGCTGCAGGATGTCGTGCGCCAGCCGCCAGTTCGGTTCGTGCGTATGCGCCGTGAAGAGCCCGTCGCCGGCCAGTGTGCGCAGGTTCTCGATGCCGAGGCCGACGTGTTTGCCGAACTTCGTCTCGTCGTGCAGTTCGGTCACCAGGTCGACGCCGGAGGCGAACACGATTTCGATCCCGAAGATCTTGCGGGTGAAGATCGGACCGAGGCGTTTGCCGAGGCGAACGGTGTCCTGAAGCGGCGTACGTGGGTCGGCCCCCATCAGGTCTCCGATGACCGGCAGTCGGCCCGGCCGGTGCGGAATCGCGGTGGTGTCCACGAAGACTCCCTGGTGAACGGACTCGCTATTGAACCATGATCCAATAAGGCTCACGATGCCTCGCTACTGAACCCGTGTCAAGTAAGCTCAGGTGATGCGGACCCGGCTGAGTACCGAGCAGCGGCGCGAACAGCTCCTCGCCATCGGCGCCCGGCTGTTCGGGAACCGGCCGTATGACGAGGTGCGCATAGAGGAGGTCGCCGAGATCGCCGAAGTCTCCCGCGGCCTGCTGTATCACTACTTTCCTGCGAAGAAGGAGTTCTTCGCGGCGATCGTGCGCGAGCAGCGCGACCGGTTGCTGGCCATGAGTGAACCCGACCCGGCGCTGCCGGTGGTCGACCAGCTGCGCGCCGGCCTCGACGTCTATCTCGAATTCGCCCGCGCCCATCCCGACGGCTACCGCGTGATTCACCGCGCCGGAGGCGACGCCGACCGCGAGATCCGCGACATTCGAGACGCCGGCAAAGAGGCCAACGCCGAACGCATCCTCGCGGCCGTCTCCGCACTGCGCCCGATCACGCCTGCGACTCGGCTGGCGGTGCGCGGTTGGCTCGCATTCGTATCCACGCTGCTGCTCGACTGGCTCGATCAGCCCACCATCACCCAGAACGAACTGCGTGACCTGTGCGTGCGGACGCTGCTCGCCGCCGTCGACGTGACACTCTGACTACGGTGGTCAGGTGCCACATCTTCCGGCTCGGGTAGTGGCTTCGTGAGCGAAAAGTGTTCGTCGCAGTCGAAAACTGTCTCTTCCGAAAAACAGCATGCAAATTTCCAACTCACCGTGCTAAATGCCAGGATGCCAGAGAAATCGTTGGCGCTGAGCTATGATTTTCTGTCCAACTATCCTCAGTAGTCGTGACGCAGTGTTCGACTCTCGTCACTCCCGCCGCGAATGTGTGGCCCTTCCCACCGAGCTCTGTACATCCGGCGTTGCCAGTTCGTAATCTCCTCGTGCTTTCGCGGTGACCTGCGATCCACCCCGAGGATCAGCGGCCGGAAGCCACCGCGAACCATTGTCCCTGCGGCCCTGCCGGGCGCGGTCGCGCGGTGTGAGAGTGCGAAGGAGCCCACCCACCGTGGGACGACACAGGAAACCCAGCGCCACCAAGACCATGCTCAAGCGGACCGGCGCGACCGCAGCCCTCGCGGGCGCCACGATCGGCGGGATCGGCCTCGCCGGCGCCGGTACGGCCAACGCCTTCCCCGGGCAGGCCGGCATCGTGAAGTGCGAGAGCTCCGGGAACCCGACGGCCGTCAACAACACCGCCGCGGGCCAGCGGGCCGGGCGTCCGGCCGGACTGTTCCAGATCGTCACGAAGACGTGGCTTTCCAACGGCGGCGGGCAGTTCGCGCCCACCGCGGACAAGGCGACCCCGGCGCAGCAGCAGATCGTCGCGAACCGGATCTACGCGGCGCAGGGTTCGGCGCCGTGGGAGTGCGGCACGGGCTCGGGCCCGTCGGCGTTCGCCGACTTCTCCGGCCAGACGAGCGGCGGCTCGGCTTCGGTCGAGTCGACGACCAAGCACAGCAAGAAGTCCGCCACGGCGAAGGCGCACACGCGCGTCAAGTCCAAGGCCGTGAAGTCCAAGGCGGTCAAGTCCGCCAAGGTGGCGGCTCCCGCTCGCTCGAACCCGAACGGCGACTACACCGTCGTCGCGGGTGACACGCTGTCCGGCATCGCGAGCAAGCTGCACGTTGAAGGCGGTTACCGGCACCTGCAGCAGCTGAACTCGGCGTACATCCCGAACGCCGACCTGATCGTGGTGGGTCAGAAGATCTCCACCCGGTGACCCGCCGAAGGGCCGCCGTTCGCTCCCGCGTCGCTTTCCCCCGGGCGACGCGGTGGCGGACGGCACGCCGCCGGCGGGCGCCGGTGCGCTCGGGCACCGCGGCGCCCCGGCGGCGTCCTGCGGTGTAGGCGGGCTTTCGTGAGGGAAACACGACGACCCGCCTACACCGCGCGACCTAAGTGGACAGTCCGGCGGCTCCCATGAGCGTCGGTGGTGCCGGGCAACGGCGCCGAGCCAGGCGTGGTGAGCTGGTTGCCTACGCGACAACCCGAACGCGCCCGTGCCGTGTGACGCCGCTGAACCGTCACCACACGTTGGTATTGCCGGACAACAGGGCCGACCCCAGTGGGGTGACGCGGTGGAAAACCGCGGCACCTCGGCGGCGGCTCGTGACGAGGCCGGCTTCGCGTAGCGCGGTGGTCTGTTTGCTCGCCGTGCCGACGCTGGTGGCGAGCCGCGCGGCGAGATCGCTGGTGGTGTGGGCAGTGCTCAGGTGGTGCAGGCATTCGGCGCGGGTGCGGCCCAGTAGCCGGACCAGGTGGTCGAACGCGGGTCGCGGCGAGGCCGGGCGATCGGCACCCCACGCCTGGTAGGCGAGGACGCGTGGCAGGCCCGGGTTGATCCAGGTGACCGGGCTTCCCCAGCAGAACGCGGCGGGCACCAGCGTGAGCCCCCGTCCGGCGAGGTGGACGGTGCGGTCTTGCGGATACCGTACGAGCAATGTCTCCCCGTTCCAGCCGAGGACGCCGGGCAGGCCGGTGAGAACGGCGCCGACCCCGAGGGTGCCGAGCTCGCGAGTGCGCGCCGCTCGTTCGCCGGAGGTGGTCGCCTCGACGTGGTCCCAGTGCGGCGCCACGAGCACCGTGGGCGCCTCGCGTACAGCGGTCACCAGCCGGCCGATCGAAGCCCGTCGCCCGTCGCGAGCTCCCGGGCCCGGGCCGGCGCGTGGCGCGGGAACACCGCTGAGAGGTCGGCGGCCCAACGGGGCCGTCGGGTGCAGGCGAGGGCTTCGCACGCCGTGTCGAGGTCCCCCGGCCGGTGGATACGGCGTGAGAAAGTCGGGAAAACAATCGGAGTCGGCGACCAAGGCGTAGAGCAGCCCGAGACCGGATGATCTCTGGTGCCGGATTTCCTTGCGCCAGGCCGTGAACCGCGCCGGCACCTCGGCCGCGCGCGCCATGAACAGGCTGAACACCAGTTCCCACAAGGGATCCGAGCCGCTGGCGAACCGGATGTGCTGCAGGTCCTCGCGGGTGAACACCAGTCGCAGTGCCATCGACGCCCCTCCCCGGCCGTCTCCGAACCCGCCTCCAGAGTGGGGCGAGTTCGGCGAAAGCGCAGCAAGATCGGACACGAGTCACTCGAACGGGCGAAGTGACCTTTTCGCCACGGCGAAAACGTCTTGGATCCGTCGCGCCGCCTGGTCCATCGTCGGGCGCCTTCTGGCGTTGACGGGCGCGGCTGCGGTCGCGCTGACCACGGCGGCAGCGGGGGCGGAAACGGCGACGGCAACCGCGGCGACGAAGTATTGGTACAACACATGGAAGCATGCGCCGACGTATCCGCGGCTGGGGGACGACCGCATCGGCTGGCTGTTCCCTGGAAACAACTACTTCTACTGCGAGTGGTACGACAAATGAGACAGCTACCACGGAAACCATTGGTACGCAAAGACCGATGACGACCAGGGGCACAAGAACGTGTAGGTGCCCGAGTACTTCTTCACTGCGGCGGAGAGCCCCGTCGGCATGAAGAAGTGCTGAGGTTCACGGTGAATCGGGTGTGGTTCCGAGGGCCGCGCCCGATCGTGATGAGTTAGCTCGTTCGGCAGCAAGGCCGCGGCGGCGCAGGTGTGGGCACCCGCCGCTGCGGTCTTGGTGGCCGGTCAGACGCGGCAATGTTGCCGTTTCGGCAACAGGACTTGCCCGGCGGCCCGCCCGGCGGGCATTCTCGGCGTGGTGAAAGAGACGCACGAGTTCGACAAGGACTATTGGGAGCGGCACTGGCGGCAGCGGAGCGGCGGCGTGGCCGACCCGAACCCGCACGTCGTCCGTGAGACCGCAGAGCTGGTGGCGGGCACCGCGCTCGACGCCGGCTGCGGTGCCGGCACCGAAGCGCGATGGCTCGCCCGTCGCGGGTGGCAGGTGACCGCGGCCGACATCTCCGCCGCGGCGCTCGCGCGGGCGAACGGCGCCGAGGACGTGCGCTGGGTGGAAGCGGATCTGGCCACGTGGGATCCCGGCCGGACGTTCGATTTGGTTCTGACCTGCTACGCCCACCCGGCGATGCCGCAGCTGCGGTTCTACGACCGTCTCGCCGGGTGGGTGGCCCCGGGCGGCACGCTGCTGATCGTCGGGCATCGGTCCGGTGATCAGCACCCCGAGGAGGCCACGGCCACGGCCTCGGCCGTCGCGGCCCGCCTCGACTCGGCGACGTGGACGATCGTCACCGCCGAAGAGCCGAGCCGGACCGTCCACGGCGGACCCGCGGGGAAGCTGCACGACGTCGTCGTGCGAGCGACGCGCGCCGCTGTGTGAAACCGTCAGTGCCGGGCGGGTTCCTTGACCGGTGGAGCGTCGGTGGTGCGCTGAGCGGCGTCGTACTCGGCTTCCAGTTCGGTGAGCGCGGGGCCGCGGGCAGCGAGCACCCGGCGGGCGCGGTCGTGGTCGAAGTCGTGCTCCCACTTGCCGATCACGATCGTGGCCACCGCGTTGCCGAGGACGTTGATGAACACGCGGCCCTCGTTGAGGATGCGGTCGATCCCGACGATCAGCGCGAGCGCAGCCAGCGGCATGTGTCCGACGGCCGTCATGCTGGAGGCCAGAACGATGAATGCGCCACCGGCGATGCCTGCGGTGCCCTTGCTCGTCAGCATCATCACCGCGACCATCGTCAGCTGCTGCTGCCAGCTCAGGTTCATGCCGAGCGCCTGTGCGAGGAACAGCGACGCCATCGTGAGGTAGATGGCCGATCCGTCGAGGTTGAACGAGAACCCCGACGGCACCACGATCCCCACCACCGGACGTCCGGCACCGAGGATCTCCAGCTTGCGCACCATTTGCGGCAGAACCGCTTCGCTGGAGCACGTGGAGAGCGCCACGAGCAGTTCGTCCTTGAGCAGCCGCATCAGCCCGAACAGGCTCAGCCGGCACGCTCGCATGATCGAGCCGAGCACCACGAGGATGTAGACGACACACGTGCCGGTGAACAGCAGGATGAGGTACAGCAGCTGCTGCAGGCTCTGCGCACCGTACGTCGCGACCACCGACGCCAGCGCGCCGAATGTGCCGAACGGTGCGAGCCGCATGACCCAGCGGACGATCCGGAACACCACGCCCGACAGCGCCGTGATGCCGCGCGTGAGCGGGGCCCCGGAGGGACCGGCGAGGTTGAGTGCGGCACCGAACACAATGGACACGAGCAGCGCGGCGAGGATGTTGCCGCCGGTGATCGCGCCGAAGAGCGAGTCGGGGATCAGGCTCGACACGAAGCCGGTGAACGAGGCGTGATCCTGGGTCGCCGCCTTCGGCACGCTGCCCGCGTCGAGCGTGGCCGGGTTCAGGTGCAGGCCGGCGCCGGGTGTGAACACGTTCGCGACGACGAGCCCGATCAGCATCGAGACCAGCGACAGCACCACGAAATAGCCGATCGCCTTGCCGCCGATGCGGCCGGCCTTGCGCAGGTTGTCCATTCCGGCGATGCCGGTCGTGACCACGCAGAACACGACCGGTACGACGATCATGGTCACCAGCGAGATGAACCAGTCATTGAGCGGCTTCAGCGCCGGGGCCGCCTTCGGAAACACGAAACCGACGACGATGCCCAGCACCGCGGCGACGATCACCTGGAACCACAGCTGCCCGAGCAGTCTGGACACACGCGATCGGCTCGCGGAAGCGGTGGACGGCATGAGTTGCTCCTTCGCACGACGTTGTGACGGTGGGGACTTTCAGCGGTGCAGCTCGCGGAGCACCTTGAAGAATTCGGCTTTCTGCTCGAACCCGATGCCGGGGGTTTCGGTGAGCCCGACCCGGCTTTCCTCGACGACGGCGCCGTCGGCGAACCCGCCGGTCGGCCGGAATTCGCCGGGGTACGACTCGTTGCCGCCGAGCTTGAGCGCCGCCGCGATGTGTAGCGAGAACTGGTGGCCGCCGTGCGGGATGCAGCGGCGCGAGGACCAGCCGTGCCGGGCGAGCATGTCCTGGATCCGCAGGTATTCGGTGAGCCCGTAGCTCAGCGCGGGGTCGAACTGGAGGTAGTCGCGGTCGGGGCGCATCCCGCCGTAGCGGATGAGGTTACGGGCGTCCTGCAGTGAGAACAGGTTTTCGCCGGTGGCGATCGGACCGGCGTAGTGTTCCGCGACCACGGCGTTGAGGCGGTAGTCGAGTGGGTCGCCGATCTCTTCGTACCAGAACAGGCCGTACGGCTCGATGGCCCGGCCGTACTCGAGCGCGGTGGCGAGGTCGAAGCGGCCGTTGACGTCGACGGCGAGCCGGGAGCCGTCGCCGTCGAGGACGTCGAGCACGGCTTCGATCCGCTTGAGGTCCTCCGACAGGTCGGCGCCACCGATCTTCATCTTGACCACGCGGTAGCCCTGGTCGAGGAACCCCTTCATCTCGTCCTGCAGGTCACGGAGGGTTTTGCCGGGGGCGTAGTAGCCGCCGGCGGCGTAGACGAAGACGTCTTCGTCGGGGTTGCCGTCGCCGTACCGGTCGGAGAGCCAGCGGTACAGCGGCTGTCCGGCGAGCTTCGCGGCGAGATCGAACAACGCCATGTCGAGCACGCCGACGGCGACCGAGCGCTCGCCGTGTCCGCCCGGCTTTTCGTTGGCCATCAGCAAATCCCAGGCCCGCGTGGGGTCGAGTTCGCCGTCCTCGGAGAGCAAGGCGCCGTCCTCGGCGTCGAGCAGGCGGGGGACGATGCGCCGGCGCAGGATCTCGCCGGCGCTGTAGCGGCCGTTGGAGTTGAAGCCGTAGCCGACGACGGGCTCGCCGTCTCGCACGACATCGGAGACGACCGCGACGATGGAGCAGTCCATCGAGCTGAAGTCGATCCACGCGTTGCGGATCGACGAGCTGATCGGGATGACGCCTTCGCGCACGTCGAGGATCCTCATGCCGGCCTTTCGTTATAAATTATAAATTCCAACCGGATGCTATGATGCTGGCAGGCCGGCGCGCAAGCCCCGGTTTCCGCGAGGGAGGGCGTCCAGGTCGATGAGCAGTGCGAATGTCTTCTCGAGCAAGGGCGACGTCGCCTACGCCGAGCTACGTGGCCGCATCCTGTCCGGCGCGCTGCGGCCCGGTTCGCGGCTCGAGCAGAACGACCTCGCGGGCGATCTCGGCATGAGTCTCACCCCGCTGCGCGAGGCGATCCGCCGTCTCTCCAGTGAGGGTCTGATCCACCTCGACGCCCACCGTGACGCCCGCGTGGCCGGGATGAGCGCCGGCGAGGCACGGCAGCTGTTCGAGGTGCGCCTGTCACTCGATCCGACGGCCGCGATGTACGCCGCCCAGCGCCGCACGGACGACGATCTGACCGCCCTGCGCGCCGCCGTCGCCCGGCTGTTGCCCGTCACCCGTGAATGGGGCGAGGAAGCATTGACCGCCCACCGGGCGTTCCACCGTGCCCTGTATGTGGCCTCCCACAACGCCACACTCGTTCGGCTGCTCGACGACATCTGGGACAAGACGGACCGCTACCGCCGCGCCGGCCTCGAGCTTCCGCCCGGCAACGAACCGCGCACGCGCGACCACCGCGAACACCACGATCTCGTGGACCTGATCGCCGCGGGCAATGCGACGGGCGCCTGCGACCTCATGCGGAGCCACATCGAACGCAGCCTGCTCGCTTCGGCGATCGACGCCCTGGAACGCCGCGAGCGCACGGAATCCGTGTCCGGCTGAGGGCCGTTCGCAGACGTTGCAGTGGTGACGCCGAGGTTTCCGCTCGACAGCGGCGGCCCGGACCCACGCCGCCGCCGGCCCAACCGCTCGGCGCACGCGGCCGGCACGCTCGACGGCACAATCGCCCGGGCCCGTGGTTTCCGCTCTGCAGCGCGGAGAATCAGGTGTCGAGCTCCTCGGCGGAGGCCTGCCCGGCTTCGGCCGTGCGGGTGAGGAAGTCGGCGATCACGGCGAGGTCGGCTTCGCTGTAGTGTGCGCACAGCTCGTCCATGCGCTTGTTCATCCCGGCAAAGACGCCGAACAGCTCGGCGTTGCGTTCGCGCACGGCGCGGAGGGTGACGGCGCGCCGGTCGGTGGATTCGGGGTCACGTTCGCGGACGATCCACCCGCTCTTCTGGAGCCGGTCGAGGACGCCGGTGAGGGTGGCGGGGTGCAGGCCGGTGCGGCGCGCGAGCTCGGTCGGGGTCAGCGGGCCGTGGCGGTTCACGAAGTCGAGGCAGGTCCAGTCGGTGTCGCGTAGCTCGACGCGTCCGCCGAAGCGCCGGTTGAGCAGCGAGAGCTGGATGTTGAGGTCGCGGAACGCGTCCTTGACCGCGACCGTGAGCCGGCGGCGGCGCCGCGCCGCGGCCTGATCGGATGCTGGACTCATGCGGCTCCGCTTTCCGTTCGACTCGACGAGGGCATCGTATCGGCCGCGGGAAGTGATATGAGGTTCAGATTATATGAAACTCGTATTAAATCGGGTACGGTGGAGCCATGGAGTCGAACAGCTATCGCCGCATGGTCGGCACGATCAACAAGGTCATCGTCAGCCTGCAGCGCATGGGCCTCGCCTTCGGGCCGACGCAGCTGCTCACGGTTCGCGGCCGGCGCACCGGGCAGCCGCGGACGTTCCCCCTCGCCGTCAACGAACTCGACGGCGACCGCTACCTCTTCCAGGCGTTCCCGAAAGCCGCGTGGGTCGCGAACGCCCGAGCCGCGGGCACCGTCACGCTCACCCGCGGGAGGTCGGTCACGCAGGCGCGGCTGGTCGAGGTGGGCGTGGAGGAGCGACGTCCGCTGCTGCGCCGGCTGGTGGCGACGAGCCCTGCGAGCGTGGGGAAACGGTTCGTGACGACGGGGTTGGCGGGAGAGTCCACTCCGGACGGAGTGGCCGCGGCGGCGGAGCGGATCGCAGTGTTCCGCGTCGAACCGCTCCGGGTCGCCGCCTGACCGGTGGCGACGGCCGCCCGCGGGTCAGGGGCGGCCCGCGTGGGGTGTGTCCACGCGCGTGGCGAGGAGTTTGCCCTCGCGGGCCTTCTTGCGGGCAGTTTCGTCGAAATCCGGGGCGGCGCACAGGAAGAGGGTGCGCCCGTCGGCGCCGCCGAGCATGCAGGCGAAGACACCGACCCCCGCCGGGACCTCGTCGATGATCGTGCCGCCTTCGCGGACGCGGGCGGCGCGGTTGCCGATGCCGTCGGCGATCCAGAGGGCGCCGTCGGCGTCGAGGCAGCAGCCGTCGGGGGCAACGGTGAGTTGGGGGAACACCTCGGCTTGCGCGCGGCCAGTGGGCTCGTCGCCGAATTTCGCCCAGGTCCGGCGGTTCGTGAGGGACCCGTCGTCCGTGACGTCGAAGGCCGTGACCCGGTTGGCGAACGTCTCGTTGACGAGCAGCACGCCGTCGGTGGTGAGGACGCTGCCGTTGGGGAACCACAGGTCGCGGGCAACGGTGGTGACGGTGCCGTCGGGGTCCACGCGCAGCAGCACGCCGGTTCGCAACGGCGCGCCGCCCATGAGGTCGAAGCCGAACTCGCCGACGTAGGCCCGGCCCTGGTCGTCGACGACCATGTCGTTGGGGTGCCCCGTCACGTACGGGGACAGGTCGGCGTGCGTGACCAGCGTGCCGTCGGGTTCGCGGCGCAGCAGGCGCGCGTCGCGCATGGAGACCACGAGCAGGCGCCCGTCGGGAAGCCAGCCGAGCCCGGAGGGCTGTTCGGGAACTTCGGCTTCCGTTCGCAGGTCGCTGCCGTCGGGGCCGGCCGACAGCACGCGGTAGGTGTAGAAGTCGGCGAACCAGATCCGCTCGTCGTGCCAGCGCGGGCATTCGAGGTAGGCGAGTCCTTCGAGGACAGTGGTGACGTCGTGGCTCATTGAAACTCCCTGGTCAGGAGGTGGCGGCTTCGAGGAACCGCTCGAGTTCGCGCTGGGGATCCGGTCCGCAGGGCTGGAAGACGATTTCGGTGACGCCGCGCTCGCCGTAGGCGTCGATCTTGCGGCGGATCTCGTCGCGGGTTCCGCTGAGGGTCACCTCGCGCAGCGTGCTGCTGCCGCCCGCGCGCCACGCCGCGTCGTCGGCGGCGCTGAGTTCCACGCAGTGTCCGGAGTGGACGGCGAGGTGGCGGCGTTCGGCCGGCACCGCTTCGACGACGTTCAGCCACTCTTCGCCGCCCGGCAGTGCGCGGACGGCATCGGGGCCGCCGAACTCGTAGGCGCCGTGGAAGGACAGGGCCCAGCCGGGGCCGGCCGCCACGCGCGCGTGCTCGGACGAGTCCTTTTCGTCGTCGTCGAGGACCGTGCCCCATTCGAGGTAGGGCACCCAGCTGTGTTCGGTCATGAACTCCGGCGGGGCCAGCGTGGCGAAGAGCCCGTCGCCGAGTTCACGGGCGACCTTGTTGCCTTTGGGGCCCAGCGCGCCGACGAGCACCGGGACGTCGACGGGGCGGGCAGGCGCGTGCCCCTCCGGGTGCAGCATCTGCATCTGCGCGCCTTCCCATTCGACGACTTCGCCGCGCAGCAGGCCGCGGAACGCGCGGAGATAGGCCTCCATGAACGCCCACTTCACCGCCCCGTAGCCCATGGCGCGACGGCCGGAGAACCCCGTTCCGAAGGCGACCGCCACGCGGCCGGGCGCGAGCGCGGCGAGCGTCGCGGTGGCCGAGGCGTTGACCATCGGGTGGCGCAGGCTGGGCACGAGCACTCCCGGGCCGAGGCCGATGCGCTCGGTGCGGTCGGCGGCGAGCGCCAGAGTCATCCACACGTCGGGGCTCTGCTGCGGGGTGTCGTAGACCCACGCGCGGTGGTAGCCGAGGCGTTCGGCGAGAGCGATGTCGTCCGGGGAGCTCAGAGCGGTGGGAAATGCGCAGGACACGTCCATGTGCCCTCCTCCGATCGTGTCACGGATCGTGTGGGCGCCTCTGCCAGGGCATATGACTAAGCGCCCAGTAACCTTGCAGATCTCTGTGGCACGGTACACACGTCGGTCGGCTCGGGCAAGGCGGCCGCGTGGCGGGGAACAGCGATGGGGCAATCCAGGAACCGACGGACAAGTCGCCGGATTTGTGGGACAACGGCTACGGCGACGCCGCCGGGCGGCAGTCTGCAGGCGTGCGGTGGTTCGACACGAACGGCTGCCACTCGACGAAAACCCGCTGAATCACCTCGGCCGCGGGCCGAGAGTGTCCTCAGTGGTCGGTTGGCCGCGGGCCGGGAGTGTCCTCAGTGGTCGGTTGACCGTCTTCTGCGGACGGGAGCGATGCGGGTGAGGGCGATGCCTGCGGCGAGCAGGGCGAACCCCGCCAGTACAAGCCACAGGACGTTGACGCCGGTGTAGGCGAGGCCGCCGGTGACGCCGGCCGCGGAGGCGGCGCCGATCTTCTGGTACATGTCGCTTCCTTTACGTGTTCGGGAGGATCACCAGCTCCTGCGGGTGCGGAGCAGTGCGTCGGCGTAGGCCTTGGCGTGGCAGGCCTGCAAGAAGTAGTCGAGGACGAGCTCGTACATCGACGCGGCGAGCAGCATCTGTTGCCAACCGCGGTACCGCAGCGTGACCACGCGCTCGACAACGAAGATGCCGGAGATCCCGAGCCACAGTGGCTGGACGTGGAGCCCGCCGCCGGTCAGTGCGAGCGCGATCGTCACGAGGTAGACCAGCGAGACGAGTAGGCCGGCCATTGTCAGCAGCTGTCGGGCCCAGTAGCGCCAGGTGATACGCGTGAGTCCGTATTGGACACAGTTCTCGACGGCACCGCGTTTCCAGCGTGATCGTTGTGCCCACAGGGCGCGCCAGCTCGTCATCACCTCGGTCTCGAGGGTGCAGCCGGCAGGCGAGATCACCCGGTGCCCGAGGTGCAGCAGAGCGAACGTCAGCTCGTTGTCCTCGGTGAGCACGGTGGTGTCGTAGATCCCGCCGGCGCCGTCGCCCGCGGGCAGTGTGCCGGCGAGCCGGGCGGTCGCGACCTCCCGCAGGGTGGCGACGCGGAACATCGCGGCCGTTCCGGTCAGCACCAGGCACTTTCCGCCCAGCCGATGGATGTCGCGGGCGTATCGTGCGTACTCGTTGCGCTGCAGGTGCCCGACGAATCCGCCGCCGCGCCCGCCGCGGAAGACGCCTCCGACACCGCCGTAGCCGCGTTCGAGGTGGCTCAGCGCGATGCGCACGAATTGCGGGTCCACAGTGGAATCGGCGTCCTGTACGAGGACCACGTCATCCTCGTCGAGCCGGGGCAGCAGCCAGGCCAGTATCTGGTTGAGCGCACCGGCTTTCCGGTGCCGGTTGCCCACGGAGGCCCGCACCCGGGCTCCGGCGGCGTGCGCGACCGCGGCCGTGCCGTCGGTGCAATTGTCGGTGACGACGAAGATCTCTTGCACCGCGCGCTCCTGCGCGCGCAGCGCCGCGATGGCCGTGGCGATCTGCGTTTCCTCATCGTGCGCGGGGATCACAGCCACGACCCGCGGGCCGCCGAGGCGGTGCCGCCCGCCCGATCGCGGGCGCGGCCGTGCCAGGGTGGGTGCAGACATCGGGAAGTCCTTCGGTGCGACGGTCCGCGCGGTGCGTCCCGCTCGTCCCTTAGGTCGCAGAAGAACACGCGACGCTACGTGAACCTCCACCAGATCACCCCGGCGGGTGAGTTTAGGACCGTCTATGCGCCGCTGACCGGGCTTCTTGACGGTGTGAACTGTGGCTACGCACGGTAATCTCGCGGACCGTCCGGGTTTCGGGCGGTCTCCCGAAGATCAGGCTGACCGAGCGGATCAGCGCACGCGGTTGCCGGTTTCCGCGCAGGAGTAGCCGCCGAGTGCCTCGACGGCCGTGCGGAACCCGGGGTCCTCCAGAAGGGCCCACAGAGGCGCGAGCAAATCGCCGGAAAGATCGGCCGGGCGCAGGACGAGGTCGTAGGGCTCTTGCGCTACCGGCACGAAATCGAGGCCGAACGCGCGGGCCGCGGCGAGGATACCGAGACCGGTGTCCGCGCGGCCGGCGGCGATCGCCGCGGCGACGGCGAGGTGCGTGTGTTCCTCGCGCGCGTAGCCGGGGATGGCTGCCGGGTCGATTTCCCGGCGCGCGAGTTCGTGGTCGAGCAGTGCGCGGGTGCCGGCACCGCGCTGGCGGTTGACGTAGCGCAGACCCGGTTGAGCGAGATCGTCGATTCCCTTCAGCCCCAACGGATTTCCGGGAGCCACGAGCAGTCCCTGATCGCGGTGCACGAGCCGGACGACGGCGGCGTCGGCGCCCAACAGCCGGTCGACATAGGACACGGTGTATTCGCCGGTGGCCGGGTCGAGCAGGTGGGAGCCGGCGAGGTGGCACAGCCCGTCGCGCAGCGCGACGAGGCCGCCGAGGGAGCCGACGTTGGAGGATGCGAGCGTGACGAGCGGGTCGGCTGCGCGCAGCGCTGACGCGGCCAGGTCGAGCACGAGGTCGTGGGACCCGATGGCGACGATCGTCCGGTCGATCTCGCGCAGGCCCCGCAGCAGGTCCACGCGGACTTCGGCTCCGGCGTGGTGCCCTTCGACGCCCGCGGGCACCACGAGCAACCCATCGGCACGGACCAGCGAGGTGAGCACCCCGGCGCCGCGGGGGAGCGGTGTGGCCACGACCTGGTGGCGGACCCGCCCGAGGCGCACCCGGACCCAGTCGTCCATCCCGACCACCGACGGCAGCTTCCTGGCCAGGCGCGCCGTGGTGGACGCACGTTCCCGCGGGGCGGCTCCTTCGAGCTCGGCCAGCAGCGGCGCTGCGAAGATGTCGAAGGTCAGTGCCGCCGACACG
The DNA here is from genome assembly GCA_035551175.1 of Amycolatopsis sp. Classification (GTDB taxonomy): domain Bacteria; phylum Actinomycetota; class Actinomycetes; order Mycobacteriales; family Pseudonocardiaceae; genus Amycolatopsis. Next base: position 47,550 of record DASZNR010000163.1, on the reverse strand, counting down.
GGGTACCCGGGGACGCCGATGACGGGGGTGGCGGGTTCCCCGGCGACGACGCCGAGTACCACCGGGTGGCCCGGCCGCACGGCGACCCCGTGAACGGCGACGGTGCCGGTCTCGGCGATCACGCGCGCGGTGTAGTCGTCGCGGCCGGCACTGGAGCCGGCGATCAGCAGCACCAGGTCCGCCTCGGCCGCGGCGGCGCGCACGACTGCCGCGATCGCGTCGGGATCGTCGGGGACGATGTCCGTGACGCGCGCTTCGCACCCGGCCTCGCGCGCCTGCGCGGCCAGCATGAGGGAGTTGGTGTCGAGGATTTCGCCCGGTTCGGTCGCCGTGCCGATCGGCCGGATCTCGTCGCCGGTCGGAATGACCACGACCACCGGCGCGCGCCGCACCACCGGCTCGGTCACCCCCGCGGCCGCGCACGCCGCGACGTCGACCGGCCGCAGCCGATGGCCTTCCGGCAGCAGCAGTTCCGCCGCGCTGATGTCTTCGCCGATCGACCGCACGTGCTGATACGGCGGGACGGCCGCCCGCAGCTCCGCGCCCCCGGCCGTGTGGTGCACGTGCTCCCGCATCACCACGGCGTCGTAGCCCGGCGGCACCGGATCGCCCGTGTCGACGACTTCGAAGTCCGCCACCACGACCGGCGCGGTCTCGGAAGCGCCGACCGTGTCGGCCGCCCGCACGGCGATGCCGTCCATCCCGGCCGCGTCGAACGCCGGCGACGATCGGGTCGCCCAGACCGGCTCCGCCGTCACCCTCCCGACCGCTTCCCCGAGGGCCACCCGCTCCGGCCGGATCCTCGGTGCGCACCCGGCCGCGGCCCGCGCTTCCCGCCACGCCGCGAGGGCCTCGGCGGCCGGAACATCGGAAATGTAGGGGCTGCTCATGGCTACAGGGTTACCTCGACGTGCCTGCCGCCGCGAACCGGGTCCGGCAGGAGTCGCTGTGAGGCCGCCGTGACCGGGCCGACCGGGCTTGAGAGTGCGGCCGGCGGGCGGAGACCCGACGACTGCTCATGCGTACAGGGTCACCTCGACTTCGGTGTCGGCGGCGAGGCCGGTGGCGGGTTCGGGGACGAGGACGTAGCCGTCGGCGCGGGTGAGGATCGACAGCAGCGCCGAGGGGCCGAAGAGGGGCTCCGCGACGTCGTCGTGGAGGGTGACCTGGACGACGTCGAGGCGTCCGGCCGCGGAAGCGAGGTTGCGGGAGAGGCGGGCGCGCGTGGTGGGCTTCGCGGGTGGCACCGGGCAGCCGCCGAGGCGCCACAGCAGGGGGATGCCGATCTGGCCGAAGACGACGAGCGCCGAAAGGGGGTTGCCGGGCAGACCGACGATCGGGGTGTCGCCACTGCAAGCGAGAAGTGTGGGTTTGCCGGGTTTGATGGCGAGGCCGTGGCACCAGATGTCGCCCACCGCGGCGACGGCGGCGGCGGTTTCGTCGCGTGCGCCGACCGATGAGCCGGCCGACACCACCACCAGGTCCGACGGCGGCAACACCTCGGCCAGCTTTGCCTTCAGGGCACCGGGTTCGTCCGAAACGATGCCGGCGAGGACGGGCGTGCCTCCGGCGTCGTGGACCAGGCCGGCAAGCGCGGAGGCGGTCGCGTCGCGGACCTGGCCGGGGCGCAGCGAAGCGGTTTCGGGCGGGACGACCTCGTCTCCGGTCGAGATGATCGCGACGCGCGGGCGGGCGTGGACGTCGACGGTCACCACGCCGGCGGCCGCGAGCAGACCGAGGTCAGGGGCGCGCAGCGGGCGACCGGCCGGGACGAGGGCCGCGTCGGCCGCGACGTCGTCGGCCGCGCCCACGAGGCCGCCGCCGGGTGCGACCGGGCGGGTGATCTCGATGGTGCCCGGCATCGTCTCGGCGGTGTATTCCACCATCACGACGGCGTCGGCGCCCTCGGGCAGCACGCCGCCGGTCGGTACCGCGACGCACCCGCCCGGCCGTATCGCCACCTCGGGTGCCGAGCCCATCCGCACCGCGCCGAGCAGGTCCACATAGGATGGCAGGCCCTCCGAAGCGCCGTACGTGTCGGCGGCCCGAAGGGCGAAGCCATCCACTGTGGACCGTGCGAACCCGGGAAGCGGTTGCGTGGCCGGTACGTCCGCGGCCGGCACGCGGTGCAGTGCGTCGGCCAGCCGCACGGTCTCCACGGCCGTCCGGTGGGCGGGCCGGAAGCCGGCCCGGGCTTCGCTGACGGTGCGGGTGGTGAAGAATTCTCGTCCGCTCACCGACCCGCCTGGTCCCCGGAAAGGTTCAGTACGGATACCACCGGCCCGAGCGCCACCTGGCCCAGCCCGCAGATCGACGTCTTGCGCATCGCCTCTTCGAGCTGCCGGATCCGTGCTTGTCCGGCGTCGTCCAGCTCCCCGCCGGCGTCGAGCACGCCGCGCAGCAGTGTGTGCGCCTTCGTGGAGCCGACGCGGCAGGGCACGCACTTGCCGCACGATTCGTTGCGGAAGAATCGCAGCACGTTCGTCGCCGCGGCCAGCAAATCGGTGCCCTCGGCGAGCACGACCAGCGCACCCGATCCGAGCATGGTGCCGGCCTCGGCGAGCGGGCCGAAGTCGAGGCGCAGGTCGAGCTGATCGGGTCCGATGAAGTTCGACGACGCCCCGCCGGGTTGCACGGCGCCGACCGCCGCGCCGTCGAGCACTCCGCCCGCGGCGTCGATCAGCTCGCGCACCGTCGAACCCATGGGCACGCAGTACACCCCGGGCTCGGCCACGTGCCCGGACACCGCGAAGAACTTCCACCCGACGGAGTCGCCGTCGCCCTGCGAGCGCCACCATTCTGCGCCGCGCTGGAGGATCACGGGCACATCGGCGAAGGTCTCCACCGAGTTGATCAGCGTGGGCCTGCCGTGGAGGCCGTAGTTTCCCGGGAACGGCGGCTTGTTCCGCGGCTCGCCCCGGTGGCCTTCCATGCACTCCAGCAGCGCGGTTTCCTCGCCGAGGATGTACCCACCGGGGGAGACGAACACGTCGACGTGCAGGCGCCGTCCGCTGCCGCACGCGTCGGGGCCGATCACGCCGGCTTCCCGCAATGCGGCGATCTCCTCGCGCAGCACGTGTTCCTCGGGCCCGTACTCGTGCCGGATGAACACCCAGCCTTCCTCGGCGCCGGTCACCGCCATGCCGAGCAGCAGCCCCTCCAGCACGAGGTGCGGCTGATCGGCGAGGATGCGACGGTCCTTGAACGTGCCGGGCTCGGACTCGTCGGCGTTGCAGATCGCGTACTTCACGGTGCCGGGCTCGGCCTTCGCCACCAGGTCCCACTTGAGCCCGGTCGGGAAGCCGGCGCCACCCATGCCACGCAGCCCGGAGTCCTTGACCGTCGCGACCACGTCGTCGGCGCTGAGGTCGCCCGACAGGAACGCGCGCAGCGATCGGTACCGTTCGCTCACCCCGGAGCCGGCCGCGTACGGGTCGTTCGGCCACGGCTCGACGCGCCGCGGCGCTTCCGCCGCCCCGACACCGCCGCCCCGGGCCGCCGTCACCAAAGCGTCCACTTCGGACACCGGAGCCGGATGCTCGTTGACGGCGGCCGCCGGTGCGATCTCACACCGGCCGAGGCACGAGACCTCGGTGAGCTCGACGTCGGTGTCCTCTCCGTGGTCCCGCCGGATTTCCGCGATCCGGTCGGCGCCCGAACGCAACCAGCACGACAGGTCGCGGCACACGCTGATCCGCACCCTCTTGGGGGGGGTGGTGCGAAAGTGCGGGTAGAACGAGATCAGGCCCTCGATCTCGTACCGCGGCCGCCGGACTTCGCGCGCCAGCACCTCCAGCTCTTCGCGGGGAAGCCAGCCGAGCCGGTCCTGGATCGCGTTCAGCGCCGGGATCAGCGACGGGCCGGCGAACTTGCCCGCCCGCGCCTCGACGCCGGGTACCCGCTCGGGACTCAAGGTCATTCCGCGACTCCTGCCGCCTCGATCGCGTCCGGCTGTACCGAACCCAGCGCCTCGACCTGCACGGCGCAGAACTTGAACTCGGGAATCTTGCCGTAGGGGTCGATCTCGTCGATCGTGAGCAGGTTCGCTGCCGCCTCCCGGAAGTGGAACGGGATGAAGCAGTTGCCGAGCTGCTCGCGGTGAGAGATCCGAACCCGCAGTTCGATCGTTCCGCGCCGCGACCGCACCCGCGCGAGCTGGCCGTGGACGAGGCCACGATCGGCGGCGTCCTTGGGGTGCAAGTACACCTCGGGCACGGGCGAGATCGCGTCGAGCGCGAACGAGCGCCGGGTCATCGACCCGGTGTGCCAGTGTTCCAGCAGTCGTCCGGTGTTGAGCACCAACGGGTAGTCGGCATCGGGCAGCTCTCTGGCCGGCAGCCACTGCGCGGCGACGAGGTGCGCGAGCCCGTCGTCGGTGTTGAACCGCTCGTCGAACAGCACCACGGTGCCGTCGCTGTGGTCCGGGTCGGCGTTGGGGTAGAGCTTGCCGGAGCGGCCGAGGTTGGCGTGGCGCAGGTTCGCATACGAGGGCATCAGCGCCACCATCTCGTCGAACACTTCGGCCGGCGACGTGTAGTTCCAGTCGAGGCCGATGCGCTGCGCGATGTCCTGCACGATCTCCCAGTCCACGCGTGCCTGGCCCGGCGGGTCGAGTACCTTGCGGCCGAGCTGCACCCGCCGGTCGGTGTTGGTGTAGCTGCCTTCCTTCTCCAGGTACGCCGACGCCGGCAGGATCACGTCGGCGAACTCGGCGGTCTCGGTGAGGAAGATGTCCTGCACCACCAGGAAGTCCAGCGACCCCAGCGCCTTGCGAACCTTGTTGATGTTCGGGTCGGACAGGAACGGGTTCTCGCCGAGCATGTACATTCCGCGCACGCCACCGGGTTTGAGCACCGACCCGATGATCTCCGTGACGGTCAGGCCGCGATTCGGGTCCAGCTTCGCACCCCACGCCTGCTCGAACCGCTCGCGGGTGCCGCTGAGGTCCACGCCCTGGTAGTCCGGATAGAACATCGGGATCAGGCCGGCGTCCGACGCGCCCTGCACGTTGTTCTGACCGCGCAACGGATGCAACCCGGTCCCGGGCCGCCCGACGTTGCCGGTGATCGAGCACAACGCGATGAGGCAGCGCGCATTGTCCGTGCCGGTGGTGTGCTGGGAGATGCCCATGCCCCAGTAGACGACCCCGGCGCGCGCCTCGCCCCACTCCCGTGCGACGGTGCGGATCAGGTCGGCGTCGACGCCGGTGATCTGCGCGGCTCGCTCCGGTGGGTAGTCCGCGACGGTGCGAGCGAGCTCCTCGTACCCGGACACGCGGGCGGCGATGAAGTCGCGGTCGATCATGTCGAGCCGGATGAGCTCGTGCATGATCGAGTTGTAGAACGCGACGTCCGTCCCCGGTTTCACCTGACAGTAGTAATCGGCGTGCTCCGCCACGGTGTTCGCACGCGGGTCGACGTACACGATCTTCGTGCCACGCCGCCGAGCCTGCTTGAAGAACGAGCTGGCCACCGGGTGGTTCGCGGTCGGGTTGGAACCGGTGATGATCACGACGTCGGCGTTCGCGACATCGCCGTAGGTCGTGGACACCGCACCCGAGCCGACGCCTTCGAACAGCGCGGCCACCGAGGAGGCGTGGCACAGCCGGGTGCAGTGGTCGACGTTGTTGGTGCCGAACCCCGCGCGGATGAGCTTCTGGAAGAGGTAGGCCTCCTCGTTGGAGCACTTGGCGGAACCGAATCCGGCGATCGCGCCGGGGCCGCCCTCGGCGTGGATCTCCTTGAGCCGCCGCGCGACCAGGTCCAGCGCCTCTTCCCAGGTGGCCTCGCGGAAGTGCGGCAGCACCTCGGCGTAGTCGACGAGCCCGCCCGGCTTGCGCCGGCCGTCGCGGCCCTTCTTGCCGCCGCTGCGGCTCCCGCCGTCGCCCGCGCGGCCGCGGTCGTTGTAGGTGTCACCCCGGACGTCGGCCGAGAGCGGCCCCTTCGGGTAGGACGAGTCCTTCCGGATCAAGGGAACCGTGAGCCGTTGCGGCGACGCGGCGTAGTCCCAGCCGTACCGGCCCTTGACGCACAGCCGGCTCTTCGACCCGGGCTGGTCGCGGCCTTCGGCGAACGCGATCGCGCCCCGGTCGCGGTCGACGTAGTAGGTCAGCGCGCAGCCGACGCCGCAATACGGGCACACGCTGTCGACCGCGTCGAGCTGTTCGCGCGGCTGGATGGGGATGAGGTTGATGGGCTTATTGGTGAGCGCGCCGGTGGGGCACGCCTGCACACATTCGCCGCACGTGACGCACGAGCTCGAACCCATGGGGTCGTCGAAATCGAACGCGATCCGCGTCGAGTAACCCTTGCCGGAACGGCCGATCACGTCGTTGCCCTGGATGTCGTCGCACGCGCGGACGCAGCGGTCGCACAGGATGCACGCGTCGTGGTTCACGTCGATGACCGGGTTGGAGCCGTCGTGGCCGCGCCCGGACCCGCACGGCAGGCCGGTGGTCTCGCGGGCGACGTCGTAGCGGTCGGCCAGCTCCAGCAGCAGGTTGTCACCCGTGGTGGTCTGCTTGGGGTCTTCGGCCCGCGTCGGTTGATCCGAGATCAGCAGCTCGGTGAGCGTCGCGCGGCTGCGCTCCAGCTCGGGCGTGGACGTCTTCACCTCCATGCCGTCTTCGCACGGGCGCACGCACGCCGCGGCGAACGCCCGGGCGCCGGTGTCGACGACGCACATCCGGCACACACCGACGGGGTCGTAGCGTTCGTCGTGGCACAGCACGGGAATGTCGATGCCCGCCTGTTTCGCGGCGGTGTAGATGGTGGTTCCCTCCGGCACGGTCACCGGCCGACCGTCGATGGTGGCGGTGACGGTACGCACCGCGACACCCGGCTCTTCGACTGCTGTCATCACTGACCTCCGTCGCAGGGAGCGCATGTTGCATACAACATACCTCGCGTCAGGCGTCGAGGAGGAGTTCCGGGAGGTCGTCCTCGCGCACCCGGCCTTCTTCATCGAGCCCACGGGCAACGTAGTAACTGTCGACCATCGCCTGCAACCGCTGACCGCTCAACGCCGCCTGGCGACCGGAGGCCAGCTCCAGCGGCGCGGTCAGCAGTCGGGGCGGAAGGGTGTCGTCGGTGGCGGTCGCACCTTCGCGCTGGTTGAACGCGCGCTTGGCCCGCACGATGCGCCGCGCCGTGGCCCCCAGCTCGTCGGCATCGACGGCCCAGCCGGTGACGAGCGACAGCAGCCGCGCCCATTCACCGAACGGGTCCTCGAACACCCCACGCAGGAACTTGCACAGGATCATCGAGTCCATCACCGCGGCGCGGTCCTCGGTGCCGACTGCCGCGACGACGTGCTCGGCCCCGCCGTCGAACCGGTTCACCTCACCGGACAAATCGGCTTCGTAGGCGCCGGAACGGTTGTGGTCGGCGCCGCGGGCGTTCACGGCGAGGCCGAGCGCCATCGACTGGAGGCTGCGTGGCTCGTAGCCCGGCAGCTCCAGGCCTTTGACCTGCGGTGCGAACTCGAGCGAACCCTGCCCGACGACGCCCGCGGCGTGGCGCGAACCCTGGGCGAGCAGCTCGCCGAGCCCGGGGGAGCGCGCACCGATCGCGTCGAGGGCCCGCAGCAGCGCGGCGCCGTCACCGAACCGCAGCCACGGTTCGTCGAGCAGGCCGCGTTCGGCGCATTCCATGGCCCACGCGATGGTGCCGCCTGCGGAGATCGTGTCGAGGCCGAGCTCGTCGCACTTCGCGCTGGCGGCGAACACGTCGTCGGGGTCGGCGACCCCGCACAGCGGACCGAGGGCGAACACGTTCTCGTACTCCATGCGCTGGCGGCCGCCGTCCTTGCGCGAGTAGATGTGCTCGCACCCGATGGCGCACGACGCGCAGCTGTTGCGGGCCACGCCGCGCAGCTCGTGCAGCTCTTCTGCCGCGAGTTTCGGCGCGTCGTCGAAGGTCGCCGCGGTGAAGTTGCGCGTCGGCAGGGTGCTGACGGCGTTGAACGCCAGCAGGTTCGCGAGTGTGCCGAGCTCGCGGTACTTCGCCGTCGCGGGGCCGAAGCTGCGCCGCCGCAGGTCTTTCGCCGCGGCCAGCACGCCCGGCTGGTCCGCCACGGCGACCCTGGTGGCCGATCGGACGAGGACCGCCTTGACGTTCTTGGCGCCCAGCACCGCGCCGAGGCCGCCGCGCCCGGCGTGCCGGCCGTCGTGGCTCAGCGTCGCGTAGCGCACCAGACGTTCGCCTGCCGGGCCGATGGCCGCGGTGGACCAGCCGCGCCCGAACCGTTGCCGCAGTGCGGTCTCGGCTTCGGCGGCGGGCAGGCCGGCCAGCTCCGGCGCCGGCTCGAGGCGGACCTCGCCGCCGTCGATGAGCAGTACGGAAAGCCGCGCCGCACGACCGCGCACCACAAGCGCGTCGTGGCCCGTGAGCTTGCCGGCGATGGCGAAGCGGCTGGACGCGAGTGCGTCCGTGAGCAGCCCCGTCAGCGGCGATTTGGCGACCACCGCGAATTTCGCGCTCGTGGTGAGCGGTGTGCCGACGAGGGAGGAGAACACGAACGCCAGCGGCGCTTCGGGGGCGAGCGGGTCGACTCGTGGCGGCGCGAGGCGGTGCAGTAGCCACGTGCCGAGCCCGACCCCGCCGAGATACGCCCGCAGCACGCGTTCGGGCAGCTCGAACGGCGCCGCCGACGCCGCGTCGTCCCCGACGTCGACGACGAGTGCACGCCCGAAGAAGCCGCCCGGTGCCATACCGACGACTGTAGGCCCGTTCAGCCGCCCGCGTCTGCCGACAGGAAGGCGACGACGTCCCCGGCCGCCAGCGGGAGCAAGGGATCACGGGTCACCTGATCGCCGTTGACGGCGGCGACGATGTGTCGATCGAGCGTGAGGCCAGCGAGCTCGGCGGCTTCGCCGAGTGTGGCCGCGCGGCCTGCGCGGGGGCGGTGCCCGTCCTTCCCGGCCAGCGCGCCGAAGCGTTCGACGGTGACCTCGGGCGCCGGGCGAGCCAGGGCCTGGTCGTACTCCTCGGGGGTGTTCACGTTGACGACCGACTCGAGCTCGGGGTCGAACCGCGCGAGGGCGGTGTCGGCCAGCAGCTGTGCGTCGTCGAGTTGCGTGACGGCGCAATGCTTCGTGAGCATTCCGGGACGCAGATCGCCTTCGCCGATCAGCTTCGTGATCAGGTCGGCGAGCGAGGTGCGGTACGCGGCGGCGAGCGGCTGCCGGAACCCGCGCGCGACGGGGAGCACCAGGTCGGCGTCGGACGCGGCGAGTCCGCGGAGCACTCGCCGCACGTACGCCGGATGCAGGAACGGCAGGTCGGTCGAGCACACGAACGCCATCGCGGCCCGGTCGGCCACGGCCGCGAGCCCGGCGGCCACGCCCTGCATCGGCCCGAGGCCTTCCACGGGGTCCTCGACGACCGTCACCCCGGCCGGCACCGCCGGCAGCGCCTGCCCGGGTGCGGCCACCACGACCACGGGACCATCCACGATCCGCGCGACGATCGCGCAGGTCCGGTACAAGAACGTCGACCCGTGCCACGGCAGGTCCGCCTTCGGCCGCCCCATCCGCGACGACCGCCCGCCCGCGAGCACGACCCCGGCTTCCGTCATGCCGCAGACGATAGCGGCCCGAGGCGGCGTGGCGCCGAATTCGACAGCGGTGTAGAAATACTACATAGTTGTCGTAGTTCGGGCCTTCGGGGAAGGTGTCTGCCGCATGAATCCGCTGAGTGCGACGTCGTGGCTGGCGAGTCTGGGGACGGCCGGGGTGTTCCTCGTGTTGTTCGCCGAGACGGGGCTGCTGGTCGGGTTCTTCCTGCCCGGCGATTCGCTGCTGTTCACCGCCGGCCTGTTCTGCACGACGAGCGCCACGGCCGTCGTACATCTGTCGCTGCCGGTCGTGCTGGTGGCGGCTGTCGCCGGCGCGCTGCTGGGGGCGCAGACGGGGTTTCTGCTCGGCCGGCGCGGCGGACGGGCACTGCTGGCTCGGACCCGCAACGCACACCTGCACCGCGGCGTCGACCGGGCGGAGGAGCTCTTCGGCCGGTACGGGCACGCGAAGGCGATCGTGCTCGCCCGGTTCATCCCGGTCGTGCGCACGGTCCTCAACCCGCTGGCCGGGATCCTCGACGTGCCGGCGCGCACGTTCGCACTGTGGCAAGTGCTCGGTGGGGTGCTGTGGTCGGTCGGCGTCACTGTCGCGGGGTATTTGCTCGGCGCGAGTGTGCCCGGGATCGACCAGTACCTGCTGCCGATCATCGCCGTCGTGGTCGTGATCTCCCTTGTGCCGCTGGCGCTCGAGCTGCGGCGGGGCCGCAGCCGCCGCGAGAGCTGACGCCCGGTCGCCGGTGTTCTTCGCTCAGGGCAACGACTTTCGCCGGCGAGCGCTCCGTGTGGCTGTCGGCCGGGGGACGCGGGGAGACCCGGCCGGCGAGCGCCGGGTGCCGGGGGAGAGCCACGCCGGGTGGGCAGTTCACGGGGCACACCCGCCGATCGCGTCTCGCTGCCGTTGGGGCCGCCTTCGTGGACCGTGCAAAGCGGGCGGCTGCCCGGGTCGCAGCATTGCGGCTCGGGGTTTGAGAACCACCTGGCTTTGCCCGTCCCGACTTGCCCGCCATTTTCAGCCGCGGGTCGATCGGACTCGCGATGCTCTTCGCGATGGGGCTCTTCGTCGGTTTCGAAACCACCGCGATCTACCGGGAAGAGACCCGCGACAACCCTAACAAGGTCAGACGTACCCGCTGCTACGTGCCCGTCCCGTCCCGCCTCGACGTGCCCGCCGCGAGTTGTCCGTCCCGTCCCGCCTCGCCCGTCCCGACTCGCCCGCCGTTCGACGGCCCGGAAGCTCTGGTGAGGGCGCCGAGACGTCCTTCAGTCCAGTGTGGACGCTCAGGTGGACGTCGTGGGTACTCCGGCGAGGACTTCGGCATAGTGCGCCAGCAGTCCGGTGGTTGCGGTGTCCCAGCCCGACTCGGCGGCGTGGCGGCGGGCCTCCGCGCGGTGATCGCCGGCGAGCAGCGCACGAGCGTGGGCGGGCAAATCGGTGGCACCCGTGGCGGGGAAGAACCGCGCGGCCGTAGTGCCGGCGAGCGTGGACCGGGCGGCGGGGCTGTCGGCCGCGAGCACGGGCAGCCCGCTCGCGAGCGCCTCCAGCAGCACCAGCCCCAGTGTGTCCGTCGTGGACGGGAAGACGAACAGGTCGGCGCTGCGGTAGGCGTGCGCGAGCGCATCCCCGTGGAGGGTGCCGGTGAACACGGTGCCCGGCGGGAGCGTGCGTTCGAGCCGGTCGCGCGCCGGGCCGTCGCCGACCAGGACGAGCCGGAACCCGCCGGCCGCGGTCGCCAGCGGGGCGAGGCGGTCGAGGCCCTTTTCGGCCGCGAGCCGTCCGACGTAGAGGGCGGTGGGCCGCCCGGTCCTCCCGTGGCCGTCCGCCGGGCGGAAGCGGCCCAGGTCGACGCCGCGCGGCCACAGCCGCACGCCGGTGATGCCGTGGCGGGCGAGGTCGGCGATCGCCGCGGCGGAGGTGGCGAGATTCAGATCGGCCCGTCCGTGCAGGGCGCGCAGCAGCGACCAGATCAGCGGCACCGCGGGCCCGAGGCGATAGTGGCGTGCGTAGCGGGCGATGTCCGTGTGGTACGACGCGACGACGGCGCGGCCGAGCCGGCGGGCCGCGAAGATCCCCGCCACGCCGAGCAACACGGGGTTGACCACGTGGACCAGACCGGCGTCGAACTCGCGAAGAAAGTGGTGCACGCGCGGCAGCGGCAGGCCCCACCGTTTGCCGCCGTAGAGGAATTTCGCGCCGACGGTGGGCACCGTGCGCACTTCCACACCGGGTAGCGCGCTCTCGCCGCCCTCGGGGGCGATGATGAGGATGTCGTGGTCGTCTGCGCGCAGCCGCTCGACCGTGGCGAGGAGCCGGGTCACGATGCCGTCGGTTGAGGGCAGCCACGTTTCGGTCACGAACGCGATCCGCACGGCGGTTTACCTGATCCGGCCACGGGAGCGCGGGGCGACTGCTGTCATGACGGGAATCTTTCCAGCAGTGCGCGCTCGCCGGGAACTCGCAACGATTGTTCCGGGTGTGTTCTCGGTGCTTGTTTCGCCGGAATTTCCCTAGCGGTGTACTTGCCGATCACAGGCGTCTGCTCAACCTCGCCGGCGCCACCGTGCGGCCGCGTACTCACGACGCGACACCCAAGCCTGTTCACCTGATGTTCTTTCGGAGGTATCCCCGGAATACGGTTTGGTGCTCCCGAATACCCGGGCCGCCACCGAGGCCGTGTGTCCATTCCGGACGCGGGACCCCTGCGGGAGCTGGCGAGAGTGGCCGACGGTGCCACTGGTGGTCCGTAGCGAGCAGGGCCGAAACGGCCGTCCGGCGCCGAACCGACACGGATCGCACCGACGATCCTGCGGCCGCACGGCCAGATCCGTGCTCGTCGGCCGTGGTTCGTACCGAGGACCGGGTGCGGTGGCGCCGCACGCTGGCCCCACCCGAGGGCGAACTGAATCTACATCTGTGTAGATTTACGACGTGCTTGTAGAACTTCTGGAAGGCGAGTGCATGGAGCGTGTGGTGATCGTGTCGGCCCGGATCGGGGCGGGGCACGACGGTGCGGCGAGGGAGCTGGCCCGGAGGTTGGCGCAGCGCGGCACCGCCACCGAGATCGTGGACTTCCTCGACCTGCTGCCGGGCCGGCTTGGCCGGCTGTTGTGCGGTGTCTATCACCGTCAGCTGCAGGTGGCGCCGGGCAGCTGGGACTGGCTGCTCGGCGTACTGGGTGCCCCGGGTCCGGCCGCGGCGGCCCGCCGGTTCGCCCGGCTGGCCGCGCCGAAGCTGGCCGGCGTGGTGGCCGGCGCGGACCGGGTGATCTCGACCTATCCGCTGGCCACGCACGCCGCCGCGCGGCTCAAAGCGCGGGGACGGCTCGGCGCGGAACTGGTTGCGTACCTGACCGATCCGTCGGTGCACCGGCTGTGCGTGAGCCGCTGGGCCGACCTGACCATCGCGCCTCTGGAAATCGCGGCGCGGCAGGCCCACGCGCTCGGTGCGGGTCGCACCGTCGTCGCTGAACCCTTGGTCGCGCCGGCCTTCCGCCCCGTGGCGGGCCCGGCGGAGCGCGCGCGGCTGCGCCTGGCGCACGGGTTGCCGGCGGAGCGGGCGCTCGCGCTGGTCGTGTCGGGGTCGTGGGGCGTCGGAGAGGTCGAGGACACGGTCGCCGACCTGGTGGCCGACGGCTCCACCGAGCCGGTGGTCGTGTGCGGGCGCAACGACGCGCTGCGCCAGCGGCTGGCCCGCACGGTTCCGTACGTCTACGGTTGGGTCGACGACATGGCCGGCCTTCTGCGCGCGTGCGATGTCGTGGTTCAGAACGCGGGCGGGCTCACCACGTCGGAAGCGCTCGCCACGGGCCTGCCGGTGCTGACCTACCGTTGCCTGCCCGGCCACGGCCGCGCCAACGCCGCCGTCCTCCACGAGGCGGGCACGGTGCCGTGGGCCCGTACGGAGGCCGAGCTGGGCGCCGCGCTGCGGGCCGTGCTCAACCCGGCGCCGCGGCCGGTGGTGCTGCCGGTGGAGGTGGCGGGATGATGCGGGCGGCCGCCGCGGCGGCGGTGGGTGCAGCCGCCGCACACGCGGCACCGGCGGTGATGTTCGTGCCGGGCGTGCGGCGGGTGGTGGCGCCGCGGCTGGCGGGGCTCGGAGACCCCGGGCACGTGGCGCTGACTTTCGACGACGGCCCGCATCCGCGGTCGACGCCGCATTTCCTGGCTCTGCTGGATCGGACCGGCACGAGGGCCACGTTCTTCGTGCTCGGGCGCGAGCTCGCGAGGGCGCCGCAGCTGGGCCGGGAGCTCGTGGCGGCCGGTCACGAGCTCGCGGTGCACGGGTGGGACCACCGGTGTTTCCTTCGCCGGTCCCCGAAAGCCGTCCGCGATGATCTCGCGCGCACGGTGGACCTCATCGGCACGACGACCGGCGAGCGACCGCGGTGGGTGCGTGCGCCGTACGGGGTCTTTTCGGCGGGTTCGCTGCTCGCGGCGCGTGCGCTGGGACTTAGGCCCGTGCTGTGGACCGCGTGGGGCTTCGACTGGACGAGCCGGGCGACGCCGGCGTCCGTCACGGCCACTGTCCGGAAAGGACTGAACGGCGGCGGCACGATCCTGCTGCACGACTCCGACGTCGAGGGTGCGGCCGGGGCGTGGCGCTCAGCCCTTGGCGCACTTCCGGTGCTCGTGGCGGAATGCCGTGAGCGTGGCCTCGCCGTGGGCCCGCTGCGGGACCACGGGGTGGAGCAGGCACGTCGCCACCTGGGCGGTCTCGATGTCGGAATGCAGCGTGATCACGGCGTGCGCGCCCACGCCGGCGGCGGCGCCGCTCACGCCGAGCACAAGGGCCACGGCGGCCGCGGTCAGGCCGTTGAGGGGGCGTGGTGAGGGCGTGTCCAGCAGAGCCCGGACCCGTTGCGGCACCGGGCCTCCGCCTGCCGCGAGCGCATATGCGGCCGGGCCCCGGTCGGCCAGCGCGGCCTTGGCGACGGCCGTCGCGACCACGCGCCGGTCGCCCACCCTCGAGGCAGCGGCTTCGTCGGCCCAGCGCTCCATGGCGAACCGGGCGGCTGCCGCGAGCGGACGGACGAACGGGTTGAGGGCGGCGGCGAGCACGACCGCCCCCGCATAGCCGGGGTGGCGCAGCCGCAGGTGCGCGCGTTCGTGGTGCAGCAGCGCGGCGCGCTCGCCCGCCGACAGCGCGGCCAGCATCCCGCTGGACACGGCGATGCGTCCGCCCCGCCCGGGGATCGCGAACGCCACCGGCTCCGCTCCCGGCAGGACCACCACGCCGCCTTCGCGGGAATGCTCATCGAGCTGGGCGTGCACGCGGCGATACCAGCGCCACTGGCCGCGGACCGCGTGCGCGAGGGCCAGCAGGGTGCCGATCAGCAGCACTCCGCAGCCGATCGTGAGCGGAACGTCGACACCCGCGGTCGCGCTGAAGGCGGCGGGGGAGAACTCACCCAGTGCCGCGACGGCCGGCACGAGCGACAGGCCTTCGGCCGTGCCCAGTGCGAGCGCGCACGTGCTGCCCGCGGCGAACAGCACGGCCAGCAGCGTGAGCAGCCGGGTGGCGTACCGCGGGGCCAGCCGCGGCGCGAGCCACCGCGCGACCGGCCATGAGGCCAGTGGCAACAGCAGTGGCAGGAGCACACCGAGTGCCATGGGTCACCGGCTCTCGCGGTCGCTCTGCAGCAGTTCCAGCAGTGCCTGCTCGTCGCCGGGTGGCAGGTTCGAGACGAACTGCGCCAGCACGCTCTCGCGGTTGGCCTCGCTGTCCAGCACCGCGCGCATCCGCCGCGCCGCGAGGCCGGCCGGGTCGTCGACGGGCCGGTAGGCGAACATGCGGCCCTGTTTCTCGCGCGTGAGCACGCCCTTTTCGTGCAGCCGGGTGAGGATCGTGACCACGGTCGTGTAGGCGAGCGTTTCGTCGCCGAGCCGCTCTCGCACGTCCGCCGGGGTCGCGGGTCCGTCGTGCTGCCACAGGACGGCAAGGACCTCGGCCTCCAGTTCACCACGTCCTCTGCGCATGTGCTCAATCTACACTGTTGTCGTAATTGAGTCCCGGTTGCTGCGCGGGACGGCCGGAACCCGCGCCGCCGCGAACTCGCGGACGGCGGCCGGCCGGTGCGGGCGATCGTGACCGTCCGCACCGGCTACCACCTGGCGCACCGGGCGCAGGAGTGTCCGAAGTGGACGCCTCAGCCTTCGTGGTCGCGGACGTAGCGGACCATGCCGAGCACGTCCTCGGGCACGAGCCGGCCGATGGCGCCGCTGGAGTACACGCTCACGAGCACCTTGCCGCCGGGGTCGAGGACGAAGCCGGTGGACTGGACGTACAGCGGGTCCTCGTTGACGAACGCGCCGGTCGCGTCGTGCAGGGCGCGGGCGTCGGCGCTGTGGCCGACCGGGAACGTGAGCTTGTGCTTGTCCACGGTCTCCTTCGTGGTCGCCTCGTCGTCGACGGACAGGGCGACGACCTTGATGCCGAGCTGCGCGAGCTGGTCGCCTGCGCGCTGGAACGCGCGCAGCTGCGCGTTGCAGTACGGGCACCAGCTGCCGCGGTAGAACAGCACCACGCCGAAACCGCCGGCGAGTTCGGCGGGCAGGTCGTGGACGGCGCCGTCGACCGTGGTGAGCGACAGTGCGGGGAAGGCATCCCCGGGGTGGAGCAAGGGCATGACGATTCCTTTCGGGGGCTCAGCGGGCTGGGAGCAGGTCGTCGGCGACGTCCCAGATCTGGCCGGTGGTGTCCCCGGCCAGCCGCGCCAGCAGTGAGGCGGCCGACGCTTCGGGGGTGAGAAGCTGCCCGGCCCGGTGGACGTCGATGAACCGCTGCCGCAGCTGGGGGGCGGCGTCGTCGGGGCTGGTGCGCACCACTTCCTGCATCGCGGTGTCGACCATGCCAGGGCGGTAGACGTTCGCCGTGACGCCGGTGCCCACGATTTCGGCCGCGAGGTTGAGGGTGTGCGCCTCCAGCGCGGCCTTGCCGGTGACGTAAGCGTTGCCGCCGATCATCCGGCCGGGGGCGGCGACGACGCCGCTGGAGACGGCGACGATCCGCCCCCAGCCGCGCTCGATCATGGCCGGCAGCACGGCGAACGCCAGCGCGGCGGGCGCGACGACGTTGGTCGTGAGGTTCCTGGTCCACTCGTTGAGGTCCACGCGGGCGCTGGGCCCGAGCGGGCTCACGACGCCGGCGTTGCTGACGAGGATGTCGACCGAGCCGAAGGCGGCCGCGATCGCGGCGAGCGCCTGGTCGCGGGCGGTGGTGTCGGTGAGCTCGGCGGGGAAGCCGAGCGCCTGGCCGCCTTGGCCGGTGATCAGCTCGACGGTCTCGCCGACCTGGTCGGCCGATCGCGCCAGCACGGCGACACGGGCGCCGCCTCGCGCCAGCCCGGCGGCGATCTCCCGCCCGATCCCTCTGCCCGCGCCGGTCACGAGCGCGGTTCTGCCGTCGAAGGGCACACTCTCCCCAAGTCTCTCGAAGGTCTGTCGAGGGGGTTCCGGCCCGTTGGTGTTGCGGGCGGCGTGGGTCTTACCCGGCTTCGCCGAGAAAATCCGGGCGGTAGCATCGGCGGCCGTGGATCCCGAGTCGGCCGAGTGGGTGCGCGCGCTCTCGCCCGCCGCGCCAGGGCGGGAGGAAGCGGTCGCGCGGCTGCACGCGAGGTTCGTGCGGATCGCCGGTGCCGAGGTCGCCCGTCGGACGGCACCCGCGGGAACCGCGGCCGACGATCTCGTGCAGCAGGCCGCGACCGACGCGCTCGTGACGGTGCTCGCCAAGCTGGGGGAGTTCCGCGGAGCCAGCCGGTTCACGACCTGGGCGTACAAGTTCGTCGTCTTCGAGGTGTCCAACGGGCTCGCCCGCCACTTCCGCCGCAGCAGGCCCGGCAGCTGCGACGTGGAGGACTGGTCCGCGTTTCCGGACCGCTTCGGCCTGACCCCGGACCGGCACGCGGAGTGGCAGGACCTGGTTTCGGGGATCCGCACGGCGGTGCGCGAGGAACTGTCGGACCGGCAACGCCACGTTTTCGCCGCGCTCGTGCTGGCCGGGGTGCCGCTCGACACGCTCGCGCAGGAACTCGGCACGAACCGTAACGCGCTGTACAAGACGCTGTATGACGCCCGCCGCAAGATCCGCGCGCGGCTGGTCGCCGAGGGGTACCTCGACCACCCCGGACGGAGGCCCGCATGAGCGACCTGGACAAGCTTTTGCGGTTCCTCGACACCGATCCGCGCGACAGCGGGTGCGAGGAAGCGATGGAACTGCTCGACGTCTACGCCGAACTGCTCGCACACGACGAGGACGCCGCCCGCCTGCACCCTCGGGTGGCGGCGCACCTGCGCGTGTGCGGCCCGTGCGCGCAGGATCTCGAGGGCTTGCTCGCCGCGATTCGCCAAGATCCGGGATCGGGGCCGTGACGGTCAGGGTTTCGTAAGCACGAAGGGCCGTCCGCGCGGCGTTGCGGTCGCTACGTTCGCGGACATGGTGTTCCGGCGAACCGTGTTCGGCCTCGCGCTGTCGGGCGTGGTCTTCCTTTCGGCCTGTACCGCGGAATCGGCAGTGCCGACCTTCGCGCCACCCCGGGCTTCGGCGGGCACCGCCACCTGGGCGCCATGGCCTTCGGCGCTGCACGACGCCCGGCACTCGGGCGCGTCGGCCACCGCCGGGCCGGTCCGCGGCACCGTCCGCTGGCGACGCCGACTCGAAGACAAGGTGACGCCGGGTCCGGTCGTCGGTGCGGACGGCACGATCTACCTCGCCTCCAACGGCGGCGTTCTGCACGCGCTCGACCCCGGTGACGGCCACGACCGATGGACCTACGACTCCGGCACGCGGGCGGGCGGCGACCTGTCGGTCTCCCCGTTGCTGTTGCCCGGCGGCACCATCCTGTTCCCGGTCGGCGACCGGCTCATCGCGTTGTCCGCCACAGGGAAGCCACTGTGGACGGAGCAGTTCCCGGGCCAGGTGACCTCGCCTGCCTCGGCGGACGGGCGCCGCGTGTACGTGGGCGCCGGTGACGGCACGGTGTCCGCACTGGACGTCTCCGCGACCGGTCACCACGTGGCGTGGCGGGTAGGGACCGGGACCGTTTCGTATGGTTCGGTCGTCACCGACGGCCGCGGTCGCGTCTACACGACGGCCGGTTCGTCGCTGGTGGCACTCGACGACCACGGCGCCACCGCCACGATCGTCTGGCGGGCCGACCCGCACGACGGCCTCGTCGAGGTCTCGGCAGGCCTCGCTCCCGACGGCACCGTCCTGCTCGGCACCAACGGCCACGACGAATGGGCCTACCACCCCGACGGCACACCGGCCTGGCACGCGCCGCGCGTGATCACGTACTCCTCGCCCGTCGTCACCGCGACCGGCCTCGCCTACGTGGCCGACCACAGTGGACAAGTCCACGTGTTCGACGCCGCAACCGGCCGAGAGGACACGCACTACGGCCCGATCGGCGCCCAGATCTGGAGCTCGGTGGTTCTCGACCGTGATCACCGCGTCTACTTCGGCGGACAGAACGGCCACGCCTACGGCTTCGCACCCACCGGAGCCCGCCTGCTCGACGTCGACCTCGGCGGGAAGGCCGACAGTTACCCGGCACTGACGGCGAGCGGGTTGCTGATCATCGGCAGTCGCGACGGCTCGGTCACCGCGATCGGCTGAGGCCCTCGGCCGCGGCGTCGCTTCCCGCGTGGCGAAGGAACCGCCGCGGCGAGCCCGATTCGTCCGTATCGCAGGAGACGCACGGGCAGAGGGCCGAAACATGGAGAGTCAGGACAAGGCCGACCTACTGGTCATCGGATTCGGCAAGGGCGGCAAAGCCGTGGCGGCGGAGGTGGCCCGGCGGGGCGATCGCGTCATCGTGGTGGAGCAGTCGGCCGAGATGTACGGCGGCACGTGCCCCAACATCGGGTGCGTCCCGACGAAGGCTCTGGTGCACCGCGCGGTACGCCGGCGGCCGACGGATCCCCCGCAGGAGTTCTACGAGCGCGCCGTCGGCGAGGTGCACGCCATCACGTCGCTTTTCTGCAAGGGGAACTTCGACGCGATGGACGGCATGGACACCGCATCGGTGCTGACCGGGCGTGCGGAGTTCACCGGCCCGCACACGGTGCGGGTCGACACCGGTGGCGAGGACGTGACGATCGAGGCCGAGCGGGTCCTGATCAACACCGGGTCCGTACCCGTCATTCCGGCGATCCCGGGGCTGGGGGACAGCGCGTACCTGGTCACGAGTACGGACCTCATCCACCGCACGCAGCTGCCGAAGCGGCGCGCCGGCAACCGCCGGTCATGGGGTCGAGCCCTGGCTCGTGCTGGCCGAGCTCATCGAGGCCGCCGTACGTGGCGGCGGCGACGGGAAGGCGGCGCGCGACGCCTTCGAGCAGCTCGCAGAGACCACTCGCGCCGCGGGCACCGACTGGGGCCTGGGAATCGAGGCCCGCTGCCGGGCGCTGCTCTCCTCGGGCGACGAAGCCGACGCCGCTTACCGGGAGGCCGTCGAACGTCTGTCACGCACCCGGATCCGCGGCGAATGCGCCCGCGCGCGCCTGCTCTACGGCGAGTGGCTGCGCCGGGAACGCCGCCGCACCGACGCCCGCGAACAGCTGCGCGTCGCCCACGAGATGTTCACCGCCATGGGCATGGAAGCTTTCGCCGAGCGCGCCGCCCGCGAGCTGCGCGCCACCGGCGCCACCGCGCGCCGCCGCGCACCCGAAGCCGGTGGCGATCTGACGGCGCAGGAGGCCCACATCGTCCGCCTCGTTCGGGACGGCCTCTCCAACGCCGAGATCGGTGCCCGCTTCTTCATCAGCCCGCGCACGGTCGAATGGCACCTGGGGCGGATCTACGACAAGCTCAACGTGACCTCACGCCGCCAGCTGCACCCGTGAGCGATCCGGCGAGGTCCACGGGGCGCCCGTCACCCGTCCACACGGGACACACCGGACCGATGAGGTTGTGGTGGCGCAGGTGTCACCGGGTCGCGGGGTGCGCCAGTGCGGCGAAGCCGGAGACGTCGACACAGGAGATCCCGCGCCGTTCGACGATCACCAGCAGGATCGCCTCGCAGTGCCGGCAGCGGCCGACGACGCCGGGCCCCTTGGCGTAGACCCGCAACTCGGCCAGTGGCCCGCCCGCGCCGCAGTTCGCGCAGGTGCCGTGTGCGGCCGTCATGTCGGTGCCGAAAACTGTGCAGAGGGTGCCCGCGATGGCGTTTCCATCCACGGTGCTCGTTGCGTCGGTCATCACGTTCCCGTCCCGCCGAAGCGTTCGGTGCGGATGCGGCCGGGCTCGTGGCCGAGCGCGACCAGGTCGTCGGCGACCGCCTCGACGAAGGCGGTGGGCCCGCAGACGTACACGATAGGCGCTTCGGCCGGCGAAAGCCCATGTCGATCGAGGAACTCGCGGTCGATGCGGCCGCGCAGCCCGCACCAGCCGTTCTCGGGTTCGCGCGTGCTGCCCCGCGCGGTGACCATCCCATTCGGACAGTTCGAGCGTGATGCTGCGCGCCGTCGGGGTTTCCTCGGCGACGGCGGCGACGGTGGCCCGTTGCCAGTTCAGTCGCCCGCGTACCGCTGTTCCCGCCATGGGTCTCCGTAGTTGTGGTAGCCGTAGTTCTCCCAGAAGCCGGGCCGGTCCTCGTCGAGCAGTTCGAGGCCCTGCACCCACTTCGCGCTCTTCCAGAAGTAGAGGTGCGGCACGAGCAACCGCACCGGCCCGCCGTGTTCGGGGGCCAGCAGCTTGCCGTCGTAGCCGTGGACGAGCCACGCGCGGCCGCCGCTGAGGTCGGCCACGGGGAGATTCGTCGTATACCCGCCGTCGCTGAACGCGAGGGCGAACGCGTCGCGCGAGCCCACGGCGCCCAGCAGGACGTCGAGCGAGACGCCTCGCCGCCGCGTGCCGAGTTTCGACCACTTCGTGACGCAGTGGATGTCGGTGGTGACCTCCTCGCCGGGTAGTGCGAGCAGCTCGTCCCAGGTCCAGGTCCGCGGCCGGGCGACGGCGCCGCGGATCGTGAACGTCCACTCGGCCAGCGTGATTTTCGGGGTGGGACCGGCGGACAGTACGGGGAACCCCGGCGTCACGTACTGCCCTGGCGGCACCCGGGCCTGGTCGATGCCGGTGCTGCGTTTGCTGTGGAAGCCCCGGGAGATCGCCATCAGCACCACCCCCGACGTTCGCGCGGACTCATGAGGTCAGCTTCGCCCACCCGCCGCCCGTTCGCGTCGGGGAAGTCCCCAGCCAGGACCCTGACCCGGTGGCCGGCACTTACTTCGTGTGGCGGCCTTTTCCGTGATTCGTAAGGGGTCTTACGGATCTTCGCCGCCCTATCGTGGCTGCCGTACGCGGCCCTAACTTCGATCTTCGACCGCGCCGGGAAAACCGGCCGGGCGCGGGACTTCGAAGGGAAATCGATGAACAAGTCTTTCCTACGCCGGGGAATGCGGACGGCGATCGCGGCCGCCATGCTCGTTCCGCTGACGGCGGTGTTCGGCGGCGCGACGGCGTCGGCCGCTCCACAGTGGAGTACGCCGGGTGCGGTCTTCGTCGGCACCAACCACAACAACAGCAGTGATCCGAGTCAGCCGGCCAACCAGATCGCGTACTACCACCGCGCGGCCGACGGCAAGCTCACGCTCGTCGGTTCGTTCGCGACCGGCGGCGAGGGCTCCGGCCCGGGACAGCGCTTCGCCGGCGACGGGCTCGGGGCGGGCAACTCCGTGCGGGTGACCACGGACCGGCGCTTCCTGCTGGTGACCAACGCCGGCAGCAACACCCTGTCCGTGTTGTGTATCCGCCCGGATCGGCTCGACCTCGTCGACGTCGTGCCGACCGGCGACGGCTCCGCGTCGCAGCGCTTCCCGAACAGCGTGACGCAGCACGGCGACACCGTGTACGTGCTCAATGCGGCGGGTCAGGGCAGCATCACCGGGTTCCGGCTCGGCCTCACCGGCAAGCTGACCCCGATCCCCGGGTCGACGCGCGAGCTCGGGGCGAACCAGGACCGCTTCGCCCCGGACGCGCTGAAGGACCCGACGCAGGTCGCGTTCAGCCCGGACGGACGCCACCTGCTCGTGTCCATCAAGGACGGCGCCCGACCAACGACGTCGTCTCCGGCGCGAACCCGACCGGTCCGGGTCGCGTGCTGACCTTCGGCGTGGACCTCGCGGGCAGGCCCAGCAAGGACTTCGTGCGCACGGATTTCGACAACCGCGGCCCGTTCGGGTTCGACTTCGACCCCACGGCAACGTCGACGTCGCCGAGTTCGTCGGCGGTGGCGTCGAGGACGGCCACCCCACCGGGGCCGCGGGCAGCTACCGCATCGGCCGCGACGGCAAGCTGACGCCGATCAGCACTGCCGTCGCCGACCACCAGATCGACACCTGCTGGGTCGTCGGCAACGGCGAATACGCCTTCGGTTCCAACTACACGTCGGGCACCATCTCCAGCTGGAAGATCGGTCGCGACGGCAGCCTCACACTGCTGCACGAGGTCGCCGGAACCACCGACGACCCGGGCACGACCCAGGGCTCGACGCCGCTGGACCTCGGTCTCAGCCCGGACGGCAAGAACCTCTACAACGTCCTGCCCGGCTCGGGCAAGGTCGCCGCGTGGCGCATCGGCGCCGACGGCGAGCTGACGAAGATCGGCGAGTTCGCGGGTCTGCCGCGGACTCCCGACGGCGACCATGCCCCGAGCGACTTCAGCGCGCTCGGCAGCCCGGCGGGCATCGCGACGATCTGACCGGCAGGGGGAGGCGCCGGGGTGGCCGCTCGGCCACCCCGGTGATCTTCGCCATGTCGCGGCGGGCGCGGACACGGGCGGGCGTGTGCGCCGAGTAACGTTGACCGGGTCGGAGATCCGTACTACCCGCAGGTGGTCTCGTGAGCGCCTTTCCCACGCCGGAGCCGGATCCGCGGCGCTGGCGGGCGTTGTGGATCTGCCTGATCGCGGGCTTCATGACGCTGCTCGACGTGAGCATCGTCAACGTCGCGCTGCCGTCGATGGAGCGCGGCATCGGTGCGACTCCCGCGGACGTTTCGTGGGTGGTGTCCGGATATGCGCTCACGTTCGGGCTCGCGCTCGTGCCGGCGGGCCGCCTCGGCGACGACTACGGGCGCCGCCGGATGTTCCTGCTGGGCCTGGCACTGTTCGTGGTGACGAGCGCGCTGTGCGGCGCGGCGCAGAATGCGACGTGGCTCGTCGTCGCGCGGCTGGCGCAGGGTGTCGCCGGTGGCCTGCTCAGCCCCCAGGTCATCGGCATGATGCAGCAGCTGTTCCGCGGCCGTGAACGCGGCAAGGCGTTCGGGGCGTTCGGCGCGGTGGTCGGGTTGTCGACGGCCATCGGGCCGGTGCTGGGCGGCCTGCTGATCCAGGGGTTCGGCGTCGAGGAGGGCTGGCGTTACGTCTTCTACGTGAACCTGCCGATCGGCGTCCTCGCGATCCTGTTCGGGCTGCGCCTGCTGCCGAAGGATGTGCACGACGGGCGGAAAAACGCCCCGGACCTGCTGGGAACACTGCTGCTCGGCCTCGCCGTGGTGGCCGTGATGTTGCCGCTTGTGCAGGAGGAAGAGCAGACGACGCGGCCGCAGTGGTGGCTGATGGGCGTCGCGGCGGGCCTGCTGCTGGTCTTCGTGCTGTGGGAGCGACTGCTCGGCAAGCGAGGGAAACACCCGCTGGTCAACCTGAAACTGCTGGGCCTGCGCAGTTATTCGATGGGTTCCACGCTCGGCTTGGTGTATTTCGCCGGATTCACCGGGATTTTCCTGGTTCTCACGTTGTTCTTCCAACAGGGCCTGGGTTTCACGGCGCTGGAGTCGGGTGCGTCGATGCTCGCGTTCGCCGTCGGCTCGGCCATCTCCCCGGCGATCGGTGGGCGGTTCGTGCACCGCTTCGGCCGCCCGATGGTCGTGCTCGGCAACCTGCTGGCGGCGCTCGGCCTCGCCGGGACGGCGTGGCTTGTCCGCGACTACACCGGTTCCGCGGCCGAGCTGGCGTACTTGGTCGCCGGCCCGCTGTTCGTCGCCGGGTTCGGCAGCGGCCTGGTCGTCGCGCCGAACCAGACGCTCGCGCTGGAAGACGTACCGCCCGCCGAAGGCGGCACCGCGGCCGGTGTGCTGCAGACGGCGCAGCGCATCGGCTCCGCGATCGGCACCGCCATCGGTGGGTCCCTGTTCTTCGGCCAGCTCACGCGTTCCCACGGCGACTACCAGGGCGCGACGGCGCTGGGCCTGATCGGTTCGACGGCGCTTGTCGCGTTGTCGTTGCTGGTCGGGCTGGCCGACGTCGTGTCCGCCCGGTCGCGCCGGAAGGCGGCGGTGTCTGCTTCGGAGGCCGAGACGGCAGCGGCGCCCGAGCCCGAGGGGGCCGTGCCTGAGGTGGGCGCACTTGATGGGGGTGGCACGCCTGAGCCTGACGCGCCGCGGCCGGCCGACACCGTCAGCGGCATGATCCGGGGCCTCACGCCGGGCGAGACCGCCGCCGTCACGCTCACCTCCCTCGAAACCCACGAGGTCCGCCGCACCGCACCGGACGAAAACGGCGTGTACGCGTTCGCCGCACCCCACGGTACGTATCTGCTTCTCGTCACCGGTCCCGGTTACGCGCCGATCGCTCGTCACGTGACGGTGGGCGCCGAGCCCGTTCGCGAAGATGTCGTGCTGCCCCGCTCCGTGCGGCTCGTCGGCACGGTGAGCGCCGACCCCGGCCCGTTCGGTGGTGCGGAAGTCACCGTGCTCGACTCCGCCGGCGAGGTGCAGCGCGTGACCGTCACCGACTCGGCCGGGCGCTACGCCGTCGAGGGCCTGCCGCCCGGGCGCTACAAGGTCGTCGTCACGAGCTACGAACCGGCGGCCTGCCCCGTCGAACTGACCGCCGACGGCCCGGCACAGTTCGACCCCTGCCTGCGCCTCGCCTCGGCGGTGCACGCAAGTTAGTCCGGCAGGGGAGCGCCTTGTCCGGGTGCCAGCGGCGATGCGGGGCTCGAAGAAGCACCAACGTCGCGCCCGACGACAGTGACGGCTGTCGCTCCGCGCCCCATACCGCCGGCCGCGAATCGGAAACGCGGGTTGTCATCGACCATAGTGGACAGTTGAACGGGCCGCCGGCGTCGAGTTGTCGGGTGTTCTGCGCGAATGGCACCCGAGCCGACGTTTCGCCCATTCCGGTGAGGACTACGGCGACGGATGCTCCGCGAGCCACGCCTTTCCCCGGCGCGCCGACGCGCGGGCGAGCCAGGCCTCCTGCACGACCTCCGCGAGCTCGCGGCGGGTGAGCTCGCCGAGGCGGCACGCGCGCACGAGCACCGACAGGTGACCGCGGAAGTGTGGCGTGGTGAAGAATGGTGTGGATTCGTCCCCGACGAGCGCTTCCTTGTCGGCCTCGGACGGTACCCAGAACACGATGACGTCGTCGTAACGTTCGCCGGTGTCGGGGTCGAACGCGTCGGGGCGCCGGCTGCGGAAGAACACGAACGACTTGCCACCGACCTGATAGATCGGTCGCTCCTCGGAGCCCGGCCACACCGTGACGTGCGGCATCGCGAGCGCGAGTTCGTGCACGTCCTCCACCCGAGCGGGGCGGTCGTCGTCCGGCATGGGGTCAGTGTAGGAGTAGCCGGGGCTCGGTTCCGCGGTTCGCGGACCGCCATTCGGACTTTTCGGTGGGCACGGATGAGCTCGGACTTCCGGTGCAGAGTGGGACGTCAGCATGTCGAGCGGGAATCGTGCTGGCGGACGCCGCTGCGTCACTCCGTAGGCCGCGAGGTGATCGCGCGCCACAGGAACCCATCGGTCGCGAACGACGACACCGAACCCGCCTCGCTGGTCTGCGAGAACTCGCCTTGCCTGCGGCCTGCGCGCGCCGGAGTCGCCGACGCGGGAGAGGTCGCGGCAGGCTGCGAGCATGGCGACGGTGTGACCGCTGTCGAGCGGGGGCCAGCAAGGCGCGGCGGATTGGGTTGCCTGCGGCACGAGCGGGCGGACCAGGCTGATCGGCATCGTCCGCGTGCAGGCGCCGCTCGCGGGCCGTCACAGGTGGGCGGCGTCGATGGCGGACTGCAGGGACTGTACGTAGCCCTCGGAGGTGTAAGTCGCGCCGCTGACGGTGTCGATCTGGGCGCTCTGCGCCTGCAGCGTCTCCTGGTTCAGCTCGGGCACGGCGGCCGAGTTGATGCTCACGTCGCGGCCCGACTCTTCCGGCACCTGCGTGACCTTCGCGTCGGTGATCTTCCCGCCCGACACGGTGATCTGAACCTGCACGGGCCCGTACCGGGTGTCGGCCGCGGCGCCGGTGAACGTGCTGCCACCCGAGGGCGCGGACGCGCCGGAACTCGTCGGTGCGGACGTCGTCGCCTGCGGCCGGACGACGCCGGGGATCTCGGCCGCGACGGTGTTCTGGTCCGTGCTCGTGTGATAGCTGAGCAGCAGCACGACCACCGAGACCGTGGCCGCGAAAACGAGGGCGATCCTGCGCATGACCTGCTCCCTACCAACCGAACCGTTCACTGTGGACGCGATCCCGCGGAACCCAGCACTGCCACGCGCATCGCGCGACTTCGGCGGTCCACTCGTCGGGGCCGCAGACGTACACGTCGCGCTCGGCGATGTCGGGCACGAGATGCTGCAGCACGGCGTGGTCCGGCACGCCCGCGTATCCCGCGGGCAGCCAGGACCCGGTCGCGCGATGCCCCGGCAGGTAGTGAATCCGCACGCCGCGCCTGCGGGCCAGGTGCTCCAGCTCGTGGTGGAACAGCGCCTCCGACGAGAACCGGTGGAACAACACCGCCTCACCCGGCCCGTACGGCAGCGCCTCCAGCAGCGCGCGCAGCGGCGTGATCCCGATACCCGAAGCGAACAACGCAATCTTTCGTCCACTCCGGACAGAGCCGGTGAGCCTGCCGTAGGGCCCTTCGAACCACACCCGGGTGCCGACCGGCAGTCTCGCCAGGCGTGCGCTGCCCGCCCCGAGGTCGCGCGCGGTGATCCGCAGCCGTCGTCCGTCAGGGGCGGCCGAGAGTGAGAAGGGCTTGCCGCGCGTCCAGCCGGTGCCGTGCAGGAAGCGCCACACGAAGAACTGCCCGGCTTCCACCGGCAGCCGGTCGAGTTCCCGGCCTCGCAGGTGGACGGAGACGACGCCGGTGCCTTCGCGCACCACGCGGTCGACCACGAGCCGGTGGCGCAGGCTGAGCATGAGCGGCAGCCCGACGCGAAACGCGAGCACAGCCGCCGCCGCGGTGGCGTAGGCCGTCCACCAGAACACCGTCGCGACGGGACTCGCGGTGAAGTCCGTGCCCGTCCACAACTGGTGCGGCAGGGCCAGTCCGACGCCAAGGTAAGCATAGAGGTGCAGCAGGTGCCACGACTCGTACCGCAGCCGGCGCCGCGCGGCCCGCATTGAGGTGACGACCACCATGACGAGCGCAGCGGTGCCCGCGGTCGCGAGCAGCATGCCGGGGTAGGTGGTGACCAGGTTCCACACTTCGGCGATCAGCCCACTGTGGTCGGTCGCCGCGTAGCCCAGTGAGATCAGCACGAGGTGGGCGCACATGAGGACGAACGAGGTGAATCCGGTCAGCCGGTGCCGCCGGGCCAGCGCGTCCTGGCCGTAGCTTCGCTCGACCCACGGGATGCGCGCCATCAGCAGCACTTGGAGCAGGAGCAGCGCCGCGGAGAGCAGGCCGGTGAGCCGGCCGGCCGACATCAGGCCGGTTGCCGGCGCGGCCAGTTGCTGCAGCCCCTGGCCGGACACCCACAGCGCGGTGACGAACAGAAGTGTGCCCCAGGCGACGAGCCCGGCCGTGTCGCGCCACCACCGGCGGACGGGCCGGGGCCGGGGCGCGGACGGCGCTCGGCCGCGGCGGGTCGCAAGGGGAAGGACGGACATCGGATGCTCCCGGTGGTGATCGGCTTCCACCACCTTTGCGGAGCCCGGTTAGTCCAGGGCGTGACCAGGGTGAGAAGTCGGTAAGAGCCCGCCGACGGTGAACCCGACCACGGCACCGCCGCCGTCGCGGGGCCCGGCGAAGACACCTCCGCAGTGAGCCAGCGCGGTTTCCCGCACGATCGCCAGGCCGAGCCCCGATCCGGGCAGCGCCCGGGCGGCGTCGGAGCGGTGGAAGCGGTCGAACACGTGGGCCACGTCGGCGTCGGGGATCCCGGGCCCGCGGTCGAGGACCTCGATCCGTCCCGCACGGACGGTGATGGCGATCGGGCCGGAGCCGGGATCGAACTTGACGGCGTTCTCCAGCAGGTTGGTCACGGCGCGTTCCAGGCGCCGGGTCTGCCCCTGCACCACGGTGTCGTCGGCGTCGACCACGATGTCCCGCCCGGACCGGCGGCGTACGCGTTCGGCGGCACGTTCGGCGACGGCGGCCAGCTCGACCGGCGCCGTCTCCTCGCTGTCGTAGCGGTGGGTGGCGAGTTCGACGATCTCCGTGATGAGGTGGGCCAGTTCGCGAGTTTCGCCGTCGACGTCCTCGAGCAGGCGGGCCCGCGCGCCGGGGGACAGCTCGGCGAACCGGCGCATCACCTGAGCGTTCGTGCGCAGGCTGGTGAGCGGGGTCCGCAGCTCGTGTGCGGCGTCCTGCACGAGGCGTTCCTGGTCGGCGCGGGCGTCGGCGAGGCGGGCGAGCATGAGGTGGAACGACGTGGCCAGCCTGCCGACCTCGTCTCGGCCCCCGGCCGGTACGGCCGACGGGAGGAATCCGCCGTCGCTGACCTGCTCGGTCACGGCCGTGAGCCGCACCAGCCGCCGCGTGATCTGGCGCGCCAGCAGCCACCCGGCGAGCGCCGCGCCGACCAGGACGGCGGCACTGACGAGGGCGATCCGCGTGGCCAGCGACGCCAGCACGTGCTGGGACTCGTCGACGTCGATGCCCAGCTGGATCGCCCCGCGGCCGGCACCGAGCGCGACGGTGATCACGCGGTAGTCGTCCGGTCCCACGGTGCGGTCGGCGTACGCGTGATCGCCGGGCTGTCCGTTCGCGGCGAGTGCGCGGTCGGTGTCGCCGACGGGGAACGTGACGCCGGGCCGGCCGCCGATCCGCTGCTCGGTGCCGTCCGGGGCGATGGCCTGCGCGACCATCGGCTGCGCTTCGTCGTGGTCGTCGTCGTGGTGGCCGTGGGTGACCGGGCCGGGCGCGAGGATCTGCGCCGCCCCCGCCTGGATCTGCGCCGACGTGGTGAGCAGCGAGCGGTCGAGCTCGTCGCTGATCCGCTGCGAAGCCGTCTGGTAGCTGAACACCCCGACGAGCACGCTCGCGGCCGCGCCGACGCCCGCGAACGCGACGGCCAGCTTGCTGCGCAGGTTCACGACGCCCGTACCGAATACCCGACCCCGCGCACGGTCCGGATCACATCCGGTGCGCCCGCCTTGTCCAGTTTCCGTCGCAGGTATCCGATATAGACGGCCAGGTTCTTCGAGTCCGAACCGAACTCATATCCCCAGATCCGCTGGTAGATCGTGGTGCGGTCGAGCACGATGCCGGTGTTGCGCACGAGGAGCTCGAGCAGGTCGAACTCCGTTTTCGACAGGTCGACCTCCACGTCGTCGCACCGCACGCTCCGTGCGGCGGGGTCCACGGTCAACGCGCCGAGCCGCAGCACCCGTGGCGCCGCGGCGTCAGCCGAGGTCCGCCGTAGCAGCGCGCGCAGCCGGGCGAGCAGTTCGTCGAGGTCGAACGGCTTGACGAGGTAGTCGTCGGCGCCCGCGTCGAGCCCGGCCACGCGATCGGGCGGTTCGACGCGGGCGGTCAGCATCAGGATGGGGGTGTGGTCGCCGTCGGCGCGCAGCACCCGGCACACGCCGAGCCCGTCGACGCCGGGCATCATGACGTCGAGGATCAGCACGTCGAAGCGGTCCCGCCGGGCCGACGCGAGCGCGGCGACGCCGTCGGTCACCTCGGTGACCGCGTAACCCTCCAGCTCCAGCGCGCGCAGCAGGGATTCTCGGATCGCGCGATCGTCGTCGGCGAGCAGGACTCGGTGCGGCATGCCGCCATCATGCCCGGTGGCACGTCCGCGAGGGCAGGTGCCGGTATCGAGCGAACAGCTCACCGGCAGGCGGCCTGCGCGGCGATGGTGGTGTGTCC
The DNA here is from genome assembly GCA_035551175.1 of Amycolatopsis sp. Lineage (GTDB taxonomy): Bacteria > Actinomycetota > Actinomycetes > Mycobacteriales > Pseudonocardiaceae > Amycolatopsis. The sequence goes on along the minus strand of DASZNR010000163.1, from coordinate 16,936 downwards.
CATGTCGCGGTCCATGGGTGGGTCGAAGCGCTGACCCCGGTGAGGACGGCCAGGGTGACGCCCAGCGGTGCTGCCGGTTCGGGACGGCCTCGCGACCGGCCACAGTGGACAGCAAGTCGGGCGAAACCGGCGGGTGAATGGTGCGATCGCCGGACACACCCGGAAACGACGGTCGCGGTGGCCGGACGTCAGAGCGTCATGGCGAGCCAGAGGGCGACCCAGGCGGCGGCGAGGATGGCGACGACGACAGCGACGATTTCGGCCGCGGCGGTGAGCGGGCGGCGGCGGTGTGCGGTGCGGGTCTGCATGGCGACTCCTCTCCCTCAAGATCATCGTTCGTCACTCGAGGTGGGGACGCAATGGTGGACCCCCGCATCGGGGGACCCCCGAATGGTCGGATCCGGATGATCGAGGGCGGGTGGGGCGCTACCCCGCCCGCCCTCGATCGCGGTTACTGGCAGGCTTCGCAGTCGGGGTCGTCGATGCGGCAGGCCGCACCGTCGGTGAGCAGGAAGTCGAAGTCGTCCAGCTCCGGCACCGGCAGCGTGCTCGTCTGCTCTTCCGGCGTGGTGGTGGCCATGGCTGCTCCCTTGATCGCGAACGGTCCTCTCCGACCTGTAGCGCCGAAGCTCTCGGAGCATTCCGTGACCCCGGACACAGGGCGCCGTGCCACGGTTGCTGCCCCGCCCGGGCGAAGGGGCGGGGTGGCCGCCCGGCGCGCCGGCGAACGGACCGGGTGCCGGGGGCGGCGCTTCGCGTCAGCCGCGCCACCAGTTGTCAAGCGGAGTCACCGGGACGCTGCGCTTGTGGCGCGTGGCCAGGAAAATCGACTCGAGTCGCTCGGTGACCTCCGGGGTGACGTCGGCGCCTTCGAGGTAGTCGTCGATTTCGGAGTACTTCAGGCCGAGGGCGACCTCGTCGGGCAGGGCCGGGCGGTCGTCTTCGAGATCGGCCGTGGGCACCTTCTCCCACACGCTCGACGGTGCGCCGAGTTCCTGCAGCAGGGCCGCGCCTTGACGTTTGGAAAGGCCGGTGAGCGGAGTGAGGTCGACGCCTCCGTCGCCGTATTTGGTGAAAAAGCCCGTGACGGCCTCGGCGGCGTGATCGGTGCCGACGACGAGCAGGCCGAGCTGCCCTGCGACGCCGTACTGGATCACCATGCGTTCGCGCGCTTTGATGTTGCCCCGTACGAAATCACGCAGCGGTTCGGCGGCGCCGGTGGCGACTTCGGCCGCCACCGCGTCGGCGCCGGGCTTGACGTTGATGACGAGGGAACGGTCGGGGCGAATGAACTTCAGTGCGATTTGCGCGTCGGCTTCGTCGGCTTGCACGCCGTAGGGCAGGCGGACCGCGACGAACGTCGCCTCGTGGCCCTCGGCACGCAGCTCTTCGGCCGCGACCTGGCACAGCCGGCCCGCGAGCGTGCTGTCCTGTCCGCCACTGATGCCGAGCACGTACCCCTTCGCGGGCGTCGAACGGAGGTAGTCCTTGAGGAAATCGATGCGCTCGCGGATCTCGACCTTCGGGATGATGGTCGGCTTCACACCGAGCTCAGCGATGATCTGCTGCCGTAGGTTCGCCATTCGCGTACGGTACCCGGCGCCGGGGGACCCGAATGCGCCACGCCTGGGCACTGTGGTTGGGCACTGTGGTTGGGCACTGTGGTCGGGCGGGGCACGTCACTGGCGAACCTGCCGACGGACCGCTCGCCGCGCCACCGCGGCCGCTCTGAAGCGCGGCTCACGCGGGCTTGACCGCGCGCACAATCGCCGAGTGCATCCCGTCGGCGACGGCGTGGGTCGGGGTGATCTCGACGCCCGCGAATCCGGCGGCCGCGAGGCCTTCGCGGTACTCCGTGAAGGACAGCGCGCCCGCGATACAGCCGACGTGGTTGCCGCGTTCGGCTCGCTGCGCCGGGGTGAGGGCGTCGTCGGCGAGGATGTCGGAGACACCGAGGCGACCGCCGGGCTTGAGGACTCTGAAGGTTTCAGCGAAGACGGCGGGCTTGTCGGTGGACAGGTTGATCACGCAGTTGGAGATGACGACGTCGAGGGTGCCGGCGGGAAGAGGGATCGCTTCGATGGTGCCTTTGAGGAACTCGACGTTCCCGGCCCCTGCCTTGGCCGCGTTGGCGACGGCCAGCGCGAGCATCTCGTCGGTCATGTCCAGTCCGAGCACCCGGCCCGACGGCCCGACCCGGCGAGCGGACAGCAGCACGTCGATCCCGCCGCCCGAGCCGAGATCCAGTACGCGCTCGCCGGACTGCAAGTCCGCCACGGCCGTCGGGTTGCCGCAGCCCAGTGACGCGGCAACGGCTTCCGCCGGCAGCGCCGCGCGCTCCTCAGCACCGTAGAGGTCCGAATCGCAGCAGCGGCCTGCGGTCGCGGTGACGGCCGCTTCGGCGTAATGCGCTCGCACGGCTTCGCGAAGATCACCCATGGCGGTGCTCCTACCAGGTTGCATCGAAGTGCATTGAATCAACCTTGCGCCGTGAATCGAAGGACGTCAAGATAGAAGAATGTCGATCCAAGACTGTTGCGCGGGTTTGTCGGACGCGCCGCTGGCCGAAGCCGAGGCCGCCGGGCTCGCACACGTCTTCAAGGCCCTCGGCGACCCTGTGCGCCTGCGGCTGCTCTCGATGATCGCCTCCCGCGAAGGTGGCGAAATGTGCGTGTGCGAGCTGACCCCGGCGTTCGACCTCGCCCAGCCGACGATCTCCCACCACCTCAAGCTGCTGCGCGAGGCCGGTCTCATCACCGGTCAACGCCGGGGCACCTGGGTCTACTACCGGTCCGTCCCGTCCGCATTGGACCGGCTGGCGGGCGTGCTGCGGCCCGCCGTCACTGCATGAAGGTCGCCGCGCCGGGCACGGCGGCGAGCAGCTGCCGGGTGTAGTCGTCGGCCGGGGCGCTGAGTACCTGCCCGACCGGACCCTGTTCGACGACGCGGCCGGCCCGCATCACGAGCACCTCGTGGGCCAGCGAGCGCACCACGGCCAGGTCATGGGAGATGAATAGGTAGCTCAGGCCCAGCTCCTCCTGCAGCGACGAGAGCAGTCCGAGGATCTGGTCCTGCACCAGCACGTCGAGGGCCGACACCGGTTCGTCACACACGACGAGACTCGGCCGCAGGGCGAGCGCCCGGGCGATGGCGACGCGCTGGCGCTGGCCGCCGGACAGTTCGTTGGGATAGCGCTGCGCGAGGGCCGCGGGCAGGGCCACCTGGTCGAGCAGCTCGGCGACGTGGCGCCGCCGCGAGGCGCGGTCGCCGTCACCGAAGGTGCGCAAAGGTTCCGTCACGATCCGCTCGACCGTCCACATGGGATCGAGTGACGCGTACGGGTCCTGGAAGACCGGCTGCATCGCCCGCCGCGCAGCCCGCAGCTTCGCGCCCCGCAAGCCGGCGACCTCCGCGCCGTCGAGCTGGATCGTGCCCGAGGTCGCCTCGGCGAGGCCCAAGATCAGGTGGGCCGTGGTCGTCTTGCCCGAGCCCGATTCGCCGACGATCGCCGTCGTGCGCCCGTGGCCGACAGTGAACGAGACGTCGTCGACCGCGCGCAGCGTGCCGCCGCGCCCGCGCACGCGGTAGTCCTTCACGACGTGGGATACCTCCAGCACCACGTCCGACGCCGGCTCGCTCTCGTGCATCGGACCGGTCAGTGACGGTGCGGCCGCGACGAGCCGTTTCGTGTAGGGCTCCTGCGGTGCGTTGAGCACGTCGCGGGCGGGCCCGGTCTCGACCACCCGGCCCTCGGACATCACCACGACGCGGTCGGCGCGGTCGGCGGCCAGCCCGAGGTCGTGGGTGACGAACAGCAGCGCAGTGCCGAGGTCACGCGTCAGCTTCTCCAGGTGGTCGAGGATCTGCCGCTGCACGGTCACGTCGAGGGCGGAGGTCGGCTCGTCGGCGATCAGCAGATCGGGCCGGCACGCCAGGCCGATCGCGATCAGTACGCGCTGGCGCATGCCACCGGAGAACTCGTGGGGGTACTGCCGGGCCCGGCGCGCCGGCTCCGGGATGCCGGCCTGCCCGAGCAGTTCCACCGCCCGCGCCCAGGCTTCCCGCCGCGGGCACATCCGGTGGGCCACCAGTGTTTCGGCGACCTGGCGGCCCACGCGCGCCACCGGGTTGAGGTTCGACATCGGGTCCTGCGGCACGAGTCCTACCTCACGCCCGCGCAGGCGCCGCAGCCGTTTCTCACCGGCGTGCGCGAGCTCCTCGCCGCGCCATCGAATCGAGCCGCCGGTCACGCGTCCCGAGCCGGGCAGCAGGCCGATGATCGCGTGGGCGGTCGTGGACTTGCCGGAGCCGGACTGGCCGACGATGGCGACGCGGTCACCCGCGTTGAGCGACAGGCTCGCTCCCCGCACTGCGGCGGTCGCGCCGAACGCCACCTCGAGGTCACGCACTTCCAGGAGCGGTTCGGTCATCGTCGTCTCCTTCACCGGGTGCTCTTGGGGTCCAGTGCGTCGCGCAGAGCGTCGCCGAACAGGTTGAAACCGAGGCAGATCAGCGCGAGCGCCACCCCGGGGAAAATGCCCGGCCACGGTGTGCGGAACAGGTACTGCTGCGCGTCCGACAACATGATGCCGAGACTCGGCGCGGGCGGCTGGATACCCAGGCCCAGGAACGAGAGCACCGCCTCGCCGATCACCGCGACCGGCATGATCACCGTGGCCTGGACGATGATCGCCGAGGCGGCGTTGGGCAGCACGTGTTGCCCGAGGATCCGCCGGGCGCCGGCGTGCATGGTGTGCGCGGCGAGCACGAAGTCGGTTTCCTTCAGCCGCAACGTGTCCGCGCGCACGACCCGCGTCATCGCCGGGATCTGCGCGATGCCGAGTGCGATGGCGGCGTTGGCGAGTCCGCCACCGTTGATGGCCGCGAGTCCGACGGCGAGGATCAGGAACGGGAACGCCAGCATCAGGTCGGCCAGCCGCGAGATCAGCGCGTCGAGCGGGCGCCAGTATCCCGACAGCAACCCGAGCGGCACGCCGACGATCACCGCGAACACCACCGACAGCGCCCCGACTTCCAGCGACGCCCTGGTGCCGTAGAGCACGCGCGAGAGGATGTCGCGGCCCAGGTCGTCGGTGCCGAGCGCGAAACCGACGGTGCCCGGCTGCTGGAACGGCGTCTGAAAATGCACTTCCGTCGGTGCGTACGGCGCGAGTAGCGGTGCGAACACCCCGGCGACGAGGACGATCAGCAGCAGTGCGCCGCCGATCACGCCCAGCGGGTTGCGCAGCAGCCGGCGCCCGACCCGGCCGTGGACTCGGGCCGACGGCGCGGGGGTTTCGGCGGCGATCGTCATCGGGCCCTCCCGGAGATACGCATGCGTGGATCGATGACGGTGTAGAGGAAGTCGACGAGCAGGTTGATCACGATGTAAGCCGTGGTGATCACCAGCACCACGGCCTGAATCACCGGATAGTCGCGGGTGAACACCGAGTCGAGGGTGAGTTTCCCGATACCCGGCAGGCTGAAGATCCGCTCGGTGACGACCGCGCCCGCGATGAGCCCGCCCAGCTGCAGCCCGACGATCGTGGTGACGACGATCAGGCTGTTGCGCAGGCCGAAGCGGAAGATCACCGCACCGCGTCCGAGCCCTTTCGCCCTGGCGGTGCGCACGAAGTCCGCGGTGAGTGTCTCGACCATCGACGAGCGGGTCTGGCGCTGCACCACCGCGGCGTGCGTGAGCCCCAGGATGATCGCCGGGAGCGCCAGGTAGTAGATGCCACGAAGCGGGTGCTGGAACGGCGACACGTAACCCGAGGCCGGGAACCACCGCAGCTGCACCGAAAGGTAGAGCACAGCGAGGATGCCGAGCCAGAACGTCGGCACCGAAAGGGCCAGCAGCGAAAAGCCGTTCGCGCCCCACTCGGGCCAGCGCCCGCGGAACACCGCCGCGACGACACCGGCGAGCATGCCGACGATCACCGCGACGAGCATCGCGAACACCGCGAGCTGGACGGTCACCGGCAGCGTCGCGCCGATCATCTCGCTCACCGGCGTGCCGGTGCGCACCGACTTGCCGAAGTCGCCGCTGAGGGCGTGACCGACGAACTTGAAATACTGCACGGGCAGCGGCTGGTCGAGTCCCAGCTGCTGGCGCACGGCCTCGACCGCCGCGGGGTCGGCTTCCTCACCCGCCATCGCGATCGCCGGGTCGCCCGGCAGCGCCCGCACCCCGATGAACACGACGATCGACGCGAGCACGAGCGTCACGACCGACTGCCACAGACGGTGGAACAGGTAACGCACCACGGCTCAGCCCTTCCGGTCGGCGAGGAACGCGGCCTTGCCGAGCCGCACCACACCATCGGCGTAGACCTCGACGCCGGTGAGGCGCGTGGAGCGCACGGTGAGGTTGCGGACCCGGTAGGTGTAGACGATCGGGTTTTGCTGCTGCAGCAGCTGCACGGCTTTCCCGTACAGTGCGGCGCGCTGCTTGGTGTCGATGCTCTGTGCCGCTTGGGTCAGCAGAGCGTCCAAATCGGACGAGGTGAAGCCGCCGTAGTTGCCGCCCGCGCCGCTTTTGAGGAAGCGCGCGGTGTCGGCGTCGGGGTCGATGCGACCGGACCAGCCGAGCATCAGTGCTTCGAAGGTGCCGCGCTTTTCCACGTCGAGGAGGGTGGAGTATTCGACGGGGATGATCTTCACGGCGAAGCCGCCTTCGGCCACACTCGCCTGCAGGGCCTGTGCGTAGCGCAGCTGGTCCTGGGTGTTCGTCACCTGCAGGTTGATCGGGAACGGGACCGGCACGCCGGCCTGCTTCAGGAGCTGCCGCGATCGGGCGGGGTCGAACGTCGGACACGCGTCGCTCGCCGGCGAGGAGAACGGGGTGTTCGGCGCGATGGGGGAGCACGCCGGGTCGAACCAGTTGTTGAAGACCGTGTCCACGAGCGTGCGCCGGTCCAGTGCGAGCGAGAACGCCAGGCGGATGCGGGGATCGTTGGCGATGGGCTTGTCGATGTGTTTCGTCGGATGGCCGACACCGTCGACGTTGCCGGTGTTGAACGTGACGCTCTGGTAGCCCAGCGACGGTGACTGAAGCACGTGGAGGTCCGGGTCCTTCGCGAGCGCGTCGACGTCCTGAGGTGAAATCGTGTCGGCGACCTGGATGTCGCCCGAGCGGAGGTTCGCGGCGCGGATGTTGGCGTCGGTCATGATCCGGTAGGTGATCGAATCCAGGTGGACGTCTTTCGCGTCGTAGTACAGCGGGTCCCGCTGGACCACGATCTCGGTCTGCGGCACGCGTTTCACGAACTTGAACGGCCCGACACACACCGGATGATCACCGAAGTCGTCGCCCTCTTTCGCGAGTGCCGCCGGCGACATGATCATGCCGGCGCGATCGGCCAGTGCGGCCGTGATCGGCGCGAACGGCTCCGCGTAGTGCAGCACCACGTGGGTCGCGTCGGGTGCGTCGATGCCGGTGATCGGACCCATTTCGCTTTTGCGCTGCGAAGTTTTGAGTTCGAAATGCCGGCGCAGGCTCGTGGCGACCGCGGCCGCGTCGAACGGTGTCCCGTCGGCGAAGACGATGCCCGTGCGGACGGGGATGGTGACGGTGCGCCCGTCGGGGGAGATCGTGGGCAGTGCGCTCGCGAGCTGTGGCACGATGTCGCTGGTTTTGTCGATGTCGTAGAGCTTTTCGCAGATCGTGGTCATCACGTAGCGCGTGTACAGCGAGCTGGACGTGGTGGGATCGAGTTTGTCGGGCTCGTTGGACAGGCCCATCACGAGGTCGCCGCCGCGCTGGACCGATTGGTCGCCGACGGGGGAGCCGAAGTCGTCGCGATGGTCGCCGTGGGCGCCCGCGTGCTGCACCGGGACGCACGCCGTCAGAGCCACCACCGCCAGCCCGGCCAGTAGGGGGAGCAGGGACCGAGGAGACATGGCTCACAAGCTACGGCGGTTTTTCTCCGACCCAGTTTCCGGATCGTTAATCCGTGTTAAATCGTTATGCGCCGAAAATGACATGACGGAAAGCGGACCCGGCGGCGGGTCCGCTTTCCGTCGGGAATTGTTTTATTATCGCCCGGCGGCGTAACCCTGCATTCCCCGGGGGTTCGCCGCGGCGGACAGCACGCCGGTCTCCGGGTCGCGGGCCACGGCGCACATCCTCCCTTCGGACCACGGTTCTCCGGTCGTCACGACATGGCCGCGATCCTCCAGCGCGGAGATCACGCCGGCCCCGATCCGCGATTCCACGGTGACACTTCCAGCCGCCATCGCGCGAGGGTAGAACGAGCCAGGGAAACTGTCGGTGTGCCAGTTCGGCGCGTCGATCGAGCCCTGCAGATCGAGTCCGCCGCGAACTTTTTCGCGCAATGCGACGGCGAGGAAGAAATGCGTGCTCCATTGGTCCTGCTGGTCGCCACCGGGTGTGCCGAACGCCAGCACGGGCACACCGTCGCGAGAGGCGAGTGAGGGCGTGAGCGTGGTACGCGGGCGCTTTCCGGGAGCGAGGGAGTTGGGCAGGCCCGGGTCGAGCCAGGCCATCTGCAGCCGGGTTCCGAGCGGGAACCCGAGCTCGGGAATCACCGGGTTGGACTGCAGCCAGCCACCACTGGGTGTCGCCGCGATCATGTTGCCCCACCGATCCACCACGTCGAGGTGGCAGGTGTCGCCGCGCGTCGCGCCGTCCTTGGCGACGGTCGGCTCGCCCGCGCCGGTGGCGGACTCGACGGCGCCGCCGGCGGCGACATACGTGGCGTGCTTGCTCAGCTGCGGCTCACGGCCGTCGGGACGGCCCGGGCGCAGCTCGTGCGACGCGCGATCGCCGATCAGTGCCCGGCGGGCTTTGTTGTAGGCGGGGGAAAGGAGTGTCTGGACGTCGACGTCGGTACTGTCGCCGTACCAAGCCTCGCGGTCGGCCATCGCGAGCTTCGTGCCCTCGATCAGCGTGTGGTAGTAGTCCGGCGTGGCGTAGTCCAGCTCGTCGGGCAGGAGCGCCAGCTGCTGCAGGAACACCGGGCCCTGGCTCCACAGCCCCGCTTTCGCCACCGTCCAGCCGTTCCAGGTGTAGGACACGGGCTCTTCGTAGGTCGCGCGGAAGGCGGCGAGGTCGTCGCCGGTGAGGGTGCCGGCGTGGCGCTCGCCGGAGGTGTCCATGGCGGGTTTCGCGGCGAACGCGGCGATCGCCTCGCCGATGAAGCCTTCACGCCAGACCTCTCGGGCCTTCTCGATCTGCCGCTCACGTCCGGTGCCGGCGGCTTCCGCTTCGGTGAGCAGCCGGCGCCAGGTGGCGGCGAGTGCCGGATTCTTGATGACCTCACCGGGTTTCGGCGCGCGGCCGCCGTGCAGGTACAGCTCGGCCGAGGTGGTCCACTCCGTCTCGAACAGCTCCCGCACGGTTTCCACGGTCGCGCCGACGCGGTCGACCGCGGGGTGGCCGTTCTCGGCGTAGGAGATCGCGTACTTGAGCACTTCGCGCAGCGGCTTGCGCCCGTGGTCGTGAAGGAGGAGCAACCACGCGTCCACGGCGCCGGGCACCGCGGAAGCGAGCGGACCGGTGCCCGGTACGAGGTCGAGTCCGAGTTCGCGGTAGCGGCCGATCGTCGCGCCGGCCGGCGCCGGCCCTTGTCCACAGAGGACTTTCGGCGCGCCGCCCGCCGGCGCGATGATCATCGGCACCTCGCCACCGGGGCCGTTGAGGTGCGGCTCGACGATGTGGAGCACGAACGCGGCCGCGACCGCCGCGTCGTAGGCGTTGCCATCGTCTTCGAGCACCGCCATGGCGGTGGCGGACGCGAGCCAGTGGGTGGACGACACCATGCCGAAGGTGCCCTGGAGCGTGGGACGGGTGGTGAACATCAGGGTATCGTCGCGCGCGCGATGACCGGACGTCAAAGACATGTATGACACCATTCCGATAGCGTGGAGCTATGGAACGGCGTCAACTCGAATACTTCGTCGCGATCGTCGAGCACGGCAGCTTCACTCACGCCGCGCGGGCGCTGCGGGTGGCCCAGCCTTCGCTGTCGCGGGCGATCGCCAAGCTGGAGCACGAACTCGGTGTCGCCCTCTTCCACCGGGTCGGCCGCAATGCGGTGCTCTCCAGCGCCGGCGAGTTCATGGCCGATCGTGCGCGGCTCGTGCTGCGCGATCTCGACGCTCTGCGCGCGGCGGCGCGAGCGGTCGGTGACGGGCTCGCCGGGCGTGTCGATGTGGCCGCCACCTCGTCGTCCGCGCTCGAGCCGGTGATCAGCATCATCGCGGACCTGCGCGACCGCCACCCCGGGGTGCTGGTGAGCACCTCGTCGGCGATGTCGGCGGCGGAGGTCGTGGCGATGGTGCTGCAGGGACGGTGCGAGGTGGGCGTGTGCGGCAGCACCGAACGGCCCTCGGGCCCGGGGCTGGTCGCCCACCACCTGCGGGACGAGGAGTTCCTGCTCGTCGCGCCGCCGGGGTCGGGCATCAATGACCCCGTCGAGTGGGCCGATCTGACCGGGCTGCGGTTCGTGGTCACGAAACCGGCGACGGCCGTCCGCGCATTGTTCGACCGCATCGCCGCCACGGTGCCCGACGTCGCGATCGCGGCCGAGGTCGGCGACCGCAGCGTCGTGCTCCCGATGGTCCTGCGCGGCATCGGCGCCGGGCTGATGCCCGACGGCTGGGGCGATCTGGCCCGCCGTGCCGGCGCGGAGGTCGTGCGGTTCTCCCCGCCGGAACGGCTGCCGCAGTGGCTGGTCCACCGCTCGGGCCCGATCACGACGGCGACGCAGGCGTTCCTCGACACCACGTTGGCCGGTCGGTGAACGTCAGCCTGGCGCGAGGTCGGCTTGCGGGGTGAGGAAAACGTCGGCGAGCCGGGTCGTCGAGGCCGCCGCGGCGAGCAATGCCAGGCCGTAGAGCTCGAAGGACTCCGTGGCCGCGAGCCACCAGCCGCCGGAACCGTCGTGGTCGGGGTCGAACCACATCGGCGCGACGACGAACAGCACCGCGCCGACCGCGCCGAAGGCGAGGGCCCACCACGCCAGCGCGTGGTCCACGGACCACGCACGGACCGCGACACACCCGCACGCCAACAGGATCGGTACGCACCACGTCCAGTGGTGCGTCCACGAGATCGGCGACATCAGCAGACCCCCGACCGCGCACACGATCACCGCGAGAGCGGGCAGGCGCACGCGCGCCATGGCGAACGCGGTGAGGGCCAGCACCACGAGGGCGCCGGCGAACCACCAGCCCTGTCCGGTGATGCCGACGCGCTCCAGGAAGCCGCGCAGCGACTGGTTGCTGACGTAGGACGTGCCGACGGACGCGTCGATCTTGAACACGTGCTCGGTCCAGTACGCCCTCGAGGTCGCGGGCGTGACCAGCCACGTCAGTGCGTTCACCGCGGCGAATCCCGCGAGGGCGCGAGCCGCGGCGCGGAAGTCGCGGGCCAGCGCGAAGTGGAGCACGAACAGCAGCGGCGTCAGCTTGATCGCGGCGGCGAGCCCGGTGAGCAGGCCGCGCGTGCGGGTGCGCCCCGGCGCGAGCGTGTCGATCACGACCAGCGCCATGAGCAGGACGTTGACCTGGCCGAAGCTGAGCGTGCGCCAGATCGGGTCGAGCACCACGCCGGCGAGCTGCGCGCCGTACGCGGCGTAGAGCGCGACCCGCGTGCGGCCCGTGAGCGCGCGGACGACGACGTAAGCGGTCACCCCGACCGCGACGATCGACAAGACCGTGAGCAGGTGCATCGCCACCGCGAACGGCAGCAGCGTCAGGGGTAGGAAGAGCACGGCGGCGAACGGCGGATACAGGAACGGAAGGCTGATGTCGTGTGACGTCGCCAGCGGTTGGCCGTAGAGCGGCTGATCGGTCAGCAGGGTCCGGGCGCCGCCGAGGTAGACCTCGAGATCCAGCCCGGGGTAGTGCCGCAGCGCCATGACCAGCACGACAACGGCCGTTTCCGCCAGCAGCACCGGAGCCCAGCGCGGGGGTACGTCGGCCGCGGCCAAGAAATTCACTCCCCCCGGTGGTGTCGCGGGTGATCTTAACGGGCGGCATTTCGTTACCCGGGCACGGTGCCTGGTCCTGGCGCACGAAACGGGCAGGAGCGAGGACGATCACGACCGAGCAGCGCGAGTGCGCGTCGTGGACCTCGCAGCGGTTCTTCGAGCCGCACCGGCTCGCCGCAGCGCGTGGCTGTGTGGCTCGACCACGACCACGACCCCGACTCCGACGCCGGGAAGCGTGGTGCGGTGTACCCGCCCCTGCCGCTTCTTGCCCGCATCCGGTTCGGTGCCATCGGCGCCTCCTTCGCGGTCGCCGTGTCCTGGCCCATTGCGGGCGCGGTGGTGCCGAGGCACGCTGACCGGTCATGGGGATGACCTATCTGCACGCGGTCGCTTCACTCGACGGGTTCATCGCCGACGAGCACGACGATGTCGGCCCCCTGCACGAGTGGTATTTCGCCGGCGACCATCCGCTCGCCTTCACCGACGACCCCGACTACGCCGAAGCGCACGGCGGCGCGCCCTTCCGCGTGTCGGCGGCGTCGGCGGACTACGTGCGCGGCCTGTGGGAACGCCAGCGGGTGCTGGTCATCGGACGCCACCAGTTCGACCTCACCGACGGCTGGTCGGGTCACCCGCCGGCGGGTGGCCACGTGGTGGTCGTGTCGCACCGGCCACGGCCCGTCGGCTGGCATCCGGAGGCGCCGTACCACTTCGCCGGGTCGGTCGAGGCGGGCCTTGCGCGGGCCCGCGAGCTGGCCGGTGACGGCGACATCGGGATCGGTGCCGGCGACGTCGGCGGACAGGCGCTCGAGCTCGGGCTGGTGGACCACGTGGCCATGGACGTGGTACCGGTCGTCTTCGGCCGGGGCAAGCGGTACTTCGGTGCGTTCGCCGACGCGACCCGGCTGCTGGGCGACCCCGACGTCGTGGTCCGGGGCGCCGGGGTGCTGCACCTGCGGTTTCCGGTGCGGCGCTAGGCCAATCGCCCCGCGAGTGTGTCCACAGTGGGCGGTCAGGCCACGAGCTGCTGTTCCGAGCTGCACCACCACGTCGTGCGGCCGCCGAACTTGCCCCGGGTCATCGGCGCCTCGTCGCGTGGACAGCGCCCGCCGGGGGTGCGGAACGGGATCACGGTGAGTGTGTGGACCCCGCCGTGTTCGATCGCGGCCGACACGGCGCCGCGGGTCGCTCGCAGCAGGCGGTCCACCTCGGCGCGGGTGAGCTCGTCGGCGGGCCGGCCGGGGTGCACGCGGGCGCGCCACAGGATCTCGTCAGCGAGCAGGTTGCCGATGCCGGCGACGGCGTGCTGGTCGAGCAGCCGAGCCTTGATCGGCGCGGTCCCCTTCGTGATGGCGGTGCGGAATTCGGCGGGGGTGATCGTCGCGGCGTCCGGTCCGAGCCGGTCGAGGCGGGGGTCGAGCGTGACGCGGCCGAGGCGCCGCGGGTCGACGAGCAGGAGCGTGCCGCCGTCGGCGAAGCGCAGGGCGAAACGGGAGAACCGGTAGTCGCCGGGCTTGCGGCCGCGTTCCCAGTAGTCACCGCCGTCGATCTCGGTCCCGTCCGTGGCCGCGACCACGATCTTTCCGGACATCCCGAGGTGCAGCCCGAGTACCGGTCCGTCGCCCGAGGTGTCGCACCACATCGACTTGCCCCGCCGGTGGGCGGCCGTCAGCTCGCGTCCGGTGAGCACCGCGCGGATTTCGCCAGGACGGTGCGGGCGGCACACGTACGGATCGGAGTCGTCGACGTCCACGATCTGCCTGCCTAGCGCCGTGCGCTCGATCACCGAACGGGCGGACTCGACTTCGGGCAGTTCGGGCACGGGCAGCTCCGGGACGGCGGGGGCGTGGCTCGGCCGCCATTATCGGAGCACCTGACCCGGGTAGTGCACACCGGGTCCACCCGCCGTCGGTGACCGTCAGGGCAGGTAGGTGTCCCCGTGCCGGTGCGCGACGCGCCACTCGCCGTCTTCGCGCCGGTACACCTGAGTCGCGCGCAGGGTGTAGCTGCGCGGCTCGCCGTCCACGGACACGCTGGTGTGCTCGAACCCGACGGTGTACGCGAGGTCGCCGACGACGTCGAACGCCACGAGCTCGAACGTGGCCGATGTGCAGTGCGAAAAGCGCTTCGCGAGTTGGGTGAAGAGCTCGTCGACTTCCGCCCGTCCTCGCGCGTTGTGCCACGCGCCGAGGACAGTGACGGGCTCGCGGCGGGACCACAGGGCCTGCCGTGGGCCCGCGTCGCCGTTGTGCAGCGCGAGCTCCGCGTCGGCGAGTGTGGTCCTGGTCCACGCCAGGAAGTCGTCGTGGGCGGTCATCGCCTCATGATGCGCCGGGTTCTCGGTCGGGGCACCTGCCGTTATTTCACGTCAGGCTGAAGTACGCCAGGCAGCCCACGCCGGCGATGAGGCAGTAACCGGCGAAGGGGGTGAGGGTGCGGGTCTCGAAGTAGCGCACGAGGAAACGCACCGAGAAGTACGCGCCGACGCCGGCGACGATGCTGCCCACGATCGTCGGCCCGACGGCGCCGTGCATTTCCGGCCGGGCGAGCTCCGGGATCTTCAGTACGCCGGCCGCCGCGATCACTGGCGTTGCGAGCAGGAAAGCGAAGCGGGCGGCGTCGTCGTGGCGCAGGCCGCGCAGGAGTCCGCCGGTCATCGTGATGCCGGAGCGGCTGATGCCGGGCAGCAGCGCGAAGATCTGGCACGCGCCGACGGCGATCGCCTCCCACCAGCCGAGGCGCGACAGACGGGCGTCGCTGGCTTCGTCGGCCGACACGGCACGCAGGGGCGCGGTGTCCTCCTCGGTTGTGGGTCGTGCGGTGACCGCGGGGATCACGACGGTGGCCTCGTCGGCGGCCGCCCGCTCCAGTGCCGGGGCGCGACGACGCTGGAGGCGTTCGACGGTCAGCAGCACGAGGCCGTTGAGCGCCAGGAAAAGCGCGGCCGGGATCGGGCGGCTGAGGTATTCGCGCATGATCTTGTCGAGTACCAGTCCCGCGATACCGACCGGGATCGTCGCCACCACGAGCAGCCACGCGAGCCGTTGGTCGGGGGTGCTGATGTGGCGGTGGCGGATCGAGCCGATCAGCGCGCCGACGATGCGCACCCAATCGCGCCAGAAGAAGATCACCAGCGCCGCCGCGGTCGCGACGTGCATGGCGACCAGGGCGTCGAGGTAGGGCGACCCGTCGGCCGACGCGTCGAGGTCGTGCGCCCAGCTGCCCCCGACGAGCGCGGGCACCAGGACGCTGTGGCCGAGGCTGGACACGGGGAACAGCTCGCTGACTCCCTGCAGCAGGCCGACCACGATCGTCTCGGGATAGGTCAAGGTTGCCATCGGCTCGGCGCTCCTCCGCTCGGGCGATCCCCTGAACTTCTACACGTCCGTAGAAGTCGTGGATGACTGTAATACGCGCCCTGCCGGACTCGTTCGCCGCCCACCCTGGACGCGCCCCGGCGGCGGCGTTCGGCACCACCGACACGGTGGGGCCTGACGGAAGCCGGCCCACCGCCCGGTGGGTCCGCGTGGCGCAGACCGGTACCACATCCGGTTCCCGCCGCCCGCGGGGTGAGTCAACGACCTCCGCCTCACCCCAGCGCCGCTGTCCGATGTGGATGTCCACAACGGATCAGGCGCCACGACCGTGCTCGCCGGTCGTTGTTCGCGGAGCTTCGCTTGGCGATCCGACGGCGCGCGCTTGGCCGTGCTCGCCGGTCGTTGTTGGCCGAGCGTCCGCTCGGCTATCCGCCGGCCCGAGCTACCACACCGGACCCGGCTCGACCGCCGAAAAGGCGTTGCCGCTGACGGCCGGCGGGGCCGCGGAAGAGTAGCCGGTCGCCGGATGAATTCGCACGATCGTGCGGTCCGCGTCCCATGGCAGCGCCCCCAGCCGCGCCGTCATCCCGGCCCACCCGGGCGGGGTGCTGACGACGACCGACGCGTCCGGGCCGTGCGCGGTGAACCGGCGTGCCTGCCGCAGCCATGACGCGGCGGTGTCCGGCCAGGTGACCAGGTCGACCACCACGCCGCGGAGCGCCGTCCAGTCCAGGGCGAGCCGTTTGGTGTCCTGAAAGGACAGTGCGTCGCGCGAACAACCGAAGGTCACCGTGACCGCATGCCGGCGCCGGAGCACGGCGAGGTCAGGCGGCATCGTGGAACACCAGGCCGAGCGTGTGACGCCGGCCCGAGCGAACGGGCGACACGCCGTGGCGCACAGGAGCGGCGGACCAGCCCCGGGCCGACGCGACGGGCCGGTCGCGCGTGGTGAACACCAGGCCGCAGCCGTGCGGGACGAGCGTCGCCGTGCCGCGCGATTGCGCCCGCGGGCGCTGCTCGACGAGCAGGAACTCACCACCCGTGTGGTCGGTGCCCGGGTCGTTGAGGTTCACCACGACCTGCAGCGGGAAGACCTTGTCGCCGTAGAGGTCGCGGTGCAGGGCGTTCCAGCCGCCTTCCTCGTAGCGCAGCAGGATCGGCGTCGAACGCTCCTGTCCGGCGGCATGGCACTCCGTCAGCCATTCGTCGAGCGTGTCCGGCCAGGTGTCGGCGCGGCGGAGTTTCGCGGCCCAGTCGCGCGCGATCGGGAGCAAGTGCGGGTACAGCTGCTCCCGCAGAGCTCGCACGGGTTCGGGATACGGCTCGGCGAAGTACCGGTAGTCACCGTGGTCGCCGAACCGGTGCCGCCGGAGGTTGACCTCCGCACGAAACCGCTTCCGGTCCTCCCACAGCGCGATGAGGTCCCGGCATTGCTGCGCCGGGAGGAGCCGGGGGAGCAGGGCGCACCCGAGTTCGTCGACTTCCGATGCCACTTCCGGCCAGTCGATGCGAGGCAGGCGCGTGCCGGTCATCGTGACTCCTTCCGTTCGTCACTTCACCCTGTAGACGCGGGACCACGGCGAAACGTGAGCCGGTAGGGTTTCGGCCCGTGCGGGTGGTGGGTGCGCTGGCTGCACTGAAGGTCTCGTGAGTGCCGGCGCC
>DASZNR010000162.1:0-15000 GCA_035551175.1 Amycolatopsis sp. | reverse complement strand
GGCGGTCGGGTCGTCGCGGGGCTCTGGGTGGCCAAGCCTTTCCAGCCATCTCACGGCGAAACCATGACAGCCATACCCAGAGCCCTGGGTCCCGCTGATCTTACGAATGACCAGTTCGAACCACGATCAAGAAGGTAGGGCAACCCATGTCCGACGACAGGCTCTTCCTCATCGCCGGTGCGACCGGCAAGACCGGTGGCGGGACGATCCGGCTGCTCCTCGACCGCGGATATCGCGCCCGCGCGCTAGTGCACCGCGAAGACGACCGGTCCCGTGCGCTGGCCGCGGCGGGCGCCGAGGTCGTCGTCGCCGATCTGCACGACCTCGACGGCGTGACCCGAGCGGTGCGCGGGGTTTCCGGCGCCTACTTCTGCCACCCGATCCGGCCAGGGCTCGTGGAGGCGACGGTGATCTTCGCCCAGGCCGCGACGGAAGCCGGGATCGGCTCGGTGGTGAACATGTCGCAGATCTCGGCGCGGCGCGAAGCCGCCAGCAACGCCGCGCGCCAGCACTGGCTGTGTGAACGGCTGCTCGACCGCACGGACCTGCTCACTGCCCACATTCGCCCGACGTTTTTCGCCGAATGGCTCACGCAGTCGTGGGAGAAACGCGACGGCGAGGGCTATCTGCGCCTGCCCTTCGGCAAAGGCAGGCATGCGCCGATCGCGGCGATCGATCAATCCCACGTGATCGCCGCGTTGCTGATCGAACCCGAGCCGCACGACCGGGCCGTGTACCCACTGCACGGCCCGGTCGAACTCGACCACCACGAGATCGCCGCGAGCCTCGCCGACGTGCTCGGCCACCCGGTGCACTACGAACCCGTCAGTATCGAGGAGTTCTCCGCCTCGCTGCTCGAACGCGGTTACGACGAGCACCTCGTGCAGCACCTGGGCAACGTCGCGATCGACTACCGCAACGGCATTTTCGCCGGCACCAACGACGTCGTCGAGAAGATCGGCGGACGTCCGCCGCGTTCGGTCGCGGAGTTCGCGCGCGGGAACCTCGCGGCGTTCGAGACGAGTGGTCCGCGGTTCGTGCCGGCGCCGTGACCGGGTCAGCGCCGGGACCTGCCGGGGCCTGCGTGTTCTCTGAACGAGGCAACGTCAGGAGTGCTCGCACAGCGACGACACGGCGCGGCTCAACGCCGTGCGGTGCAGCTGGTCGAAGTGCGCTCGCAGCGCGGCCTTCTCCGCTGACAGGCGCACGGCGAGCCCGCACCCGGATGCGGTCCGCAGCGGCTTCGTCTCGGCGAGGCCGTCGAGCAGTTCACCGGTGATGCGATCGAGGATGGGGCGGATCTGGCTCAGGCCGGGAGTGGTTGTCGGGGCGTGGGCGGGGTTGGCGGTCCAGTCGGAGAACAGGCCGTACTGCACGGTCTTGCTCGCGGCGATCTGGTCGGAGAACACGGCGACGGCGCGCGCCGGGTCGAGGCCGCGCGCGGTGGCGCCCGCGGATGCCGCGTCGAGCACCACCTGCTCGCGTGCGGGGTCCTCGATCGGGCCGAGCGTCGGCCACTTCGCGGCAGCGACGGTGTCACCGGTCTGCAGCCGCTCCACAACGGCACCCACCAGCTGGTCGAGCGGAGCCGAGACCGGAACCGAAGCCGCGGCCGGAACCGGGGCGGGCACTGCGGAGGCGGCCGGGGCGCTCAACGCGGTCACCGGCACGAGTACGGCGAGCGCGGCGGTCAGGCGACGGACGGTGGGCACGGGATCTCCTTGTAGTCGGGGCTTGTAGTCGGGGTGGAAACCGGCACGCGCCGCCCTCGCGGGATGGGCCCGTGCGGACTCGAGCACGGCACCGGGCCGCAGCCGAGCGCCGAAACCCGCGCCGCCGCCGAAGCTCCGGTTTGGTCCATGCCAACACCGTGGCGGAGGAAGGCCCGGCAGCGCAGGCGATTGGCGAAACTCGCGACAAAAGGGGAGCGCAGGAAGGCCGTCCGCACACCTTCGCCCAGCGCGCACGACGAGCCTGAACTCCGCGGCTCCCTCGGGCGAAGTCACCCGCCTGACCCGGCCACGGGTGGTTGAATCGGTGGGGTGACCGAGACCGTCGTGACCGCCGAGCGCGTGATCGCCGCCGGCGCGACCGGCATCTTCGAGCTGATCGCCGACCCCGCGCACCAGCCCACCTGGGACGGCAACGACAATCTCGCCGAAGCCCGCGATCCGCGGCGCATTCGCGCGACCGGTGAGGTGTTCACCATGGTGCTCACGAGGGGAGGCGTGCGCACCAACCACATCGTCGAGTTCACCGAGGGCCGGCGCATCGCGTGGCGACCGTCCGAACCCGGCGCCGAGCCGCCAGGGCACCTGTGGCGCTGGGAGCTCGAACCCCTCGACGACGGCCGCACCCGCGTGCGCCACACCTACGACTGGACCGAGCTGACCGACGAACACCGGCTCGTGCGGGCCCGCGCGACCACATCGGACAACCTGCGCGCATCGCTGGACCGGCTGGCGGCGCTGGCGGAAGCCCGGTAGCCGCCCTCAGTCCTCGGCCGGCTGGGGTTCGCCGGCGAGCGAGGAATCCTTGAAGCCCGCCGCCACCGCGCGCAGCGACGCGTCGAGGTACACGGTGAGGTCGGCGTCCGCGCGGGCGGACCACCGTTCGTACGCCGCGCGGCACGCGGCGAGCACCACGCGGCCCACGGCCAGGGGGTAGAGCGAGTCGGCGGGTTGCTCGATGCGCCGCCCGACATAAGCGCTGACGGCGCGTTCCCACGCGTCGTAGTGGATCGCGGCGCTGGCGCCGAGCTCGGTGACGGTGTTGATCAGCTGCATGCGCATCCGCAGCTCCGGCACGTCCTCGGCGCTGTAGTGGTTGGCCGCCAGTACGGCCTCTCGCACGGCGTCGAAGACGGGCAGCCGGTCCGACGTCTCGGCGAGCAGCTTTTCGATCGTGTCGACCTCGGAGTCGAACTCGTTCCACAGCACGTCGGATTTGGACTCGTAGTACCGGAAGAACGTGCGGCGGCTGACGCCCGCGGCCGAGGCGATGTCGTCGACCGTCGTCTCGTGGAACCCGCGTTCGGTGAACAGGCGCAGGGCGATGACCTCGAGCTCGCGCGCGCTCGTGCCAGGGGGCCGGCCGCGCCGGGCACCCGGGGTGGTGCGTTCGGTCATGCGAGTGTCGTTCCATCCGGGTCTTGTATTCCGACACCCGGTGACGTTACTCTCCCCGATATTCGTCACCGGGTGACGAAATAAATGGTCCGCTACGTGCCACGGGAGCCGCGATGAGCGAGAGCAGCACCGAAGTGTCCGATCACGCCGAGGCCCAAGAGGGTGTGGTGGCCGAGGACCTCCTGGTGGAGGAGGTTTCGATCGACGGGATGTGCGGTGTCTACTGACCCGCAGGAGAGCACTGCGACGTTCGAGCTGGACGGCGCCTGGGAGCTTCACCCCCGGGTGTCCGTCCGGCCCGAGCGGTTCGGGGCCCTGCTGTACCACTTCGGGACCCGGCGCCTGTCGTTCCTGAAGAGCCCGGCGCTGCTGTCCGTGGTGCGCGGGCTCGCCGGGCAGCCGGACGCGCGCGCCGCGTGCGTCGCCGCCGGCGTCGCCGAAGCCGAGTTGCCGCGGTACCGCGCCGCGTTGGCCGCGCTGGCCCAGTCCCAGATGATCCAGCCGAGGAGTGCCTGATGTCCCTGGTGGACGAATTCCAGTACGGCCTCGATGCGCCGATCTGCCTGACGTGGGAGCTGACGTACGCGTGCAATCTCTCGTGCGTGCACTGCCTTTCCTCGTCCGGACGACGGGATCCGTGGGAGCTCTCGACGGCCGAGTGCAAGGCGCTGATCGACGAGTTCGAGCGCATGCAGGTGTTCTACGTGAACATCGGCGGTGGCGAACCGACCGTGCGGCCCGATTTCTGGGAACTGGTCGACTACGCGACCGAGCACCACGTGGGTGTGAAGTTCTCGACCAACGGCGTCAAGATCACGCCGGAGGTGGCGCGGCGGCTCGCGGCCAGTGACTACGTCGATGTCCAGATCTCCCTCGACGGCGCGACCGCCGAGGTGAACGACGCCGTGCGCGGCCCCGGTTCGTACGCGACCGCGCTGCGGGCGATGGAGAATCTGGCGGCCGCCGGGTTCGCGGGGTTCAAGATCTCCGTGGTGGTGACCCGGCAGAACGCCGGCCAGCTGGACGCGTTCAAGGCGATCGCGGACCGCTTCGGCGCACAGCTGCGGATGACGCGGCTGCGCCCGTCCGGGCGGGGCGCGGACGTGTGGGACGAGCTGCACCCCACTGCGCCGCAGCAGCGCGAGCTCTACGACTGGCTGGTGGCGCACGGCGAGAACGTACTGACCGGCGACTCGTTCTTCCACCTCGCCGGCTACGGCGACGGAGGGTTGCCCGGGCTGAACCTGTGTGGTGCCGGGCGAGTCGTATGCCTCGTCGACCCGGTCGGGGACGTGTACGCGTGTCCGTTCGCGATCCACGATACGTTCCTCGCCGGCAACGTCCGCGGGGATGGCGGATTCACCGGTGTGTGGCGGAATTCGGAGCTGTTCACGCAGCTGCGCAACCCGCAGGGCGGCGGCGCGTGCGAGTCGTGCTCGGCCTACGACGCGTGCCGCGGCGGGTGCATGGCGGCGAAGTTCTTCACCGGCCTCCCGCTGGATGGCCCCGACCCGGAATGCGTGCGCGGACACGGCGAACTCGCGCTGGCCGGCGTGACGAGTGTCCCGAAGCCGTCGCTGGACCACTCGCACCGCAAGGTTCCGGTGACCATCGGGATGCGCCGTCCGCCGGACCGGGCCTGCGACGAGAACCCGCTCGCCGGGTTCACCCCGCCGAGCCGATGAACCTCGGTGACCTCGCGTGGCCGGACGTCGCCGAGCGGGCGGCGGCCGGCGCGATCCTGGCCGTGCCGATCGGCGCGACCGAACAGCACGGCCCGCACTTGCCGCTGTCGACCGACACCGACATCGCGCTCGCCTTGTGCGAACGGCTCGGAGCTCGGCGCGCCGACGTGCTGGTGGCGCCGCCGGTGCCCTACGGCTCCAGCGGCGAGCACATCGGCTTCGCCGGCACGCTGTCGATCGGGCAGGCGGCCACCGAACTGCTGCTGGTGGAGCTCGGGCGCTCGGCGGGGGAGACGTTCCGGCGGCTGCTGTTCGTCTCCGCGCACGGAGGCAACGCCGGCCCGGTCTCGCGGGCGGTCGAGCGGCTGCGCGCGGAGTCGCGCGATGTCGCGCTGTTCCAGCCGCGCTGGTCCGGAGATCCGCACGCCGGACGTCCGGAAACCGCGCTGCAGCTGGCTTTGCGGCCGGCTGCGGTGCGCTGGGACCGCACCTGCGTGGGGGACCGGCGCCCGCTGTCGGAGGTGCTGCCGCTGCTGCGCGCCGGGGGCGTCCGCGCCGTCACGGACACCGGTGTCCTCGGCGACCCGACGGGAGCTTCGGCGGCCGAAGGTGAGCGCTTGCTGGCCACGTTGACGGACGCATTGGAGTCCCAAGTGGACGCTTGGGCGGTGCCCGCGTGAGCCCGCGCGTCGCGATCGTCACCGGCGCCGCCCGCGGCATCGGCGCCGCGACCGTGCTGGCGCTCGCCCGCGACGGTTACGCCGTGCTCGCGGTCGACCTCGCCGCCGACGACCCCGCCCTGCCGTATGCGCTGGGCACCCGCGCCGAGCTGGCGTCCGTCGTCGAGGCCGCGCGGCCCGCCGACGTGGCGGAGTTCGTCGCCGACGTCCGGGACCCGCAGGCCATGGCCGCGGCGGTCGCGGAGGCCGAGAACCGGTGGGGCGGCGTGGATGTCGCCGTGGCGGCCGCCGGGGTCATCGCCGGTGGGGTACCGCTGTGGGAGGTGCCGGCCGAACAGGAGCGGGCCGTGCTCGAGGTCGACCTCCACGGCGTGGTGCACCTCGCGCGCGCCGCCGTCCCGGCGCTGCTGCGCCGCCCACGGCCGCGCTCGGGCCGCTTTCTTGCCGTCGCCTCCGCGGCCGCCACGCGGGGGCTGCCCATGCTGGCCGCCTACTGCGCCGCGAAAGCGGGTGTCGCCGGCCTGGTCCGCGCCCTCGGCACCGAATTGACCGACTCGGGCGTCACCGCCAACGCCGTCAGCCCTGGCTCCACCGACACTCCCATTCTCGCCGAAAGCGCCCGCCTCTACGACCTTCCGGATGCGGCCACGTTCGCCTCGCAGCAGTCCCAGCAGCGGCTCCTCGACCCGGCCGAAGTCGCCGCCGTGCTGGCCTTCCTCGCCGGTCCCGGCAGCAGCGCCATGACCGGTGCGGTGGTCCCGGTGGACGCGGGGCTGGCGTTGTGAAGGAAACCGCGAGGAAGCTCCCGCCGTTGCCACCCGGGTTCCGGGTGGCGGTGGATTCCGACGTCAAGCCGTTGAGCGACGAGTTGTTGTTCGGGGGCTCGCCCGCACGGGTGCTCCGGCTGACCAAGGCCGGACGGAAGGCGTGGCAGGAGCTGGCGACCGGGCCGGTCGTGACGGCGGCCGCCGGAATTCTCGCGAGGCGGCTGACCGACGCCGGGCTGGCCCATCCGGTGCCGCCGGAGCCGGCCGGCGAGCCCGATCTCACCGTGGTGGTTCCCGCGCACAACCGGGCCGCGGTGCTGGAGCGGTGTCTTGCCGGGCTGGGTGGGATATACCCCGTTCTGGTCGTGGACGACGGGTCGGAAGATGCGGCGCAGGTCGCGGCAGTGGCGGCGAAGCACGGGGCCAAGCTGGTGCGCCGCGACGGCAACGGCGGGCCTGGTGCGGCGCGCAACACGGGCCTGGCGCACGTGGGCACCGAGCTGGTCGCGTTCGTCGACAGCGACTGCCGGCCCGAAGGCGCGTGGATGGCCCGGCTCGCCGCGCATTTCGCCGATCCGCTGGTGGCGGCCGTCGCGCCGCGCATTCGTGGTCTCGCCGGCCGCACCTGGGCCGGCCGGTACACGCGGGCGGCGAGCAGTCTGGACCTCGGCGAGAGCGCGGCACGGGTCGCCCCCGGCAGCCGGATCTCATACGTGCCGACGGCCGCGCTGATCGTGCGCAGGTCGGCGCTCGCCACGGTCGGGGACGCGGCGTTCGACCCGAGGTTGCGCTTCGGCGAGGACGTGGACCTGGTGTGGCGGCTGCACAAAGCCGGGTACCGGATCCGGTACGACCCCTCCGTGCACGTCGACCACGAGGAGCCCACCACCTGGCGCGGGCTGCTCGCGCGCCGCTATCGGTACGGCACGTCCGCGGCACCGCTGGCGCTTCGCCATCCGGACTCGATCGCGCCGCTGGTGCTGCAGCCGTGGCCGGCTCTGACCGTCGCGGCTGCGCTGGCCCGGCGTCCGCTGCTCGCCGTGGCGGCGTTCGCCGGCGCCGTGCTGGGCATGCGTGACACCCTTCGGGCGGGCGGCGTCCCCACCACTGTGGCCACTCGCGCGATGGGCGTGGCGGTTCGCCAGACCGGGCTCGGCTGCGGTCGCTACGGCACGCAGTTCGCCGGGCCTGCCCTCGTGGCGGCGCTGGCCGGGCGCCACCGGCTCGCAGCCGCCGCGCTGCTGCTGGCAGCTCCGCTCTCGGCCTGGTGCGACCGGCGTCCGCCGCTGGATCCCGTCCGCTACACCGCCGCCGCGATCGCCGACGACGTCGCCTACGGCGCCGGCGTCTTGGCCGGTGCACTGACCCACCGCACAACCATCCCGCTGCGGCCCCGCCTCGCGCGGCGGCCGCCTCGGGTCGATCGCAAGGGAAAACGATGAGCAACACCTGGTTCGAATCCGTCGCCGAAGCCCAGCGGCGCGCGAAGAAGCGCCTGCCCGGGTCCGTCTACTCCGCCCTCATCGCGGGCTCGGAGAAAGGCCTCACTCTCGTCGACAACCTCGCCGCGTTCGACGAGCTGCGCTTCGCCCCACGTACCGCCGGGCACCATCCGCAACGCCACCTCGCCACCACGGTCCTCGGCCGCGACGTCGCCCTGCCGGTGCTCATCTCCCCGACCGGGGTCCAGGCCGTGCACCCGGACGGCGAGGTCGCCGTCGCCCGCGCCGCCGCCGCGCGCGGCACGTCGATCGGCTTGTCCTCCTTCGGCAGCAAACCGATCGAAGAGGTCGTCGCCGCCAACCCCAACACCTATTTCCAGATCTACTGGACCGGCAGCCGCGACGACATCCTGGCCCGCCTCGAGCGCGCCCGCGCCGCGGGCGCCGCCGGGATCATCCTCACCCTCGACTGGTCGTTCTCCCACAGCCGCGACTGGGGCAGCCCGCACATCCCCGACAAACTCACCCCGCGCGAGCTGGTCCGCTTCGCTCCTGAAGGCCTTCGGCACCCGCGCTGGCTCTACACCTACGCGAAAACCCGCCGCCTGCCGGACTTGTCCGTCCCGAACATGACTCCACCCGGCGGGGAAGCCCCCACCTTCTTCGGCGCCTACGGCCAATGGCTGCAAACCGCGCCGCCCTCGTGGGACGACGTCGCATGGCTGCGGGCTCAGTGGGACGGGCCGTTCCTGCTCAAAGGCGTGATCCGCGTGGACGAAGCCCGCCGCGCCGTCGACGCCGGCGTCAGCGCCATCTCCGTGTCCAACCACGGCGGTAACAACCTCGACGGCACGCCGGCCACGATTCGCGCGCTGCCCGCCATCGCCGACGCGGTCGGCGACCAGGTCGAAGTCCTCCTCGACGGTGGTATCCGCCGCGGCAGCGACGTCGTCAAAGCCCTCGCGCTCGGCGCCCGTGCCGTCCTCATCGGCCGCGCCTACCTGTGGGGCCTCGCCGCAGGCGGGCAGGCCGGGGTCGAGAACGTCCTCGACGTCCTCCGCAACGGCATCGATTCGACCTTGCTGGCACTGGGCAAACGCGACGTCCGCGAACTCACCCCCGAAGATCTCGTGATCCCGCAAGGGTTCCGTGCCGAGCTCGGCACGGCGTCGCAGCCGTCGGCGGTGCACTGAGCTGGCCGCGCCCGGATCGGACCGGTACCGTCGACCGAACGGAGGTGATCGCATGCCGGCAGGAGCTTCACCACTCGCACCGGACCACGACGCGAAGCTCCGACCGCCGATCGTGGCCGCCGGGCGCACCACGAGCATCACCGCGCAGCACTTGAATGCCGGGAAGAAACCACGGGCCGAGCGGGAGCTCAGCCGCGCCACGTGCGACCGGCTCATGCGAGCATTCGAGATCACGGAGGACTGCCCACTTCTGTAACACCGTGCGCTGTCGTCGCCGAGGGACGATGGCGCCGGGCAAACCCGTACACCGAGGTGCGGGCGTCGTGCCCTTGCCCGCGGACGAAGGTCGTCACCGACAAATCCGAACAAAGGAGTTCAGGAGATGAAGACGAAGGCAGCAGTCGTCTACGAGGTCGGCAAGCCCATCGAGATCGTCGAGCTCGACCTCGACGGACCGCAGCAGGGCGAGGTCCTCATCCGCTACACCCACGCGGGGCTGTGCCACTCCGACGTTCACATCGCGCACGGTGACCTCGAGGCGCGACTGCCGATGGTGCTCGGACACGAAGGTGCCGGCATCGTCGAGGACGTCGGCCCTGGCGTCACCCGCGTGAAGCCGGGTGACCACGTCGTCTGCTCGTTCATCCCGAACTGCGGCACGTGCCGGTGGTGCGCGACCGGGCAACAGGCGATCTGCGACATGGGCGCCACGATCCTCGAGGGCTACCTGCCGGGCGAGCGGTTCCCGTTCAGCGGCCCGGGCGCGGTGCGCGAGTACGGCGCGATGTGCATGCTCGGCACGTTCAGCCAGTACTCGGTGATCCACCAGAACTCGGCGGTCAAGGTCGACGACGACCTGCCGCTCGACAAGGCCGTACTGGTCGGGTGCGGCGTGCCGACCGGGTGGGGTTCGGCGGTCAACGCCGCGGCCGTCAAGCCCGGCGAGACGGTGATCGTGTCCGGCGTCGGCGGCATCGGCATCAACGCCGTGCAGGGCGCGCGTTATGCCGGCGCGAAGAACGTGATCGCCCTCGACCCGCTGGAGAACAAGCGCGAGAAGGCGATGGAGCTCGGCGCCACCCACGCCGTGGCCACCCCGGAGGAGGCGGCCGAGCTGGCGCAGTCGTTCACCAACGGCAACGGCGCGGACAAGACGATCGTCACCGCCGGTGTGGTCACCGAGGACATCGTGACCGGCGCGTTCAACGCCACCGGCAAGGGCGGCACGATCGTGCTGACGGGCCTGAACAAGCTGTCGGTCAACAACGTCAACCTGCCGGGCTCGATCCTCACGCTGTTCAAGAAGACCGTGAAGGGCTCGCTGTTCGGTGACTGCAACCCGACGACCGACATCCCGAAGATCCTCGGGCTGTACCAGAGCGGCGATCTCAAGCTCGACGAGATCATCACGCGCACGTACACGCTCGACGAAGTGAACCAGGGCTACGACGACCTGCTCGAAGGCCGCAACGTCCGCGGCGTGCTGGTGCACGACGCGCCGTGACCGGTTTGCACGCCGTGCGGGGGCCGGGCCGATCTCCCGGCCCCCGTGGCTTCGGCGACGCCGTCGTCGGGCGTGAGCGGGAGATCGAGCTCCTGCTCGCCGGGCTCGACGCCGGCGCCCACGTGGTCCTCGAGGGGCCACCCGGCACCGGCAAAACCACGCTGCTGCGCGCGATCGCCGAGCGGGAGGGCACCGAGTTCGTCTTCGTGGAAGGCAACGCCGAGCTCACGCCGGCGCGGCTGATCGGGCACTTCGACCCGTCGCAGGTGCTCACGAAGGGCTATTCCGCCGAGACCTTTGTGGACGGCCCACTCGTCGAAGCGCTGCGCTCGGGCGGGCTGTTGTACGTGGAGGAGGTCAACCGGGTCCCGGAGGAGACGCTCAACGTCCTGATCACCGTGATGTCCGAGGGTGAGCTGCACGTGCCGCGGCTCGGCGTGATCGTCGCGGCGGCGGGCTTCCGGCTCGTGGCGGCGATGAACCCGTTCGACGCCATCGGCACCGCGCGCATCTCGGCGGCGGTCTACGACCGCGTCTGCCGCATCGTCATGGGTTACCAGAGCCACGGCGAAGA
This sequence comes from Amycolatopsis sp., assembly GCA_035551175.1. Taxonomy (GTDB): domain Bacteria; phylum Actinomycetota; class Actinomycetes; order Mycobacteriales; family Pseudonocardiaceae; genus Amycolatopsis. The sequence goes on along the minus strand of DASZNR010000162.1, from coordinate 4,027 downwards.
AAGCGAGATCGTCGCGCGGCGCTCGCCCGAGGTACCCGCCCAGTGGCGGGACCGGGTCGTGGACCTCGTGCGGCGGACCCGGGAACACGACGACCTGCGGGTCGGATCGTCGGTGCGTGGCGCGATCGACGTCGCGCGGGTGTCGGTGTCGCTGGCGCGGTTGCGCGGTACCGAGCCGACGCACTGGCAGGTCGGGTTCGACGCGGCGATGGTCGGGCTCTCGGGCCGGGTCGCGGTGCGCGAAGGGTGCGGCCGCACGGCGGAAGCCGTGATCGAGGAGCTGTACACGGCTGTGTTCGGCGCGAAACCCACCGGCGAAGACGGCGACGCTGCGGGTGGTGAGCCGCCGGGGGAAGCCTGAGCCCGCCGTCGGCGGGCCCTTCGCCGTCCCGGCCCCGGCCCGGCTCCGGGCGCCGCAGCACGCCGCGCGCCGACCTGGCGAAGCACGCGCGTTTCGGGGAGATCTCACCCGAGGTCGGCGTGCTCGACGAGACGGCGTTCGAGGCGGTCTTGCGTGACGATCCGGACGACGCCGTGTCACTGCTGGTGGAAATGGCCGGAGCCACGGATGAAAAGCTGCGTGCCGCCGCGCGCCGGCTGGCGACCGGCCTCGTACTCGACCTCGCCAGGCAGGGGATGGCGAGCAGCCCTGGCGTCGGCCGCTTGCGGCGGGTCCGCGCCGAGCGGGGTGGCGAACTGGATCTCGACGCGTCGCTGCCGGAGCTGCTCGACGCGGCGGCCGCCGGTCGTGCGCCGAGCCCGGACGAGCTCATCGCCCGCCAGTGGGGCCGGCCCGAGCTGGCTCTGTGCCTGCTGATCGACACGAGCGGCTCCATGACCGGCCGCCGCCTCGCCGCCGCGGCGCTCACCGCGGCGGCCTGCGCGTGGCGCGCGCCGGGCGCCCATGCCGTGCTTTCGTTCGCGCGCAAGACGGACGTGATCCGCCCGCTGTGGTCGGCCCGCACCCGGCCCGCAGTGGTCGACGCGGTCCTGTCGCTGCGCGGCCACGGCGTCACGGCACTGGCGACCGCGCTGCGGGAGGCGTCGCGGCAGCTCGCGCCCGCGCGCGCCGCCCGCAAGGTCGTGCTCCTGCTTTCCGATTGCCGCGCCACCGACGACGAGGATCCCCTGCCGGCGGCGGCGGCCTGCGACGAGTTGCTCGTCCTCGCTCCGGCGGAAGACTGCGAGGAGGCCGAACGTTTCGCCGCCCTCGCCTGCGCCCGGTGGCGCCCGCTCAGCGGGCCGGCGGCGGCGCCCACGGCCTTGCGCGAACTGCTCGACCACCGATGATCGTCCGGCTGGGGAAGGGCCCTGTCGCGCGAACTAGGATGCGCGGGTGGAACTGCGCCAGCTGCGGTACTTCGTCGCCGTCGCCGAGGAGATGAACTTCGGGCGGGCCGCCGAACGGCTGCACATCGCCGGGCCCTCGCTGTCGCAGCAGATCAAGGCGCTGGAACGCGACCTCGGCGTACGGCTGTTCGACCGCGACCGCCGATCGGTCGCCCTCACCACGGTGGGGGAGTCGCTGCTCATCGGCGCCCGCGCGGTGCTGCAAGGCGCCGACGACCTTCGTGCGCAGGCCGCCGGGCTCGCGAGCACGGAGGTCGTGCGACTCGGGTACGTCAACTGGCTGCCTGCCGACGTCGCCGCGCGGGTCACCGGCGTCGCGCGCGTCGAGCTCGACGCCTGGGTGCTGCCGTCGCACGCGCAGGCCGGCCGGGTGGCCGACGGCAGCATCGACGTGGCCGTGTGTTGGATCCAGACCCCGGATCTGGCTGCCCAGGACCTCACCGCGCAGCTGGTCGGCGCCGACCGGCTGTACGCCGTGGCGACCGGCCCGCCGACGGCGCCCGTGGCGGCGAGGGACACCGTCGTGCTGCTCGATGCGGACGTCGTCAGCTGGTCGTCGTGGAACACGTTCGCGGGCCAGTTCGCCCGCGCCACCGGTGCGACCGTTGTCGAGACGGACGACAGCGGAATCACCGGTCCGGCGTTCTTCGACCACGTCCGCCGGCTGCGCCGCCCGGTGGTGAACTCGCCCAAGGGCCAGACCGCGCCCCTGCCTGCCGACCTCGTGCGCCGTCCGATCGTCGACCCGGTGCCGGTGTGGACGTGGTCGCTCGTTACGCGCCGTGACGACACTCGCACGTCCGTCAAGGCCGTGGTCGACGGCCTCGTCGCCGGTGTCACGCTCCCGATCTTGGATGATTCCGTGTGGGTGCCGTCCACTGATCCATATCGCCCGGGTGGGAACGTGACGGGAACTACGTCCTGAATCTCATTCCGGGACCACGCTGTACAACTCTTCGAACAACAATGGTTCCATGTGGTGGAGCTGCGGAACCCCGCCCACCGTTTCGACCACCACGACCTCGCCGGTGCGGACCGGGCCGAAAATGGTCCCGTCGAATTCGACCAGCGCGTACCACCGGTCACCGGAGGTCTGGTTGAACGACGGATGATAGAACCACGAGATGGATCCGCCGTGGTCGGTAACCCACGACATAAGCTCGCTCGTGGTGGTCGTGTGCATCGCGTCGAGCGGCGGCGACGCCTTGCGCTGAACTTTCATGGCAACAATCCTTCCGCCGGAAGAGTGCCCGAGACGGAGGCGGGTAAACCTCGCCGGACCGCGACAGCTATTGCGGATCAACCCGGCGAGGAGCGAACCGGAGCGGATGCCGAGAGTGGATAGAGCTGATGGTTCATAGTCAATTTGACCATCATTACGCTCTATTTGCACACCGGTCACGTAACGAATACCGCACGGCTGCCCTGGTTTCGTCCGGTTTACGGAAGCTCCGCGCGGCGCGTGCGCTCGTGACTCACCGCGACGACACCGGCCGGGTGCCCGCGCCGCGGGTCGGCCCACCGCGCTCGAACGGTCCGGGCGCAGCGGCGCTCTGCTCCGGTACGCATCCCGCGTGTTCCCGCGGCCGTCGGGTTCCGGGAGCACAACGCCAGAACAGCCGCGGGGGCCGGGCCTCTCGGCCCGGGATCGAGGAACTTCGCTGGTCAAGCGGGTGCACTGGCAGCGCAGGGGGAAGCTCGTCCGCCTCCCTTGCGCTCCTGCGGGAAACCGGTGCCGGAACCTGCGCGGAAAGCGGGTCAGAACCCGGGGAAGACGCGTCGCAGGTCGTCGAGGGTGACGGAGCCGTCCACGGTCACCCCGGCCTCATACGGCGCCTTCAGCCGACCGTTGACGAGCCGGATGACGGCTCCCGCCGAGCCGTGGAAGGTGGCGTCGGGCGCGCTGGGTACGTCGGCGACGGTGACCGCGTCGCCGATCACGAGCCCGGCGCCGGGTACGGCCACCGAAGCCGGCGCGGCGAGCTCGGCCGGCTTTGCCAGGAACCCCAGCATGAATTCGAGCGGACCGCGGTAGAGCTCGAGCAGCGTCGCCGACGAGTCGTCGGCCACTTCGGCGGTGTCGTCGAAGGCGACCCGCACGTCCCACGAGTGGTTCGCCACCTCGTTGAGGCGCATGCCGAGCGCGGTGACCAGCGGCACCGGCTCGGGCAGGAACCCGAGGTCGACGGTGAGCGTCGACCGCTGCTGCGCGCTCAGTGCCTCGACAGTCTCGAGCCATCGGGCATTGTGCTCGAGGAACCCGTCGGCCTGCGCCCGTGGCGTGGCCGCGTCCCACCGGGCCCAGACAGCCTGGTTGTCTTCCTGCGCGACGGTTTCCCCGGCCGCCCGCGCGACCGGCGCGCGACCGATTTCCGCGCCGCTGCCCAGGTGCGAGAGCGCCTGCGCGACGGTCCATTCGGCGGCGCCGCTGGTCGTGCCGAGCTGGTCGTCGGCGAGTTCCTTGACGAGCGCGACGAGCGTGTCGATCTCGGCGCGCAGGGCGGCGATCGTGCGATCCACGAGTTCAGTCATGTTCTCGACAACTCCTCCGGGAACGGAGGTGTTCCGGCCCACGGCGCCCGCTTTCGACCCTCAGCCGACGGGTGACACGCGGCCCGGCGTCCGCAAAGGACGGTGGTCGGCGGCGAAGGACTCGTGAGTGGCGGGGGGGGGGGGG
>DASZNR010000161.1:0-4078 GCA_035551175.1 Amycolatopsis sp. | reverse complement strand
GACCGCGACCGGGGACCGGAAGGTCACGTCCTCGGCGAAGTGGGTCATCAGGGCGTCGAGATCATGGGCGTTCCAAGCCTTTGCCCAGTGGTCGGCGAACTCTTGCGCGGCGCTGTGGTCCATGAACGAAGTCTGCCAGCGTCCGAGGGGTGGGACGGTGTGCCGTCAGAGGATTCCCTGGCGCGCCAGATCGGCCGCGATCCCGTCCAGGACGCCGGAAAGCCCGGACGCGAACAGTTCGTCCAGGTCCCACGGCTCGGCCATGGATCGCATCGCGCTGCCGAGCCGCGGGTAGGCGGCGAAGCTCGGGTGGTGCGCCGGTGCACCGCGGCGTTCGGCCTCCACGTCGCTGACGTAGGTGAGCGCCACGCCTTGCACGTACGAGGCGAACAGGAACATGTACCGGAACGCGTCAGCTGGGTCGAGGTCGAGACCGTCGAAGGAGGCGAACGCGTGCTCGCTGCCCGCGGAAAGGGCGGGGCTGTCGTGGGTTCGGGTCGTCACCAGCACTTTCGCCAGGATCCACGGGTGCCGGTGGTAGAGGTCCCAGTCGCGGAAGGCGGCGCGTTCGAGTCCGTCGCGCCAGTCGCGCGGCGGGGTTTCCGGCAGCGGGATCTCGGTGAGCGCCGCTTCGACCATCAACGCCACGAGGTCGTCTTTAGCCGCGACATGTCGGTAAAGCGCCATGGTTCCGGCACCGAGTTCGGCCGCCACCCGGCGCATCGACAATGCTTCGAGCCCCTCGGCGTCCGCGACCGCGATCCCCGCCCGGACGATCCGGTCGACGGTCAGGTGGCCGCGGTTCTCCTCGGACTCCGCCTTGCGCGCCCGATACGCCTTCGCCTGGCAGGCCCTTGAGCAGTACTGCCGCGGGCGGCCCCGGTCCGGAGCGGCGAGCGGCTTTCCGCAGGACCCGCACTTCACTCGAGACACCTCTTTTCGTCACACGCCAACCGGCCGTGCGGAAAGTCTAACCCGCCGGTCAGGCGCGCGGTAAAGGTGCTGGATAAAAGACTTTGAAGCGCGACGGCGAGCATGCGTACTTTGTACGCATGCTCGAAGAAACCACCCCCGCGAAAGCCGGTCCACGGGAATGGGCCGGACTGGCCGTCCTGCTGCTGCCGTGCGTGCTGGCGTCGATGGACATGTCAGTGATGTTCGTGGCCATGCCGTCGTTGACCGCCGATCTGGAGCCGAGCGGTTCGCAGCTGCTGTGGATCATGGACTCGTACGGCTTCCTGCTGGCCGGCCTGCTCATCACGATGGGCACGCTCGGCGACCGGATCGGCCGCCGCCGGTTGCTGCTCGCCGGAGCGGCCGCGTTCGGCGGCGCGTCAGTACTCGCCGCCGTCGCCACCACACCGACCACACTCATCGTCGCTCGGATGCTGCTCGGCATCGCCGGTGCGACGCTCGCGCCGTCCACACTCGCGTTGATCCGCGGCATGTTCCACGACGCCCGGCAGCGCGCGACCGCCGTCGGCCTCTGGACGGCAGGGTTCGCGGGCGGCGCCGTACTGGGCCCGATCATCGGCGGCCTGCTGCTCCAGCACTTCCACTGGGGTTCGGTGTTCCTGATCAACGTGCCGGTGATGGTTCTCCTGCTGGCACTCGGTCCGCTGCTGCTGCCGGAACACCGGATGCCCGCGGCGGGTCGGTTCGACCTGCTCGGCGCGGTGCTGTCGATCGTTTCCGTGCTCGGAATCGTCTACGGCGTCAAGCAAATCGCCGCTCACGGTTTCGACTGGCTGTCGATCGCCAGCTGCGTCGCCGGTCTCGCTGTCGGCGTGGCTTTCGTACGCCGCCAGCGCACCGCCGCGCGTCCGCTGATCGATCTCGCGCTGGTGCGGTCGCGGGCGTTCGCGGTGCCGTTGCTGATCGATCTGCTGGCGACTTTCGCGCTGGTCGGCTTCAACCTGTTCACCTGGCAGTACCTCCAGGTCGTGCGGGGGATGAGCCCGCTGGAGTCGGCGCTGTGGTCGCTGCCGACCTTCGCCGTGATGCCGGTGGGGATCGGGGTGGCCGCCACGCTGGCCGCCCGCATCGGCAAACCACGGGTGATGACGATCGGCCTGCTCGTGGCCGCGGCGGGATTCGGACTGCTGACGCTGCCGCCGCCCGGAATCGGGTACTTCATCGCGGCGCTCACCGTGGTGTCGCTCGGCATCGCCGGAGTCGCGGCGGTGGTGACGGACGTGATCCTGTCCGCCGCGCCCCCGGAGCGAGCCGGAATGGCGTCGGCGATGGCGGAGACGTCAGCGGAGTTCGGCGGCGCGATGGGAATCGCCCTGCTGGGAAGCATCGGCGCGGCCGTCTACCGCGCGGCGATGCCGTCCGATTCCGGGAAAACCTTGGAGGCCGCGGAAAAGCTCCCGCCCGGCGACACACTGCGCGAGGCGGCTTTCGCGGCCTTCAGCACGGAAACCCAAGTGGCGGCGGCGGTGTGCGCGGCGCTGACCGCCGGCGCGGCTTTGGTGATCGCTCGCATCCGGTAAACGACGAAGGTCCCGGCCGCATCGCGGCCGGGACCTTCGTGGTGTTGCAGCGGAGGATACAGGATTCGAACCTGCGAGGGCGTGAACCCAACACGCTTTCCAAGTCTGCTCGTGGGTGTTCACTGGGGGCCCCGGATTGCGGAGGTGCAGGTCAGCGCCCCGCCCGCCGGTCGGGGGACGGGGGGGGTGAACCAGGGCGAATGAGACTAGGCCCAAAGCCGAGGTTGGCTCCTGTTGGTGGTTGTCAGGTCAGACCGGTGAGGGTGAGGTTGAGTGCGTCGGTGAGGTTGGTGCGGTCGCCGGGGCACATGACGGCTTCTTGGCCGCCGTTGCCGTCGGTGCTGGTGAAGGCGAGGACGCGGCCGGTTCGGGTGAGGTCGTAGACGGTGAGCGGGGTGCTGCGGATGCGGTCGCTGCCCTTGCGTGTGGCGGCGTAGAGCTTGTGCACGCCTGCGCGTTCGGCCCGGGTGAGGTGGCGGATCTGGTCGGCGTGCCCGGAGTCTTCCGAGAGCGGGTCAGCGTCGCGGCCGTCGAGGTAGGACCTCGGCACCCGCAGGCGGCTGATCCTGGCCGGCGCGTAGTCAGGCAGGGTGCCGGCCAGGCTCGCCGCCAGTTCGCGCACCGGGATCGGGTCGAGCTGGATGGAGCGGTGGTCAGTGATCAGCCGGACGGCGCTCGTGCCTGCGGAAGCGACGAACACCGCGCCGTTGTCGTCGGGGCGGCGGACGAAGGCGGTCCAGGAGTACAGCTCCTTTTCCGGTGCTGCGAGCAGTTCCAGCGTGGCCCGGAACGATGAGGTCAGCCGCCCGTCCGGTGTGGCCAGCCGTAATGCCTCGAACCGGGATAGCGTGCGCTGCTCCAGTTCGCGGGCGAAGTCCGTGGTCGTGTAGGTGGTGTCCGGATCGATCACGGCGGGGAGCGTGCCCCCGCCGAGATGGTTCCACGCGATGAAGAACGCCGGTCGCGGGATGCGCACCGGTCTGTCGAGGATCGTCATCGTGGTGTCTCAGCCGCCGATGGTCGGGGGCGTGGGCGGGAGCCCGGTGCGCGGGTCGCGCAACCGTCCGTCCTCGTCATCGGTGATGTCGAACGCGGAATCGTCCTCCAGCCCGTAGCGGCGCTGGTGCTCCTTGTCCTCCTCGCCCTTGCCCTTGCCGCCTCCGGCACCCATGCCGCCCATGCCCGCCGACCCCTTGGCCCCGGCCGCGCCCCGCGTCCCGGTGCCAGCCGCGGACGGGCCGCGTCCCGCCGTGCCCTCGGCCGCACCACCGGTACCTGATCCGGTGCCCAGCCGCCCCGCGGCGCTTCCGCCGCGACCACCGGCGCCGCCGGACTCTGCTGCGCCGCCGCTATCGGAGAACCCGCCGGTCGGCCCGAACCCGCCAGCCAGTCCCGGCGACCACGAGTTCCCGCCGCTGTTCCCGCCGCCGCCCGGGATCGAGGGCGAGGGAACCCAGCCCGAACCCGGTCCGGTGATCCGGCTGGGATCCGGCGGCGTCCATCCCGCGACCGACGTGCCGTCTCCCGGCCCCGTGCCCGACCCGGGCCCCGTCTGGTAACTCGTCGGCTGGGAGGTCGGCAGG
>DASZNR010000160.1:0-41877 GCA_035551175.1 Amycolatopsis sp. | reverse complement strand
GCTCGACGGCGGCCGCATCCTCGAAGCCGTCGCGTGGCGCCTCACCGGCGACCGGGACCGGGCCCGGCGGATCGCCGGCGCCGGCGGCCAGCTGCTCGCCGCCGCCGTCGTCGCGCTCGGTGCCTGGGCGCTTGTGACCCAGGCGTCGCTCACCGGGTTCTGGCTGATCGGCATCGGCTGGTTCCTCGCCGTCGCCGCCCGCGCCGAACAGTCGGCGGCGCCGGTGCGCCAGGTGCTTTCCCAGCTCCGGCTCGGCGACGTGATGAGCACCGAGCCGGCGACCGCCCCCGGCTGGTACACCGTGCAGGGGTTCCTGGACCAGGCCGCGCACGCGCGCTTCCGCACTTTTCCCGTGGTGTCGTTCGACGGCACCCCCGTCGGCGTTCTCAGTCTCGCCCGGCTGACGCGGATCCCGCCGAACGCGCGGACTTCGACGCGGCTGGAAGACATCTGCACCAAGCCTCCCGCGTGTCTCCTCGGCACCTCGGAGACCCCGCTCACCCAGATCCTCGGCCACGCCCGGCTGCGCCCGGGACAGGACCTGGTCCTCGTCGTCGACCGAGGCGTCCTTGTCGGCGTCGCCGCGCCGGGCGACCTCGCCCGCGCCCTCGAACTCGCCGCGCTCGGGCTACGGCCCACGCGCACCGCCGGCACGGCGAGATGAAGCGACACAACGACCCCAGCCGTTCGCCCGGCTCACCCGCGACGGGCAGCCCTCGGACAACGAAAACCGTCGACAGCGGACCGAATCGTCAAGCGCGGAGCACGGCGGCGCCGGTAATCCGGTCCCCGGCCAGATCCGCGAGCGCCCGCGCCGCCGCGGACAGCGGATACGGCACCGTGCGGACGTGGAGCCGGTGTGCCTGGGCGAAATCGAGAAACTCACGCGCGTCCGACCTGGTGTTCGCGGTGACGCTGCGCAGCTGCCGTTCCCGGAACAGGTGGCGTTGGTAATCGAGCACCGGGACGTCCGAAAGGTGGATCCCGGCCACCGCCAGCGTGCCGCCGCTGTCGAGCGCGGCCAGCGCCACCGGCACCAGTTCCCCGGCGGGGGCGAACAGGATCGCCGAGTCCAGTGGTTCTGGCGGTTCGTCCGTCGCGTCGCCCGCCGAAGCGGCACCCAGTTCGAGTGCCAGCTCACGCGCTTCGGCGCTCCGGGTCAGCACGTGCACCACCGCACCACGCGCGAGCGCCACCTGGGCCGCCAGGTGCGCGCTTCCGCCGAATCCGTAGATGCCGAGCCGTCCGCCGGCAGGCACCTCGGCCCGCTGCAACGCCCGGTAGCCGATCACCCCCGCGCACAACAGCGGAGCCAACTCCTCATCCGGGTACCCCGTGGGCAGCCGGTGGGCGTAGGCGGCGGGAACCACGGCGTACTCGGCATAACCGCCGTCGGCGTCCCAGCCGGTGTACACCGAATCCGGGCACAGGTTCTCCCGGCCCGAGCGGCAGTACCGGCAGGTTCCGCACGTCCCGCGCAGCCACGCGATCCCGACGCGGTCCCCGGCGCGGAACCCGCCCGCCGGCTCCACGACCTCGCCGACGACCTCGTGCCCTGGCACCACTCCCGGGCGGTGCACGGGCAGGTCCCCTTCCGTCACGTGCAGATCGGTCCGGCACACCCCGCACACCCTCACCCGCACCAGCAGCTCACCCTCACCCGGTTCCGGAACGGCCACCCGCTCGCACACCAGCGGCCCGCCGGCGACCGGGCCGGGCGTGCGAACACGCCAGGCCTGCATGTGCCCCTTCATCTCGGCTCCTCTCGACCAATCGGTTCCGGGATTTTGCGTTCACTCGCGCCCGCGGGTACTTTCGCCCACGCCGACAGCATGCCCTCTTCGATGTCGCTTTCGAACGGCTCCGCGTTCGCCTCGGAGACCTCGCGCAAGCCGTCATCCGGAAAGCCCTTACTCGAACCCGAACCCACTGGAATCGGCGTCACGATCGTCGGGGCCGGGTTGAGGACTTTAGGCCCTTTCCGGTCCTCCACCCGCGGCTCACTGTGGTGAGTGCGCGGCCGGGTGGAGTCGGGGGCCCGGCCGCCGCCTTGCGGAATGGCGGACGTCCTCGTGGGGACGGGCGGACGCCGCGGGTTCGGGTCGTTCGACAGGAATGGGAGTGGATGAGTACACAACTGATGAACACCGAGGACGAGTACCGCCTCCTCTGCGGACTCAGCGGTTATCTCGCAGCGGTGAGTGCCGCGGCCGGCGTCGGGCCGGAATCCTGCACCCTCGACTTCGATTCGCCGATCTCGGCCTACATCGCGCTCGACGGGCACATCGCCGCCCATCCGGGACGCGACACCGCACTCGTCTGGGATGAGCACCACGGCTGGTCGTTCATGATCGAAACCCACTCCGGTGAGGACCTGCTCGTCGTGGCCTACCTCGGTGACGAACTCGCACCGCCACCCGGGCGGCTACGGGAATTCCTCAGAAACGTCCGCGCCCGCACCCGTCGCGTCGCGCTTTCTCTCCCCCCTGATTTCGGAGGCGACCGCGCCACGCTGGCCGATCGGCTCCACGGCTACTGGACCGCACAGCCCTTGCCCGGCCGCTGAGCACTGCCGCGGCGCCGTACCCGCCCACCGCGGGCGGCCGCTGCAGGACTACGACATCCGCCGTAGTTCCGTGCCCGAGATCGTGGCCCACGCGTCATTCGCCGTGCTGTCAACGGATTCGGCGCTCTGTGCGGCAATCGGATCGGACCGCTCATGGTCAGCGTCCCGCTTGTTCTTCGCGGCAGCCGGTCGCCGGACCGAAATCGAGCACCGCCGCAACGACCGAGCGGCTACCGCAGCGCGACGGTCAGCAGAACCACGGCCTCGCCGACCGCGGTCAGTCCGTGGCGCTCAGGCGGGATCACCGCCAGCTGCCCTCGATCGAGAATCCACTCCGCATCCTGCGTATGCAACCGCACGGTCCCGGACACAACTTGCAGGGTCGCCGCCGACGGCGAGTCGTGCTCCGCGAGCTCGGCACCCTCGGCCAGCGCGATCAGCGTGGCCCGCTGGGACGTCCCGGACACCAGCGTCCGGGCGGCCCGCCGCGATCCGTGCGCGCGGGCTTCGGTCAGCAGTTCGAGTGCCGCGTCGTCGAGTGAAGAAACCGTCGCGTGCCCGGTCATCGCGCGTGCTCCCGTCCTTGGCAAGACAGCGCGGGTGATGAACCGGCGGGTGCGCTCACCTGACCCGCGTCTCGCGCCGGCAGTTCGGTTGTCGTGCCCACGGCAGTTCCTCCCGGCAATCCCTCGATCGGCAGAGCGACATCCCGAAGGTAACGCGCTCGACGAGACAAGTCACTCAGCGAAGCGCACGGCGCACCACGGTCGAGGTGAACGCCAACGCCGCCAACGCAACCACACCCAGCGCGGCCAGCCCGAGCGCGTAGGAACCGAACGCGCCGTAGAGCGCGCCCATCACCAGAGGCGGGACGAACCCGCCGAGGCCGCCCGCCGCGCCGACCACGCCGGTCACCGAACCGACCCGCGCGGGCGAGGCGAGCAACGCAACGAGCGCGAACACCGCGCCACTCCCGGCCCCGAGCGCCGCCGCCATCACGAGGAACGCGATGGTGCCCCAAGGCAGCAACATCGGGGTGAAGGCCTGAGCCGCCGCGCCGGCGGTCACCGCCGCCAGGCACGCCGCGAGGACGCCCACTGGACCGAACCGGTCGGACAGCCATCCCCCGACCGGACGCATGACCACGGCGAGGAGCACGAACCCGGCCATCCGGTTCGCCGCGTCGGCCTGCGTCAGCCCGTAAGCGGCCTGCAGATACGCCGGGAGGTAGACGGAAAACGCGACGAACCCGCCGAACGCGACGGCATACAGCGCGGACGCCTGCCAGGTGATCGGCAACCGGGCCACGCTCGGCAGCCGCCGCGACAGCGACTCGGCCGGCACTGCCCGTCCCGGTGCTTCGCGCAACACGATTCCGGCGACGACGGCGTAGACCGCCAGCACCACCGCGGTCACCACGAACGGTGCCGCGATCCCCCAGCCGTCGACCAGGTTGACCGTGGTCAGCGCACTGATGGCGGTGCCGCCCATGCCCGCGCCGAAAACGCCGATCGCCAGGCCCCGGCGGGCCGGCGGGAACCAGGCGTTCACGAACGGCACACCAACGGCGAACGCGGTACCGCCCACGCCTAGAAAGAAGCCACCGATCAGCAGCGCCGCCAGCGACGCGTGCCCCGCCAGGCCGAGGAACAGAACCGGCACGATCGTCACGGCGGACACGACCGGGAACATCACGCGACCGCCGAATCGGTCCGTCAACGCCCCCACCGGGATCCGCCCGAGCGACCCGACCACGACCGGGACCGCGACCAGCAGCCCCTGCTGGAACGCGGTCAGCCGGAGGTCGTCCTTGAACAGCGGCCCAAGAGGGCTGAGCAGCGCCCACGCCCAGAAGTTCACCGCGAACCCGGCCGTGGCAACGCCGAGCATCAGCGAACGCTGCCCGGTCGTCGGCGCCTCGGCCGGTCTCGCGCCCGGCGTCTCCTGGTGAGTCGTCATCGTCGCCGTCCCGGCTCGTCGTCGCACCCGTGTCCTGATTGCTGACACAGCGTGCGGCCAACGCCGGCCTGCCGGGCAGGGGCGAGCGTCGTCAGCGCGAGGACCAACGTCCCTGGGTCCGGTTCGGCGGTCGGGCCCGAACGTGGAATGCCCCGAGGGTGGGCTGCCGGTCCACCCTCCGGAGCTTGCGGCGCGAGCCACCCCCGGGTCGGCCATCGGGAACGTGCTCACAGCGGCGCTTACTCCGCTCATGCGGCGGCTTGCCAACGACACTGTACGTACGTACAGTCAAGTGTCGGGCAACACGAACGAGGAGTTTCGATGAGACAGCTCGTGGACATCTCGGTGTCCTTGCGCGCCGGGATCGCGTCCGACCCGGCCGGCCACCTCCCGGAGATCGAGTATTACGACCATCAGCGCACCGCTGAAGACGTCCTGGCCTTCTTCCCCGGCGCCACCCGAGCGGACTTGCCCGACGGCGAAGGCTGGGCGATCGAGCGCGTCCGGATGACCACCCACAACGGCACGCACCTCGACGCGCCCTACCACTACGCGTCCACGATGGACGGTGGCGCGCGGGCGATCACCATCGACGAAGTCCCGCTCGAGTGGTGCCTGCAGCCGGCCGTGAAACTCGACTTCCGCCACTTCCCCGACGGCTACGTCGTCACCCGCGAAGACGTCCGGGCCGAACTGCACCGGATCGGGCACACCCTGTCGCCACTGGAGATCGTCGTCGTCAACACCGCCGCCGGCGCCCGCTACGGCGAAGACGACTACGTCTCCTCCGGATGCGGGATGGGCCGCGACGCCACGCTCTTCCTGCTGGAGCAAGGCATCCGGCTCACCGGCACCGACGCCTGGAGCTGGGACGCACCGTTCGTGCACACCGCCGCCCGCTATGCCACCGAACGCGATCCAGCGATCATCTGGGAAGGCCACCGCGCGGGCCGCGAAATCGGCTACTGCCACCTCGAAAAGCTCGCCAATCTCGATACCCTTCCTGCCACCGGGTTCTCGATCTCCTGCTTCCCGGTGAAGATCCACGCGGCCTCGGCGGGCTGGACCCGCGCCGTCGCCATCCTCGACAACTGACCGCCTTCCCACGACGAAGTGAGGAACCGATGGACCCCTACCGCACCGAGTTCGCCGACGGCATGCGGATCGAGTGGAACGTCCCCATCCCGGTCGACGACGGCACCGTCCTGCGCGCCGACGTCTTCCGCCCCGACGACACCGCCGAGCATCCGGTCCTGATGACCTACGGCCCCTACGGCAAAGGCCTGCACTTCGCCGAAGGCTTCCCCGCCCAATGGACCAAGCTCGCCGCCGACCATCCCGACGTCACCGAGGGTTCGACGAACAAGTACCAGGCCTGGGAGGTCGTCGACCCCGAACGCTGGGTGCCGCACGGCTACGTCTGCATCCGGGTCGACTCCCGCGGCGCCGGGTGGTCGCCGGGCTACCTCGACCCGTTCTCCCCGCGGGAAACCCGCGACTACTACGAAGCCATCGAGTGGGCCGCCGCACAGCCGTGGAGCAACGGCAAGATCGGTCTCAACGGCGTGTCCTACTACGCGATGAACCAGTGGCAGGTCGCCGCGAAGCGCCCGCCGCACCTGGCCGCGATCTGCCCCTTCGAAGGCGCCTCCGACCTGTACCGCGATGCGACGCACCACGGCGGGATCGTTTCCGAGTTCTTGGCCACCTGGTACCCGTTCCAGGTCATGAACGTCCAATACGGACTCGGCGAGAAGGGCCGCACGAACCCCAACACCGGCCAGTCCATCGCCGGCCACGAAACCCTCGACGAAGACACCCGAGCCGGCAACCGCACCGACATCCGGGCCGCGATCCTGGCCCACCCCCTCGACGACGACTTCTACGCCCAGCGCCGGCCCGACCTCGGCGCGATCGAGGTTCCCGTGCTGTCCGCGGCCAACTGGGGCGGACAGGGGCTGCACTCCCGCGGCAACTTCACCGGTTTCACCAACGCCGGCTCGGCGCGCAAATGGCTCGAAGTCCACGGCCTCGAGCACTGGACGGAGTTCTACACCGCCTACGGCCGCGATCTGCAGAAGCGGTTCTTCGACCACTTCCTGCTCGGCGCCGATAACGGCTGGGACGAGCAACCCCCGGTCCAGCTGCGGATCCGCGACGTCCACGGGGAGCTCATCACCCGATCCGAGCAGGAATGGCCCCTCGCGAGGACGAACTGGACCACCTACTACCTCGACTTCGCCGGCGGCGCGCTCACCACCGAACCACCCGCCGCATCGTCCGCCGTCGAGTTCGACGCACTCGGCGAGGGGGTCACGCTGCTGGCCGAACCGTTCGCCGAGGACACGGAAATCACCGGCCCGTCGGCGACCCGGCTCACCCTGCGTTCATCCACAGTGGACGCCGACTTGTTCGTCGTGCTGCGCCTGTTCGGCCCGGACGGCGACGAAGTGCTCTTCACCGCCGCGGTCGAACCGCGGGCGCCGCTCTCGCAGGGCTGGCTGCGTGCTTCGCACCGCAAGCTCGACCCGGCCCGCAGCAAGCCGTACCAGCCGTGGCACACCCACGACGAACTCCAGCCCCTGTCCCCCGGCGAGGCCTACCACGCCGACGTCGAGATCTGGCCGACCTGCGTCGTCGCGCCCGCCGGGTACCGGCTCGGCCTGACGATCCTCGGCCGCGACTACGACAACGGCCTCGGCGAACCACACCCGATGATCTACCAGCGAGCCATGACCGGCTCCGGTTGCTGGTGGCACACCGACCCCGCCGACCGCCCCACCGAGGTCTTCGCCGGGCGCACCACCCTCGAAACCTCACCCGACCTCCCGGCCACCCTGCTCGTGCCGATCATCCCGGAGAATCGCCCATGAGTGTCGTGATCACCGTCGCCCCCACCGGCCCCATCGCCACCAAAGCCGACAACCCGCATCTGCCCACCCAGCCCGAGGAGATCGCCGACGCAGTCGCGCAGGCGTACGCGGCCGGCGCGTCCGTCGCGCACATCCACCTGCGCGACACCGACCACCGGCCCACCGCCGACCTCGACGTCGCGCGCCGCACGATGGACCTGGTCGCCGAGCGCTGCCCGATCCTGATCCAGCTCTCCACCGGTGTCGGCCTGGACGTCCCGTTCGAAGACCGGGCCGCGCTCGTGGAACTCCGGCCGCGGATGGCCACCCTCAACCCGTGCAGCATGAGTTTCGGCGCCGGCGAGTTCCGCAACCCACCTGCCGATGTCCGGCGGCTGGCCGCGCGGATGGCGGATCTCGGCGTCAAACCGGAGCTGGAGGTCTACGACACCGGCCACCTCGACGCGTGCCTGCGCCTGCGCGACGAGGGTCTCCTCGACAGCGACCCCCTGCAGTTCTCCCTCGTGCTCGGCGTCGCAGGCGGCATGGCCGCGACCCCGGAAAACCTGCTCACCATGGTGCGCCGCCTCCCCGAGAGCGCGGTCTGGCAGGTCATCGCGATCGGCCGCCGCAACCTGGAACTGACCGCGATGGCCCTCGCTCTCGGCGGCAATGCCCGCGCCGGACTGGAGGACACGCTGTACCTGCGCAAGGGTGAGCTCAGCCAGGGCAGCCTCCCGCTGGTGGAACGCACGGTCACGCTCGCGCGGGCCCTCGACCTCACCGTCGCCGGCGTCGAGGAAACCACCGCCCGGTTGCGCCTCGGCGCCCCCTGAGCGTGGCTAGGCTGGGCGGACCGCACCGGCGAGGAGGAACCGTGAGCGCCACCCGCAAGCCGCCCGCAAGCAAGGCCGACCAGGTCCGTGCCGCCGCGGAAATCGTGTTCGCGCGCAAGGGTTTCGACGGCGCGACCATGCGCGAGGTGGCCGACGCGGCCGGCGTCGGCCTCTCCCTCGTCGTCTACCACTTCACCACCAAGGAAGGGCTCTACCAGGCGATCTTCGACGCCCGCCAGTACGTGAACGACGCCCGGCTCGCACGCCTCGCCGACGTGCGAGACACCGCGGCGCCCGACGCGCTGGACCGTCTGGTGTCGGCGTTCATCGACCCGGTCCTCGACCTGCACGAAGACCCCGACGACGTCTGGTTCGCCCGGCTGGTGCTGCGCGAGGCGGCCGACCCGTCCAGCCAGGACCGCAAGATCATCTCCGGCCTGTTCGACCCGATGGCCCGCGAGTTCGTGGCGAAACTGAACCAGATCTTCCCGGACCGCCCCGAGAGCTACCATGCGTGGGCCTACCTCTTCGCCGTCGGCGCCCTCACGCAAAGCGCGTTCGACGCCCGCATCACCAACATCGCCGGCCCCGAGACCGCATCGGGCAAACGAGAACACCTACGCCGATTCATCACCGCAGCCCTCCGCCACGGCTGACGCTTGACGAACCGGACTCGTGAGTGGCCAGACCGGTTCTAGCCGGTCTGGCCACTCACGAGTCCTGAAACTCACGGAGCGGTTGCGGGCTCGGGGATCGAGACGGTCTCGAAGGATTCCGGCGCGAAGATCACCAACGCTTCGAGGTCGTCCGAGTATCCGATCTCGTTGTGCCCGACGCCCGGAGGGATGTTGACGCAGGTGCCCGCCTCGAGGCGAACCAGGCGGCCGTCCTCGAATGCAATGTCTTCCCAACCCCGCAGGCAGTAGACGAGCTGAAAGGTCAGCGGGTGGTAATGCCAACCCGTCGATCCCTTTTCGCCGGGGAGCGCACGCACGACCTGGGCATTGAACTCGCCCTTGGTCGCCTCGCGAATCCCCAGGTCTCGATACTCGAAGAACGACCGGAGCCCGGTCGGCTGGAAGGAGTCTGGTTCGGGGTGGGACACGGACACGGTGAAGTGGCTGGTGGGACGTTCGGTTACGGACATGGGAGCCTCCTGTTCGGATGAGGGTTGGTTGGGACGGATAGGAGTCAGTCGTTGAGGTCTGCCACCGGGGCGTTCGAGGCGGCCACCTGTAGCTCGTGTGTCCAGCAGCTCGGATGCTGGTGGTGGAGATAGTGGAATGCCTCCGCGATGCGCTGCGGATCAATCAACGCGTTCGGCCGGTCTTCGTGCTGCGGCAGCGCACGCGTGCCCGGAGAGTCGATCACGCCGTCCACCACCACGGTGGCGACGTGCACCCCGTATTCGGCGTACTCCTCGGCGAGGGCCTGCGCGAGCGCCCGCATCATTGTTCGGGGGTAGTACAGCGACTCCCCCGTACGCCGTTTGCGGCCACGCAGGGAGAACTGGTTGTTGGTGAAGAAGATCGACCCGCGACCGAGCTTGCGCATGGCAGGCAGCACCTCGCGGGCGATCAGGAACGGACCACGGCACGCGACGTCGACGGCGACCTCGAACAGCTCAGTCGGAAAGTGCTCCAACAGTTCCTGCTCCGGCGGGAGTGCGCGGCCCGCCATGTAGCCGGCGTTGTAGATCAGCAGCTCAGGATTTCCCGCAGCCGCCCGGATTTCGGCGAAGGCGCGGCCGATCGACGCCGGGTCGCCGAGGTCGAGTTCCACCACCGCACACCGGCCACCACGGCTTCGGATGACCTCGACCAGCGGGTCCGCATTGGACGCGGTCCGGGTGGTGAGGACCACGAGATATCCCTCTCGGGCGAACCGCATCGCGAGTGCGCCTCCGAGGCCCCACCGGGAGTCCGCAGGTGCTTCGTCGGCCGAAATGCTGCGGCCGTGCGCGAGAACGGTGTTCGGGCCGTCGGCCCGCCACTTCGACGTCGCGCCGACGATCACCGCCACCGGCATTCCGTCGGGATTCCACTTGCTGGGTGCGCCGGCAACTGCGTCGGTGCGCTCGGTCCTATCCACCCAACACCTCCTGGATGATTTCGCGCGTCCGGCCGAGGAGGTCCAGGTGCTCGCCGGCACCGCGGTACTCCCCCTCAATCGCACCGAGCATTCGGTTGCGCATGGTCGAGACGATGACGCCGTCGATCCCTTTGTCCCGCCAGTGATCGAGGCTCCGCTTGAGATCCTCCTCGCCACGGCGGGCGTGGACCTGCACCACCACGCGGAATTCCTCCGGTGCGCGGCCGGCCGCGATCAGGTGCTCGACGAGGGTCCCGTGAAGATCGAGCGCCTCGGCCGACGGTGTGGCGAACAGAAATCCGTCGCCGAACCGCACCGCGCGGCGGACCGCCGCGGCCGAGCCTCCGCCGAAGACGAGCGGGATCGGTTTCTCCGGTCGCGGGCACAACGCGACTCGTTCGAAGTGGTGGTAGCGCCCGTCGAAACTCACAAGGTCGTTGGACCACAACGCTTTCAAGAGGCCGATCTGCTCGTCGAAGCGTTTCCCGCGCTGGGTGAGGGGCACGCCGAGTGTGTCGTATTCGACGACGTTCCAGCCGATGCCCAGCCCCAGCGTGAGTCGGCCGCGGCTCAGCAGTGAGACTTCGGCGGTCTGCTTCGCGACGAGCGCGGTCTGGCGCTGCGGCAGGATGAGGACCCCGGTCATCAGCTCCACCGTGCGGGTCAGCGCGGCGAGATAACCCAGGAGCACCAGGGGTTCACGAAACGGCGTCGCCTCGTCGTAATCCCGCGTGATCGGCGGAACCCGGTCGCGGTGCTGCGCCCCCACAACGTGGTCGTACACGACGATTGAGTCATATTCCTCCCGCTCGACTCCGGTTGCCCACTCCACCACCGCCGCCGTGTCGGCACCGAACTCCGTCATCGGCACTGCGGCCAAGATCTTCATCGTGTCGTCCCTACAGCCGGCACCATCTCGAGCTCGGCGGCGCAGGGGCTCCAGCGGCTGAGGCAGCGCACATTCTCGCGGCTCGCCACCGGCCGGCCGAGGACCGAAAGGTAGGTGGAGTTCACCTCCGCGACGTAGAGCACCCCGTCCGTCGTCACGGCGATTCCGTGGGGGCTGAAGAACTGGCCCACCGCCAGCCCGGGGTGCCGATCCCCGATGCGGTCGATCACCGTCCCGTCGAGATCCGCGACGGTGACGCAACACCCCATGTCCGGGATGGCCCCGTGCAGGTAGGCCGGTGGACCCAGCTCGGCGACGAACAGCCGGTCACCGCCACGACGGATCGCGCACGGGTGGTGCCAATGCCAGCTGTCGACCAGGTCGCCGGCGAAATCGAAGATCTGGATCCGGTAGTTCTCCCGGTCACAGACGGCCAAGTGGTCGTCGTCGAGCAGGCACAGGCCGTGCGGATTGGACAGACAGCCCGGTGCGCTACCCGGTTGGCCCCACGACAGGATGTGCCGCCCGTCGGCGTCGTAGCGATGGATCCGCGAGTTCCCGTACCCGTCGGCCACGAAGATCTCGCGGGTGCGGGGGTGCTCGACGGCGTCGGTGGGCTGATGGAACGGCTCGCCGGAGTACGCCGGCGCCGCACGGCCTGCGGTCCCCAGCCGCGCCACGCGCGTCCCGTCCGTGCCAACCTTGTCGACCACGTGCGCTCCGACGTCCACCAGGAGCAGGTCGCCATCCGCGCAGGTCGCGGCTCCGTGCGGCCGTACGTAGTCCTCGGAGTCCCCCCAGCCACCGGCGTACGTGCCGTCCGGTTCGAAGATCAGCATGCGCTGAGGGCCGCGGTTGAACACGTAGATCCGCTCGTCCCGGCCGATCGTCACAGCCGCGGCGTCGCCGCCCACCGCGGCCGACCCACCGGGGAGACGCAGCCAGTCCGTCGTCTCGCGGTAGTCGCCCGTCACGGTCATCGCCTCGTCCACCCTCCGTTTGCGTCGAACTTTCGGTTACCAATCTTCGCCAGACGGAACGGTGATGCACGACTATTCCTTCATGCGGAAGAACGACGTATCCTCTCCCGATGACATTGCAGTCGGTCGATCACGCGCTCACCGTGCTGGAACTCCTCGGCAACGAGGAGTCGATCGGAGTCACCGAACTCGCCGATCGGCTGGGCGTGGCCGCCTCAACCGCGCACCGGCTGCTGTCGACCTTGGCGGAGCGCGACTTCGTGGTGCAGGACCACGACGACCGGCGGTATCGCCTCGGCGACGCCGCGCAGGGCTTGCGCCGGGAGATCGCCGTCGACGAGTGTGCACGCCTCGCCCGCGAGACGCTGATCAAGCTCGCGCGAGCGACCGAG
This sequence comes from Amycolatopsis sp., assembly GCA_035551175.1. Classification (GTDB taxonomy): domain Bacteria; phylum Actinomycetota; class Actinomycetes; order Mycobacteriales; family Pseudonocardiaceae; genus Amycolatopsis. The sequence goes on along the minus strand of DASZNR010000160.1, from coordinate 29,312 downwards.
GAGACCGTCAACCTCGCGATGCTCGACGGCCATGAGGCGCTCTACATCGACTCGGTCCGCGGCCCGGGTCGCGGCGCGATCCCGAACCGGGCCGGGATGCGGGCGGAGGCGCACTGCTCGTCGGCCGGTAAAGCACTCCTGGCTGACCATCCTCAAGCCGCCGTGGACCGGCTGCTGCCCGGCGACCGGCTGAACGTCCGGACCCGCGCCACGATCGCGACGAAACCCCGGCTCGCGAGAGAGCTCGGATCGGTGCGACTCAGCGGCTACGCCCGGGACATCGAGGAGTGGGAGGAAGGCACCCTCGCGCTGGCCGTCCCAGTACGAGCGCGCGGGGTGCAGCGACTCGCGCTCACGATCGCCGCACCCCGCGCCCGGCTCCGCATGGAGCGGGAAAGCCCGACCGCGGCTCCCCGGGAACGCGAGCTGGTCCGCCGGCTCCGAGCCGCCTCGGCCGAGCTGCAGGCCCGCCTCGTCCGGTGACGGGCCCACGCCTCAGGGCATGTGGTCGCCGCCGTTGGGCGAGAAGACCTGTCCGGTGAAGAAGCCCGCGTCCGGCCCGAGCAGAAACTTGATCGTCCGGGTGACGTCGGTGGGCTCGGAGAAGCGGCCCATCGGAATCCGGTCGAGCTGCGCTTGCAGGTGTGCCGTGTCGTACCCGCGCACCCGCTCGGTGAGCACGGCGACGGGAGCTAGCGCGTTGACCGTGACCTGGTGCGGTGCGTACTCGGTGGCGAGTGCCCTCGTCAGCCCGACGACGCCCGCCTTGGCCGCCGAGTAGGCGGACTCGTTCGAGTCGCCCCGGATGCCCGCGATCGAGCTCATGGTCACGATCCGGCCGCCCCCGTTGTCCCGCATCAGGGGCATCACGGCGCGACACAGGTGAAAGGTGGCCGAGAGGTTCACGTCCAAGAGGTATCGCCACGTCTCGTCGGTGATCTCGTGGAGCGGTTCGAGCCGGTTGTCCCCGGCCAAGGTGACCAGACCGAACGGGACACCGTTCACCGCCACCGCCTCGTCGACGGCCCGGCGGACCTCAGCGCTCGAGGTGACGTCCGTGGCGATCCCGGTGACGCTCGGCGTGGCGGCCTCGAGCCGATCGAGCGCGCCGCGGGCGCGGTCGAGGCCGGTCACGGTGAAGCCGGCCTCGACCAGGTCGGCGACGAGCTGCGTACCGAGCCCACCCGCCGCGCCCGTGACGATCACGTGCTCGCTCACCGGTCACCTCCGTCCGGGGCCCAGGTGAACGCGGTGTGCGCGGAGCCGTCGCCGACAAGCGGCAGTGCGCGGATCGGCGAGAACGGAGCGGGGTACATGATCTTGTTCTGCATCGATCGGATCATCGGCCGGAGCGCCTGCGAGCACTTCTGCCACTCGGGCACCTCGGCGAGCCGCGCCCGGCGGACCCGGCGGTCTTCGAGATCTTGGTAGGCCCACAGGTGGTTGAGCTCGTTCTGGGTTCCGAACTCGGTCACGAAGTACCCGAGAAAGCCGCCCAGGATGGCCTTCTGCACGGGCAGGCCGGTCTCGGCATAGGCCGCGAAGTAGTCCTGGACGGTGTAGTTCACATGCAGGACGTAGGTGCGCTGCTCGACCAGCACGGTCAGACCTCCTTGATGAGTGAACGATTTTTGCCGAACGACAGGGGCTGCCCCTCGAGGGAACGGCCATCGGACAACAGCGCCACGTTGATCATGGCCAGCACGATCACGCCGGCCCAGTAGCTCGCCACCGCGGCGACACCACCGATGCCGACGAACCAGGCGCACAGGAACGGCGTCGGCGCCGCGAACACGACGTTCACCCCGGTCAGGCTCAGTGCGGAGCCGGTGTAGCGCAGGTGGGTCGGGAAGGCTTCGGCGAACAGCGCGGCCTGCGAGGCGTTGCCGAACTGGGCACCGGCCGACGCGACGACGACCACGAGCATCACCAGGGCGAAGTCGGTGGTGGCCACCGCCGGGAAGAAGAGCACGGCGGACAGCAGCGTGACCCCGCTCCCGATCAGCAGCACCTGTCTGCGCCCGATGCGGTCGGCCAGCTTGCCGCCCACGAATGCCGCCGCGGCCGCGACGACGTTGGCCACCATGAGGATCGTGAACGTGGCGCTCGCCGTGAAGCCGTGGGACGTCATGTAGCTGATACCGAACACCGTGACCAGGTAGAACGTCAGGGTGATCGGCGCGAAGCCCAGGATCAGCCGCAAAATCGTGACGCTGTGGTGGCGGACGACCGACAACGGTCCCGGAAGCTTCTCGTTCACGACGTGCTCACGAAACAGCGGGGTCTCCTCGACCTTGAGCCGCACGTAGATCCCGACGACGACCAGCAGGATGCTGAGCAGGAACGGGATGCGCCAGCCCCACGACAGGAACGCCTGCTCACTGAGGCTGCCCGCGAGGATCGCGAGGAGTGAGTTCGCCGCGACCTGGCTGATGGGAGACCCCATCCCGAGCAGGGCGCCGTAGAACGCCCGCCGGTCGGGTGGAGCGTGCTCCATCGTCACCAACTGGACCCCGGTGGCTTCGCCGCCGAGAGCGAAGCCCTGCAGGAAGCGCATGGCCACGAGCAGGGCCGGTGCGACGAACCCGATCGCCGCGTAGCCGGGGATCACGCCGATCGCGGTCGTCGCCAGACCCATCAGCAGGAACGTCGTCAGCAGGACCCCGCGCCGTCCGAGCCGGTCGCCGAGGTAGCCGAACACCGTGCCGCCCAGCGGCCGGGCGAGGACCCCGACGCCGAAGGTCGCGAAGGACGCCAGCAGAGCGACGGAATGGTCGGTTCGTTCGAAGAAGACGGCGGGGAACACCGTCGCCGACATCGCCCCGTAGACGGCGAAGTCGAAGTACTCGAGGGTCGCGCCGAAGGCGCCGCTGGTCAGGGCCCGGCGCGACTGCCGGGTGGGAGCACGGGGGATCGTCGTGGTGTCTTCCTGGTCGAGTTCGGGCTGCATCGGGAACTCCCTCTTCTGCGTCAGTGCAGGAAGGTCGCGCCAAGCGGCGGACTCTCGCGTCCGGACGCTACGACGTGATCCCGCTTGACGGAACGAATCCCCGTCGTCATTCCTCTATGAGGAAGTTCAGAAGCGCAGCTCCGCCTCGATCGCGGCGCCGGTCTCCCGGAGCCGGTCCAGCAACGCCGTCTCCCGCTCGGACAGCTCCCCGGCCGGCCCGACCTCGATACGCGAAGCCGGACCGGCGACCGTCAGCGCACAGATCGGACCGCCCGAAGGCCGCTGGAGCGCGATGGCCAGCGCATACAACCCCTCCTCCGACTCACCGAAGTTGCGGGCGAAGCCGAGTCGACCGGCGGCCTCGACCTCCGCCTCGAGAGCCGCCCGCGCGACGAGCGTCCGCTCGGTGAGCGGCGCCAGCTCCATCGACCGGTACAGGAGGTCACGCTCGCGCGGTGTCAACGCCGCCATGAGAACCTTGCCCGCGGCCGCGGCGTGAGCAGGCACCGAGACGCCGACCCGGCTCGAGACCTTGAGAGTCCGGTCGGGTTCGACCGCCGCGATGTAATCGGTGTACCCGCCGCTGAGCACGCCGATGTGAACGGTCTCCTGCGTGGCCTCGCACAGAGCGACGAGGTGGGGCTGCGCCACCTCGGCACAGTGCGCCGCCGACTCCGCATCGACCGAGGCACTCATCGCGGGTCCGAGCCGGTAGCTGCGCGCCGGTGTCTGATCGACGTACCGGTCCGTTTTCAACGTGGCGAGCAGCCGATACGTGGAGGACTTGCCGATCCCCAGCCGATCGGCGATCTGCGTCAGCGTGAGGTCGTCGTGACGACGCAGGAGGGTGAGGATCCGTAGCGCCTGGCGCACCGACTGGAGGGTCTCGACCACGACTCCCCTTCCCGTTGGACGAAACGACCACCACCGATGATCCCACATGGCGAAGCGGGCTCCGGCGGTTCCCCAGAGCGGAAGAATGTCGACGCCCTTACCGCGTGGGTGCCATCCTCTCGGTCATGATCGTGGTGGTGGGACTCGGACCGATCGGCGCAGGCGTCGGCGCGGCGCTGGCCGCACGCGGCGAACGAGTTGTGGGCGTCGACCCGGACGGCAAACGCGCCGCAACCTGGGCTTCGGCGACCGGGATGCCCGTCGCCCGCGACCTCCGCGAGACGCCCGACCTCGACCAGGTCGAGGTCGTGATCATCGCGGTGCGGCTCGCGGCACAGCTGTGGTCCGTACTCGACGCGCTCCCGATCGGCGCGCGACCCGTATTCGTCCTGACCACGCTCGCGGTCGCCGACGCCCGCGCCTTGGCCGACTCGCCCCACGCGATCGCGGAGGCGCCGGTCTCGGGCGGTGCTGCCGGCGCCCGGGACGGAACGTTGACGATGTTCCTCCACGCGCACGAACCGCTCAGTCCCAGCGCGCAACGCGTCGTCGAGGCCATCACCCAGCGGGTGTTCCGCTTCGACGGCTTCGGCCAGCCCGCCGTCGCCAAGCTCGCGAACAACACCTTGTCCGCCTACAACGCCCTCGCAGTCGCCACAGTGGCCGATGTCGCCGCTCGCGCAGGACTCGACCATGCCGATTTCCTCCGCGTCGTGGGAGCCTCCTCCGGGCAGAGCTGGATCGCTGATCATTTCGCCGACTTCGACGAGGCACTGCTGTTCAAGGACGTCGAGCTGCTGAAGCAGGAAACTCGTGAGCTCCCCGTGATCCACCTGACCGATGTCCAGTCGCGGACCGCCGAAATCGACGACGTACGCCGAAGACTCCAGTGAAGCGTTTCGACCGGATTCCGCTCGAGACACCGGAACTCGGTCGACGACGGGGGCCAACATTGCGCCGGCGGGATCTCGCGCAGACTGACGCCGCTGTAGAGAGGGCGTCGCGGATGCGCCCGTACATCTGTTCGTAGCGCGCGCTGGCCTGGTCGATGTCCGGTCGCTGCATGAGCTGGTCCGCACGAGGCTTTCGCCGATCGCCACAATCGGCGGCTCGGCGGCGACCTCAGCGACGTCCGGAACGGGCAGATTTCAGGTATTCGCGGTTGAGCGTGGCGATGCTCGCGAAGGGGATGCCCTTCGGGCACGACGCGACGCACTCGCCGGTGTTGGTGCAGCCGCCGAATCCTTCGGCGTCCATCGCGTCGACCATGTCGAGCACGCGCTGCGCCCGCTCCGGTTGGCCCTGCGGCAGCAGGCTCAGGTGGGTCACCTTTGCCGCGGTGAAGAGCGTCGCCGAGCCGTTCGGGCAGGCCGCCACGCAGGCGCCGCAGCCGATGCAGGTCGCGTTGTCGAAAGCCAGGTCCGCGTCCGGCTTCGGCACGGGCGTGGCGTGGGCGTCGGGAGCACTGCCGGTGGGCGCACTGACGTAGCCGCCGGCCTGGACGATCCGATCCAGCGCGGAACGATCGACGACGAGATCCTTGACGACCGGAAACCCTTCGGCCCGCCACGGTTCGACGTCGATGACCTGACCGTCGGAGAACGAGCGCAGGTGCAGCTGGCACGACGTCGTGCGCTCCGGCCCGTGCGCCTGTCCGTTGATGACCACGCCGCACGAGCCGCAGATGCCTTCCCGGCAGTCGTGGTCGAACGCGACCGGCTCCTCGCCGTTCGCGATGAGCTCCTGATTGAGCACGTCGAGCATTTCGAGGAAGGACATGTCGGGGCTGACGTCGTCGACCGGGTAGGAAACGAGCCGGCCTTCGGTCGCCGGGCCGGCCTGGCGCCAGATGCGAACGGTGAGTTTCACTTGTAACTCCGCTGAGTCGGGTGAACGTGGTCGAACGTGAGTTCTTCACGGTGCAGGACCGGGCCGGCAACCGATCCGCCGTATTCCCACGCCGCGACGTACGAGAAATTCTCGTCGTCGCGTTGCGCCTCCCCATCGGAGGTCTGGTATTCCTCACGAAAGTGCCCTCCGCAGGACTCTTCGCGGGCGAGCGCGTCGATCAGAAGAAGCTCGGCGAGCTCCAGGAAGTCGGCCACCCGGCCGGCCTTCTCCAGCTCCTGGTTCAATTCGACGCCGGTTCCGAGGATCCGGACGTCGCGCCAGAACTCCGCGCGTAACCCGGGAACGCGCTCCAGCGCCTTGCGCAGCCCTTCGCGATTCCGGGACATCCCGCAGTGGTCCCACAGCAACAACCCGAGCTCGCAGTGGAAGGAGTCCACACTTCGGGTGCCCTTGACCGCCAACAGTCGGTCGAGCCGATCTCGCACGCTGTCCTCGGTCCGGGCGACGGCGGGGTCGTCGGGCGCAACCTCGTCGAGGCCGCCGTGGCCGAGGTAGTCGTTGAGCGTGGCCGGCAGCACGAAGTAGCCGTCGGCGAGACCCTGCATCAACGCCGACGCGCCGAGCCGGTTGGCGCCGTGGTCGGAGAAGTTGGCCTCGCCGATGACGAACAATCCGGGGATCGTGCTCTGCAGGTCGTAGTCCACCCACAGCCCGCCCATCGTGTAGTGGATGGCCGGGTAGATGCGCATCGGCACTTGGTACGGGTCTTCTGCCGTGATGCGCTGGTACATGTCGAAGAGGTTGCCGTACTTGGCTTCCACGGCCGGGCGGCCCATCCGCGCGATGGCGTCGGCGAAGTCGAGGTAGACCCCGAGACCTCCCGGACCGACACCGTACCCCGCATCACACTGGTTCTTGGCGGCGCGCGACGCGATGTCGCGCGGCACCAGGTTGCCGAAGCTCGGGTAGAGCCGTTCGAGGTAGTAGTCGCGCTCGTCTTCGGGAATGTCCGACGGTGCCCGCGTGTCGCCCTTCCGCTTCGGCACCCAGATGCGGCCGTCGTTGCGCAGCGACTCGCTCATCAGCGTCAGTTTCGACTGGTGCTCCCCCGACCGCGGGATGCACGTGGGGTGGATCTGGGTGAAGCACGGGTTCGCGAAATACGCACCGCGCTTGTGCGCCCGCCAGATCGCCGTGGCATTCGAGCTTTTCGCGTTGGTGGACAGGTAGAAGACGTTGCCGTATCCACCGGTCGCCAGCACCACGGCGTCGGCGAGATGCGTCTCGATCGCCCCGGTCACCAGGTCCCGCGCGACGATGCCGCGCGCCCGCCCGCCGACGACGACCAGGTCGAGCATCTCGGTTCGTGGGTGCATCTCGACGTTCCCGGCGTCGATTTGCCGCGACAGCGCCTGGTAGGCGCCGATCAGCAGCTGCTGACCCGTCTGGCCGCGCGCGTAGAACGTCCGCTGCACCTGCACTCCGCCGAACGAGCGCGTGTCGAGCAGTCCGCCGTACTCGCGGGCGAACGGCACGCCCTGCGCGACGGCCTGGTCGATGATCTGCGCCGACACCTGGGCGAGCCGGTACACATTGGACTCGCGCGACCGGAAGTCGCCGCCCTTCACCGTGTCGTAGAACAGGCGGTAGACCGAGTCGCCGTCGTTGCGGTAGTTCTTCGCGGCGTTGATCCCACCCTGCGCGGCCACCGAGTGCGCCCGCCGCGGCGAATCCTGGACGCAGAACTGCACCACGTGGTAACCCTGTTCCGCCAGCGTCGCCCCCGCCGAGCCGCCCGCCAGTCCGGTGCCCACCACGATCACGCGCAGCTTGCGCCGGTTCGCCGGATTCACCAGCTTCGCGGCGAATTTCCGCTCGTCCCAGCGGTTCTCCAGTGCAACGTCCGGTGCCTTGCCATCCACGATGGGATCGCCGGTCACGTAATCGGTCATGGTCAGTGCACCAGTCCCGTCATGATGCTGATCGGCACGAGCGCGAATCCGCCCGCGATCACCACGGCCAGCCCGCTGCCGAAGACCTTGATGGCCCGCTCCCGCCGTGCGCTGGTGATGCCCAGCGTGCGCGCGGCGCTGGCGAACCCGTGGTTGATGTGCAGGCCCAGCATGGCCAGCGCGACGAGGTAGATGACGTTCACCCACCAGACCTGGAAGTCGGCGACGAGGTTGTGGTACGGATCGCCCGCCACGTAGTCCTGATTGACCGTGCCCACGGTCATGTCCAGCAGGTGCCAGACGACGAACAGGGCGAGGGTCGCGCCGCCCCAGCGCATGGTGTGCACCGCGAAACTCCCGCGCTTCGGCTGCCGGTGGACGTATCGCACCGGCCGTGCCCGGCGGTCGCGGCGAACCAGCTGGACGGTGGCCGCGATGTGCAGGACGACCGCCACGACCAAGCCCGCCCGCAGGATCCACAGGAACCAGGCGTAGTGAAGCACCGGCTCGCCGATGGTGCGCAGCCAGTGGGCGTACCCGTCGAGGTCCTCGGCACCGAAGAAGGTCTTGAGGTTACCGATCATGTGCGCGAAGACGTAGGACAACAGGATCGCGCCGCTGATGGCCATGACGACCTTCTTGCCGATCGTCGAATCCCAGAACTGCCGGACGGCTGTGCGGCGTGGCCGCACGTCGGGTCGGTCTGCGAGGTCAGTTACCACGACGCCGACGCTAGGGCCGCCAAGAGCAGAGGTCAAAGACATCGAACCTCTACTTGGAATAGTCAACGCCTATCATGAATCCATGCAGCTGCATCAGCTCACGTACTTCGTCGCCGTCGCCGAGCACCGGCACTTCACCCGGGCCGCCGAGGAGGTACGAGTGGCACAACCCTCTCTGTCCCAACAGGTCCGGGCCCTCGAACACAGCCTCGGCGCCCCGTTGTTCCACCGCATCAGAGGCAACGTCACCCTCACCGAAGCCGGGGAAGCCCTGTTGCCGATTGCCCGGCGGATCCTCGCGGACGTGGAGAACGCCCACAGAGCGATCCGGGAGCTCGACGAGCTCGACCGCGGACGCGTCCGGCTCGGGGCTCCTCCCAGCCTGTGCACGGGCTTGCTGCCGACGATGCTGGCGGCCTTCCGCCGGCACTATCCGGGCATCCAGCTGGAGCTGCACGAAAGTGGTTCCGGCGATCTGCGGGAACGACTGTCCGAGGGTGCTTTGGACCTGGCTCTCCTCGCCGGCTCCCGCAACCCGGGCGACCAGCTGTCGCTGACGCCGCTGCTGCTCGAGGAACTCGTCGTGATCTCCCGCGACGACGAGCTCTCTCCCCATCAGGGAGGCGCACGCCTGAGCGTCCGCGAACTCGCCGACGTCCCGCTCGTGATGTTCCGGCGCGGCTACGACGTGCGCGAGGCGACGGTGAACGCCTGCCGCGCCGCGGGCTTCGACCCGTCGTTCGCGATCGAGGGCGGCGAGATGGACGCGGTCCTGGAGCTGGTGCGCGCCGGTGTCGGCTCGGCGGTGGTGCCGAGTACCGTGGCGGGCGACCGCTTCCGGATGACCCGTTTCGTTCCGGCCGCGGGCATGACGCGGATCGTGCAGCTCGCCTACCGGGCGGACGTCGGACCGACCCGGGCGGTCCGTGCGCTGCGTTCGGCGATCGTCGACTTCGTGGCCGACCCGGCCCAACGGGCCGCCCTCCCACCGGGCGTCGAGTCGCTTGTGGACCAGGCGACCAGTGCGACGACGTCGAGCTGAGCTCATCCTTCATCGCAGGAGTCTCCTCGATCCGGGGCCGGGCACGACCTCTCGGCCCCAGCCGGGCAGACGCCCTGACGACGGGTCCGATTTTTCTTGCTCTGCTGGACCACTTGACCGGAACATCGACATCGAATATCCAGTATGATCGGTGCTCGGAAAGAGCTGAGCGCACCCGCAGCCTCGTCGTCAGTCGCGCCCGTATGCTTTCCGGGCAAGTGGCGGCGCGCGTGAACGGCGGCCGCCTCGGGGTACATGATCTCGATCATCCGGTCCTGGGCCTCGGCCGCGCCCGGCACGGCAACTTCGAGCACGGTGGCGTCCGTACCACGGATGGCAGCGACAGCGGCATCGATCACCCGCTGAACGCCGGGGTCCACCCGCTCGCGGAAGAACCCGGTCGCGACGCCGATCCGCAGCCCCGCGAGGTCCTGGCCCAGCTGCGCCTCGACGGGAGCGCGCGGCCCGTCCACGGACGTCGGGTCCCCAGGGTCGTAGTGGTCCAACACCGCGAGCATCGCCGCGGCTGTGCGGACGTCGGTCGCCAGCGGCGTCACGGTGTCGAACGACGCGCCGCCGGGCAGCACGCCCCGGTTCGACACGCGGCCGAGTGTGGGGCGCAGACCGACGATTCCGTTCACCGCCGCCGGAACCCAGCCCGAACCGCCGGTGTCCTCCCCGATGGTCATCAGGATCGAGTCTCGGTAGAGGCGTTCGATTTCGAACTCCGCCGAGTAACCGTAGCCGCCGTGCACGCGCATCGACTCCTGCGCGGCCTGCAGAGCCACCTCGGACACGAACAGTTTCGCCATGCCCGTCTGAAGATCCGAGCGTTCACCGCGGTCGAGCTGGCTCGCGGCCCAGTACGTCATGAGCCGGGCAGCCTGGACCTGGGTCGCGGTCTCGGCGAGGCGGATCTGGATCGCCTGGAAATCGGCGATGGGCTTGCCGAACGCGTGCCGCTCACGTGAGTACGCGAGCGCCTCGTCGTAGGCGCGCTGGGCGATGCCGAGGCTGCGGCCCGCGATGTTGAGCCGACCCACCTCCAGCGCCGAAAGCACCTGCTGCATCCCCCGGCCCTCGGTGCCGCCGAGCAGGTTCGCCGCCGGCACCCGAACGTCCTCGAGCACGACCTCGCAGGATTCGGTGCCCTTGTAGCCGAGCTTCGGGATGTCCTTGGTGACGCGGAAACCGGGCGTGCCGGCCTCGACGAGCAGCACGCTCTTCGCGCCGTTGACCACGTACTCGGTCGCCGTCGCGGACCGCGGTGGTGCGGATGCCCTGCAGGTCGGTGCCCGAGTCGGGTTCGGTGAGCGCGATGCCGGTCCGCCGCCTGCCGGTGGCCAGCTCCGGCAGGTACCGCCGTTTCTGGTCCTCGGTGCCGTGGTGGGCGATCATCCAGCACAAGAGCGAGTGGCTGCCGAGGATCCCGGCGATGCCCATCCAGTCGCGCGCGATCTCCTCGAACATCAGGGAAAACCTCTCTCCGCCGGACGCATCGCCACGTCGTCGATGATCGGCACCCTCGTCGAGATCTTCGACTTCATCGTGTACGCGTTCATGGCCGCGCTGGTGTTCGGCCCGTTGTTCTTCCCCTCCGTATCGCCGTGGATGGGCACGCTCGCGGCTCTCGGCACCCACGCCGTCGCATTCGGCATGCGCCCGCTCGGCGCGCTGTTGTTCGGCTGGATCGGCGACACCCGCGGCCGCCGTACCGCGCTGCTGGGCTCGATGCTGCTGATGGGCACCTCGACCGTCGCGATCGGGCTGCTGCCCACCTTCGCCGCTGCCGGCTTGTGGGCGCCGGTCCTGCTGGTGGCGCTGCGGATGCTGCAGGGCCTCGCCGTCGGCGGCGAGTGGGGTGGCGCGGTACTGGTGGCCGTCGAGCACGCGCCGAAGCGGCGGCGTTCGCTCTACGGTTCGTTCGTGCAGCTGGGCACCGTGCTCGGCATCGCCTTGGCGAGCGCCGTGATTCTGCTCGTGAGCACGGCGGTCAGCGCGGACGTGTTCCGCTCGTGGGGATGGCGCGTGCCGTTCCTGGCGAGCGCGCTGCTGGTCGCGTTTGGCCTCGTGCTGCGCAAGCGGCTCGAGGAGACTCCCGAGTTCGTCGCTGAACTCGCCCGGCACGAGGCCGGCTCAGGCCGCCGCCCCCGTGTGCGTACCGTGTTTCGCGGCCACTGGCGCGAGCTGATCGCGGGTGCGCTGATGTGGTCCGCGCCGTGCTCGTTCCTCTATGTACTGATGACCGGCCTGGTCGCCTACACGAAGGCTTACGTGCCGGCTCTGAGCGCACTGGACGTGCAACTCGGCCTGCTCATCACCTCGATCGTCCTCGCCGGACTCACCGTCGTGAGCGCGACCCACGCGGACACCTGGGGCCGCGAACGACTGGTGCTGTGGTCGGGCGTGCTGCTGATCGTGTGGGCCTTCCCCGCCTTCTGGCTCGTCGACACCGGCACCTTTGCCCCAATGCTTCTCGCGATGCTCGTCGGCAGCATCTGCTACGCCGCCTTCAACGGCGCCGTCCCCTCCCTCATGGCGGACCTCTTCCCCGTCGCCTCCCGCTATACCGACTGCGGCCTCTGCATGGCCTTCGGCACCGCCGTCGCCGGCGGCATCGTGCCCATCGGCGGCCTCGCCCTCGTCGGCAAAACCGGCGGCTCCTCGGTGCCCCTCTCCCTGACCCTCATCCTCTGCGGCCTGATGACCCTTGCCGGCGTCACCTTGGCCCGCAGCTCAGGAGCACGCCTGATATCCGCGTACCCCATCACCACTTCACCGGGCCGGCGAAGTGGTAGCTCACGAGGGGGCGGATGTCACCGTGTGGGCGCGTTCCCTCGATGAGCGACCGTCGGGCACGGGTCTGGTCGTTCCCCAGTGGACGACCGAAGCCTCGGTGGCTCAGCACGGCGACGGTTGGGTCGCGCCCCAGCGAGAAGCCCTTGGCGTGGATCGCTTCCGGGCCGTGCTCCGGCGGGAGCGCGGCTTGCCTACTGCCGCCGTATGGAAGGACCGCTTCTCATCCCATATCCGCGGAATGGGCGGCGCGGCTCAGGTCGATGACGAACGACACCCGGTCGAGTCCCGGTCCGTCGTAGTCCGGTCGCACGGACGAGACGGTGAATCCCAGCCTGGCGTGGAACGCCTGCGACGCCGTGTTCTGGGGACTGGTGACGCAATGCACGTAGCGGCGTCCGTGTGCTCGGGCGAGCGCGAAGAACGCCCGGTACAGCGCACGTCCGAGGCCGTGCCCGTGCAGCGCCGGGTCGACGCCGACGAAGTGCACGTACGCGGTTTCGGGCTCGGACTGTGACAGGAAGCCGACCAGAAAGGCAACCATTTCCCGGCCATCGCGTTCGACCAGGAAACTCGCGCTGGTGAAGTGCTGGAAATACAGCCGCGGCAGGAGGAGGGCGCGTTCTCTCGCGCCTGCCTCTCCTTTGAGGCCGCCCCACCATCGGTCCAGGACCGAGAGGACCGGGAGGTGGTCGTCTTCGGTCGGTCTTCTGGCGGTGAAACCGGCAGGAAGATCCTCGATCACCTGGTCAACTCCCCACGCGTGACTTCGCCGCTGAGTCGCGGCACGTTCGCCCGAGGCTGCAGATCAGCCCCGCCATTGAAGGTCCACATGATACGAAGCATGGCACGCTGACTCGTGAGTGTTCGCGCCGGTTCTAACCGGCGCCGCCACTCACGAGCGGTAAGCGAGTATCACGACGACGCCGGCCCGGGAAACCCAGCCCCGCCGCGTCAACCGTGACCGAGAGCTCGAGCTTCTGCCGTATCAACTTGTCGAATTGGTATCCTTCTGGGTGCCAGACATCCACGGCGTGGTTGCCGGAACGCCGCACATCGCCGCGTTGCTACTGGTCGGCGAAGACGAGACCGGTCTCGACCGCACCAGCCAGGCCTACCGGGCGATCCGCCGCCAGGTCATCGACCTGCCCCTCCCACCCGGCAGCGGGTTCACGGAGGCTTCGCTGGCGCGGCAATGGCAGACGAGCAAGACGCCGGTGCGTGAGGCTCTCGCGCGGTTGCGGTCCGACGAACTGGTGACCGCACTCCCTCGCGCGGGCTACGTCGTCAGCCCGATCACCATGCAGGACACCGACGATCTCTGCGGCCTGCGGTCGCTGCGGTCCGGCGAGGCCGCCCGCGTCGCCGCGCACCGAGGCCTTCCCACGCCGGCGCTCGACCGGCTCGATGTCCTGTCCGAGGTGCCGGGCGCGCTCGCGAACGGTGAGGTTGCGCAGGAGGAGGGACTGCGAGCCGGCATCGAGTTCGAAGGCATCATCGCCAACTTCACCGGGAACAACCGGCTCGGCAAGGCGATCGTCGAGGTGCTCGACGAGCTCGAACGGATCCTGCGCATGGCCTTGCTGATCGACCCCGGCATCGCGAGCCCGCCCGGCGAGCTCGCGGCCGTGGCCGAGCGGCTGCGCGCACGGGACCCCGACGGCACGTGCGATGCGATGCGCGCCCGGTGCGAACGCGTGCGACGCGACGTGCTCGACGTTCTCGCCAGAAGCGCGTCGGTGAGCCAGGCGTCGATCGTGATGCCCACCTGAGTCTAGGACTCGTGAGTGGTCGCGCCGGTTCTAACCGGCGCAGCCACTCCCGAGTGGCGGGCGGGCAAGCACCGCGGCTTATTCGATCGACTGAGCCAGTGGAATCACGGTATACTAGGTTGAGATATCAATGAGCACTACTGGTGTGCCCCCCGTGGATGCCGAACCGGAGCGGGGAAACCATGCTCGACGAAGACACGTTGCGAGCGCAGCTGCGCGACCGAGGGGTGCGCGCGGAAGCCCGGCGGCTCCGGGAGGACGAGCCGACCGCGGCCATGGCCACCGGACAACTGGGGTCCGACCTCTCGGCAGGACAGCACAGATGACCAAAGTGGTCACGTCCTCAGCGCCGCGGACGCAGCGGAGTCCGCACGTGATCGCGGCCGTGCTCGCGGTGTGGGGCTTCGGCTATGCGTGCTACCGGGCCTACTACGCGGCCGGGGGAACGTTCGGCCTGATCGGGAAGCCAGTCTCGGCGTCGCTCTTCCAGGCCATCAACGCTTTGGGGGCCGCGATCATCCTGGTCGCGGCGCTGTTGCCGCTGATCGCGACACGCGTTCGGTGGCTGCGCCGCACCGTCCCGGTGCTGGGCTGGCTCGGCGGTGTCGGCTGCTGCATGCACGCACTGGTCGACACCACACTCCGGGTGCTCAGTGTCACCGGCGTGCAGCCGACCGAACTCCCTTCCAGCGCCTGGCAGTACTTCGACCGGCGAGCCGCCGACCTGCAGGATCTCCTGCTGAACGAGCCGTGGTTCTTCGTGGAGGGCTTGCTGTGGGCCGCACTGGCCCTCTCGCTCACCAGCCCGCACCGGCGTCGGATGTGGTCCGTGACGGCGTCGGTGGCGTGCCTGCTGCTGAGCGTGGTCGGCGTGCTCAGCGGCATCGGTGTGATCGGCTCGTTCCACCTCGGGTGATCACCCGAACGTCGTGCGCCGCGCCCTGCCGCCATCGTCCCCGCACCGCCGACCTTCTGCCCGGCCCAACCCGAAGGAACTGCTGATGACCTCGTTCAATCCCGGAACCACCTCGCTGGGTGCCGGAGCCGAGCTGCGCCCGCTGCGGTCCGAGCACGCCGGGGAACTGCTCGCCCACATCGACCGCGGACGCGAGTTCATCGGCCGGTTCATCCGGCTGCCGGACCTCGTGACCGATCTCGACTCCGCACGCGACTACCTGTCCGGCTACGCGCAGCACGCGGCCGCCGGAACGGGGCGCCTCGACGGGATCTGGGCAGACGGACTGCTGGTCGGCGGTGTGTTGCTGCGCAACATGAACGTGGCCGAGGGCATTGCCGAAGCCGGGTGCTGGCTAGAGCCCGCCGCGGCCGGCCGCGGCCTCGTGACCCGTGGGGTCCGTGTACTGATCACCTGGGCGATCGAAGAACAAGGCATCCACCGGGTGGAGTGGCGGGTGGCACCGCAGAACGCCGCGAGCATCGCCGTGGCCCGCCGGCTGGGCATGCGCCGCGACGGGGTCCTGCGCGAGCGGTACCTGCACCGGGGCATCCGCTACGACGCCGAGGTCTGGTCACTGCTCGCGCACGAATGGCACGAGCAGTCAGCCGCATCCACGACCTGACCCGCCACACCCGCCATCGGATCGATCCACCCACCGGAGCACCGCATGTTCACCGAAGAAGCACGCGCGCGGCTGCAGCGCACCTTGATCGACCGGGCCCGCGAGGACGACCGAGTGATCGCGGCGGCGCTGGTCGGCTCCAGCGCCACCGGCACGCAGGACCGCTGGTCCGACATCGACCTCGCGCTACGCCTCGGCGCCGGAATCGATCGAGACACGGTCATCGCCGCCTGGACCGAGCAGATGTATCGCCATCACCTCGCCGTCGATCACCTCGACGTCAGCCGGGGCGACACGCTCTACCGGGTCTTCCTCCGTGCCGATATCCTGCAGGTCGACCTCTCCTTCTGGGCCCACGACCGGTTCCGGCCCACCGGCTCGCGCTTCGCCCTGATCTTCGGGGAGGCCCTCGACGACGACTTCCCCCGAACCGACGCCGGCCACCCAGCTCGCGGGCCAAGCGTGGCTGTACGCGCTCCATGCCCGATCGTCGATCGCCCGCGGCCGGCTCTGCTGGCAGGCCGTCCACATGATCGACGGCATGCGCGACAAGGTGATCGCCATGTCCTGCCTGCGCCACAACCTCCTGGCCGTGCAGGGACGCGGCGTCGACGACTTGCCACACGAGCTCACGGACGCCCTCACCGCGACGCTGGTCCGGTCGTGCGACACCACCGACCTTCACGGCGCCTTCGCCGCGACGTGCGCGGCCTTCACATCCGAGCTGGCCCACCTCGACCCGGTCCGCGCCGCCGAACTCGAGCCGGTGCTGCGAGAACTGGTGGCGAGCGCACTCACCACACGGTGACGCCGCGCCGGATCCGACGCCACCCTGAACGTCAAACCCGGCCACCGAGACTTTGGCGGTCACGGCGGGGTCGCGTTTTTCGCGATCCCGGCACTGACTGGCGCTGCCGGGCCGGCACAAACCGTTCTCAGGTATCGAAAATCACGACTGCTCAGGTCCGCCGGGCCACCAGAACACCGCCACGCCCGAGGCAAAGCGGTGGACGTATAGCTCACCGAAGTCCAGATCCCGCGCGGCGCAGGGGCAGCGAGCTTGCGCGGGCCCGTTCGCAAAGTTCGTGACGTCGCGGGCCGCGACCCGACCTCCACGAGCGCAAGCCCCGAGCTATGGTGCCGTTGGCCCGATGAAGACGTGCTCCATCTCGCCGATTCCCTCGATCTCGGTACGGACCATGTCACCGTCGGTAAGGTATCGGGCGGGAACACGTCCCATGCCCACGCCGGCGGGAGTGCCGGTGAAAATCAGGTCGCCGGGGTAGAGCGTGCACACCGCCGAGATCCGATCGATGAGCACATCGACGCGAAGGATCATCTGACCGGTGTGTCCATCATGGACCAGTTCGTCATTCAGCCAGCAGCGCAGGCGCAACGGTGATGTGCCATCGAATTCGTCGAGCGTCACCAGAGCCGGACCGGTCGGGCCAAAGCCCGGAAAACCCTTCGGCAGCGAGAATTGCGGCGGTTGCCCGCGCATCTGGACTTCACGATCGCTGAAGTCCTGGCCCCACGGAAGCCCGCGACGTGATCCCAGGCGTCAGCGGTGGTGACGCGGCTGGTGGTCTTGGCCCTCACCACGACCAGCTCGACCTCCCAGCCCACCGACGGCCCGGTCAGCCCTACCCGGCCGGTCTGGCCGATGAGCGAGCTGGCGAATTTCGTGAACACCGAAGGCGTCTGGGGCGCCGCGGAAAGGCCGGTCTCATGGCGTGATCGCCATAGTTGAGACCGACCGCAAAGACCCGCGGCCGGGGAACTGGTGCATGCAGATCCGCGGTTAGGTAGGGCGACGCGCCATCCAGCGGGGTGGTGGCGACCCAGGCCCGAAACTCAGACCATTGTGGATAGATATCCACAGGGCCCGGACCGAACCGTCCGCCGCTGGCCTTGGCGATGTCGACCGCGCCGGGTGGCGAAAGCAGGTGGGCGCGACCGCTGACATCGACTAAACGCATGATTCCACGTTTCTCGGGAGCAGACGCTGGCCGTCGCTGCTCACCGGCTTCCTCACCACCGCACCTCACTCCTGACTGCGCGAGAAGCCGCGCCCCCACCGAGAATCCTTCCTACTCGACGACGCTCGTCGACCGTGCTGCGCTGCCAGCCAGTGGCACACCCACGCGCCGCGAAATCAGCGCCGAGTCACGGGTGTGGGCGCGCTCGGACTTGAAATGGCTCGGGGCCACTGCGAGGAAAAGGGTTCGCCCGTCGGCTCCGCCCAGCGCGACCGCGTACGCGCTGAGACCGTCGACGACGATCTCGTCGAGCACCTCGCCGCCTTCGGCCACGCGAAGCACCCGCCGGTGCGTCGGGTCGGCCACCCAGATCGCCCCGTCCTCATCGCGCTCGGACATTCCGTCGGCGGCCACTTCCGCCGCGTTCAGCCGCGTGAGTCCGTCACCCTCGGGCTCATCCCCGAACTTCGCCCACAGCCGCCGGTCGGCCAGGGAACCGTCGCTCGCGATGTCGAATGCCGCGATCCGGCTGGCGAACGTCTCGGCAACGACCAGGATCTGCCCATCGCACACGGCGCCGTTCGGAAAGGCGAGATCCTCTGCAACCACCGCAGCCGTACCGTTGGGGTCGACCCGAATGAGCGGGGCCGGTGCGTACGATCCGCCGTTCGTCAGGTCGAATCCGAAACACCCGACCCAGCATCTCCCGAGCGGATCGACCGCCATGTCGTTGATTTCGCCCCTTGCAAGGCCGTGGAGGTCGGCATGGGTGACCAGGGTGCCGTCCTCCTCTTTGCGCACGATGCGGTTGTCGAGCATCGACGCGACCAGCAAACGTCCGTCGGGAAGAAACCCCATTCCCGACGGCTGGCCTTCGACGGTGGCCTCGATCCGCGGGGCGGAGCCGTCCTCCAGGACGCTGACGACCTCATGGGCGTAACAGTCGGCGACCCACACGCGTCCGTCATGCCATCGCGCGCCTTCGAGAAACGATCGCTTTCCGAGTACGGTGTGGAATCCCTGCATGTCGAATCCTCCAATTGATCGGGTTCCGGTCGCCCGGCCCACCGGCGAACGAAGATGCGAGGTTCATCCCCATTTACCGCCGGCGCCGGGAGCGAAATAGTGTCCTTGGCCCAAGTCGTCGAGCAGGCCCGGCTCACGCGGCTGCCAGCCCGTGACTTCACGGGTGCGGGCGCTCGAAGCCGGGCCGTCGGTGCTGAGAAAAACGCCGAGGTAGCCGAAATGCTCGTCGACCTGCTCGGCCGGGACCGAACTCACCGGCACATCCAAATGGCGGCCGATGGTGCGAGCGATTTCCCGCACCGGGATGCCCTCTTCGGCCACGGCGTGCAGGACGTTCCCGGCCGGCGCACTTTCCACCGCCAGCCGGAACAGGCGTGCGGCGTCGCGGACGTGCACCGCCGGCCAGCGCGCCGACCCGTCGCCCGGGTAGCCGGCGAACCCGTGCTTGCGCGCGATGTCGACGAGTGTCGCGACGAACCCGCGGTCCCCATAACCGTGCACGGTCGGCGCAAGCCGCACGACCGACGACCGGTGCCCACCCGCAGCCAGAGCGAGTGCCGCGGTGCTCGGCGGCTGCCGGGCCTCCCCCAGTCCGCCCGGGGCAGCCAGGTCGCACTCGGTTGCCGGCCCCGCCCCGTCCTGCGCGAGACCGAGGATGCCTCCGGCGATCGCGATCACCCCGTCCGCCGGCAGCGCCGACCCGATCGCCTCGATGGCGGCGACGTCCGACGCGACGGCCTCGTCGAAGTGCCCGGCGAAGGCGATGTCGTGCCGGAACGCAAGGTGCACGACGGCATCAGCCGCCGCGGCCGCTTCGCGCAGTACGACGAGATCTTCGACCGAGCCACGGACGACGGCGGCACCCCGGGCCTCGACGGCTGCGGCAGCCCGGTCCGACCGGGCGAGTCCGGTGACCTCGTGCCCCGCCCCCATGAGTTCGGGCACGACCGCGGACCCGATCCATCCCGATGCACCGGTGACCAACACCCGCACAACAACACCTACCCATGATCAGGCCAGCCGGTTTCATCAGAGAACACCGCTGGCGACCGGCAATTGCAACCAACATATTCGGACGGCGTCGCACCCTCCGCGGTATCCAAGTAGGACGAACCTGCCACTCCACCTGACTCGCCGATACCGGGAATTCCCGGGATTTGTCGGGGCTCGATTTCGAAGCGAGCTGACTGAACGTTGAGCCAACGCTAACAGGAAACGGACGTCCGGTGAAAATTCCCCTTCGACATGGCGCACATTCCGGCCAGGAATGCACCCGCGAACGTCCGGCAAGCGACTGTTCGAAATCGCCACTCTGCGGTCACCGGTTTTTGGTCCACGACGTCGGCCACCAGGTGTTGCTGTCCCTTCGGGCACGGACGAGTCGAGGCGCTCCGCGCCGAATACACCGGACCCGTCAATGCCACCTCAACCCGGACGCCAAAGCGCGACACCGCGCCGAACGCTGAACCGACCGGAATCAGCCCAGCCGGCCACACCCGGTCGCAGCACGGTGTTCGGCGAGCTCGGCGAGCCTCACCCGCACCATCTCGACGACAGCGCGCGCGGCGGGCGCCGGCTGACGTCCCGCGCGGGTCACGGCCACAAGCTCCCGGTTCAGCGCAGGTTCGAATCCCACCGCGCTGAGAATGCCCGCTTCCAGGTCTTCCCGGACGAATGCGTACGGCAGGACCGAGCTGTAGTCGCCCCTCGCCACCAGGTCTCGGACCATGTGGATGGAGTCGGTGTGCGAGCCGATGGCATCCGGCACCAGCCCCGGCTCGAGC
This sequence comes from Amycolatopsis sp., assembly GCA_035551175.1. Lineage (GTDB taxonomy): Bacteria > Actinomycetota > Actinomycetes > Mycobacteriales > Pseudonocardiaceae > Amycolatopsis. Next base: position 8,964 of record DASZNR010000160.1, on the reverse strand, counting down.
GCCGCGTGCAGGAGGTCACGGAAGCCGGGAGTCAAGACCAGCCGGAGCGACTCGAGCGCATCGGGTGTGGCGCGGTTTCCCACGGGTGGAAGGGTGCCCGGCTTTCCGACGATCAGCAGCTCGTCGAAGCCCACCGCGGTGACGGAGAGATTCGGGTAGGCATACGTCGTCTGATGGGTGAAGACACCGAGGTCCAGCCGCCCCTCTTCGACCCATTCCGCCAGGAACATCGGCAACGCCTCGACGATCTCGACGCGGACCTGCGGGTGTTCGCGGGAAAACCGGTCCTCCAGATAGCCGGCCAGTGCGGAGACCAGGGACGGCGACATGCCGAGCCGCACTGTCCCCGCGAGCGAGGAAGCCGCTTCCCGAACGGCGGACCTGATGTCGTCCATGTAGCTGAGGAGAGTCCGGCCCATTTCCGCCATGCGGGCGCCCGCCAGCGTGGGGCGAACCCCCTCGGGAAGCCGGACCAGGAGTTCGGCACCCAGCTCCCGCTCGAGCGCGCTGATCTGTTTGCTGAGAGCAGGCTGGCCGATGTGCAGTTTCCGGGCCGCACGGCTGAAACTTCCTTCGCGAACGATCGCCGAGAAGTACTCGATCTGCCGGATGTCCATCGCTCGCCTGCTCCCGACCGGTCGGTCTCGCCGACGGCCCCGGCGGGGCACCGACCCGACCACGCTCCCGCCACCGTAACAGGCTTATTCCGCGACGGAATGTCGTGGCACCGGCCCGACGGCAGGCTCACGACGCCTCGTAGGAGGTACTCGGCCGACCCGCCGGCCGCGGGTCCCCACGAGACACGTCGGGTCGGCCTCACCTCAGCAGGAACCGCTGCACCTTTCCGCTCGGTGTTCTCGGCAGAGCCTCGACGAAGTGGACCGCTCGCGGGTACGCGTGCCGCGAGTAGGTGTTCCGCACGAGAATTTGAAGCTCCCGGGCCAGCGCGTCGTGGAGTTCCACCGGGGCACTCGTGACGACGAATGCCTCGACGATCTCCCCGCGGATGCCCTCCGGATCCGGCCTGCCGACCACCGCCACCTCGGTGACCGCCGGATGCGTGACCAGCACGCTCTCGACGTCGAAGGGGCCGATGCGGTACCCGGAGGCGAGAATGACGTCGTCGTCGCGGGCAGTGAAGAAGAAGTACCCGTCCTCGTCCACGCGGCCGGCATCTCCGGTCAAGTACCACCGTCCGTCCCCGGTGAACCGCTCGGCCGTCTTCTCCGGCGAGTTCTGGTAGCCACCGAACCAGAACAGCGGGCTCGCGGCCGCGTCCACGGCGATCTGGCCGTCGATCATCCCGGTGACGAATCCGGGCAGGGCGCGCCCCATCGAGCTTTTCCTGATCGGCCGCTCGACGTCGTCGTGCCAGTGGTTGCCGATGACCATGCCCAGTTCGGTCTGCCCGTAGTCGTCCCCGATCGGGACCCCGAAAGTCCGACGCCCCCATTCCACGACGTCCGCAGTGAGCGGCTCTCCGGCGGACGAAGCCCGACGCAGCGGGATCGGCCCGGCCGCCGACTTGCTCATCGCCCGATACATGGTGGGTGCGCCGGCGAAATTGGTGACGTCGAACCTCCGCAGCACGGCCACTGTGGACTCGGCCGTGAACACCCCGCGGAACAGCAGGTTGGCCCGGCCGCCGACCATCGGAGCGACGATGCCGTAATAGAGCCCGTAAGCCCAGCCCGGGTCGGCCGCGTTCCAGAAGACGTCCTCCACGCGCACGTCGAGCCCGTAGTGCAGATAGCTGTGGAAGGCCGCGAGGGATCGCACCGGGACGACGACGCCCTTCGGCTTCCCGGTCGTGCCGCTGGTGTAGAGCTGGAGAAAAGCGCCATCACCGCCGACGGGCTCCGAGTCGGTCCACGGCGCGCTGCCGGTGACGAGCCGGTCGAAGTCCGCGCCCGTCTCGAGCACATCGACCCCGTCGAGCGCATCGGCCTTCGCCCGTTGCTCCGGCTCGGTCACGATCAGCCGGGCCCCCGAATTCTCCACCCGCATCCGGATCGCGCCGTCCGCGAAGGCCGTGAACAACGGCACGTGTACGGCCCCCAGCCGCCACACGGCCAGCAATGTGACGACGAGTTCAGGGCGCTTGGACATGAGCACTGCCACCCGGTCCGCCCGCTTCACCCCCCGATCGGTCAGCGCGGTCGCCAGGCGCCGGGATCGGTCTGCGAGCTCACCGTAGGTCATCACCGACCCCTGCAGATTCTCGTCCACGAACCGGAACGCGACGGTGTCCGGGTCGTGGCGATCGCAGAGCAGGGTCGCGACGTTCGCATCGGGTGAGGCGTAGTGACTCAGCCAGCGCTCGATGGATTCATCGATGGGAGACAAGCGTTTCTCCTCCGGTCAAGGTGTGTGAGGGGCGTGGCCGGCCGCGGGAAGGCCCAAATAGGCGAGCGCGTTGTCCACCTCGGCAGCCCGGCGTGCCGGGCGTTCCAAGGCGCCCGCCATCCGAGCCGTGGCGCCGAGCTGGTCGGGCAGGAAAGGGCTGTCGGTGCCGAGAAGCAGCCGGTCTTGCCCGAACCGGTGCGTCAGCAGCGGCACCTGCGCGGGGTCCAGCACGAGCGTGTCGACGAACAACCTTCGGACCAGCGCGTCCGACCGATCGCGAACACCGGCATCGCCCGCCGCCATCCGCAGGCGCGGATAGACCCATGGGAAGGCTCCACCGCCGTGGGTGAGCGCGACGCGCAGGCCGGGATGGCGGGCCAGGACGCCCCCGAACACCAGCGCCGACGCCGCAGCCGCCGTATCCGCAGGCATCCCGAGTCCGATCTCGAGCTGCGCCCCGGACCGGTGCAGAACCCCGCACCCGCGCTGCACCGGGTGGACGAGCACGCACGCACCTGCCTCCGCACAACTCGCCCACACCTCCGCCAGCGAAGCGGCATCCAGGTCGTGGCCGTCCATCCGGGTGCCGATCTCCACTCCCCGCAATCCGAGGGCGAGGCAACGGCGCAGCTCGGCCGCCGGATCGGCGCGGGGCAGGCAGCCCAGTCCGAGCAACCGGCCGCCCGAGATCCGGCAGGCCCAGGCGATCGAGTCGTTCACGGCACGCGCGTAGGCCGGGTCCTCCCGCCACGCCTGCTCCATGACCTCCGGGACCGGCGAGATCGTCTGATGGGACAAGCCCGCCCGGTCCATGTCCGCCAGCCGCTCCGGCACGTCCCACAGTGCCGACGGGACGGCCCGGGATTCGCCCTCGCCCCGCACGATGCGGCCGTTGCCGTGTGTCACGACGAGACGAGGGGCGCCACTGCTCAGCACGGGCAGCTCCGGGCCCAGGTAATGGGCGTGGACGTCCACCGCGGTATACGGCGCACCGGTCATGTCGGATCGTCGCGCCCGTCCGGCATCGGCGACACCCGGCCTCCCAATGCCGACAGATCTTCGCCGAGGACCACGTCCCCGAGCCGCACCGGCAGCGCGTCGATCAGCACGAACAGAACCCGGGCAGGTGCGTCGCCACGGGCGATCCAGGAATGCATCGTGCCCCGCTGCACGAGCAGGTCGCCCGCGGTGAGCTGCTCCACGACCTCACCGCTGTCGAGCACGAGGTCGAGCCGGCCGGAAAGCACCAACGCGACGTCCTGCGTCTCGGTGCGATGCATGTTCGTGTGCTCGGCCTCCGCCGGGTCGAACTCGGCTATCCGGAAGAGGACGCGCGACCCCTTGGGGCCGGGGGCACCGTCGTCGAATCCGTCTTCGTCGTTGCTGGCGGGGAATTGGCCCGTGCACCAGGCAATCCGCGCCTCGTACCCGGGTAGGCGCGGTGCCGAGTCGACGACCTCGTCGGAGCGGACAATGGCCTTGCCGTCCTCGGAATGGCCCGTCACGACCCGCCGGAAACTGAAACTCATCGCATTTCCTCCGTGGTCGGCGCGATCAGGCCGCGGCCCGCAGCGGGATCGCACCGATCCCCTGCGTCACGGTCTGCCTGGTCTCCCCCAGCCCAGTCCCGCTGAGGCTCACCACGTCGCCCGGTTGCAGCCAGCGCCGGAAATCGGCCGGATCGGATGTGTCGACGTGCTCGAGCAGACAGCCACCGGGAACCGTGCCGGATCCGATCACCGCGCCCGGCGGGAGATCGGTACCCCGGGAGACGTAGGCGAGCAGTTCGCCGAAGGTCCAGTCCATCTGCGCGAGGCTGCCCCGGGTCAGCTCCTCGCCGTTGACCGTCGCGGAAAGCTCGAGCACCAGACGACCGTCGTGGCGATACGGTTCCAGCTCGTCGACGGTGACCAGCGCCGGCCCCAACGTGATGGCGCTGTCCTTGCCCTTGGCCATTCCGATGCCCTGCGCCATGTCCACCATCTGGTGGTCTCGCGCGGTCCAATCGTTGTAGAGCGTGAAGCCGACGATGTGGTCCTCGGCGCGGCGCGGGTGCAGATCCCGGCCGCCCTGGCCGATCACGGCGCCGAGTTCGAGTTCGAGGTCGAACATCGTGGAGCCCGGCGCGATCGGGACATCTTCGTACGGACCGACGATGGCGTCCGCGTTGGCGAAGTAGAAGGCGGGGCTCTGCGACCACACGGCAGCCAGCTCGGTGTCCCGGCCGAGCGCCCGGTAACACCCGCGCAGATGGTCGAGGAAGCACAGCCCGTCGCGAATCGACGCCGGACGGGGAAGCGGGGCAAGCAATCGCACCTGCCCCAGCTCGCGCACTTCGGTCGGTGCGCGGCGCGCGTCCTCGCCTGCCTCGGCGAGATTACCGCTCGCCAGTAGCCCTTCGAGGGTCGTGCCTGCGGCGAGCCCTCTGACGGACTCGCCCTCGAGCACGCCGGTTCGGACCCCTTCGCCCGCGTCGTAGGTGACCCATTTCATCGCAGCTCTCCTTTTGGTCCAGTGGCGCCGGTTTTCCGTGTCAGCGCAATCGGCGACGTCCTCACCCGGTCACCACCGCGTTGCCCGTGGCCGCCGGCTCACCAGCCTGGGCAAAACCGCCGGAAGGGCGGGCGCCCCGACCGAGGTAGATGCGGATCCGCGGGACGATGAAGGCGGCGGCGATCGTCAGTCCACACGCGACAAGGACCACGTACATCGGCGCTCCGAGGCCGACGCTCGCCACCAGCCACACCAGGATGAGGTTGAGGAACCCGCCGAGCAGTGCGACGACGACGTTGTACGGCACCGAGTAACCGGTCTGCCGCACCTCGGTCGGGAAGACGACCGAGATCATGCCAGGAACGGCGGCGGCAATTCCGCCCGCCGACAGCGCCGCCGGAAGCTGAATCCAGGCGGCGACCCCGGAATCGGGTGGCAGGGTGGGAACGACCACCAGCAGCAGCACCGTGGTCACCGCGGTCGACACCCCGGCCCAGAGCAGCATCCGGCTCCAGCCGAACCGGTCGGCGACATAACCCCAGGCCGGCATGGCCGCCATCGCACCCGCGATCGAGATCAGGCTGACGATCAGCGACGTTGTCGAGGAGTAGTGCAGCGCACTCTGCAGATAGGTGGGCCAGTAGTTGAAGTAGGTGATGTTCAGCAGCGTCAAGGCAACGGCGAGGAGGACCGCGTACAGGACCGCGGGCCGATGTTTGCTGAACACCTCGCGGACGGGAGCAGCCGGACGGTTGCTGGCCTCGGCCGTCTCCCGCACGAACGCGGGCGTCTCGTCGATCTTGCGCCGCAGATAGACCGACACGGCTCCGAGGAGGCCGCCGACGAGGAACGGGAGGCGCCACGCCAGAGAAGACAGGTCAGGTGTCACGTGCGACGCGACGAGGCCGGCGAGGAACGCCGCCCCCGCGCCGAGCAGAAATCCGCTGTACGCCGTCATTTGCTGGAACGCGCCCGCACGCGCAACGCCGTTCGGCCGCGCATGCTCGGTCACGAAGACCGCGGCCGCGGGGAGTTCCCCGCCCACCGCGCAACCCTGGGCGACCCGCATCAGCAGCAACAGCACCGGTGCCGGCCAGCCGATCTGGGCGTAGGTGGGCAGCAAGCCGGTGAGCAGCGTAGCCGCCGACATGACGACGACGGTCAAAATGAACAACCGCTTCCGGCCGACCCGGTCGGCGACCCTCGCAATGAGAATCCCGGCGATCGGCCTGATCAGCAAGCCCGTCGAGTAGATGGCGAGGGTCTGGATCAACCTCATCGTCGGCGTCATGTCCGCAGGGAAGAAGGCCTGGCCGATCAAGGTCGCCACATACAGGTAGGCCACGAAATCGTAGTATTCGAGGGCAGCGCCCAGCGAGCCGAGACGGATGTTCCGTCTGGCCGTCCGTTCGGCATCGGCCGATGATGGTTGCGTCATTGCACGACATCCTTTGTCCAGACGGGTGCCCTCGGACGGACGCGGCACCCGGGTACGAAGCGAAGGGATCCGCCGGCTATTCGTCGAAGTCGATCGCGGAATGCGGCCAGCTCACTGTGCCGGTCAGGTAGACGTGGGATTCCTGGACCCGGCGCCGGGCCTCGTCCAGGTCGACACCGATCAAGCGGCCGTCCCATTTGACGATCCGGCCGTTCACCAGCACGGCGGTGACGGATTCGACCCCGGCACCCTGCACGACGGTGGTCGGCACGTTGTTGCGGGGGTACAGATGCGGTGCCGAAGTGTCGACGAGGATGACGTCGGCCTTCTTGCCCGGGGTCAGGGAGCCCGTGATTTCCCCTACCCCACAGTTGTTCGCGCCCTGTTGCGTAGCCGATGACAGGATTTCCCGCAGCGTCGCCGAAGCGCTCTCGAAACGATTCCGGTCGAGCCGCTGCACCAAGTAGAGCGCGCGCATCTCGGCGAACATGTCGATCGCGTACGTCATCGGATTGTCATTGCTCAGGCCTGGCCGCAACCCTTGCTCGACCCATTCGTTGTACGGAATCTGACCGTAGCGAAATTGCGACTCGATGCGCGGGCAGACATTCACTTGCGCGCCGTTGTCGATGACGATCTGTCGCTGTTCAGAGGAAAGGAAATTCGCGTGGTTGATGGCCTCTCGCCCGTCGAAGGATCCATCCGAGTACAGCTGCGCGAGGTCCTGCTGCTCGATCCCGCTGTCGAACGAGAACCACACGTCGAGCTCTTTGCGTACCGGGATGAGATCGGTGAGGTCGTCGGAACCGGCAGCGTAAAGCCGCATCGAGCAGAGATCGTCGTCGCCGCTGAAGTACCGGTCCCGCAATCGCCGGGCATCCGCCGGGAAGGTCTCGGCCCAGGTGCCCGCGCGTGGCCGTCCGGTGGCATGGATGCCACGCACCCCGGATGCGAGCAGTGCCTCGACCCCGGCGTCGGAGTGCTCGGGCGACCTGGCGTTGTGCATGTTGTCGACCACTGTGGTGATCCCGCCGTTGAGCGCGGCCAGCAAGGTGTTCAGGGTTCCCGCGTAGATGTCCTCGGGCCGGCACGCCGGTGCGAAGGCCCGGTGGGCGGCGTACATGTAGCTGCGGCTCGACACCGGGGCGCCACCGACCGCGTCCTCGGTCGTCTGCGGGATGTTCTCCGGGATGAGCCTGCCGAGCGATCCCTCCCAGCAGTGGATGTGCGGATCGCAGAAGCCCGGCATGACGATGTGATCGCGCGCGTCGACGACGACCGCGTCGGGCGCTGAGATCGACGGCCCGACCTCAGTGATCCGGTCCCCCTCGATGAGCACATCACCGACTGCGAAATCGCCGACTTCACCGTCCATCGACAATACCGAGCCGCCACGGAGCAGAATCCGTCCAGAATCTGGCGCCGGTTTTCCGCGCGCGGCGTGCCGCTCGAGGAGCGCTTCGAGACGCTGTTGGGCAGACGGATCCGGTTGAGCATTCTCGACTACACTCATCAAACTTCGACTCCACAATTCGGCCGGCACTGTCGGATCAGTTTTGCCCGATCAATTCTCGAAACGGTGTATCGAACGTGAAGAGATGCTAACACCCTGGACATGAGCGGCCAAATTCCAATAGCATATGGCCCCCATTCCTACAAGGAATACGACGAACTGGGCCACTGCGCACGAGCTGCGCTGCCAGTACGACCTGCTGCGCGGGCGCGTCCCCGCCGGCGGCAGGTGCGGCCACTCACGGAGCGTCGCCCGGGTCCCTCGGAAACCGGCCGTCGGCTGAAGTTGACGGGGCAATGATCAGCTGTTCCGAACGTGATCCAGCCCGGGCACAGGGCTGCGCAGCTCGGTCGGCGGTAAAACACCAACTACGGACGCTCCTCGTCCGGTTCTGCTTTGTGGTCGGGTGGCAGTAAGATCGACTGGGCCGTTGGCTCGTCACTTGGCGGAACCGGGGGCAGGGGGCGCGGATACTCGACGCCGTGATGCGGTCATGACAGCACAGTGGCGCCTCGAGCCGTCGGCGGCCCCGGAGTGAGGGCGTGGACGCTGGCCGTGCTCGCGATGGCGGCGCGATCATGCTCAGCGCATGCGGGCCGACGAAGCCAGAACGCGTTCTTTCCCAGCCGTCGGCTCCGGCCCACACCGGTGCGCCGCTACCGCTGGGCCAGGTGGACTGGCCCGTCAACTTGGCCAAGTTCGACTCCGACCCGTGCAGCCTGCTCACCAGGGACCAAGCCGCGGCCGTCGTGGTCGACCCGCCCAACAATATCCGAGCGTACCGGCAAACCGCTTTGCCCGCGCTCGGCTGCGGCTGGACCAACCCAGGCGGCGCGTTCATCGACGCCCTCAAACCAATCCAATACCCGACAACACTAACCGAACTGTCGACCTCGCCGCTGAAAATGGACGGCAAGCCGGACCCGTGGACAGAAACCTCGATCGCCGGCCTCCCGGCGATCGTGTACCACGTCTTCCGGAACGTGGCGGAGTGCTCGGTCTCCGTCTAGGTCACCAACGACCAGATGCTCATTTTCGACATCCAAGGCAGAGACCTACCCGGCAGCTACTGGAACAACAATCGCTGCGGCGAACTGGCGAAAATAGCCGAATACGTGATCGGCAACCTACGGCAAACCTAGAGGCCAAGCCGGTCGGACGCAGTACGGCCGGC
>DASZNR010000159.1:0-19870 GCA_035551175.1 Amycolatopsis sp. | reverse complement strand
GGGAAGAGTTCATGCCCGTCCTCGACTACAACCTCGAAATCCGGCGCATGATCTGCTCGACGAACGCGATCGAATCGCTGAACGCCCCAACACAAACACCTCGTCACGACGGGGTGTTGCGCTGACTCCTTGAACCTAAGCCGCGATGAAATGCCTGTACCTTGTGACCCGCAGCCTGGACCCGACCGGGACCGGCCGCGCACGATGGACGATGCGCTGGAAATCCATGATCAACGCATTCGCCATCACGTTCGGTGACCACTGGCCGGGAGCCGAAACCTACTGATCAACAACGCCGGAAACACCGATCACGGGATAGACCCGCTCCGCGGTCGGCGCCCGACTACCGAGGAGGTGACGCGGGGATCGCGTTGTCGATGAGGACGGCGGCGATGGCGGCAGCGGTGGGGAAGCAATCGCTGTCGAGCACTCGGGTGCGGGCGGAGGCGCCGTCGATGAGCAATGCCAGCTGTTCGCCGAGTTCTTCGGGATTGGTGGCGCCCGCTTCGCGTGCGGTCTCGGCGAGCCGCATGGCGATCGCTTTCTTGTAGTCGCGTGCGTATTCGGATGCCGGATGTCCAGGATCGTGGAGCTCGATGGCCGCCCCGAGGTAAGGACACAGGGGCGTCGACGCCGGCACGTCGAAGGCAGCGAGGAGCCGCTCGCGGGGCGTGAGGTCGGTGCGGTCGAACACGTCGGGCAAGACGTCGGGATCGAAGCGGCGCAGATATTCGGCGATCAGTTCGTCCTTGCCCGCGAAGTGCTGATAGGCCGTGTGCTTCGACACCTTGGCCACCTCGCACAGCTGTTCCATCCCGGTGCGATTGATGCCCTGTTCGCGGAACAGTTGTCGTGACGCGCTGAGAATCCGCTCGCGCGCGCCCCTGCCCCGGCGGCGGCCTTGAGGGCCCTTCTCCAACTCCGTCATGCATCCAGCATAGCCGAGGTCAGTACCGAACGGTGTACATAACTTGCGCTCCGGCCGGTCGACCCGTTACGTTAAGAACACCAGTCGGTGTACTTAACAACTCAACGGGTTGCGGACACCGGCCCTTCAAAGGAGTGATCGTGGGAAAACTTGACGGCAAGGTCGCGGTGATCACGGGTGGATCGACCGGCATGGCACTGGCCGGCGCCCGACTGTTCGTGGCCGAGGGAGCGCACGTCTTCATCCAGGCGAGGCGGCAGGAGGCGCTGGACGACGCCGTGAAGCTGATCGGCCGGAACGTGACCGCCGTACAAGGTGACGCGGCCGAACTGGCCGACCTGGACCGGCTATACGCGACGGTCAGAGAGGAAGCGGGAGCCATCGACGTGCTGTGGGCCAGCGCCGGAATGGGCGAGCCGGCCCGGCTCGGCGAGATCACCGAAGAACAGTTCCACCGCGCCTTCTGGCTCAACGCCCGCGGCACCCTGTTCACCGTCCAGAAGGCTCTGCCGCTGCTCAACGACGGAGCATCGGTACTCATGACCGGATCCAACGCCTCACTCGGGGCGTTCCCCGGGTGGAGCGTGTACGCCGGTAGCAAGGCCGTGCAGCAGGCATGGGCTCGCGTGTGGCTCAACGAGTTGAAGGAACGCAAGATCCGGGTGAATGTGCTGACCCCCGGCCAGGTCGCCACGGCCAAACAGGAAGAGCTGTTCGACGAGGCCACCAAGGCGGCGTTCGAATCCCTGATCCCGCGGGGAAAGATGGGCCGCCCCGAGGAGATCGCCACCGTCGCGCTCTTCCTCGCGTCCGACGACTCCAGCTACGTCAACGGCCTCGAACTGGTCACCGACGGCGGCACGACCGCGATCTGAGCGGGCGAAGCCCGCATGGGCGCGCGCCGTAAGGACGCGACAAACCGTTCCGGGATGCGGCCACGCAGTGATACGTGGCTGCGAGAAGAAGGAAGTGAGCACACCTCATGGGCAGCATCAGCTTCATCGGGGCCGGGAACATGGCACGCACCATCGGTGCCCGGGCCGTAGCGGGCGGCAACACCGTCGAGATCATCGCCCGCGACGAGTCCAAGGCCGCCGCTTTGGCCCAGACCCTCGGCGGCGGGACCACGGCAGGAAAGTGGGGCGCCGTCCCGGCCGGGGACATCGTCATCGTGGCTTTGTTGTACGACGCCGTCGTGCCGGCCATCGCCCAGTTCGGAGACGCACTCGCGGACAAGGTCATCGTCGAGATCAGCAACCCCTTCAATGCCTCGTTCGACGGGCTGGCCCACAGCGAGGAAACCTCGATCGCGCAGGAGGTCGCCAAGGTGGCACCGGCCGGCGCCAACGTGGTGAAGGCGTTCAACACCATTTTCCGTCAGGTACTGGAAAACGGCGGGCCCAGCGTCTTCTTTGCCGGCGACAACGCTCAGGCCAAGGCGGCGGTGGCGGAGTTCATCACGAGCATCGGCCTACGCCCGCTCGACGTCGGCGGCCTGAAGATGGCGCACTGGCTGGAAGGTGCGGGCGTGGTGACCATGGGCCTCGCCGGCAACGGGGTGGGGCACTTCGACTTCGCCCTCGGCGTCGACGACTTCTCCGGCTGAGCACGAGCCAGGCCGTGTTCGTCGGCGGCGCAACAGGACGGAGGTGACGAGCGGGGCGGGCCCGAAACAGAAACGACGCCGTCGTCAGGCAAGCCTTCATCGTAGGAGGTAGTGCAGCGCACGCTCGGCCCGATCGGGATCAGGGTTCTCGCCGGTGATCGCGTCGGTGTAGACGAACGATTCACCGACCCGCACACACAGGTAGGCGAGATCGTGCAACTCGATGCCCTGCTCGGGCAGAGCGCCAGCGGCACGCTCCTGCCCGAGGAGCTTTTCGACCAATGCCACCAGACGCGGCTGGAAGGCATTCTCGCTGCGGGTCAGCACCCGCAGTGCTGTCTCGGTTTCGGTTTTGAGGAAGTGACGCATCCCAGCGTGCGCGAGCGTCTGGCGGACGAAGGCAGACATGGCGTTCGCGATGCGGGCGCCACCCACTCCCTCGGCCGAGGCATACGCCTCCAGCATGGTGCGTTCGCCCAGGCGCCACACCACTTCCGCGAGGATGGCGTCGCGGTCGCCGAGCCACCGGTAGACGGTGACCCGGCTGACGCCGAGTTTCGCCGCCAGGTCGTTGACCTCCACTCGCTCCTGCGCGGCAAAGGTGCGCTTCGCCAGCCGCAGCGCGCTTTCTGGGGTTGGCCGGGTCACTGCGCGCAGCTCGCGGTGACGTAGCAGGCAAGTTCCGGTTCCGCGTCGGTCCGCTTCGCCGCCACCGTCAACTGCGCGGCCACGTGGGCGGTCAGCGCGGCGAACGTGATCGGCCCCGTGACGGGATCCACCCCTGGCATGAACAGCCGGCCGCACGTCGACTGCGGGATCCGAGCGGGAACCGCCGGACCGGGGTGGGTCAGCGCGTCGACGGCGAGCGCTGACGTGACCGGGTCCATGGTGCCGATGAGCAGGTGCTCCGGCACATCGAGCGGGCAGACGTCTTGCACCGCAACGTTTGCGACCGCGCCGCCTCCGCCGTGCAGGGACGAGGTGCCGTTACTGTCTAGGTTCGGCTGCACGAACTCGTCGGTGCGGGAGTACACCTCGGTATAGCTGATTCCGGGAAAGGTCTCCTGCCCGGAGTTGAGCGCCCGCACGAACGCGGACCCGGCCCGCTGCTGCCACAGCGCGGGTGCGCAGTTCGGAACGCACAGTGCCGGAACCACGACCGAGCCGTGGTTCGTGCCCGCCATCCCGATCACATCGTCGACCATGGCCCTGGTGTCCGGCCAAAACCGCAGCGACCAACGCATGATCATGCCACCCTGGCTGTGGCCCATGACGGCGATCTTGCGTCCGGCCAGCCGGTGCATCTCGCGGATGCCGTAGGTGACGTACTGGGCGCGGACCTGCATGTCCCCCATGTTGTCGCGATCCACAGGAGAATCCGAGGTGCAATACGGAATTCCGAGGCTGCGAAACAGCGGTTCGTAGTTGAAGCCGAAGTTCTGGTCGCTGTCGACCGTGGTGGCCGGGGTGAGCAGGACAGGTTCCCGCTGGGCGTTTCGCACTCCGGGCGAGCATCGGAGGCTCTTCGCGAGGTCGGCGGCGGGCACGGTGAGCGCCGGCCCGGGCCGGTCGACCGGTGCGTACGCCGATGCGGCAGCAGAGCTGACACCAGCACAGGCGACGACGGCGAGCAGCATGGCGGCGGCAACAGCCAGCAAACGACGGCTAGGGGACGTGCCCATGCGATTCCTTCCGACCGGTGCCGCCTCATCGCGACGCTGATGTAACCAAATCATAGAGTGTTACATCGCGCAAGAACCGGTCGCCACACCGTCAAACCGCTCCCTGGCGGACCGCTGTCCGCGGGCACATCGTCGGTGCGTGCCGTGAGGATCGGCATCGACGACAACGCCTTCGATCTGTCCGAAGCGGACTGGGTCGCCGCAAGAACGGCGACGTGCGGTATACAACGATCCAGTGTGGACGATGCGGGCATCCACCGGAACGGTTTTCCTCGACGGCACCTTGACTACGGGCCCACGGGCGCCCACCAGCCGAAGCCCCGCGGTGACCGGCCGGAGATCTCTCCGAGCACCACGTCTCGGTGAACTCGGCATCGGCAACCTTCAGGTCACCGGTTCGCCCATCACCGCACGCCGACATCCGCCAGCTACGATCACGCCACCTTGCGCCCGGAGGAACCTGTAGGCGGATGCGAGGATCGCCGCCGTAGCAGTCCCGTCGACGGTGCCGCGTCCGCCACCTCGGAGCGGCCGGTCGCGGCGCTCCCAGGCACCGGCTGGCGGCCGGCCGTGAGCGGTGCGGGGTGGCGCTTGTGCTGGTGCCACACGGCGTAGAGCAGGACGACGCCGATGACGACGACGCCGTGCGACAGCACCCGCGCGACACTCACCTGACCGGCCGAAAGATCCACTCCCGAGGCGATCCCCAGCACCACCACGAATCCCGTGAACGCGGCCAGCAACCCGGTCGCGGCCGACGGACGCAGCGCAGCCCAGAGCAGGCCGAGGCCGATGGCGACGTTCCAGGCGGCGCTCTCGTTGCCGAGGTACACCGCCACGGCGAGCCCGTCGTGGGCAGCGTGGCCGACGTCGGCGCCCAGTAGCTCCGCGAGGCCGAGCCCGCTCTGAACGAGGGCGACCACAGCGAGCGCCAGCCTCAGACCCCACCGTTGCGGACGCGGCGCCGGTACTTCGGCGAAGATCTGCGCGGTGAGGTCCGGCACCCGCGGGGCCTCACGCACCAGCGTGGCCCGGCGCAGCATCGTCGCCCGCTCCTGCCAAGCCCGGCACGCCGCGCAGCCGGCGAGGTGCTGGTCGAGCACTTCGCCCGGCACCGTTGGTGCTTCGCCGTCGATCCGAGCAGACAGGGATTCGCGCAAGGACCAGGTGCGAGAGCCACCACAGCGCGGCGACAGCGAGCAGCACGATCAACACGACCGTGACCAGCGACACCCACGCCGGCCGACTGGCGAGCGCACCCGTCGTGGGCATCGGATTGGCCGACTGCATGCCGGGCATGTCCGCCCTGCCGCCGTCTCCGGGCCCGCCCGCCATACCGCCCATCAGCAGCGGCATCGCCACGACCATCCACACCATCGCGACGGCCATCACCAGGTGGTAGGCGCCGCCGACCCGGTGCGCGCCGGCGAGCAGCCCTCCGGCGAACCACAGCGCGAACAACCCGAACACGACCACTTGGACGATCCCACCGGTCGTATCCGCGGATCCGGTCCACGCCCAGGTCATCCCCACCATGGCGAGACTCATCAGCAGGTGCGCCAGCTCAGCGGCACGGTCACCATCGCGGCCCGTACCGGACATCAGGCCTGCGAACCGGTACAGCGAATACAGCCCGGTGATCGCGAACACCACGGTGAACAACCACGACAACGCCGGCGACGAAAACAAGCTTCTCCTCCAACCACTCGTCGGCAGTTGTCACCCGCAGCGGGCATAAAGTTCCCGCCGCCACCCGGATTTCGCGGCACCGACGCGGATTCAGGACTTTGGTCCCGTAGCCGGGACCGAAAGCACCTCACCGCCGACCTCTGGTGCACGGAGTGCGAACGATTTGGTACGAGCTCATTCGCCGGATGCGGATCCACACCGCACCCCCATGCTTCGACCCCGTCGAGCCGCTGCCCGGCCGGCACTGTCGGCGCGGCCCGGGACTCGGGTGATGATCGGCACGGCACTCACTGCGGAGTCGACCGGTGACTTCAGACGCGAGAAGGGACACAACTCCACAGTGGACTCGCCGCAACACCTCGCCGATCCGAGTGTCGGACCCAGTGTGCGATCGTGCACCAGAGGATCACGATCGTCACGACCCCACACCACCATGGAGTACGGTACGACGCGTGGATGCGCCCAGCGTTCGACCCGATTTTTTCGACGCGGTAAGTGATCGCGCGGGAACTCACCCGGCTCAGCAGCCGACATCTGAGCGTGAGCTGTGCGATCGACGCTGATCGAGGCGCCGTGGCCCACGCTCTCCGGGGGACCCTTTGCGCTTTTCCATCCGGCACTTCGAGGTGGATGGCAGTGGGCTCAGGGCGCCCGAGGAGCCGCCGCCTGCGCGTCCGGCCGCCGCGAGCACGGGCTCGCTCTCCTGAGCGGGCCTTCGACACGGCGGCCTGGGCGCGCGCTGGCTGAGCGGCACCGGGAGAAACCGGGCCTTCAGCGGGTGAGCGGCAAGCCGGTCGCACTCTGCTGATCGGTGGTCTGCTCGAACTGGCGCAGCCGCAGGCTGTTGGACACCACGAACAGCGACGACAGCGCCATCGCGGCGCCCGCGACGAGCGGGTTGAGCAGGCCGGCCGCGGCCAGCGGGATCGCGGCGACGTTGTAGCCGAACGCCCAGCGCAGGTTGCCGCGGATGGTCCGCAGAGTCGCGCGGGCCAACCGCACCGCAGCGGGCACGACGGCGAGGTCGGAGCGCATCAGGATCAGGTCGCTCGCGCCCACGGCGACGTCGGTGCCCGATACGAGCGCCAGACCGAGGTCCGCGCCCGCGAGCGCGGGGCCGTCGTTGACGCCATCGCCGACCATCGCGACTGTGCGGCCCTCCGACCGCAACCGCGCGATGACAGCGGCTTTGTCCGCGGGCAGGACTTCGGCGATCACCTCATCGACACCGACCTCGGCCGCCACGGCCCGCGCGGTCGCCGTGGTGTCGCCGGTGAGGATCACCGTGCGCAGGCCGAGGGCGTGGAGCTCGGCAACGGCGCCCGCCGCGCTCGGGCGGACCGTGTCGGCCAGCGCGAACACTCCCTGCGCCGCGCCGTCGATCGCGGCGAAAACCGTGGTGTGGCCCCGTTTCTCCCACTGTTCGCGGCACCGGTCGAGCTCGGCGGGCACCGTGATGCCCTCGGCACGCATCAGCCGGGCGCTGCCGACCCGCACGTCCCGTTCGCCGACGCGCCCGCGCACCCCGAGGCCGGACAACGCGCGGAAGTCCTCGGCCTCACCGACCTTCTCCAGCTCCGCCCGCGCCAGCTCGACGATCGCCTGCCCGGCACCGTGCTCCGACGCGTTCTCCACTGCTGCGGCGCACCCGAGCACCTCAGCGCGCGAGATCCCGCCGACGACCGTCAGCTCGGCCACCGCCATCCGGCCCGTGGTGAGCGTGCCGGTCTTGTCCAGCACGACCGTGTCGATCGCCTTCGCCGACTCCAGCGCCTGGTGGCCCTTGATGAACACGCCCAGCTGGGCGCCACGGCCCGAAGCCACCAGCAGCGCCGTGGGCGTGGCCAGGCCGAGCGCGCACGGGCAGGCGATGATCAGCACGGCCAGCGCACAGCTGACCGCTTTCTCCACGCCTGCTCCGCCGAGCAGCCAGCCGCCGAGGGTGAGCACCGCCAGCGCGAGCACGACCGGCACGAACACCGCCGCGATCCGGTCGGCCAGCCGCTGCACGGCGGCCTTGTCGCTCTGCGCACGCTCGACCAGCCGCACCAGCTGCGCCAGCTGGGTGTCCCCGCCCACCCGTTCGGCCCGGACGACCACACGGCCGCCCAGTGCGACCGTGCCGCCCACCACAGCGTCGCCTGCCGTCACCTCGACCGGCACCGACTCGCCGGTCATCGCACTCGTGTCCACGGCGCAGGCGCCGGACTCGACGACCCCGTCGGTGGCCACGGTGTCCCCTGGCCGCACCATGAACCGGTCCCCCGGTCGTAGTCCCGCAACGGGAACCCGGCGCTCGCGGTCGTCCTCGTCGAGCACGACGACGTCGCGGGCGCCCATCTCGGCCAGCGCCCGCAGCGCGCCGCCGGCTGTGTGCTTCGCGCGGGCCTCGAACATCCGGCCGGCGAGCACGAAGATGGTCACGCCCGCCGCGACGTCGAGGTACATCGACCCGGCCGGCTGAAGAATCAGGCCCCACACACCCTCGGCCTGCGCGCCCGCACGTTCGGCGAACATCGTGTAGACCGACCAGCCCGACGCCGCGACGACACCGAGCGAAACGAGGGTGTCCATCGAACCCGCGCCGTGGCGGGCCGCCCGCAGCGCCTTCGCGTGAAACGGCCAGGCGCACCAGGTGACGACCGGAACCGTCAGTGCGAGCAGGACCCACTGCCAGCCGGTGAACCGCAGCGACGGGACGAGCGCCAGCGTGATCGACAGGTCCGCAAGCGGAACGCCCGCCAGCAGCGCGACCACGAGCCGGCGCCACAGCATCCGGACGCGGTCCGGTTCGGCTGCCGGTTCGTCGCGCACTATTTCGCGCGCCTGGTACCCGGCGCTTTCGACCTGTGCGATGAGCCGTTCGATCGGGACCGGCGCATCGAGCGCGACGCTCGCCTGTTCCGTGGCGTAGTTCACGGTCGCACTCACGCCCTCGAGTTTGTTGAGCTTGCGCTCGACGCGGGCGGCGCAGGCGGCACACGTCATCCCCCCGATCGCGAGCGCGACAGGTTCGGCGGGAGCTGCGGGCGCGACTTCGGTCATCTGCGGATCAACTTCTTCTTCCGTGCGATTTCCCTGTGCCGATTTCCTGTGACGATTTCCCGGTGCCCGATTTACCAGCGCCGATTTCCCTCTGCCGGCGCGCCACAGCGGGACCCGTCGGTTCCCAGTATCACGCAGTGCCACAATGGCCTCGAGGCTGCCCCTCGCGCAAACGGAAGAGAGGCCTGGAGAATGCGTCCTCCGTTCGAGTGGGACACACCGCTGACGGTGTGGCACATGCCGGTCGTGGCGGTGATCGTGCTCGCCGTGCTCGCGGCCGCCTACGCCGTGGGCGTCGTGCGCGCTCCGCAGTGGCGGATCCGAGACGCCGCGTCGTTCTACGCCGGACTCGCCGTGTGCGCACTGAGTGTCGGCGGCGGTATCGGCGTGTACAGCACCACGCTGTTCACCGTCCACATGGGACAACACCTGCTGCTGATCATGGTGGTGCCAACGCTCCTCCTGCTGGGCCGGCCACTGGAGCTGCTGCGCCGCACAGCGCCCCCACGGGTGCGCCGCGCGCTCGGGCGCGCCGCACGATCGAAACCGGTCTCGGTACTGACCCACCCGGTCGTGGTGTTCCTCTATTACGCCGTGGTGGTCGCCACGACGCACCTGACCCCGTTCCAGCAGACCGCGGCCACCCATCCGGCCGTGCACACCGTGGAACTCCTCCTGTACCTCAGCAGCGGCTACCTGTTCCTCCTGCGGATCGTCGGGTTCGAACCCATCGGCCGCCGCCTCGCACCGCTGCTGCGGCTGGTGACGCTGCTGATCGGCATGGTCGTCGACACCGTGGTCGGGGTCACGCTGTTGATGACGGTGCACCCACCGTTCCCCGCCTACGTCGATCCGGGCCGCGGCTGGGGTCCCGATGCGATCGAGGACCTGCACTGGGGCGGGGCGATGATGTGGGTCGGTGGCGACCTGCTGATGGCGGCGCTGGCGATCCTCGTGATCGCCGCCTGGGTGACGTCCTCCCCGGGAGGCGCGGACCTCGGCTCGTGGCTGGAGTCGGCGCGCCGCTCGGCACTGACCGAGCACACCGGCGCTATCGCGCCCGGGGTCAACCTCGACGAGGACGAGGAAGCCCTCCGCGCCTACAACGCCATGCTCGCCCACCTCGCGGACCGGCGCGAACGCCCTGAGTAACCGTCACCGCGGCCCGGCACCGAGCGAATCACGGTGCTCCCGCACATCACGGGCGAGGCGCTCGTAACCGGCGAACCCCGTGGCATCGTCACGATTCCAGCGCGTGAGCAGGCCGACCAGCGCCACGGCCAGGGTGAGCTCGCCGACGACGAGGGCGATCAACCCCGCCACCCGCTGATCGGCCGCCAGGTCCGGGACCCACGGCAGCGCAAGGGCTTGGTACATGTTCGACGACGCCGGCCCGTTACCCACGATGCGGCCCGTGGTCATGAGGAAGGCCCCGAACACGACGTCGGCGGGCATCGCCGCCAGCAGCAGCCCGAGCCGTGCGATCCCGGGCATCGGCCGCGGCGCCGGGTCCGGGCCCACCACGACCCAGAAGAACAGGTAACCCACGCTGAGAAACCACGCGTTGATCAGCAGGTGTCCCCAGTGGAACCGGACGATCGCGTCGAACAGATCGGTGAAGTACAGCAGAAACGGTGTCCCCGCGAACAAACCGAGCACCACGATAGGGTGCGTCAGTGCGGCCACCAGCCTGGTGCCCGCGATCCGGTGCAGTAGCTCCGACGACCCGGGCAGCAGGCCACCGCCGGTGCCGTAGGCAGCCGACGCCAGCCCCAGCGGGCCGCCCAGCGCGAGCAGCGCTGGGACCAGCATCGTCAGCAGCATGTGGCTCGCCTGGTGCACGCTGAACATCGCGCCGGCGTAGCGGCCGATGCCCGACGACGTCGCCAGCACCATCACGACACAACCGGCCACCCAGGCTGCCGTCCGGAGCCAGGGCCACCCGCCGCCGAGCCGGCGCACGGCCAGCAGGTACGAGCCGAGCAGGACCACCGCGAGCGGTGCGAAGACCACGTCCACCCGCCAGTCGAACGCCAGCCGCACCAGCGTCGGCGGACCTGGCAGGTCGTAGCCCAGCAATGTTTCCGTCGTGTCGAGGACACGGCCGAGGAAGTCCGGCAGTGGCAGATGACTCAGCCCGACGGAACACCCGAGGACGGCCCCCAGCAGCACGAGCTCGGTGCCGAAGTACACCGCGAGACTTCGGCGCCCCGGCCGATCCGCGATCCGCCGCGCGACCCGGCGGGCACCGACCCGGCCCGCCACCCCCGCCGTCACCGCCAACACAACCTTGACCAACAGAACAAGCCCGTAGAAGCTCGTGAAAACCTGCCCCGGCGGGACGAGCACTGCACCGAGCACGACACCGGACGCCGCCAGCGCGAGCCAGCACCAGGACGCGACGCGGTCGTAACGCCGGATCAGCCCGGCCGATCCCGTAGCCGCGCGACGCAGCAATGCGAGCAACAGCCCGAACCACACCATCGCGGCCGGCACATGGGTCACGAACGCCGCCAGCGACAGGTCGTGCCCGGTGTCGGACGAACCGTGCGCGGTCATCAGCGGCGGCAACACGGCCACCAGCGCCAGCGCGCACCAACCCGCCGCGGGCGCCCAGCGCAGCGTGCTCCGCGCGCCCAGCGCCAGCACCGCCACCAGCACGGCAGTGCCCGCCCAAGCCTTCGGCTGTTCCAGTGCGCCCATCAGACCCGGCAGGTTCGCCACCGCCGCCGACAACGGCAATCCGCCCGTATCGGCCGCGCTGAAGGGCACCAGGAGCACCGCCGCCCCCAGCCACACCCAGGCCGACCCGGCCGCCCAGCGCAGCTCCGCATATCCGCTGGCCGACAGCAAACCGGACTCCGCGGGGCGGGTGCACAGCACCACGAAGAAGAGCGACCCCGTGCACACCACCGACGCACCGTCGGCCACCAGCCGAAGCACCGGTGCGCCGACCGACACCACCAGCCCCGGATCGGCGTTGCCGACTTGCGTGTAGAACTCGTCACCGCCCCACAAGGCGAGCGCGACCACGACCCCGAGGGCCAGTACCACGCTGCCGGCCAAGCAGGCCGGTACGGAGCTGCGCTGCCGAACCAGCTCGTCTGTCACACCGCGATCTTCTCACGCGGTTCGTCGCGGTCCCTTGGTGCCCGGTACGCGCTCCCCACCGCCCTCGTTCCTTTGTGGACGGTTTCACCGTTTCGCACCGAGCCACGTCAACGCTGGAAATCGTTGCCGTCAGCCGAGCTGATGTGTGCATTTGCGACATTGCCCGACGGGCATCCGCTGTCGAAGAGCGGGTCGAGACCACCGGCCCGCTCGGCGACTTCGTCCTGCACCGGCCCGCTCATCGGCCGCGGTTCCGGCCTCGCATCGCTGATCGGGCTCGCCGCGCCCCGAACCGAAAGTCCCGCTGTACCACGGTGTCAGCGGCGCGGCCGAGCGCCACGACCTCGAACTGATGGCCGTCCTTGCCGACAGCTGCCCGTGCCGGCCCAGTCGCACGAACCTGGAATCACCGCAAGACCGGCAGCAGGACACGGGATTTGCCGTGGTGGACTGTGTGCACGCAGGGACGCAGCTCGACGCCGGTGTCCGGAGCCTCGCCGGTGCCCTGGTTGCGTAGATATTGGGGGAACGATCCACCCGAGATCTGTAGTCGCAGCCGATGGCCCGCGGCGACGCGGTGGGCGCACGGGTTGAGCGACAGCCGGATCTGTTCTTCGCGGGGCAGGGCGTCCAGTCGCAGGAACGTTTCGGTGATGTTGAGCGACCGGCCGGTGGCATCGACGTCGCAGAGCCGGACGAACACGTCCGCGAACTGGTTGCTTCGGCTGTGTTCGAGCTCCACCGCCACGGCGCCGATGATGTCCACGGCCTCGGACAACGGCTCCGTGGTGTAGGTCAAGACATCCTCGCGGGCTTCGAGCTCGCGGTTGTCGACCACGCCTGCGCTCATGTCGATCAATGGTCCGCCCAGCGTGGGCGTCGGACGGGCGGGGTCGTAGACGAAGGAGGCGTCCGACGGCTGCGGCGCCTCGGTGCCGAGACGGCCAGCGGCGTCGAGGTGATACACCTGTTCGGGTTCGGTGCGTTGCGGAGGCCACCGGTCGTATTCGCGCCACTCCTCGGCACCGGTGACGTAGACGCGGACGGGCTGGTGGCGACGGGTCACCGGCTCGTCGGCGAGGTGCTCGGCCAGCCAGTCCAGATCGCCCTCGGTGAGTTCGCCGTCGCCACCGCGCACGGTTGTCTGATGGATCCACGGGCCGATCGTGAGGGTGACGTCGACTCCGCGTCCGCGCAACACTTCGTACTGGTGCAGGGTCTGGCTCAGCAGCAGGTCCTGCCAGCCGACGGCCAGCCGCACCGGCGTCTGCACCTTCTCCAGCGCGGCGCTGGCGTCGTAGGGCACCCAGTACGGGTCGTTGTGATCTTGGTGGGATGCGAATTCCCGCAACCACGGCGTCCGATATTTCAGTGCGCTGTCGAGGGCGTCACCGAGCGGGAGCGCGGTGACGGTGGAGGCGTTGATCTGCGCGGACCGGGAAAAGATCACCATCGAGCCGAGCATGCCGAAACGATCCTGGTTGGCGATCACGCGGGCCCACGTCAGCACATCGTGCAGGCGCATCGCTCCCGCACCGAGGCCGAAGCGTGCGGTGTCGTGCGGGGCGGCGATGATGATCGAGGCGCGCAGCTCGGGCGGTGGATCCATCAGCAGTGCCCATTGGGTCCAGCCGACACCGGAGGCGCCGTAAGTGGCGAGCCGTCCGTCGAACCAGGGCTGTTGCCGCAACCAGGCCATCGCGTCTTGCCCGTCGTTGATGTCAGGTGCCATCGGCCGGAACTGCCCGCCGGATCCGAAGGTGCCTCGGCAGCTCTGCACGACCACGTGATAGCCCTGGCCGGCGAACAACCGAGCCTGAGGGCCGATCGGCAGGCCACGTCCGTATGGCGTGCGGATGAGCACCGTTCCCCGACCCGGGGCGTTGTCGGGGAGGTAGTGGTCGGTCAGCAACGAGATTCCGTCGCGCATCGGCACTCGGAGATCGCGTTCGATTCGGAAGGTACTGCGGGCTGGGGGAAAGCCCTGACGGCGAGCCGTTACGCGGTCGAACACGCGCGCGGCGAGTGTGGGCGGTTTGGCATCGGTCATGAGTACTCCGTCTCTTTGGCGGGGGTGCGGTCAGCGGTCCCGTTCATTACCGGTGTTCGTTCACACCGTGACGACCAGTTTCTTTGCGGAGACGCCTTTTCGAAGCTGTTCGAGCGCATCCGGAATCTTGTCGAGCCCATGGCCGACGAGCACGGGTTCCGGAGCGACTTGGTAGGCGCCCTTGGCCAGTGCCGCAGGCAGGAAATCGGCATAGATTCCGGGCCCGACTTCGTTGTCCTTCAGGCTGCCGCCCCAGATGGAGCTCGCCCGAATTCCGTTGCGGCGCCGTCGGATCGACTGGATTCGGGTGAGCAGCGCCGGCTGCGCGGACGCAATACGCCCGCTGCCGCGAACCTTCGCCGCAATCGACATGGTGCGGGTGAGGGAACCGCTGCCGATCGCCAGAGTGCCGGCCAGCCGACTGTCGCCGATCGCGGCCACGAGTTCATCGACGGCGGTCGGGCTGTTGTAGTCGACCGTTGCCGCCGCGCCCAGCGAGGCAAGGTAGTCGAAATTGCGCGGCGAGGAGGTGGCGACGACGCGGTACCCGGCATTGCGGGCGAGCTGAATTCCGTTACTGCCCACACTCGTTGATCCGCCCCACACGAGAACGGTTTCTCCGCGTTGCGGCGGGTCGATGGTGGGCAACGGCAGCGCGAGGTGATCGCGCTGGAACATCCCGGTCGCCGCCGTCGAGAGCCCCATCGGCAGCACAGCGGCCCGTTCGAAGGACAGGTCGTCGGGAATCGACGCGACCATGTGCTGCATCAGTACGACGTGCAGCTGGAAGGCGCCCTCGGCCGCGCGGTTACGGTTGCGCTCGATCCCGGCCGCGTAGCCGACCACCCGGTCGCCCGGCCGCAAGCGGGTGACGTCGGAGCCCACCTCGACGACCTCGCCGGCAACGTCGGAACCGACGACGGCAGGAAACGTCAACCACGGCAGGATCAATCGATAGGCGATGCCGGGCATGCCGTCGATCGGATTCACCGCGATCGCCCGGACCCGCACCACTACCTCCGCAGCGCCGGGCGCGGTGTAGGGCGCGGGTCCGACCTCGAATCGAGCGCCGCGCTTGCGCAGCCAAAGAGCCGTGTTCTCGGGGGCCATTGCAGGTCCTCCTTGATGGTCGTCGAATGCCGGAATCGGGGCGAGACTTGTCGGGCTGACACCTACATCAGTGGACCTGCCGGTCTGCCTCACGCCAATACTTCTGCCGGAGCTCGCGTTTGAGGATCTTGCCGGCTCCGGACAGCGGTAACGAGTCGACGATTTCGAGGCTGCGGGGCGCCTTGTAGCCGGCGATGAAATTCTTGGTGTGGGCGCGCAACTCGCAGCGGTGAGGTCGGCCCCGGGGTGCAGGACGCGACGGCATACACCCGCTCGCCCCAATCCGGATCGGGCACACCGATCACCGCGCACTGCGCGACCGCGGGGTGGCGAGCGACGGCGTTCTCGACCTCCGCGGAGTACACGTTCTCCCCGCCGGTGACGATCATGTCCTTGAGCCGGTCGACCACGTAGAGGTAGCCGTGCTCGTCGAGGTATCCCCCGTCACCCGTGTGCATCCAGCCGTCCTGGATCGCCGCCGCAGTCTCCTCGGGCTTGTTCCAGTAGCCCTGCATCACGTGCCCACCGCGGACGACGATTTCGCCGATGGTGCCGAAAGACCCGGGTGTGCTGTCCTGGTCGACCACCCGGATTTCGGCGTGCGGAGCGGCCCTCCCGGCGGATCGGAGCAGGCCCCGCTCGTGGTCGGCCGGGCTGAGGACCGTTGCCGCCGGCGCCAGTTCGGTCATGCCGTAGGCCTGCGTGAAGCGGGCGCGCGGGAACACGGCCATTGCTCGCTCAAGCACCGCTTGAGCAATGGGTGAGGCACCATAGATCACTCGGAGCAGACTGCTCAGATCGTGGTCGTCGATCCCCGGATGGTCGGCGAGCAGCTGAATCATGGTGGGCACCAAGAAGACATCGGTGACGTGGTGCGTGGCGATCGCCGAGAGCGTCGCGACCGGATCGAACACCTGCACGATCACGTGGCTGCCGCTCACCAGCACCATGGCACCCCATGAACCAATAGCGGCGAGGTGGAACATCGGCGCCACGTGCAAGGTCCGCGAGCCGGGCTGAGGCCCGTATCCGGTGGCCGCCGAACCAAGCCAGGACACCTGCAGATTGGCGTGAGAAAGCATGACGCCTTTGGGGCTTCCGGTCGTCCCACCGGTGTAGAACAGTCCGGCGAGTGCATCCCCTCCGCGCCTCGCGTCCGGCACCGGTTCGGTCCCGGCGATCAGCTCCTCACACGAGTGACAACCCTCGGGGGTGGGACCTTCGCCGATGTGGATCACCAGGGCGAGCTCGGGCACGAGCTCACGCAGAGCGGGCAGCGCGGGCGCAAACGCATCGTCGACCAGCAGCACCCTCGTTCCGGAATCGCGTAGGCAGTATGCGATCTCGGGCGCGCTCCAGCGGACGTTGATCGGGTTGAGCACCGCATCGGCCCACGGGACCGCGAACAGATACTCGTGATAGCGATCGGAATTCAACGCCAGTATCGCCACCCGATCGCCGGGGCCGACACCCAGCTCGCACAGCGCGCCGGCCAGCCGAGCCACTCGGTCGACCACCTGCCGGACGGTGCGCTCGCGCGTGCCGAAGATCGTCATCACGTCGTCCGGTTGCTGCTGGACGGCGCGGTGCAGCCCTGCGTCAGGTACATCGGACACCCCTGTGTGAATATTCAATAGTGTGTCTCGGCACGAGACTACCGGACACAATCACCAACAGTGCTGACTATCCCTCGTTCAAGTGAATTAATGCTAGTCTAGGATAGACAACATGCCGCATGAACACGACCGAAACGGAGCGGGCACGATGCCCGGCCGAGCCCCTGCCTCGACCCGGGGCGGCCGCCCCCGCAACCGGCGAGCGCTGATTCTCGCCGCGGCGGCTCAGCTGTTCATCGAACGCGGCTACCGCCGAGTGGCCATGAGCGATCTCGCCGGTGCGGTCGGTATCGGGCCGTCCGCGCTCTACCGCCACTTCAGCGGCAAGGAAGCCGTGCTGACCACCGTCATCGAGGACGAATTACGCCGAGCCCGCGCAGCCGTCGTGGAGCTCGATCCCGCCGACGTCGGCGCGAGCACCCGCGCACTCGCCGCCCAGGCACTGGAACAGCGTCACCTCGGTCTGCTGTGGCAGCGCGAAGCACGCAACCTCGGCCCTGAGAGCCGCCGCCGACTGCGCGTACTGGTCGGCGCGATCGCCAGCGGCATCGCAACTTTCGTCCGAACGACGCGTCCCGATCTGGACCGGCGCACGGCCGATCTGCTGGGCCTGTCCGTCATCGCCGTCCTGACCAGCCTGTCGTTTCACCATTTCGAACTGCCTCGGCCCGAGTACGAACGGCTGCTCGCCGAACTCGTCACCGTGGTTCTCGGCACCGACGTCCGACTCCCGCATCCGGTACCCGTCGACCGTCCCCGTCCTCGACTCGTGCCCGCGGCGCGTCGGGAAGTACTCCTCGACAAGGCGATTCGAATGTTCGCCGACCACGGCTATGACCAGGTCGGCATCGAAGACATCGGCAACGCCGTCGGCATCGCGGGCCCCAGCGTGTACAACCACTGGCCCACCAAACTCGATCTGCTTCTGACCGCGCTACAGCGCGGCGCGGCCGTGCTCGCCGTCGACGTCGCCAGCACCTACCGTCTCGCCGCCACCCCCGCCGAGGCGCTCGAGCTACTGGCCCGGTCCCATATCGCCCGCAGCCGCACCCACCCCGAGGTGTTCGGCCTGCTCATCACGGATCTGGACAACCTGCCCGATGAGGAGCGTGCGGCCGTCCATCGGGCCCAGCAGGACTACCTCGGCGAATGGACACATTTGCTGCTGCTCGACCGGCCCGACCTCGACCCCGTGGCGGCCCGGATCCGGGTCCATGCCGCCCTGGCGCTCGCGCACGCCACTGCTCGCACCCAACGCCCGCGCCGCGATCCCGCCGTCGCAACGGCCGTCGAAACGCTCTATCTTCGGATACTCACCGGCCACTGACCTCTCGGCCATCGTGACGCAACCGGTGCAGCTCTCGTGAGTGCGCCGACCGGCTCTAACCTTGGCTCTAACCGGCATTACCACTCACGACACCGGCCCGACCTCGTGAATGCGCTAGCCGCCCCTAACCGGCACCGCCACTCACGATGGGCGCCCGGACTCGTGAATGCGCCGACCGGTCCTAATCTAACCGGCGCCGGCACTCACGACGGGGTCGGGCGCCGCGAATCGGCCCGAGGACGCCAAAACGTTCGACCAATGGTGCTGGGGCCGGTCAGCTCACCCGGCGGCTACGTTCTCCAGCTTGAACTCCTGCGGCGGACCCGTCAGGGTCGCTTTCGCCCCGGCGCCGAGATGGTCCACGATTTCGATGTCACCGGCCTCGACTCCGTCCAAGGCGAGCCGGGCGAGCTCAGCCGGGTCGGTCATCGCTTCGACGGGCAAATCCACGCCGGTGTTCTTCACGTAGTCCTTCAACGTCTCCGTGGCGATGAGCCCGGGAATCAACGCGACCACCTGGGTGCCTTGGCCGGCAAGCTCCACCCGGACACCGTTGGTCAGGCCCCATTCGGCGGACTTGGCAGCCGCGTAGGAGGTGTTTCCGTTCACGGTTGTCCAGGCCACTGCGGACAAGACATTCAGAATGGCGCCTCCGCCGTTGCGGCCGAGGATCGGCGCGAAGGCGCGAATCATGGCGAGCGTGCCGTAGAAGTTCGAGTCCATCACCGCCCGGATCGCAGCGAGGTCGCCGGCGACGAGGTTGCCTCCGGCAGTGAACGCGGCATTGTTGATCAGGACGTCGACATCGCCGGCCGCCGACGCGGCCGAAGCCACGGATTCCGGGTCGGTGATGTTCAAGCGCAACACCTCCGCGCCGGGAATGTCGACGAGCTCCGGGCGACGCGCCGTGGCATAGACCTTCGCCCCGCGAGCCAGCAGCTCGATCGCGAGGTGGCGTCCGAGTCCTCGGTTCGTGCCGGTCACCAGCGCGGTGGCGCCATCCAGTCGCACACTTACCTCCAATAATGTGACCACCTGGTCATGTTATTGGCCACAATAGCGCTAACGTGACCGGATGGTCAACTTGCTACCATGCGTTCATGACCGATGCTGTTCGCGCGTTGCGATCGGATGCGGCACGGAACCGCGATTTGCTTCTCGCGGCGGCCGAGGAGGAGTTCGCCGAGCGAGGTGTCGACGCCTCCGTCGCTGACATCGCTCGCCGAGCCGGAGTCGCGAAGGGCACGGTTTTCCGGCACTTCGCAACGAAAGAGCAGCTGATCGCGGCGATCGTCACCAAACACATCGCGGCGCTCACCGCCATCGCGAGAGCCCAGCACGACGCCGCGGACCCGGGCGCGGCGCTGTTGGAATTTCTCACGGCAGCGGCGGACCGGCGGCGACAGCGCGACCTGACGGTGCTGATGTCGATCAGCGCCGGCGATGCGACGGTGGCGCAGATTCGCGACCAGCTCCACGACGACATCGCCGCGCTGGTCGACCGGGCCCGGGCCGGCGGGGTCATCAGGGCCGACATCACCGCGACCGATGTCTTCCTGCTGATCTGTGCGCCCGTCCACGTGGTCGAAAATCTGCCCGGCGCACCAGATGATCTGTGGCGGCGCTATCTCGGCATCATCTTCGACGGGCTGCGGCCCGAGGGCGCCAGTCCCCTGCCCCGCCCGGCGCCGGAGTGGACCTGACCG
>DASZNR010000158.1:0-64927 GCA_035551175.1 Amycolatopsis sp. | reverse complement strand
CCGGATACCCGGTGACCGGCGCGGCCGGGATGCCGGTCGCCGAGCGCTGCTCAGGCCGCTCAGTCCACTCGGGACGGTGTCACGTCGATGAGGACCTTGCCGGTCACGCCGTTTTCCGACGCCTGGTGAGCCTTGGCGGTGTCGGCGAGCGGGAACCGGTGTACCGGTAATCCCCGATCTTCGCCGAGCCGCAAGGCGCCCGAGCGCAGGGCGGCGGTCACGTCCTGCGCGCCGGCGCGGAGCTTGTCGAGGCCGACCGTGTAGAGCACGAGGAACTGGTATCGCGAGTTCAGCCAAAGGTTCCCGCGGAAATCGATCTGCACGTTGCCCGTGCCGCCGTCGTCGCCGTAGGCCGCGACGGTGCCGCGTGGACGCAGGACGTCGAGGTGCAGGCCGGCGTTCACGCCGGCGGCGACCTCCACGACGAGGTCCACTCCGTCGGGCGCGAGGGCGCGGATCCGTCCGGCGAGGTCGTCTTCGGTGTAGCGCAGCACGTGGTGCGCGCCCGCCGACGTGGCGAGCGCGGCCTTCTCGGCGGTGCTGACGGTGGTGAGCACCGTGGCGCCGGCCCAGCGGGCGAGCTGGATGGCGGCGTTGCCGACGGCACCGGCCCCGCCCGTCACGAGCACTGTGCGGCCGGCCAGGACCTCGGGGGCGAGCCGCGTCGGCCCGTCCTCGGCGACGGTGAGCGCGCGGTGCGCGGTCAGCGCCGGGATGGCGAAAGCGGCGCCCTCGTCGAAGCCGACCTCGTCCGGCAGCCGCACGACGCGGGACGCCGGCAGCACCGTGTACTCCTGCGCGGTGCCGGACTCCGGTGAGTGCGCGGCCGCGAGGATCACCCACACGCGGTCGCCGGGCGCGAACTCCGTGACTCCCGCTCCGACGGCGTCGACGACGCCCGCGCCGTCCTGGTTCGGCACGGCCGGCGCCGTGAGCTCACCCGGCCCGCGCCGCTGTTTCCAGTCCGTGGGGTTCACGGCCGACACGACGACGCGCACCCGCACCTCGCCCGCACCCGGTTCCGCGACGGGCCGTTCGCCAAGGGACAGCACTTCCGGCCCGCCGTGGCGGTTGAATGTGACAGCTCTCATGCCTCGTGCAATTCCCGCCGTGCCCGGGTGTATTCCGCCGAGCGCGGGATTCACCCGGAGTCGCGCCAGGTTTCGACGTCACCGAGCATCGGCCGGATCTGTTCGGGATCGGTGATCTCGCCCTCGATGCCACCGGGCAGGGACAGCACGAACCGAACCGCGCGTGCGGCGCATGACGCCGCGGTCGCCGCGAGCGCCGCGTAGCCGCCGGCACCCGCTGCGGTCGTGCGAGTGAGATCCACGACGACGCACGTGGCGCCGTGGGCGAACGCGTCTTCCGTCACGCGGTGGTAGTCGGGTGCCACACCGTCGAACGCGCCTTCGATCGCGACGATCAGTTCGCCATCGAGGAAAACACTGTGAAAAACACCGCGCAGAGCCATTCTGCGCCTCCTGCCGCCGCGAGGTGCCGGAAGTCGGGCACCTCATCGTACGTCAGCGAAGCCGGGCGGGAAGCCCCCGCGACGGCCACGGATCGCACCTGGTTCGTGACCGTGGCGCTCTTGAAGTCAGGCTAACGACTAGTTACCGTCTGCCTAACCAGTATTCACCTCCCGCACAGAAGCAGGTGGCCGATGTCCGAAGTGGCGACCAACGCGCCGGCCGGGGTGGCCGGGTCCGCCTACACCCGAAGAGAGCGCGGACTGATCATCGCGGCCGCCGTGAGCGGCTGGGGTATGGAGTACTTCGACCTGGTGATCCTCTCGCTGGTGGCGTCAGATGTGGGCAAGACGTTCGGCGTCTCCACCGCCGCCGTGGGCGCGGTGTTCACGGCGCAGCTCGCGGCCACGGCCATCGGCGGGGTGCTCTTCGGCCCGCTGGCCGACCGGTTCGGTCGCCGGCGCGTGCTCACGTGGACGATCTGGATCTTCGCGATCGGCACCGGTGTCGGCGCGCTGGCGCCGAGTTTCGGCTTGTTCGTGGTGTGCCGCATGATTGCCGGCATCGGGATCGGCGGCGAGTGGGCCATCGGGTTCGCGCTGCTGAACGAAGCGTGGTCGCCGATGCGGCGCGGGCTGGCCGGCGGCATGGTGCAGGCGGCGATCTGGCCGGCGTACGCGATCGGCATCTTCGTCGCCGGCGCCGTACCCAGCTGGCGATGGGCGTTCGCCATCGGCGCGCTGCCGGCGGTCGCGGCGGTCGCGATCCGGCTCGCGTGCCCGGAGTCGAAGCAGTGGCTGGAGCTGCAGCGCGTGCGCGCGGAAGGTGGGCCTGCCGCGGCCCACGAGCCCGCGACCGCCGGGCTCGCCCTGCTCTTCAAAAAGAACGCGCTGAAAATGGTTGTGCTCGGGACGATCGTGGTGTTCGGGGCGCAGTACTCGTACTACGTCTACTCGTCGTGGATGCCGACCTTCCTCAAGACCGGCCTGCACCTCGGCCCCGGTGCCACGCAGACCGTGCTCTACGTGAGCGCTGCCATCTCACTCGTGTCCTACATCGCGGCGGGCGCCGCCGGCGACGCGTGGGGCCGGCGCAAGGCGCTGCTGGCCTTCGCTGCGGTGCAGCTGGTCGCGTTCATCGCGTTTGCCGTGCTGATCGCCACCGGCGCCGCGACCGGTGCCGTGATCGCGATGTACTTCGTGATCTCGTTCGGGCTGGGGTACTTCGCCGTGTTCGGCACGTGGTTCGGCGAGCTGTTCGCCACGCCGATCCGCGCGACGGGCTCGAGCTTCTGCTACTCGGTTGGTCGTGGCATCGCGAGCTTCGGCCCGGGCGTCGTGGGCTTGCTCGCCGCCCACTACGGCCTCGGCGGCGGGATCTCGACCGGCCTGTTCGCCGTCGCACTGATGATGATCACCGCGCTGTTCCTGGCCGACCGCTCCGGCCGGGCCATCACCTCGGTCGAATAGGAAGGAGACCGGTTTGCGGCACCTGTGGAGGGACCACGTGGACGAGCGTCTCGCGCTCGACGCCCGCGAGTTCGCCCGCGAGCACGTGGCCCCCGTCGCGGACGCACTCGACCGCGACGACCGCTACCCACTCGACCTCGTGCGGCGCACCGCCGAACGCGGCTGGAATGCGATGACGCTGGACCCTCGCCACGGCGGCGCGGGACGGCCGATGACGGAACTGCTGGCGGTACTGGAAGAACTCTCGTGCGCCAGCGCGATCCTCGGCATCTCGCTCATCACGATCTTCCAGAGCCAGCGCTGCATCGAGCTCTACGGCGAGGAGTCGCTCAAGGAGCGGTACCTGCCGCGCTACGCCGGCGGCCTGCCCGCGTCGTTCGCGCTCACCGAAGACGGGCACGGCAGCGACATCCGCACACTCGACACAAAGGCGCACCGCACCGATCGCGGCTGGGTGCTCAACGGCGAGAAGGCATTCATCACCTCCGGCGCCACGGCCGAGTTGTTCGTGGTGCTCGCCGAGACACCGGCGGGCGTGTCGACGTTCGCGGTCACCAAGGACACACCGGGGGTGTCGAGCTACCAAGGCCATGAGGCCGAGACGTTCGGCCTGCGCAACGGCCCGCACGTGAACCTCGTGCTGCAGGACGTCGAGGTGCCGGCCGACCACCTCATCGGCACCGAGGGCCGCGGCCTCAAGCAGGTGATGGTCACCCTCGCCAACTCGCGCACGCTCGCGGCCGGGATCAGCCTAGGCATCGCGCGCGCGGCGTTCGAGGGTGCGCTGCGGTACGTGGACAAACGTTCGGCCTTCGGCACGAAAGTCCTGGATTTCCAAGGGATCCAGTGGTATTTCGCCGAGTTGGCGGCGCAGATCGACGCCACCCGGCTGCTGACCTACGAAGCGGCGCGCGACCTCGACGCGGGCCGCGACATCGCGCGCTCGTCTTCGTCGGCGAAGCTGCTCGCGGCTTCGCTCGCCACGAAGGTCGCCTCGACCGCGGTGCAGGTGTGCGGAGCGCACGGCACGCGCGAGACG
Organism: Amycolatopsis sp.; assembly: GCA_035551175.1. Classification (GTDB taxonomy): domain Bacteria; phylum Actinomycetota; class Actinomycetes; order Mycobacteriales; family Pseudonocardiaceae; genus Amycolatopsis. The sequence continues at coordinate 60,947 of DASZNR010000158.1, read as the reverse complement.
CAGCCGTTCGGCCGCTACCTGCGCGACGCGAAGGCCTACGAAGTGGCCGGAGGATCGGCCGAGGTGCTGAAGAACACGGTCGCGAAGAGCCTGGTGAAGGCCGTGAGGGTGGAGGATCGCTAGATGTTCGCGCTTACTCTGCGGCAGCGGTGCGAGGCGAGTGGCGACGCGCCCTTCCTGGTGCAGGACGACAAGACCGTCACGTGGGCGGGCCTGCTCGACGTGGTCACCCGCACGGCCACGCTGCTGCACGGAAACGGCGTGCGCCCGGGAGACCGGGTGCTGCTGGCGTGCGCCAACACGCCGACGTTCCCGTATCTGTGGTTCGCGCTGCGCTGGCTCGGTGCCACGTGCGTGCCGCTGCACAATCAGGCGACCGGCGACCATGTGCGCCAGGTCGTGGCCGACGCGGGCATCCGCTTCGCCGTCGGTGACACCCCGAGTATCGAGCGGCTGGTGACCGGCGCGGGGTTCGACGCCGGACAGACGCTGGCGTTCCCCAGCGCGCACGAGCTGGAGCTCGCCGTCGGCGGGCTCGCCGCACACCCGCTGCAGGAGGCCGGACTCGACGCCGAGTGCAGCCTGCTCTACACGTCCGGGACGACCGGCCCGCCGAAGGGCGCGGTGCTGTCGGACGGCGCGTTCGTCGCCGGCGGGCGCGAGCTCGCGGACGCGATCGGGATCCGGGCCGACGACCGGATCATGGTGGCGCTGCCACTGTTCCACACCAACCCGCAGGTGTACGCGGTGATGACCGCGATCGCGACCGGGTGCTCGCTGGCGCTGCTCGAGAAGTTCGAGCCCGCGAAGTTTCTCGACCAGGCGATCCGTTACGAGGCCACGGGTTTCACCTATGTCGGCACGATGCTGGCGATGCTCGTGCGGAAGCTGCCCGGCGACGTCCCGCCGCACAAGCTGCGGTTCTGCACCGGCGGCGGTGCGCCGCTCGGGCTGTGGACGACGATCGAGGACCGCGTGGGCGTGAAGGTGCACGAGCTCTACGGCATGACCGAGACCGGCGGCTGGGTCACGGCCAACCGTCGTGGCGAGCGCCGCCGCGGTACCTGCGGCACCGTGCGCCCCGCCATGGAGGTGGCGATCCTCGACGCCGACGACGCACCGGTGCCGCCCGGGGAGCAGGGCCAGATCTGCGTGCGCCCGCACGAACCGTTCGTACTGTTCGACGGCTATCACGGCAAACCCGGGCTGACGCTCGAGAAATTCCGCAACCTGTGGTTCCACACCGGCGACCTCGGCGCACTCGACGACGCGGGTTACCTGGTCTTCCACGGCCGGGCCGACGATCTCATCCGCCGCGCCGGCGAGAACGTGCGCCCCGCCGACGTCGAGGCGGCGATCGCCGCACACCCAGCGGTCGACGAGGTGGCCGTGGTCGGGGTGCCCGACGAGGTCGTGGGCCAGGAGGTGCGCGCCGTGATCGTGCCGCGCGGCGAGTTCGATCCGCTGACGCTGCCCGCGTTCCTCGAGGGCAAGCTCCCGAAATTCGCTTGGCCGCGCTACCTCGGCGTGCGCGCGGCGCTGCCGAAGACCGCGACGCAGAAGGTACGGTCGGCCCTGCTGCGCACGCACGAATCCGATGACATCGATCTCCGGGGAGCCACCACGTGACCGAACCCCTGCTGTTCGAGGTACGCGACGGCGTCGCCGTGCTCATCCTCAACGCGCCGCACAAGCGCAACGCCATCGATGCCGCGCTCGCGGGTGCGCTGGTCGAGGCGTGCGACCGCGTCGACGCGGACCCGGCGATCGGCGCCGCCGTGGTACAGGGCGCGGGCGGGTACTTCTGCTCGGGCGGTGACCGCGACGAGCTCGCGGCGATCTCGGCCGCGCCGGCGTCGGACGAGGGAATCCGCGCCACGCAACGAATCTACGACGCGTTTCTGCGCTTCGGCCGGCTAGAGGTGCCGACCGTCGCGGCAGTGCGTGGCGGCGCCGTGGGCGCCGGGATGAACCTCGCGCTGGCCGCCGACGTGCGTGTGGTCGCCGAAGACGCGCGGCTCGCGTCGGGCTTCACGCGCCTGGGTGTGCACCCCGGTGGGGGGCACTACACATTGCTGACCCGCGTGGTGACCCCCGAAGCGGCGACCGTGCTGGGGGTGCTCGGCGAGCCGGTGAGCGGTCTTCGGGCCGTAGAGCTCGGCCTGGCCTACGAAGCCCGGCCCGACGCCGAGGTCGAATCCCGCGCCTGCGAACTCGCCGCGCGCGGTGCGGCCGACCCGGCACTCACGCGTGCGGCGATCCGCAGCCTGCGCGCTGAAACCGGTCCACCCGCGATCGGCTGGACCGCCGCGGTGCCCCTTGAACAGAGCGCCCAGCTGTGGTCCTTCGCGCGCAAGGGCTCCGCCCGCTGGCAGGCCCCCGAACGCGGCGACTGAACGACGCCGCGCCGGCCGTCCGGGGTGCCCTGCGCACCTCTCGGCCGGGGCGGTGCCGCCTCGGGAGCTAACCGGCGAGGCTGGTGAGCGCCGCCAACGCCAGGCCCACTGTCCACTCCGGACGCTCCAGGACGCCGGCGAACCGGCGGGATCGGGCAACGGCGTCGATGAGCTCCATCACCGCCAGGCTCGCCGTCTGCGCGGCGGCGCGCTCCACGCCGGGGTTCACGGCGAGGACGGCGCCCACCCAGTAGTCCAGATACCGCTGCCGATCGCGGCGCACGGCCTCGCCGAGGTCGGGAGGCACGTGGTGCTCCTCTGTCATCCACACGGCGATCAGGTCGCTTTTCGCGAGCGCGGTGCGCACGTGCGTGGTCACCAGCAACGCGAGGACCTCGTGCGGGGTGCCGCCCGAGGCCATGGCCAGTGCGCCGCCCCAGGACAGCTCGTCGGCGATCTCCCCGACGACGGCGGTGAGCACGGCCGCCTTGCTCGGGAAGTGGCTGTAGATCGAGGGACCGGCGATGCCGACGCCCGCGGCGATGTCGTCGATGCCCACCGCGTGGTAGCCGCGCTCGCGGAACAATCTCGCCGCCTCGTCGAGGATCGCGCGGCCGCGGGTGTTCTCCGCCGCGGCGCCGGATTCCCGGTCCACCACGCGGATTTCCGGCAGGGTCGCCGGTGGCTCGGGCGCCAGCAGCGTGGCCAGTAGCACGGTTTCCAGTGTTGCCGCGTGGTCGGTGAGCCGACGTGCGGGCAGCGCGGGCACACTGTTGAGCAGCCCCAGTGCGGCGCGGATGCGGAACTCCGCCTGACCGGCCGTGAGCTCCGGCCGCGCGTCGACGAGCACTCGCAGCCACAGGCCGACACCCTCGACGCGCACGGCCACCAGCTCTTCGCGCACTTCACTCGTGAGGTAGTGCGCTTCCTGATGCCACAGCCGCACCACGTCGGGGCGCTCCAGCACGACGCCGACGACGGACGTCGCGAGTCGCCGCAGTACCTCCTCGGGCCTGCCGCCTTCAGCGATCGCGAGCACCTCGCGGTTGCGCCACGTGAGCACCATTTCCCGGATCGGCTCGGCCAGCAGCGCACGTTTGTCCGGGAAGTGCTTGTACACCGCGCCGGCGGTGATGCCGACCTGCTCGGCGATGTCCGCCACGGAGACCCCGCCGTACCCGCGTTCGCGGAACAACCGCGCGGCGGCCGCGAGCAGCTCGGCCCTTCGGTTCGGCCGCCCGGAGGGCGACGCCTGCCGCCTCGTCCCGCGAACTTCCGCCCGGCCCACCGTGATCCTCCCCGCGTCGTTCCCACCAGGTTAGCGGCCGGGCTCGCGCCCGTCCGGGAGGACCAGGTCACGCGGTGCCGGTCACTTCCCGGCCAGCCGCTCCACCACCGGTGCGAACTTCTCCAGGAAAGCGCTGTTGACCGTGACATAGGAGACGCCGAGTTCCTCGCGCCGGCGTTCCAGTTCTTCGGTCATGGCGTCGAGGTCGCCTCTGAGCAGGGTGAGGGAGTCGTGTTCGGCGAGCGTCGCGACGTCGAGCCCGCCCAGGAACCGGCTCACCCACGGCGGGGCTTCGTCACCCACGACGAAGAGGTTGAGGGAGAACTCGAGATCGTCGGCGCGGTCGCCGGCGGCCGTCCGGATTTCCTCGACGTACGAGGACATTTCGGTCCGTGTGGTCAGCGGCCCGCCGGCGAGCGCGACGATGTCCGCTTTGGCCGCCGCGAGCCGCCGCGCCTTCGGGCCGCCGGCCGCGACCATCACGGGCGTGCGCGCGGGGCCGGCCGCCTCGTCTAGACGCCGGACATGGTCGATGGTTTCCGAAACCTGGTCGAGACGCTCCGGCCCGGAACCGTAGGGCAGGCCGAGTTCTTCGGCCTGCTGCTTCATCGTCGGCAGGCCGGTGCCGAGGCCGAGCTCGAACCGGCCGTCGGTGAGCTGGGTGAGGCTGTGCGCTTCCCACGCCGCCGCACGAGGGGTGCGCAGCGGGCTCGCCAGTACGAACGACCCCACGCGCAGCGTCGTGGTCGCCGCCGCGGCCACCCCGAGCGCGACCGTGGCCGACGGCAGGTTCAGGTTGTCGGGCGAGAGCAGTGTGGAGTACCCGAGCTCCTCCGCGCGCCGTGCCGTTTCCCGCCACTTCGCACCACCGCCGTCGGCGGCCGAGACCGCGCCGAACCGAAAAGCCTTCTGTGTCATCACTGCACCCCCAGGTTGCCGGTACCCCCGATACAACCACTACCCGGCCTTCGCGTCACGTCGTGCTGCCAGCGACGAAGTGGGGGCGTCGCAGCGGGGGCCGATCCACTCTTCGGCCGGACCGGTGGGCACCGTCGTCGTCAGGGGCCGCGAGCGTGCCCGTCCGGCGGGAGGGATCATTCCGCCCAACCCGAGTTCTCGATGACGTCGACGAAATCGGTGTGCTTGAACCCGGGCACGAAATGTTCCAGTACGTCGGCGTTCACGGTCCCGAACGTCGAATCCGGCCGATGGGCGAAACCGTCGGTGAAGGCCCGCAGGATCCGGTGTTTGAAGTCCGGTCGCGGGTGGACGGCCGTCACGGCGTCGAGGTCAGCCGAGGTGAGGCGGTCGAGGTGTAGGCCGAGCACATCGGTTTCCACGCCGGCCGTGGTGGCGGCGATCTCGGGCGCCATCTTGTACGGCACCTCCGGCGTGGTGTGCAGCGCGATCGCGGTCCAGACCACGCCGGCGTCGGCCGCGGACCAGCCGTGCGCGAGCAGGAACTCCCTGGCGTGGTCGGCGCCGTCGAGCTCGAAGCGTTGCTGCTCACCGCGCCACGGCGGCACGAGGCCGGTGTCGTGGAACAGCGCGGCGACGTAGAGCAGCTCCGGGTCGGGCTCGAGGCCGACGGCGCGCGCCTGCAGGCTGCCGAAGAGAAACACGCGGCGCGAGTGGTGGTACAGCAATTCGGTGGAGTTGTCGCGGATCAGCGCGGTTGCCGCGGCGGCCAGTTCGGTGTCCGGCACGGTGATCCCGGCGATGGTCTCGGCGGTGGTCTTGGCGGTGTGCTCGGTCATCTCGGCTCCTTCTCCCCAGCTCTGCGGTGACCTGCGAAGCATGCCGCCGCGAGCAGCGGGCGCGCCCCGTCCGAGCGGGCCACGAACCCCACCGATTAGGACATCACCGGGACTTTCCGTAGTGAAAACTACCGAGTATGGTGATATGTCATGAACACTACAAAGGAGTATTCGGCGTGGATCCGGTGAGTGTCACCGACTACCACACGGCCGGTGAGCCGTTCCGCATCGTCACGGCGGGAGTGCCAGAGATACCCGGTGCCACGGTGCTGGAGCGACGCGAAGCGGCCCGGTCGGTCCGGGACATCGACGCGGTGCGCCGGCTGCTCGTGAACGAGCCGCGCGGACATTCGGCGATGTACGGCTGTTTCCTCGTGCCGCCCGAGACGCCGGATTCGGTGTTCGGCGTGCTGTTCTGGCATCGCGAGGGCTATTCGACGGCGTGCGGGCACGGCACGATCGCGCTCGGGGCGTGGGCTGTGCGCACCGGCCGCGTCGACGCGGTGCCCGATGGCGTCACCGAGGTACCGATGGACGTGCCTTCGGGCCGGGTCGTCGCCGCCGTGACGTGCGAGGGCGGTGCGGTGCGGAAGGTGGCGTTCCGCAACGTCGACGCCTACGTCCTGGGCCGCGGCGTCGAAGTCACCACGAAACGCGGGCCGGTGAAGGTGGATCTCGCCTACGGTGGCGCCATTTACGCGAGTGTCGGGGCTTCGGCGATCGGGCTGGCGGTGGTGCCGGAGAACCACGCCGAGCTCGTCGCGGCCGGTCGCGAGATCAAGGCCGCGCTGACCGGCACGGAGTGGGCGCGCCACGCCGATCACCGGCTCAGCGGCGTCTACGGCGTGATCTTCCACGACGACCTGGGTGACACCGAACGTGGCCCGCATCAGCGGACGGTGACGGTGTTCGCCGACGGTCAGGTCGACCGTTCGCCGTGCGGCTCCGGCACTTCCGCACGGCTGGCGCTGCTCGCCGCAGAGGGCCGGCTGCCCGAAGGCGCCGTCCTCACGCACGACTCGATCATCGGCACCACCTTTCTCGGCCGCGTTCTCGCGACGGGCGCCGACGGTGCGGTGGCCACCGAAATCGAAGGCACCGCACACCTCACGGGCGAGAGCGTGTTCCGCCTCGACCCGCACGACGAATTGGGAACGGGGTTCACCCTGCGATGACGAAACTGGCCATCATGGGCGGCGGCAACATGGGCGAAGCGTTGCTCGCCGGCCTGCTGTCCGCACCGGATCCGGTGGTGACGGCGGCGGACGTCGTCGTGGTCGAGCTTGCGGAAGCGCGAGCCGCGTACCTGCGCGAACGCTACGGCGTCGCCACCGCCGAGGCGGGGACGGCGATCCGTTCGGCGGACACCGTGCTGGTGACCGTGAAGCCCTACCACGTCGACGACCTATTCGCGGCGGCAGCCGGCGATGTGAACGACGGGCAGCTGTTCGTCTCCGCGGTCGGCGGTGTGTCAACCGCGCGCCTGGAAGCGCTGCTGCCCGGCACGCCCCCGGTGGTGCGGTGCATGCCGAACACGCCGGTGGCGGTCGGGCGGGGGCTCGTCGCGATCACCGCCGGTGCCCACGCGGGCCCGGCCGAACTCGACCGCGCGCAGGCGTTGTTCGAGCCCGTCGGGAAGGTCGTGCGGGTCGAGGAGAGCCGCATGGCCGCGATCACCGCCCTGTCCGGCAGCGGGCCGGCGTACTACTTCTTCCTCACCGAAGCGCTGGTGGAGGCAGGCATCCTGCTCGGGCTGCCACGGCCGCTCGCCGAAGAGCCGGTGACTGCGAACGCCGTGGGCGCCGCCGAAATGGCGCGGCAGCCCGGCGCCGACTCGGTGCGCATGCGGGCCGCCGTCACGAGCCCTGGCGGCGCGACAATCGCGGCGATCGGCCAGTTCGAGGAACGCGGGGTGCGCGCCGCGGTGATGGCGGCCGCCGAAGCCGCGCGCGACCGCGCGGATGCCATGGGGCGGCAGGGGTTCACGGAGCCGGCTGGTGCCGCGGTTCCCGGGGGACGAGGGCGGTGCGCAGGGTCGCGAGGAGGTCCGTCGTCCGCGAGACGGCCTCGGGATCCCGGCGCGCCAGCCCGGCCAGCAGGCAGTCGACGATCAGCGCGGCCCCGAGCCCTTCGTGCGAGAGACCGCTGAGCGAGTGGACGGCGGTGAGCGTGACGTCGACCCGGCCGGCGAGCGCGGGCCGTACGGAGTCGGTGATCAGCAGGATCCGCGCGCCGACCTCGCGCGCGTGGTCGACGAGTGTCCGGATGTCGTGCAGCACGCGGTCCGGCACGCTCAGGACGACCAGGTCGTTCTCCTTGAGCCGTACCAGGTCGTCGGCGAGGCGGAAGCCGGTGGCCGACGTGCTCCACGCCCGGCGCCCGAGGCGGTGCAGCCGGGTCACGAGGAACCGCATCGGCAGCTCCGAGGGGCCCAGTCCGTAGCCGAGCACCTCCTCGGCGGTGTCGAGCAGCTCGACGGCGGCGGCGAACTCGGGCGCGCCGAGTAGGCGGCGGGTTTCGGTGAGCCGCTCGACGGATTCGGTGAGCACCTGGTCCAGCAGCGCGTCCGGGTCGCCGCCCGTGTGCTCGAGGCGCTCGCGCAGCCGCGTCGCCGGGTTCGTGCCGCCGACCACGCGCTCGCCGACCTCCCGTTTGAGCTCGGGCAGTCCGGAGTAGCCCAGCGCCTTCACCGTGCGGACCACCGTCGCGTCGCTGGTGCCGCTGAGTGTGCCAAGGTCGCCCGCCGTCGAAAGCAGGATCGCCTGCTGGCGCCGGGCCAGGTATTCCGCGACCCGCTGTTCGGCGGGGGAGAGCTCGGTGAACCGCTCGGCCACGCGGGTGCTGAGCCGATCGGTGTTCTCGTCGCGGACCCTCATGCGGCGAGCCTACCCAGCCGCCCGCGCGCCCCGGGCCGACAGTGCACAGTGGACGGTGTCAGCCGGGCTGCCGCCCCAGTGCCGCGCGCACCGCCCGCGCCACCAGGATCGGCACGAACGCCTGGATCCGCGCGTCGCTGAACCGGGCACGCGCGCGCTCCACGAGCTCGTGCACCCCGGCCGCGCCGACGGTCGCGAAGTCACTGCTGAGGCGCGCCGCCAAGTGCGCGAACGGGGCGTCGGCCCGGCCGGATTCGAGCGTTTCGACGGTCTGCGTGCTCATCGTGCCTCCAGCTGTCATCCGATGGGGCGTTCAGTGGAGTACACCTGCATGAACGGCCGATGAACGCCAGCCGTCGTCACGGCGTCGGCAAGCTCGGAGGACGGGGTCGATCACGCCGATGTGCGAATGCACGCCCCGCGGTGAGCGTGGTCATTAGAGCCACTCCGTGACGAAGCGGTCGTTTTCGTGGATGTGCACCGCTTCGTACCGGCCGGGTCCGAGAACCACGAACTTGTGCGGCACTCCGGCGGGCGCCACGAGCACGTCGCCCGCGTGTCCTTCGCGCTCGGTGTCGCCGACCGTGAAGAGTGCGCGGCCGCGCTGGATCACGAACGTCTCGCGGTAGGGGTGGCGATGCAGGCGTGGTCCGGACCCGGCGACGTCGGTGCTCTCGCGGATCACGGACACACCCGAGCCGACCTCGTAGCCTTCGACGTTGCGGGTCAACGCGGCTCGGTCTTCGAAGCTGTCGGTGGATTCGGTCATTCCGGCCACGGTAGACCCGCGGCAACGATGGTGGGGCCGAATTTCCGCCGGTTTCGCGCCGCCCCGATGGACGTCGGATGCGCTGAGCGCCGGCGCACGCATCGGCTGTTCGCCGGTCCGTGCGTCCACCACGCGAAGCGTGCACGCAGGAAACGGCGTGGTCGTTCGCATTACCCGGCCGCGACGAACGCCGACCGGACCGTTGCAGGAATGACCCGATCCCGGGAGGCTCGGCATTTCCGCAGGCGATCAGCGCACGCGGAATTACCCAGTCGTCCGAGTTGCCCGGATCTGCGGGGAATCAGACCTTCGCGGTGGCCCTTTTGCGGCCGCCGCGGGAGCGGGACTTGGCACCGGCGCCGCGGCTGTCTTCGAAGGCCGTGATGACGTCGGTGGGGATGCGGCCGCGTTCGGAAATGTTCCAGCCGTTCTCCGCGGCCCAGGCGCGGATTTCACGGGAACGTTCGCGATCGGCCGGCGTGGGCGTGCCCGAAGCCGGGCCACGGCGGAGCTTCCGGCCGCCGGTGCGCCGGGACGCGGCGATGTAGCGGGCGAACTCTTCGCGCAGGCTTTCGGCGTTCTCGTCGGAGAGATCGATTTCGTACTGAACGCCGTCGAGCCCGAAGGGCACCGTCTGGTGCGCGACTCCGCCGTCGATGTCGTCCACCATCTGGACCGAGACCTTGTGCGCCATCGGCGGTGATTCCTCCTCGGCAGTATCCGGTCGCCACTTTTCGTGACTTCCGCAGTACTCTAACATCCCTCCACAGTGGATAGGGACACCCCGCCGAGGAATTCCCCGAACTGCCCACGCGCCTGCACGGTCATTTCCTCGCATTTTCCCGGACCGGCCCGGGAGAATTGCTCAGTCGTTTTTCCCGGATCGGTCCGCGCGTCGCGCGCACGACCAGCCACGAGCGTCGCGCCGATCCCGGGCGCGGCGGCTCACCAGCGCGAGCGGCGTCGGCTCGGCGAGCTCGGTGATCGCCGGTGCCCGCAGAGGTCGGGACCGGCCCGGTCCTCCTTCGCGTGCCACCGCGCCCCCCTTCGCCAGCGGCGGATCACATGCTGCGCAGCACGGAGACGACCGTCCCGAGGATCACCGCCCGGTCACCGTCGATCACGTCGTAGGCCTTGTTGCGGGGTTCGAGGTACACGTGCTCGCCGCGGCGCCGGTACACCTTCACGGTGGCCTCCTCGTCGATCATCGCCGCGACGATCTGACCCGAGTGCGCTTCGGACTGCTGGCGCACGACCACGATGTCGCCGTCGCAGATCGCCGCGTCGATCATCGAATCGCCGCGCACCCGCAGCCCGAAGACGGTGCCGCGACCGGTGAGGCCGCGCGGCAGCGTCAGCAGGTCGTCCACGTGCTCCTCCGCGGCGATCGGCGTGCCGGCCGCGATGTGGCCGACCACCGGCACGGGCACCGAGTCCTCGCCGCCCGCGCGCGCGGCCGAGCCCGTGAGGAACGCCCGCACGTCGATCGCGCGCGAGACCGAGCTGCTGCGCCGCAGATATCCTTTGTCCTCGAGTGCCGCCAGGTGCTTCGACACCGACGACGACGACTTCAGCCCCACCGCTTCCCCGATTTCGCGGCTGCTCGGCGCATAGCCCTCGCGGACCACCCAATCGCGAATCGTGACCAGGATCTGCTGTTGCCGCTGCGGTAGCGAGGCCGGGTCGAGGTGCTCGAAAATGTCGCCGTAGGTGGTCACGCTCCGCATCGTAGAGGGCACCCGTGCGCGACCGCGGCGGCAGGTTGCCCGAAAACGTCGGCCGCGCGTGTCGATCGGAGGCAAGCTCGTTCGACGCGTCGGTGCGGGCCGGTCGGAGCGTCCGGGAGAACCCGGTGCCCGGCGCGCGGGACAAGGGAGTGAACATGCGATTTCTCATGATGCACCGGCTGTCGGAGCAGAACTCGGCGGCGTGGAATCCCAGCCCCGAGTTCGTGGAGAAGATGGGTGCGTTCATCCAGGACTCGATGGATCGCGACATTCTGATCACGGCCGAGGGCGTCCACCCGTCCGAGAAGGGCGCGCTGGTGCGCAAGTTCGGCGACGGCGCGATCAAGGCGACCGATGGCCCGTTTACCGAGGCCAAGGAGGTGATCGGCGGGTTCGCGCTGCTGAAGTTCCCCAGCCGCGACGAAGCCGTCGCCTACGCGAAGACGTACGCCGCGTTGTTCGAGGGCGAGATCGAAGTCGAGGTCCGCCAGGTCGTCGAGTTCGACGAGATCCCTTCGGCGTGACGCCGGGGCGGTCCGTTCCGGGGGAGCGGACCGCCCGGTCACCGGTTGAAGGCGGGGACGAGCGCCGGGTCGTTGAACGACGTGATGCGCGCGATCCGCTTCTCCCGGACGGTCAGCACCTGCACGCCGTACGGGGCGCCGGTGTGCCGGTGGACGACGGCGGCGGGCTGGCCGTTGGCCCGCGTCGGGGTCAGCACCCAGCGCCCCGGCGCGAGCACGTGCGCGGTGAGGAACCCGATCACCGCGGGACGGCCACGGAACCAGGTGGGGATCGGCGGCATTTCCAGCTCGACGTCGGCGCGCAGCAGCCACACGAGCTCGGCGGCGTCGGCGCGGGTGAAGGCGTCGACGTAGCGGTCGAGCAACGCACGCCGCTCCCCGGCCGTCGGTTCGGTGAGCTCGTCCTCGGCAGGTGCGGCGGCAGCGAGGCGGGCCCGAGCCCGGCGCAGCGCGCTGTCGACCGCGGCGACCGAGGTGCCCAGCACCTCGGCGACCTCGGCCGCCGGAAACGCGAGCACGTCACGCAGCGTCAACACCGCCCGCTGCCGCGCGGGCAGCAGCTGCAGTGCGGCGACGAACGCCAGCCGCACGCCGGCGCGCGCGGCCGTGAGCACCGCGGGGTCGGCGGCGCCCGGGTCCGGCGCCGGCTGCAACCACGCGAGCGCCGGCTCGCGCGCGGTGACGGGTGCGCGGTGGTCGTCGCCCGGGGCACCCAGCCCGGAGGGCAATGGTCGTCGCGGCCGCGTCTCCAGCGCCGTCAGGCACACGGTGGTCGCGATCCGGTACAGCCAGCGCCGCACCGACGAACGGCCCTCGAACCCGCCGAACCCGCGCCACGCCCGCAGGTAGGTCTCCTGCACCAGGTCCTCGGCGTCGTGCCACGAGCCCAGCATCCGGTAGCAGTGAGCGAGCAGCTCGGGCCGGAACGGTTCGGTCCGGGAGGTGAACTCGGCGTTCGACGGCATCGTGGCTGCTCCCAGGCTGCTCGGGAGTCCACTGTAGGCGGTGCTCACGGCAATGGCCGCACTCCCGCGCCGCTCACCGCGTGCTCGGCCGGCGCATCCGGGTCGCCGGCGAGGTCGAGCACAGCTTTCGCCACCTGCTCCGGCGTGAGCGCTGGTGCCAGGTTCCGCGCGAATTCGCCCGGCTCCACGCCCTGCCGCGCGGCGTACGCGGCGACGCCCGCCGCGCCGAGCGCGGTGTTCGGCGTCAGCTGGGGAAGCAGCGTCAGGAACCGGATGCCGAGTTTGGCGCGGCCGGCTTCTTCGGCGGCGTACGCGCGCAGGTAGCGGATCGCGGCCTTGGCGCTCGCGTAGCCACCGCTCAGCGGCGAACCCGCGAGCGCGGCGCCGCTGGAGAGCGACACGACCACGCTGCCGGGGGCGAGCGGTTCCCGCAACGCGGCCCGCGTCCACGCGAACACGTGCCGGGTGTCGGTTTCCCAGGCGCGGCTGAACGTCTCCCACGTCTGCTCCGGCAGCGGCGCCAGGTGCGGGGTGATGCCGGCGTTGAGGACCAGCAGGTCGGGTCGGTATTCGCGGAGCAGCGAGGCGGCGACCTCCTCGCCAGTCGCGTCGGCGGCCAGCGGCACGAACCGTTCGCCGAGTTCGGCGCGCGCGGCCCGCAGGTCGTCTTCGCCGCGCGCGATCCCGACGACCCGTGTCCCGTCGGCCACGAGCGCGGCGGCGATCGCCCGCCCGAACCCCCGGCTCGCGCCGGTGACGACTGCGTTCTCGAACGACATCGGATTCTCCTGAGGGGGTGCGGTGGAATTCCCGTCCGCATCGAGACCGCTCGGCCGCCGCAAAACCGTCGGCCGCCTGCGTGATGTGCGTCACAAATTGTATAACGTTCTATACGGCGCCGCGACGGTCGGCGATCACAGCGCCGAGTAGTGGCGGCCTTTCCACCCGGCACCCCGGCCCATGAGGTGGCGACGAGCGGAGTCGAGGGTCATCAGCGTGTAGAGCAGCGCGGTCGCCGGCAGCAGGACGCCGAGATACGGCGGCTGCCGGTAGTACCGGGCGAGCGGAACGAACGTCGCCGCCATCACCAGCCACGCGCCGAGCGCCGGCCACGACGGGCCCGCGAAGGTGAGCGCAGGGGGAGCGAGGAAGACGAGCGCCAGCCCCGCGACCGTGCCCAGCAGCAGGAGGGGCGAGTGGCGCAGCTGGGTGTAGGCCGTGCGAACCACCATGTGCCACAGGTCGGCGAGCCGCGGGTACGGCCGGACACTGTGGACGTTCGTCGCGAAGCCGAGCCAGGTGCGGGCGCCCGTTGCGGAGACCGCGCGGGCCAGTGCGACGTCGTCGATCACCGCGCCGCGGATCGCCGCGAGGCCACCCGCTCGTTCGAGTGCCGAGCGCCGCACGAGCACACATCCGCCGGCAGCCGCGGCAGCGCGTGAACGTGGGTTGTTCACGCGCCGGAACGGGTAGAGCATCGCGAAGAAGTACACGAACGCCGGCACGATCAGCCGTTCCCACGGCGTTTCCGTGCGCAGCACAGCCATCTGCGACACCAGGTCGTACGACGTGGCATTGGACACCAGCGTCTCGAGCGAACCCGGCCCATGGGCGATGTCGGCGTCGGTCAGCAGCACCAGGTCGACGGCACCGGCCTCTTCGACGCCGCGCGCGGCCGCCCACAGTTTGCCCGTCCAGCCGGGTGGCAGCGGATCGGGCGTGACCACCGACAGCGGCAGCGGTGCGCCGGAACCGAGGCGGCGGGCGAGTTCGCCGGTGCCGTCGGTGCTCGCGTCGTCGACGAGGATCACGCGCGCCTCGCCCGGATACCGTTGCTCCAACAGGGTCGGCAGTGTCGAGGGCAGCACCGCCGCCTCGTCGCGTGCCGGCACCACGACCGCGACCGACGGCCACCGGTCCGGTTTCGCCAGAGGCGGCAGCCGCTGGTCGGTGCGCCAGAAGAACCCGTGGCCGAACGCCAGCCCCAGCCACACCGCGAGGGTGACCCACCCCAGGACCATCAGCACTCACGGAATCCTAGCGCCGCGCCGGAACCATCGGGGCGGCCGACTGCATGTCGGCAGCGCACGAGCAGTTCGAACAGGCCGACCACTGAGGCGGGTGAACGAGGTCCGTCCTTTTTGTACACACAGTGGCCGGGGAGTTTTTGCACTTCCCCCGGATAGGTCTAGGCATCCGATGGATCACGGACCTACAGTGCCGGTAGATCCACGCTGGCTGACCGCCGCCCGTCACCGGGCGCCGCCGGCCGCGCAAACTCGGCAGGAGGCGCACGTGTCGATCTCATCGGGGCGGGCCATCGCGCTCTTCTCGGCGGCCGCGGCCGTGCAGGACCAGCCCGCACCGGGCCGCGCGAGCGAACCGCGCGGGTGAGCACGGGGTGGTGCTCGCGAGCCGGCACCGGTCGACGTTCGCGCTCCGCCGCATCGCCCCGTTCGCCAGTCAGTCAAGGGAGGGAACCGCTGATGACCGCGTGCTCGCGCACTTGCCGCCTCGCCGCCGCCGTCGCGGCCGGGGCTTTGATCGTGGCACTCGCGACCGGCATCGAGCCGGCCTCGGCGGCGGCAGGCGTTCCGGTGGTCACGCCGACGCCGCAGTCGCTCGGCCGCGACTCCGCCGACGTCGGGGTGCCCGACGAGGTCGTGCTCGTCGCCGCGTCGGACACCGACGCCGCGGCACAGAACCTCGTCACGTCGCTTCTGGGCGAGCACGGCGCGGGGAAGCTCACCGTCGTCGCGCCGGGACAGGAACCGCCGCGTGGTCCCGCGCTGGTCGTGCGGCTCGGAGGTGCCGATCGTCCGGACATCAGCCGCGCCGTGTCGGTGCCCGAGCAAGCCGAGGGATACGCACTGAGCACCGCACACGGCGAGGTCGTCCTCGGCGGCCGTGACGGCTCGGGCCAGTACTACGGCGCGCAGACGCTTCGGCAGCTGTTCGTCCGCGCGGGCCGCGGTTGGGCGATCAGCGGCGTCGCCGTGCAGGACTGGCCGAACATGCGGCTGCGCGGGTCGATCGAAGGTTTCTACGGCCCGCCGTGGAGCACCGCCGACCGACTGCGCCAGATCGCGTTTCTCGGTGACGTCAAGGCGAACACCTACGTGTACAGCGCCAAGGACGACGCCTACCTGCGGGCCCGGTGGCGTGATCCGTACCCGGCGGACGAACTCGCGACTCTCGGGCAGCTCGTGCGGTCTGCGTCCGCACACCACGTGGACTTCACGTACGCGCTCTCGCCCGGAGTGTCGATCTGCTTCTCGTCTCCGGCGGACGTCGCCGCGGTGAAGGCGAAACTGCAGTCGGTGTACGACCTGGGCGTGCGGTCGTTCTCGATCCCGTTCGACGACATCTCGTACACGCATTGGAACTGCGACGCCGACCGGGCCGCGTTCGGCGCGCCCGGCCAGGCCGCGGCCGGCCGGGCGCAGGTGTCGCTGCTCAACGCGGTCGCGGCCGGTTTCATCAAGACCCACCAGGGCGCCCGTCCACTTCAGACGGTGCCGACGGAGTACAGCGACCTCCAGGATTCCCCGTACAAGACGCAGCTGCGCCAGCACCTCGACCCGTCGGTGGTCGTGCAATGGACCGGTACCGCCGTGGTGCCGCCCAGTGTGACCATCGACGAAGCGCGGCAGGTGTCTACTGTGTACGGACGGAAGGTGTTCCTGTGGGACAACTACCCGGTCAATGACTACGAGGAGTCGGCAGGGCGGCTGTTGCTCGCGCCGTACGCGCAGCGCGAAGCCGGGCTTTCCCAGTACCTCGACGGGATCGTCGTCAACCCCATGAACCAGGAGGCGGCCAGCGAGATCGCCGAGTTCGGTGCCGCGGACTTCGCGTGGAACGACGCCGACTATTCGCCCGAGCGGTCGTGGCCGCAGGCGCTGGCGCGGCTCGCCGGCGGTGACCCGGCGGCGAGTGCCGCGCTGACGGTCTTCGCCGACCTGGAGCATCTCGCACCGGCGTCGGGCCCCACGCCGTGGCAGCCGCAAGCACCGGTGCTGGCCGCGAAGACGAAGGCGTTCTGGCAGCAATGGAACGCCGGTGACCGCCTGGGGCCGATCGCCCGGCTGCGCGCGTATGCGGTCCGGATCCGCGACGCCGCCACGGTGATCCGCGGTGGGCCGGTCGAGCCCGCGTTCGTCGCCGAAGCGGCACCGTGGCTCGACGCCGCCACCGATTGGGGCGCCGCCATGGTCGATCAGCTCGACGCCCTCGCCGCGGCCGCCCGCGGGGACAGCGAGGCGGCCCAGCAGCTCACCGCGTCGGCCGACGCGCTGGCGTCGAAAGCGCAGGCCGTGAAGACCGGAACCAGCAACCGGTGGGGCGTGCGCCAGGCACTCGTGGGCGACGGTGTGCTCGACGCCTTCATCGCCCAGGCCCGGACCGCGACGCTTTCCTGATGCTTCAACCGCACCGGACGGGGGTGACCAGCGAATGCCGGCCGATGGCTGATCAGTGAGATGCAGGTCACACTTGCGGCGGTCACATGCACCGCGCCCGGCTCGTCAATGCTGCGTAACCCACTGGGAGAACGCATCGAGACGACTGAGGAGCACACGATGGAAGCACGGCTGAACCTGTTCGAGAACGCGGTCGCCGGCAAGTTCATGAAGTACATCGTCTCGGCGGACAAGGCTGTGCACGGTTCGGGCTTGCCCGCGGCGACGCAGGAACTCGTGAAGCTGCGCGCCAGCCAGATCAACGGGTGCGGCTACTGCACCGACATGCACTACAAGGACGCGGTCGCCGCGGGCGAGGAGCCGACGCGCCTCAACCTCGTCGCGGCCTGGCGTGAAGCCACTGTCTTCACCGAGGCCGAACGCGCGGCCCTCGAACTGGCCGAGCAAGGAACGCGCATCGCCGACGCTGCGGGCGGTGTCACCGACGAAGCCTGGCAGACCGCCGCGAAGTACTACGACGAAGACGCCCTCGCGGGCCTCGTCGCGCTGATCGCCCTGATCAACACCTTCAACCGCCTGAACGTCATCACCCGGCAGCCGGCCGGTGACTACCGGGTCGGCATGTTCGGCTGAGCTTTCCGCCCTGGTCAGGACTCGTGAGTGGTGCGGCCGGTTGGAACCGGCCGGAACACTCATGAGTCCCACGGGCCGCTCCGGGCGGGGGCCTGGTCAGTTCTCGAAGGAGCCGTGCCGGCCGGCGCCACGGGCGAAGCGCGTCGCGCCGGCAACGGTGTCGGCCGCGAGTGACACCAGACCGTGGGAGAACTCGTTGGCCAGCGCGGATTCCTCGGTCAGCGCGGGTTGTTCGAGGACGGACGCGCGATCCTCGCGCAGGCAGGTCTGGGGGAACGGATGTGGCCGGCCGCGGCGGCTGTTTCGCCGGGCAGGGGCGGCGCGTCGCGTGTGGCTGGGCACTCGCGGTGCGGTTTCCGGCCGAGGACCTGGACGGGTTGAGTGCCGGGACGCGGGCCGCGTTCGCCGGCGCGCGGGCGAACGCGCTGTGGCGGCACGGGGTCCTCGTGGGGCTCACGTCGGGCCACCGTGAAGTCGCTGAACAGGAGCGGTTGTTCGCGGCGGAGGTCCGGCGCGCGGGGTCGGCCGCGGCGGCGCGGCGGCGGACTTTGCCGCCCGCGGAGTCGTGGCACGTGCGCGGCCGGGCGCTCGACGTGCGGCCCCGCGAGGGCGCGCGGTGGCTGGAAGCCCATGGCGACCGGTACGGGCTCTACCGCGTGTGCGACAACGAATGGTGGCACTTCGAGCACCACCCCGAAGGCCGCCCGGACCGGGTGCCGCATCCGGGCTGCCACCGGAGGGCCCCAGCGCCGCTTTCGGGACTCAGCCCCAGCGTGACCGGAACTCGTCGAGTACGCGGCGCTCGCGTTTGGTGGGCCGGCCGGCGCCGCGCTCGCGCCGGGCCACGGGGACCATCGCTTCCGGCGGCGGCTTCGGCGTGTGGTCGATGAGACACTTCGCCGCCTCCGGCGCACCCACCCGCTTCTCGATCACCCGGACCACCTCGACCACCCGCGTGTTCACGCCGATGCATGCCCGCACCCGATCGCCGGCCACCACGGTGGTCGCCGGCTTCGCCGGCCGGTCGTTCACGCGGACGTGCCCGCCACGGCAGGCCGCCGCCGCGTCGGATCGCGTCTTCGCCAACCGCACGGCCCACAGCCACCGATCCACCCGGGTCCCTTCCACGCCCACCATCATGGCCCCAACCGGGCCTTCGCGACCAGGCAGGCCAGCCGTCGCCGCGCTCGGGTGCCGACAGCTTCGCTGGGACGCGCCGCCGAGCGAGGTCGTCCGCGCCTCCGTGTCCGCTTGCCCCTCACCTCAGCTGCGGAAGTGAGACAAACTGCCCGTCATGTCCCGACAGCTTGCTCCGTGAGCGTCACATCGATCCGATCCACTGTGGAGGATTGCCACTGGCGTACGGTCGGTTGATGGAGACCGGACCGTCCGCGGAGGCCTACGAACAGCACGTCGGCCGGTGGAGCCGCCGCATCGCCGCTGCGTTCGTCGACTCCACGGTCGTGGCGGCGGGTGGGCGCTGGCTCGATGTCGGCTGCGGCACGGGCGCGCTCACCGAGGCGGTGCTGGCCGCGGCCGAACCCGCCGCCGTGGCCGGTGTGGACTCGGCGCCGCCGTTGGTCGCCTACGCCCGCCGGCGCACGGCCGATTCGCGCGCGACGTTCGCCGTGGCCGACGCGCGGGCGCTGCCGGTCGCCGACGCCGCATTCGACGCCGTGGTGAGCGGCCTGGCGCTGAACTTCGTCGCCGAGCCGGCGCGCGCGGTGGCCGAGTGGCGGCGCGTGGCCCGCCCCGGGGCGGTCGTCGCCGCCTACGTGTGGGACTATGCCGACGGCATGGCGCTCATGCGCTGGTTCTGGGAGGCGGCCGCCGAACTCGACCCGGCATTGGGTGAACTCGACGAACGGCAGCACTTCCCGCTGTGCCGTCCCGAACCGCTGAGTCGCTTGTGGACGGACGCGGGGCTCAGCGGTGTCGTCGTCCGGACCATCGGGGTGCCCGCCGCGCTGGCCGGCTTCGACGACTACTGGTCGCCGTTCCTCTGCGGGCTCGGCCCCGGTTACGCCGCCCGGCTGCCCGCCGACCACGTGCGGGTGTTGCGCGAGCTTCTGCGGGCGCGCCTCCCGATGGCCGCCGCCGGTTCGATCACGCAGACCGCCCGCGCGTGGGCGGTCAGGGGGAGTGTGCCCCGGCGGTGAAGATGCCCGGTTCGCCACCGTCCGCGGTGCTTGGGCGGATCCTTCCCGGGACCGGTCGCCGCCATCGAGCGTCCTGTGTGGCCGCCAACGGCCCGAACCTGTTGCCTATCCAAGGTTTTACCGGACGTCCGTGCCGGTGGATTCTTGCCGCTCACGCGGCGTGTCGCGGTTCAGCCGCAGGACCGGGACGGGCCATGACCGTGAGTGATTCTTGATTCGTTCCAGTTTTTGGGGCAGACTGCGACTTGTGCCAACGACTTCGGAGTTCGAGCGCATGCTCCGCGGGGCGGCGCTGCGGGTGACGCGTCCCCGGGTGGCCGTGCTGTCCGCGGTGCACGACTGCCCCCACGCCGACACCGCCTCGATCATCGGGGTCGTACGCGCGGATCTGGGCGAGGTGTCCCACCAGGCCGTCTACGACGTGCTCGCCGCACTGACCTCCGCGGGGCTGGTGCGGCGCATCGAACCCGAAGGTTCAGTCGCCCGGTACGAGGCGCGGGTGGGGGACAACCACCACCACGTCGTGTGCCGGTCCTGCGGCGCGATCGCCGACGTCGACTGTGCCGTGGGTTCCGCACCCTGCCTGACCGCGTCCGAAGATCACGGGTTCGTCATCGACGAAGCCGAGGTCATCTACTGGGGCCTGTGCCCCGACTGCTCCACTGCAACCCGTATCGATTCCCGGAAGGATTCCCGTGTCTGAACCCCAGAACGCCGCAGCAGGCGAGACGAACTCTGAGGGCAAGTGCCCCGTCCACTCGGCGCGCATGGCTCAGCCGGCCGAGGGCGGCGGTAACCGTGACTGGTGGCCGAATCAGCTCAATCTCTCGATCCTCCGGAAGCACCCGGCCGTGGCGAACCCCATGGACGCGGACTTCGACTACGCCAAGGAATTCGCGACCGTCGACCTCGACGAGCTGGCCCGTGACGTCGACGAGCTGCTCACGACCTCGCAGGACTGGTGGCCCGCCGACTTCGGCAACTACGGCGGCCTCATGATCCGCATGGCGTGGCACAGCGCCGGTACCTACCGCATCGATGACGGCCGCGGTGGAGCGGGCTCGGGCATGCAGCGCTTCGCGCCGCTGAACAGCTGGCCGGACAACGGCAACCTGGACAAGGCTCGCCGTCTTCTGTGGCCGGTGAAGAAGAAGTACGGCAAGCGGATCTCGTGGGCCGACCTCATGATCTTCACGGGTAACCGCGCGCTGGAGACCATGGGCTTCAAGACCTTCGGCTTCGCCGGCGGCCGCGTCGACGTGTACGAGCCCGACCAGGACGTGTACTGGGGCCCGGAGCGCACGTGGCTCGGCGATGAGCGCTACAGCGGTGACCGCGAGCTCGAAAGCCCGCTGGCCGCCGTGCAGATGGGTCTCATCTACGTGAACCCGGAAGGCCCGAACGGTAACCCGGACCCGATCGCCTCGGCCCGCGACATCCGCGAGACGTTCCGCCGCATGGCGATGAACGACGAGGAGACCGTCGCGCTGATCGCCGGTGGCCACACCTTTGGCAAGACCCACGGTGCCGCACCCGACTCCAACAACGGCCCGGAGCCCGAGGGCGCGCCGATGGAGCAGATGGGTCTCGGCTGGAAGGGCAGCTTCGGCTCCGGCAAGGGCCGCGACGCCATCACCAGTGGCATCGAGGTCACCTGGAGCCCCACGCCCACCAAGTGGAGCAACTGGTTCTTCCACAACCTGTTCACCTACGAGTGGGAACTCGAGCAGGGCCCCGGTGGTGCAAACCAGTGGAAGCCGGCGAACAACGCCGCCGCGAACACCGTGCCGGACCCGGAGACCGGTGAGCTGAACCGCGCCCCGGGGATGCTGACCTCGGACCTCGCGCTGCGCTTCGACCCGATCTACGAGCCGATCGCGCGCCGCTTCTACGAGCACCCGGACGAGTTCGCCGACGCGTTCGCCCGCGCCTGGTTCAAGCTGACCCACCGCGACATGGGCCCGATCCAGCGTTACCTCGGCCCGCTGGTGCCGCAGGAGACGCTCATCTGGCAGGACCCGGTGCCTGCCGTGAGCCACGCGCTGGTCGAGGCGTCGGATGTCGCGGCTCTCAAGGCGAAGATCCTCGAGACGGGCCTGACCGTGAGCCAGCTGGTGTCCACGGCGTGGGCGTCGGCCTCGACGTTCCGCAGCGGTGACAAGCGCGGCGGCGCCAACGGTGCCCGCATCCGCCTCGAGCCGCAGCGCAGCTGGGAGGTCAACAACCCCGACGACCTCGCGGTGGTGCTGCGCACGCTCGAAGGAGTGCAGCAGGACTTCAACGGCGCACAGGCGGGCGGCAAGATGATCTCGCTGGCCGACCTCATCGTGCTCGCCGGTGCGGCGGGTGTCGAGAAGGCCGCGAAGGACGCGGGCGTCACCGTGGAGGTGCCGTTCGTGCCGGGCCGTACCGACGCGACGCAGGAGCAGACCGACGTCGAGTCGTTCGTGCCGCTGGAGCCGAAGTCCGACGGCTTCCGCAACTACCGCGGCAAGGACAGCCGACTGCCGGCCGAGTACCTGCTCGTCGACCGCGCGAACCTGCTGAACCTGAGTGCCCCCGAGATGACCGTGCTGGTCGGTGGCCTGCGGGTGCTGGACGCCAATTACCAGCAGTCCAAGCAGGGCGTGTTCACCGACGCGCCGGGCACGTTGTCGAACGACTTCTTCGTCAACCTGCTCGACATGGGCGTCGAGTGGAAGGCCGTGGACGACGAGTCCGAGTCCTACGAGGGTCGCGACCGCGCCACCGGCGAGGTCAAGTGGACCGGTAGCCGCGCCGACCTGGTGTTCGGTGCCAACTCGGAGCTGCGCGCCATCTCCGAGGTCTACGGCGCGGACGACGCGAAGGAGAAGTTCGTGCATGACTTCGTCGCCGCGTGGGACAAGGTCATGATGCTGGACCGGTACGACCTGGTCCAGAACTGACCTGACCCGGCCCGGTATCGGGCCGGAGCAAGCACCGCTCGAAGGGGGCGGGGGCCGCGGTCCCCGCCCCCTTCGCCGTACACGGAAAGCGCCGCGGTCGGGGGAGAGGTCGCGGCGCAGGACTCGTGAGTGCGCCGACCGGTTCTAACCTTGGTTCTAACCGGCGCCGGCAGTCACGACTGGGCCCGGTCTTGTGAGTGCGTCGACCGGTTCTAGGCGGTGCCGGCAGTCACGAGTCCTGTGCTGTGCGGGGCCGGGGTGGGGAAACGGGCCCGCGCCTCTTCGCTGTGGCGGGTGCTTGATCACCCGGCCGGCGGCCAATGTGGCCTATCCTGAACTGGGGAGTCCGCGAGGAGGGCCATGACCGACGAAGAGCTGATGGTCGAGTTCGCACTGCGCCGGCTCGACCACCCGGGCCTCGACATGGAGGAGGTCGCGGCACTGGTCGTGCGGCGTCTTGGACCTGACCGGATGGTCGAGTTCGCGGCCGCGAACCTCGCCTCGCGCGGCGAATTACGCGCCGCTGTCTTCCCCGCTGCGGTCGAACACGTGCTCCGCGTCGTCCTCACTCTGCGGGGGCCGAGCGACTGAGCCACCGGCCGCGCCGCCTCAACCACGGGTACCGATCAGCGCCCACCAGCGGTTCTCGCGCCAGAGAACCGTGGGTCTTCTGAGGGAGTCCGCGGTCTCAGTGGGACCTGCGGAGCAGGTGCCGGAGTCGGATCTGCGGCTGCACGCCGCGGCGGCTGACGTAGAGGGCGGGGATCAGCCCGAGGGTCGGGCTGAGAGCACCGGGGATCGCGGTGATCGCGCCTGCGGGCGTCGCGCCCGTGGTGGTCAATCCGGTGGTCAATCCGGTGGTGCCCGATGCTGTGGAGCCCGATGCTGTGGAGCCCGATGCGGTGGTGGTCGAGCCTGCGGTGATCGGCGTCGAGGTGCGGGGTTCGGCGGTCATGGTGTCCTCCTGGGTCCGAAGTGGAGCGGTCCGATGTGGACGGTTGATCAGGCGACGGCGACGGCGGTGTCGCCGGGCCGGTTCGTGGTGAGGGTGGTGGCGCGGGTACCGGCTCCGGTGATGGCGGCGGTCAGTGCGGCGAGGTCTTGAGGGCCGTCGTGGCGGCGGGCGTTGATGAAGAAGGTCGGGGTGCCGGCGACGCCGCTGAGATCGGCGGACTCGACATCGCGGCGGACGTGGGCGGCGAAGCGTCCCTGGAGCAGGTCTTCGCGGAAGCGGGGGAGGTCCAGACCGAGGTCGGCGGCGTAGCCGACGAGCGCTTCGAAGTGCAGGTCGTCCTGGTTGGCCAGCAGGAGGTCGTGCATGGGCCAGAACGCGCCCTGCGCGCCGGCCGCTTCGGCGGCTTCCGCGGCCAGCTGGGCGTGGGGGTGAATGTCCGGCAGCGGCAGGTGACGCCACACGTAGCGGATGTCGGTGTTCTCCGCCAGCAGCTCGCGCGCGGTCGGCGCGGCCATGCCGGTCCAGGGGCATTCGAAGTCGCCGTACTCGACGACCGTGACGGCGGCGTCCTCCGGGCCGCGCACGTGATCGCGGTCGAGGTCGACCGGCGCCGAGAGGTCCGTCAGCCCCGGCGCGCCCCCGAGCAGCGCCCGGGTCCGGACCGCCTCCGGCAGTGCGGCGGTGATGCGGTGCACCAGGAACGTCAGCAGTGCGGCGCCGATGGCCGCCCCGAGCACCCCGAGTTTGGCCTCTGCCAACTCGCGCCCGGTGAACGCCAGGTCGGCGATGAGCAGGGACACGGTGAACCCGACGCCCGCCATCGTGCCGCCGCTCAGCACGCCCGCCCAGCCGACCGGCGGCTGGAGCGCACCACGGCTCAGCCGTGTGAGCAGCCACGACGTGCCGAACACCGCCAGCGGCTTGCCGACCACGTACGCGAGGAAGACGCCGAGGGTGATCGGTGCGGTCACCGCGCTCGCCAGCACCTCGGTGTTCACGGCGATCCCGGCGTTGGCCAGTGCGAACAGCGGGACCACCACGTAGCTGGCGACTCGGTGGAACGCGTGGCGCATCCGGTCGTTCGCCGACAATGTCTCGGTGAGGCCACGGCTCGCCGAGCTGGCGGTCTCGGCCGTCGGCTGTTCGCGGAACAGGCGCACCAGCGCCGTCGCCTCGGCCAGCGAGTCGCGCCTCGGCACATACGCCGACGTTGCGAGTCCCACCGCGAGCCCCGCCACCACCGGGTCGATCCCGCTGGTCAGCAGGGCGCCCCACACCGTCAGCGCGAGCGTGGTGAACACCGGCTTGCGGTAGCGGTAGTCGAGCCGGCGACTCGCCAGCACCCCGCCGTACGCGAGTGTGGCGATGCCCAGCGCCATCAGGTTGACGTGGCTGCTGTAGGCGAACGCGATGACCACGAGCGCCACGATGTCGTCGACGACGAACACGGTGAGCACGAACGTGCGGATGCGCTCCGGCGCGCCGCGGCCCACCACCGCGAACATGCCCAGCGCGAGTGCGGTGTCGGTCGACATCGCGGCACCCCAGCCGTGGGCGCCGGTGCCGCCGCCGTTGAGCGCGAGGTAGATCAACACGGGTACGGCCATCCCGGCCAGCCCCGCGACGGCGGGCAGCACCAGGCGGCGGCGTTCGCGCAGGTCGCCGAGGTCGAATTCGCGACGCGCCTCGAGACCCACCACGAGGAAGAACAGCGTCATCAGGCCGCTGTTGACCCAGTCGCGCACCGGCAGCGCAGCGGACAACGGCCCGACGCGCACGCTGAGCACCCACCCCCACACCGCGTCGTACGCCGCGGGCGCGAGGTTCGCCCACGCCAGTGCCACCACGACAGCGGCCACGAGTACTCCGGCGCTGCCGGACTCCGTTTTGAGGAACGTGCGAAGCGGGCTGGACGCCGGACCCGACATCGACATGTGGCCCATCGGCATGGCGGCGGTCGCGTCCGGACGGCTCGGCGTCACGTTCATCGGCTGCATCGGAGTTCTCCTCGCGAGTGAGCGGGTCAGCGGACCGAACGGTCGAGGAAATCGAGGATCAGCGAAGCGACCTCGGCGCCCGCGCTTTCGAGCAAGAAGTGGCCACCGTCGAGCAGGTGGATCTCGGCGTCCGGCACGTCCTCCGCGAAGGCCATCGCACCCTCCGGGCCGAAGATCTCGTCGCCCCGGCCCCACACCGCGAGCACCGGCGGCCGGTGCGTGCGCAGATATTCGTGCAGTGCCGGGTACATCGGCGGGTTGGTGGCGTAGTCGCGGAACAGCGCGAGCTGGATTTCGTCGTTGCCCGGGCGGGAAAGCAGCGCGAAGTCGTGGTGCCACGTGTCGGGGCTGACGAGCGTCTCGTCGGCGACGCCGGTGAGGTACTGCCAGCGCGTGGCCTCCAACGTCAGCGCACCACGGATCGCGCGTTCCGTTTCAGGCGTCTGCTCGGCCTGGTAGTCCCACACGGTCTGCCAGAAAGCCGGGACGAACCCGGCGTCGTAACCGTTGCCGTTTTGCGTGACGATCGCCGTGACGGCCGACGGGTCGGCCAACGCCAGGCGCCAGCCGATCGGGGCGCCGTAATCCTGCACGTACATGGCGTAGCGCTTGATGCCCAGTTGGCGCAGCAGCCCGGCGGTGAGGTCGGTCAGCGCGTGGAACGTGTACTCGAACTCGTCGGCGGGCGGCGCGTCGGACAGCCCGAACCCGAGGTGGTCCGGCGCGATCACGTGGTAGCGCCCGGCCAGCGCCGGGATCAGGTCGCGGAACATGAACGAGCTGGTCGGGAAGCCGTGGAGGAGCACGAGCACGGGCGCTTCGGCCGGCCCGGCCTCGCGGTAGAAGAGCTGCCGGCCCTGGACGGTCGCGTAGCGGTGGTGGACCTCGATCATCGTTCTAACTCCTTTGTACGTGTTTGATAGTTAGACTGAAACATGGTAGAACTAACCTGTCAAGAGGTGGTTTGGAGGTTAGTTCGGATGGATGCGGTGATGGAGATGGACGAGCGCTTGCTGCTCGACCTGCTGAACACCACGCCAATGGTCGACGGCACGCCACGCGACGACCTCGCCGAAGCCGAAGCCGGCCTGCGCTGGCTCGCCGACCACGGCCAGGAGGCCTCGGAAGGCGAGTGGTGCACCCTTCTCGAGGCCCGTGCCGCGCTCCAGGACGTGGTTCGCGGCCACGCCGAGCCCGGCACGGTCGCACCCTTCATCGCCGGCGTCGGCTACCTCGCCCGCCTCGGCGACCACGGCATCGAGTGGAAGCTCAACGCACCTCCCGGTCGCTCCGCCGCCGTCCGGGCCGTGTTCACGTGGGATCACCTGCGTGAATCCGGCCGCCTACGTCCGTGCGCCAACCCGGAGTGCCGGCGATTCCTGATCGACCACAGCAAGCCGAACACGGCGCGGTGGTGCTCCATGGCGTTGTGCGGCAACCGGATGAAGGCGCGGCGGCACTATCGGAGGGTGCAACAGTCCGAAGTGGAGTGACGGCCGGGTCGATCCGGTCGTGGATCCGCGATGCGCGCGAACTCACTGCGCTGAGGAAGGCGCCAGCACGCGGCCGCAGCGCCGACGAGCCAGGGTCCGGACGTTCGGCGAAGCGACGGGCAAACCCACGTGAGGCCGATCTTCGCGAGGCTTTCGGTGCGCGACCGGTGGAGGAATGTCCCTATTTGTCCATAGTGGACCGCCGGCGGTGCGGGCAGGCGTTCACCCGGGTGGCGGGTGCCGGGCCGGCGTAAGCTGGCGACGTCAGGCGCCCCGACGGGGCCGCGCACGCCGTCGGAAGGGCCACACCGAGCATGGACGAGACCGGGAGCGCCACGCTCGACGACGCGGCCGCGGTCTTCGCGCAGGTGCGGCCGCGACTGTTCGGCATCGCTTACCGGATGCTGGGCAGTGCCGCCGACGCCGAGGACGTTTTGCAGGAAGTGTGGCTGCGCTGGCAGAAGGCGGACCGGTCGGTGGTCGAAAACCCGGGAGCGTATCTCGCGACCACGACCACGCGTCTGGCGATCAACGCCACCCGCACCGCGTACGCACGGCGCGAAACCTACCTCGGCCCGTGGCTTCCGGAACCCGTCGACACGTCGGCCGACCCGGCGCTCGGCGCCGAGCGCGCGGCCGCGCTCGAGGCCGCCGTGCTGCTGTTGCTGGAAAAACTCACGCCGACCGAGCGGGCCGCGTACGTGCTGCGCGAGGCATTCGACTACCCGTACGCGCAGATCGCCGAGATCATCCAGACCACCGAGGCCACGGCGCGCCAGTACGTGAGCCGCGCGCGCAAGCATCTGTCGGCGAAGCGGCACAAACCGGTGAGCGAGGCCGACCAGCGGAAGCTGATGAGCGCGTTCCTCACCGCCGCGAAGGCCGGTGACCTCTCGACACTCGAGAAGCTCTTCGCCCAGGACGTGGTGAGCTACTCCGACAGCAATGGTCTCGCCCGCGCCGCGCGCCGGCCCATTCACGGCGCGGTTGTGCTGGCGAAGATCATCCGCGGGTACAAGGACAACTTCTGGACCGACGCGGAAATCGTCCAAACCACGGTCAACGGCAGGATCGCTGCGGTCCTCAAGCGCGAAGGAGCCGTCTTCGGCGTCATCACACTCGGTGTGTCGGACGAGGGCATCGACCAGGTGCTGTGGATGCTGAACCCCACGAAGCTCACCCGCGCACTGCCCGCCTGAGCTCGTGCGCCGAGTCGTCGTGCTCGACTCACGGTGCGAGCCGTTTTCCCGCTGTGGTGCTGCGCAGTGCTGGTCGTCGAAACCGCGATCGCGCCGCACGCCGGCGTGCACCGGCTGCGCGGTCCTCGTTCGGCAGAAGCGTTCCTGGCTCAGGCTCCGACGTAGTCGGCCAGGTGCTGCCCGGTCAGCGTCGCCCGCTTCGCGACGAGGTCGGCCGGCGGACCCTGGAACACGATCTTGCCGCCGTCGTGCCCAGCGCCGGGGCCGAGATCGACGATCCAGTCGGCGTGCGCCATCACGGCCTGGTGGTGTTCGATGACGATCACCGACTTGCCGGCGTCGACGAGCCGGTCGAGCAGGCCCAGCAGCTGCTCCACGTCGGCGAGGTGCAGCCCGGCGGTCGGCTCGTCGAGCACGTAGACACCGCCGTCGGCGCCCATGTTCGTCGCGAGCTTGATGCGCTGCCGTTCCCCGCCCGAGAGCGTGGTGAGCGGCTGACCCAGCGTGAGGTAGCCGAGGCCGACGTCGGCGAGCCGCCGCAGGATCTTGTGCGCGGCCGGGAGTTTATTGTCGCCTTCGGCGAAGAACTCCTCGGCCTCGGCCACCGACATCGCGAGCACCTCGCTGATGTCGCGCCCGCCGAAGTGGTAGTCGAGCACCTCGGCCAGGAACCGCTTGCCCTCGCACACTTCACACGTCGTCGCGACGCCGGCCATCATGCCGAGGTCGGTGTAGACGACACCGGCGCCGTTGCAGTTCGGGCAGGCGCCTTCGGAGTTCGCGCTGAACAGGGCCGGCTTCACGCCGTTGGCCTTCGCGAATGCCTTGCGGATCGGCTCCAGCAGGCCCGTGTACGTGGCCGGGTTGCTGCGCCGCGAGCCGCGGATCGCGCCCTGGTCGATCGTCACGATCCCCTCGCGTCCGGTGACCGAACCGTGGATGAGGGAGCTCTTGCCCGACCCGGCGACACCGGTCACGACCACGAGCACGCCGAGCGGAAGATCGACGTCGACGTCGCACAGGTTGTGCAGGTTCGCGCCGCGGACCTCGAGCGCGCCCGACGGCGTGCGCACCTGCGGCTTCAGCTTGGCCCGGTCGTCGAAATGGCGCCCGGTGCGCGTGCCGGACGTGCGCAGCGCCGCGACACTGCCCTCGAACACGACCTTCCCGCCGTCACCACCCGCGCCCGGCCCGAGGTCCACGACGTGGTCGGCGATCTCGATCGTCTCCGGCTTGTGCTCCACCACGAGGACGGTGTTGCCCTTGTCGCGCAGCTGCCGCAGCAGGCCGTTCATGCGCTGGATGTCGTGGGGGTGCAGCCCGATGCTCGGCTCGTCGAACACGTAGGTCACGTCGGTGAGCGACGACCCGAGGTGCCGGATCATCTTGGTGCGCTGGGCTTCACCGCCCGAGAGCGTGCCGGCCGGCCGGTCCAGCGACAGGTAGCCGAGCCCGATCTCCACGAACGAGTCGAGCGTGTGCCGCAGCGAGCCGAGCAGGGGAGCCACCGTCGGTTCCTCGAGTCCGCCGACCCACTCGGCGAGATCGCTGATCTGCATCGCGCACAGATCGGCGATCGACTTGCCCGCGATCTTCGACGAACGCGCCGCCTCGGACAGCCGGGTCCCCTCGCACTCTGTGCACGTCGTGAAGGTGACGGCCCGCTCCACGAACGCGCGCAGGTGTGGCTGCAGCGAGTCGACGTCCTTGGACAGCAACGATCGCTGGATCCCCGGCACCAGTCCCTGGTAGGTCAGATTGATGCCGTCGATCTTCACCTTCGTCGGTTCTTTGTAGACGAGGTCGTTCAGCTGCTTCTTCGTAAACTTCTTGATCGGCTTGTCCGGGTCGAAGAAGCCGCAGCCGCGCAGGATGCGGCCGTGCCAGCCCTCCATGCTGTAGCCGGGAATGGTGACGGCGCCTTCGTTGAGCGACTTGTTCTCGTCGTAGAGCGCGGTGAGGTCGACGTCGTTGACTCGGCCGCGGCCCTCGCAGCGCGGGCACATGCCACCGGTGATGCTGAAGCTGCGCCGCTCCTTGACCGTGCGACCGGCGCGTTCGACGGTGACCGCACCCGCGCCGCTGATCGAGGCGACGTTGAACGAGAACGCCTGCGGGGAGCCGATGTGCGGCTTGCCGAGGCGGCTGAACAGGATGCGCAGCATCGCGTTCGCGTCCGTCGCCGTGCCGACGGTGGAGCGCGGGTCGGTGCCCATCCGTTCCTGGTCCACGATGATCGCCGTGGTCAGGCCTTCGAGCACGTCGACGTCGGGCCGCGCCAGGGTCGGCATGAACCCCTGCACGAAGGCGCTGTAGGTCTCGTTGATCAGCCGCTGCGACTCGGCGGCGATGGTGCCGAAGACCAAGGAGCTCTTGCCCGAGCCCGACACGCCGGTGAACACCGACAGGCGGCGCTTCGGCAGCTCGACGCTGACGTCCTTGAGGTTGTTCACCCGCGCGCCGTGCACGCGGATCACGTCGTGGCTGTCGGCGCCGTGCGGCGCCGGGCTCGCCTTGGCCATCGGGTCTCCCTGTCGTCGGGCGGGGTCGCACGCGCGGCCCCCGCCGGCGTCGCCTGGCTCAATTCAACCAGGTTCGTGCTCGTCAGCGGTCCTGCAGCAGCCCGAGGACGTTGCCGTCGGGGTCGGTCACGGTCGCGACGAGACGACCGCCGCTGACGTCCTTCGTCGCGTCCTTCACCACGGCGCCCGCGGCGGTCACTTCGGCGAGCTTCGCCTCGAGGTCGCCCACGTGCCAGTAGGCCACGGGCGAGGTCATCCCCTGCGGGCCGCCGCCGGGCACGAGACCGATGTGCTGGCCGGCGGTGTCGAAGCCGACGTAGTACTCGCTGTCGGCCTGCGGCGCGAGGCCGAGCAGGGCGGTGTAGACCTCCTTGGCCTTCGCGAGGTCGGAAACGGGGTGCAGCACGGTTTTGATGCCTTGCGTGTCGGACATGGTCAGCTCCTGGATCTGGGGGCCACGACGCGGCCCGGGGATTCGACGTCTCCGACGCTAACGGTGGCGAGCGCGCGCGTGCTTCTCGAAATCTGCTCGGTTCGGCGCCTCGCCAGCCGGCCGTCGCCGGTGCTTCCACAGTGGACTCTCGTGGTGCGCGAGGTGGCTGATCCTTCCTCGACCCGGCCGTGATGGGGCCGCCGACCGTTTGGCTCGCGTGCGAGGCGGCAGCTGGGGGCGCACGACGAGCGCGTCGTCGCGGCGACGTTCGAGCAGCCGCTGCCGGACCGGGCGGTACGCTCAGAACCGCGGGTAGCCTCGGGAACCATGAGCGAGCCCGATCTGCACTTCTACTTCGACCCCGTCTGCCCGTTCGCGTGGATGACCAGCAAGTGGGTACGCACCGTCGCCCGGCAGAAGGCCTACGACGTGGAGTGGCGATTCATTTCCCTGCGCCTACTGAACTCCCACCTCGACTACGACACTCAGTTCCCGCCGGAGTACGAGGAATCGCACACCGCCGGGCTGAAGCTGCTGCGTGTGGCGGCCCGCGTCCGGCGCGAGCACGGCCCGGGGCCGATCGGCACGTTCAACGAGACGCTGGGCCGGGAGACGTTCGAACGCGAGGCCGTGCCGGGCGGCACGGCGGCGGCCGTGCACCGTGGCGTGCGTGAGCTCGCGGAAACGGCGCTCGCGGCGTGCGACCTGCCGGCGTCCTACGCCGACGCACTCGAGGACGAAACCTGGGACGCCGTGATCCAGGCGGAGACCGACGTCGCGCTCACACTCACCGGCAAGGACGTCGGCACGCCGATCCTGCACTTCGAACCCCCGGCAGGCACAGCGCTGTTCGGCCCGGTGATCAGCCGGCTGCCCGGCGACGAGGACGCCGTGCAGCTGTGGGACCACGTCGTGGCCCTGTCGCGGTTCCCGGGGTTCGCCGAGCTCAAGCGGAGCCTGCGTGAACGGCCGCAGCTCCCGTCGTTCGGCGTCGCCGCCGGCGCGGTCGGCAAGCAGGAGGACTGGCACGCGGGCAGCCGCCGCCAGAAGAAGTGACCTTGGCCCGTTCGGTCCTGTGCCTCGCCCGCGGCGCCATTGGCCGGCGTGGCGTTCGGCCGAGGTGCCGCGCTTCGAACCGGCTGAGTCGCTTCGGTCAGCTGATCCACGGCCCTTTCCCTCCGCACAGCCGGTGAAGCCGCCACTGGGGGAGCCGCGCTCTTCGACGCCTGGGCAAACGGGAACCGGATGTCGAATCCGGACGTCTCAGTGCAAAACAGGTGTTACATTACCTGCACGTGATGTCACTCGTTTGGTGGCGCGGGGAGGAAGTCCGGTGGGGTTCGAGGTCGACGTCGAGGACATCAGGAAGGCCGCGGCGAAGCTCGCCGCGGGGAAACCGCCGAAGCTCGACGCACAGGGATCGCCGAACGTCGGCGGTACGGACCGGGCCGGCGGATATGCCGGCGATTACGAAGTGTGGCTGCTGACCCGGCAGGAAGATCTCCAGGCCGCGCAGCAACAAGTCGAAAGCCTGGTCGCAGCCATCACAAGCGCCACGAAGGGCTACCGCGCCAGCGACGTCGACGCTCGGGCGATCTACCTGAAGGCCCTCGACGGCGGACTCGGACGGATCGATCGGTGATGTCGGTCTTCGACAAGATCTACGAGCTCGCCGACAAGCTGGAGCAGGGCAACGCGACGGAGCTGGACGACCGGGCCCGCGCCTGCCGTACCACCAAGGCGGCGGTGCTCGACGCCAAGGCACTGATCGAGAGCGTGCGCGTCGAGCTGAGCCAGAGCTGGCACGGCGGCGCCGGCGAAAAGGCACTGTCCTCGCTGGCGGATTTCAAGAAGAACCGTGACGACCAGGCCGAGGATCTCGAAGAATCGGCGAAGTCGTTCGAGGTGGTCCGCGACGCGTTGTCGAAGGCACAGGTGGAGGCACGCGACAAGCGCGCCGACGCCAAGGCCCTGCAGACGAAGCTCGACAACGTGTGGCACGACCTCGGCAACGGCAAGGGCAACATCGTCTTCGCCTGGGCGCAGGACAAGCTGGTGAAGGCCGAGGCCGTCGTGCTGCTGGCCGACCTGCAGCGCGTGGTGACGACGTACGACGCGGTGCTGCTGGCCGAGGGCCTGAAGATCCGCACCAAGACCGGCCAGATCTGGGAGCTCGCGGGCTCCGAGATGCGGAACCCGGCGGAAATCGGCGCGATCATCCTCAAGGAGATCCCCGGTCTCGCCGCGATCGTGGCGAAGAATCCGAAGCTCGCCCTCGCGCTGGCCAAGGGCGACTGGGACACGATCATGCGGGACCCGGCGGTCGCGCGGAAGATCTACGACTACTTCGGCTTCAAGTACGTCGAGGACGGTGACTACTACACGACCGGCGAGCACTCGGTGCAGAGGTACCTGGGCTGGCACGACATCTACGACAAGATGGAACGGCTGATCGGCGCGAAACTCGACCACACCAGCGCCCAGGGTGACAACATGGAGTTCACCGATCCCAAGACCGGCAAGCAGTACCGGCTGGAGCTGTGGAAGGGCAGCTACGGGTTCGGCGGTGCGTTTGGCGGTGAGGTCGGGTTCTACACCCGTGAAGCCGGTTCCCATGACCCGGACGGCTACTACTCCGCGGCTCAGGGCGACGACCAGATCAAGGTGACCCAGCAGATCTACGACAAGAAGACCGGCCAGGTCTACTTCACCAACGACGGCCAGGGCGCCGACGGCCCCGACAGGTCGCACTATTGGAACCTGGCGATCCGTACCCAGCCGGACGTCCACGCCGACCAGCTGGGCCAGCGCGCCACGATCGAAGTCCGCGACACCGACCTGCGCGACCGGATCTACAACGAGATGACCCGATACGCCGCCGCACACCCCGAAGAACACCTCAGCGTCACCAAGACCTCCGACCACCCGCCCCAGCTGAGCTACGACTGGAAGAAGTGACCCGCGACCTCACAAGGACGTGAGCGGCGTGAACTCCCACGGCTCGTCGTCGTCCGCACCACGTCGCCGCTTCGGTGCCGCTTCCTCGGTGAGGCCCTTGAAGACCGCCTCGACGTCGATGAGCTCGGCCACCTCGTCGGCGACGTGCCGACCGTGCCGGGTGTCGATGTCTTCCAGGCCTTCGCGTAACGCCGCGGTCGCTGCTGCCCGCGCCGTGGCTCGCAGCTCGCGCGCCAGCTCTTCGGCGCTTCGTCCCGTCTCGGTCATGGCGTCAGACTATCCGGCCGAACCGGAAAAAGAGCCGCGAATCGGTTGCGCGGCCATGGGCGACGTTGCCCTTTCGGCAACGCCAGGTGCGCTGTGGTGGGGTGGTCGGCAGGGTGGTCTCGGCAGGGTGGTCTCGGCAGGGTGGTCTTGGCAGGGTGGTCTTGGCAGTGTGGTCACTGAGTGCATCACCGAGAGGGGACACCGATGACAAGCGACGATTGGGACGGGATGTACCGAAGCCGGGAGCAAGTGTTCTCCGGCAACCCGAATCCGGTGCTCGTCGCGGAGGTCTCCGCACTGGCGCCCGGGCAGGCACTGGACGTCGGGTGCGGGGAGGGCGCAGACGCGGTGTGGCTGGCACGCCGGGGCTGGCGGGTGACGGCCGTCGACGTGTCGGAGACGGCGCTGAGGCGCGGCGCCGAGAGCGGACGCGACGTGGCCGGGCACATCGCGTGGACCCGGGCCGACGTGAGCGAAACGGCGTTGCCCGCCGCGGCGTTCGAGCTCGTGTCGGTGCAGTACTTCCCGCTGCCCAAGCGTGACGACGGCGCGCTGGAACGGTTGCTGGCCACCGTGGCTCCCGGCGGGACGCTGCTCGTCACCGGACACGATCCGGCCGACGAGGGCGTCGACTACGGCGACTACTACCGGCCGGACGAGATCGCGGAACGGCTTCAGGGTTGGCGCGTCGACGTCCACGAGGTGCGGGCGCGGGAGACGCCGGGGCCCGAGGGGACCCATCACACGCGCGACGTCGTGCTGAAGGCGATTGCCCCGCAGGAGGTCAAAGAGTGAGAATCATCGGATGGGGCGAGAACCGACGAGTCACGAGCGAGCGGCGGGCGTGCCGTGGGACGCGTCGTATGCGGGCGGGCTCGCGCCGTGGGACGTGGGACCGCAGCCGGCGGTCGTGCGCGCGGTCGCCGACGGCGCGTTCGCGGGCAACGTGCTCGACGCCGGGTGCGGTTCGGGGGAGAATGCCCTGCTCGTCGCGGAACAGGGCCTGACCGTGCTCGGTGTCGATGTCGCCGAAACCGCGGTGGCCAGAGCCCGGGAAAAGGCCGCCGAACGGGGCCTGGCCGCGGAGTTCGCCACCGCCGACGCTCTGCACCTGGAAGAGCTCGGCCGGTCCTTCGACACGGTGCTCGATTCCGGGCTGCTGCACACCTTCAACGCCGGCGAGCGCCGCGCGTACGTCGCGAGCGTCGCTAACGTGACCAACTCCGGCGGCACGCTGTACGTGCTCTGTTTCAGTGACGCCGGCCCCGAAACCGGGCCGCACCCGGTCACCGAAGCCGAGCTGCGTGACGCCTTCACGCCCGACACCGGCTGGCGTCTCGCGAGCCTCGAGCGCGACCGTGTGCACACACGCTTCCACGAGCACGGCGCACCCGGCTGGTTCGCAACGGTCCAGCGCCTGTGAGCGCCCGCGGCCCGAAAACCCTGCGGCACAAAACACACACAATGTGCGATTGACTCACCCCGCGGCGCCCCGTAGCGTTCAGCGGGCGTGACGGCTACTCGGAAGCCGGTGTGAATCCGGCACGGTCGCGCCACTGTGAGCCCTCGGCGAGGGCGAGTCAGGTCGAGCAGCCGCCACGGGTCCACCCGCAAGGGACGCGTCATCCCGAAGGAGAGTACCGATGGCCACCATTCCAGCCGATCGCTCGACCCCGGTCGTCCTGCCCGTTTCGAAGGCCGTCCTTTGGCTCGGCCTGAGCGTGGCGGCGGCGCTGCTGCTCTACTACTTCGTCGGCATCGACCAGGGCGCCACATCGGTGTTCGGCAGCGACACGCACGTCCACGAGTTCCTCCACGACGCGCGGCACTTCCTCGGTTTCCCCTGCCATTAACCGGCACTGACCGGCATGGATCGGCACTGACCGGCATGGATCGGCACTGACCGGCATTGACCGGCACTGACGTGCGAAGGGGACAACCGAACATGGAGAAGAAACTCGTCCTGCGCGGCCTGCTCGCCGGCGCGCTCGGCGGTTTGCTGGCTTTCGTCTTCGCGCGCATTTTCGCGGAGCCGCAGATCCAGGCCGCCGTCGACTACGAGTCAGGTCGCGACGCCGCACAGGAGGCGCTCGACCACGGCGGCACAACGGCAATGGCCCACGACGGCCCGGAAGTGTTCAGCCGAGCCGTGCAGGCCAACGTCGGCATCGGTGCGGGCATGATCCTCTTCGGCGTCGCGATGGGGCTGCTGTTCGCCGTTGTCTACACGGTGTGCCTCGGCCGGGTCGGGCAGGTGCGCGCCCGCGTGCTCGCGGTGCTGGTCGCCGGTGCCGGGTTCGTGAGCCTGTACCTCGTGCCGTTCCTGAAGTACCCCGCGAATCCACCGGCGATCGGGCATCCGGAGACGATCGGCGCACGCAGTGGTCTGTACCTCGCCATGGTCGCGGCGTCGGTCGTCTTCCTGGCCGGTGCGGTTCTACTGGGCCGGCGGCTGGTGCCGAACCTCGGCACGTGGAACGCGACTCTCGTCGCGGGTGCCGCCTTCGTCGTCGTGTCGGGGGTGCTGATGGCGTTGCTGCCGTCGCTGGGCGAGCTGTCGGCGAACGTCGCCGAATACGGTACACAGGCGACCGAAACGCCGCTGCCGTTGAAGAACGCCGCGGGCACCATCGTGTACCCGGGTTTCCCGGCGGACACGCTGTTCGAGTTCCGCATCTACTCGGTCCTCGCGCAGGTGATTCTCTGGGCCACGATCGCTCTCGTGTTCGGGCCGCTGGCCGAGCGCGTGCTTTCCGGCGGGCGCAAGGAAAAGGCTACTGCCGCAGCATGAACCCGTTTTTCGCCTACGACATGCACGCGGCGGGCGCCGAGCCCGCGGCGCCGTGGCGTGCACTGGCGGAAGTGCTGGACGACGGACCCGCGCTGCGCGACCGCGTGGCGCGGGTCCGCACCGTCCTTGCCGCCGGCGGGGGAGACGTCGAACTACGCGTCGCCGCGTCCGTTGCGCACCTTGGCCTCGCGGCCCGGATCCTCTCGCCCGCGCTGGCGCTCGCGGTCACCGGCCGCGTCGCCGACTACGGCGGTGCCTGGTGGCAGCCCGAGATGGGCGGCGCCTTCCCGCTGTCCTTGCCGGAACCACAGCCGGGCTCTTTCGAGTCGGCTGTCCTCAATGGACCGATTGCCCGCCTCGACCACGCTCTCGACGCGTTTTCCGTGTCCGAACCCATCCGTCGCGGCAATGTTGCCTCCGCCCTCAACGGTGCCGCCACCATGCTCAAGGTCGAACATCCGGAGTGGACGTCCGAAGTAGACGCACTCGTCGCCGGACTCTTTGCACATCCGGCCCTCGCGGGTACGTTCAGCTGCGAAGGCGGACGATTTCGCCGTCGCAGCTGCTGCCTCATCTACCGCGCCGCCCCGGGCCGAGCCGGCCCGAAGTGCGGCGACTGCGTCCTCACCTGACCGGGAGACACGAGATTCGGCCGGGTAACCGGTGGATGAGTACTGAGTGGACGGTTGGTGACGCGAAGGGGGCCGCGCCGAGGAAGTTGCGCCATCAGGGCGATTGCGCCGGCTCGCCGCCACCTCTACCCTGGCCCGCGAACGCAGACTGGACTTTGGGGGGTTTCATGTCAGTGCGTCGTCGAATTCTCACTGCCTCACGGGCGCTGCTCGCCGCAGCGGTCTTGGTCAGCGCGGCCGTCGTGGCCTCGCCGCCTGCCTCGGCCGCCACCGCGCCGACGAACCTGCCCGCCGGCCAGTACACGCTCAGCGCGGACTACCACCAGTTCGATGCGGTGAACTCGGCCCTGATCTCGATACTCGGTACCGCCCCGGTGCACACCGTGATGGACAACGCGAACCACGACCGCACGGCGCTGCCGTCGTCGTTCGCACCGGCCGGGCTGTCCGGCGGATTCCGCTTCGACAGCGGCGACAACTCCGACTGCACGAACTACCCGCAAGGCATCACCACGAGTCGTGACGCCGTCGGCACCGCCAACAGCGGCAACTACGACGGTCATCAGCTCGTGCTCGTGAGCTGGTACACCAAGAGTGCCTGCGACGGCGACCAGACGCGCAGCCGCATCACGCTCGTCGACTGGGACGCGACCTACCCGAACAAGTACCGGAAGATTTTGCTCGTCGAGCCCACGGGCACCGCGTCGGCGCCCGATTTCAAGGACATCCCGATCCACGCGGGCGGTGTCTCCTGGTACGGCGACTACCTGTACGTCGCCGACACCGGCCACGGCATGCGGGTCTTCGACCTGCGCAAGATCCTCAAGACGAACACCGGCGGCACCGCCGGCCAGATCGGGCACCAGACCGGCAGCACCTACTACGCCCACAACTACGCCTACGTGCTCCCGCAGGTCGGCACGATCACGTCGAAGACCACTTCGGGTACCAACCTCGTGTGGTCGTCGATTTCACTAGACCGCGTGAGCAAGTCGATCGTGATGGCCGAATACACCTGCCAGTCCGGCTGCACGTCCTATCCGAACCGCGCACCACGCGCGGTCCGCTTCCCGTTCACCGCGGGCGCGACGACGTTCGCCGCCACGACCACGGCGAGCGAGGCGTTGCAGCTGCCCTGGTACAACCTCAACGGCGTCGCTTCGCACAACAGCCGCTGGTGGTTCAACTCCTCCGGCCAGAAGAAGCTCTACTACTGGACCCCGGCGACCGGCCCCACCACCCACACCTGGGTCTCGAGCGGTGAAAGCCTGTCGTACTGGGAAGACGACACGAAGGCCGACCTCCTGTGGTCACTGCAGGAGGGCGCCGGCAACCGGAACGTTTTCGCGGTGACGCAGGCGACCTACGGCGCGTGAGCCACCGCGAAGGTCAGTCGCGGGCGGCTTCCTCGATCGCGCCGGCGAGCCGTTCCGGCGCGGTGAACATGACCTCGTGGCTGCCGCGCAGCTGCACCAGGCGGTACAGGCCCAGCCGGCTCGACATGCGCGGATGCCAGCCCCATTCACCCGGCGGCAGCGCGGTGTCTTCGGTGCCGTTGATGTAGCTGCACGGCAGCCGGTGCTCGTAGAAGCGCGTGAGGTCGAGCTTGTCGAGGAACGGCTGGTACGGCTCCGGCGAAAGCCGCGCGTACGTCGACGCGGCGAGGTCGGCGTCGGCGTCCTGGATGAACGCTTCGCGCCAGACCGGGAACGGCAGCGCGATCGTGTTGTCATCCGACGCGGAGGCCAGCTCGTCGAACAGTGCGCGGTAGTGCGGAGGCGTGTCGTCGATGAGGCAGTGGCCCGGGTTCGGTCACGAAGGCGTTCCAGAAGATCAGGCGTTTGAGGCGATCGGGGATCTCTTCGGCGACCCGGGCGATGACGGTGCCGCCGAAGCTGTGACCCAGCAGCACCACGTCGTGCAGGTCGGCGGCTTCGATGGCGTCGACGATCGACTGCACACAGTCGTCGTGGGTCACGTCCTTGGGCACCCCCGGGCCGTGCCCGGCGACGGTCGGCGTGTGAACTTCGTGGCCGCGGCTGCGCAGGACCGAGGCGACCGGTTCCCAGAGACTTCCGTCGTGCCAGGAGCCGTGGACGAGGACGATGGTGGTCATGGGCGAGTTCCCTTCCTGCCTGGTGGTGGCGGGGAAGGTAGCCCGCGGCAGGGGCGGTTCCTGTCCGGAAAGCGCGGCCCGGCCGGAAAACGCGGTCAGCGGCGCAGATCGGCCGAGGGCGCCGAGCCGAACGCGCGCCGGTAGTCCGCGGCGAAGCGGCCGAGGTTGCCGAAACCCCAGCGATTGGCGATTTCCGCGACGGAACCGCTTTCGCCCGCCAGCAGTTCGGCGCGCACCCGTTCGAGGCGGACCCGCCGCAGGCGCGCCATGGGCGAGACCCCGAGCCGGTCGCGGAAATGCTCCTGGAGCGTGCGGGGCGCCACCTCGGCGACAGCGGCGATGTCCAGCAGTCCGATGTCCGCGTCGGCGTGCGCGTCGATGTACTCGCAGGCCCGGCGGACGACGTCGGCGGCCCGGCCAGGACGTGCCGCACGACCGCTGCCGAACGACTCGAGCGCGGCGACCGCCACGAGCTGCGCAATCGACGCCCCGAGCGGGGCCGTCAGCAGGCCGTGCGGGAGCACTTCGCGAACCAGGAAGCGGGTCACCGAATCCCACGGTCGCGGGTCGGCCGCGCCGCCGGTGCGGATGTCCGCGGCGGCGCCGGACGCGGCGGTGGCGCGCGCGAGCAGTTTGTCCGACAGCTTCACGGTGAGCAGCCGGCAGCCCGGGCCGAACGTGATGTCGTGGGTCCGGCGGGCGTCGAGGGACACTGCCGCGCCGGCGCCGATCCGCGCTGTGCGGCCGCCGCCGAGCCCGAGGCCGAGCGAACCGGTCAGCGGGCGGGAGAACAGCACGAAATCCTGGAACGGCACCGGGTGCACGCACACCGCGTCGGTGCCGTAGGACAGTTCGTAGACGCTGAGGTCGGAACTTTCGGCCTCGGCGTGGCGGGCGTGGAAGCCGGCGCCCCCGGGGCTGATCTGGTGAGGGCAGTAGGAGCTGGCCAGCGTGTCGCGGGCCTGGTCGGCGTCACGGGTATCCAGCCGGACGGACATGCCCTCCATCTCGCACCTCCTGGCCCGGCCGCCGCTTCGCCGGGGCCGCCGGATGGCGCAAGAGCCTACCTCGCCGGTGGCTCGGCGCCCACCCTGCCGGTGCGGCGTTCGGTCGGCGGCCGGGTCAGGTCTCGGTCTGCGGGTGAGGTCGGAGCGGATCCACCGGGGCAGAAGGCCCAACCACGGGGCTGGCGCAAGGCTCGCGGGGAGGACCCGCCGGCAGGTGGGGCGGGCCCGGGATGCCGGTGAGGGACGAGCCGGTGTGGCGGCTGGTCTTTACCCGCCGATCCGCCGGTGCTCGCCGCGTCAGCCCAGTGCGCCCAGCAGCGAGCCTTCACCGAGCACCGAGGGATCCACAGTGGACACCAAATCGGCGACGTGCGAGCCGATTTCCGCAGTCGTCGCGCCCATGCCTGGTCCCGCGAGGGCGGGCAGTTCGGCGAGCACCGCGGCCGCGGCCGCTTCCACGGTGAGCGCGGCGTCGCGTTCACCGAGGGTGGCGAGGCAGAGCGCGGCCGAGAGGACGGCCGCGATCGGATTGGCCCAGCCGCGGCCGGCGATGTCGGGCGCCGACCCGTGGACGGGCTCGAACATGCTCGGCGCGGTTCCGGCCGGGTTGTGGTTCGCGCTGGCGGCGACCCCGAGTCCACCTTGGACGGTCGCGCCGAGGTCGCTGATGATGTCGCCGAAGAGGTTGTCGGTGACGACGACGTCGAAGCGGCCCGGATCGAGCGGCAGATGCAGGCACATGGCGTCGGCGTGCACGTAGTCGTGCTCCACGTCCGGGTGGCGCGCGGCCACCTCGTCGACGACGTCGAGCCACAGCCCGCCCGCGTGGACGAGGATGTTCGTCTTGTGGCACAACGTCACCTTGCGCCGGCGCCGCTGCGCCAGCCGGAACGCGAATTCGACGATCTCCCGCGTGG
Organism: Amycolatopsis sp.; assembly: GCA_035551175.1. Taxonomy (GTDB): domain Bacteria; phylum Actinomycetota; class Actinomycetes; order Mycobacteriales; family Pseudonocardiaceae; genus Amycolatopsis. The sequence continues at coordinate 19,218 of DASZNR010000158.1, read as the reverse complement.
CCGCCACGGTCGTCACGGAATTCTGCAGGGCCACCGCGTGCTCGGTCCCGGCGTGCGTCGTCGACCCACCACCCGCGTAGAGGCCTTCGGTGTTCTCGCGCAGCACGACCAGGTCGCAGTTCTCGGGCGTCACGCCTTTCACCGGGCTCTCCACTCCCGGGTACAGCCGCACGGGCCGGATGTTCACCGACTGCCGGAATGCCACGCGCAGCGCGACGATCAGCCCGCGTTCCAGGATCCCCGGCGCGACGCGCGGGTCGCCGACCGCGCCGAGCAGGATCGCGTCGTGCTCGCGTAGCTTCTCGACCGCCGGCTCGTCGAGGACCACTCCGGTGCGCAGGTAGTGCTCGGCGCCAAGGTCGAACTCCGTGGTGTCCACGGCAAAGCCGAACTTTCCGGCCGCCGCGCGCACGGCGGCGAGAGCGGCCGCGGTGACGTCGGGGCCGATGCCGTCTCCGCCGATCACGGCCAGGTGGTGCGTGCGCATGCGGACCTCCGTCGGGTTCATTCAGTGCTGGCGGTGCTGCTGGTCGTGCCGGCAATGCTGCTGGCGGTGCCGTCGAGCAGTTCGAGCCTGCGCCGTTCTTCGGGGGAGAGGGCCCCGCCGTACACGGCGGTCAGGCTGTGGCGCGACAGCGAAGCGGCGGCTTCGGCGTCGCCGCGCTCGATCGCGTCGTAGATTTCCTGGTGCGTGCGCACGAATTCGGCACGCACCTGGCCGGTGCGGGGCGATGAGTCCACAGTGTCCCGGACGAGGTCCACGATGGCGTCTTCGATCACGTTGTTGATGATGTCCATCAACGCGTTGCCCGCCGCTTTGCGGATGGCGGCGTGAAACTGCGCGTCGGCGCGCGCGAACGCCTCGCTGTCGCCCGGTTCGGTACCGGCCATGAGCCCGATCGCCTCGGCCATCTCGGCCAGATGCTCGGCTGTGCGCAGGTGCGCGGCCAGGAAGTTGGCGGTCGAACCGGTCATCATGCGGTACTGCACGAGGTCGACGAGCGAGATCTGCTCCACCTTCACGGCGCCGTTGAGCATGCGCGAGAGGCCCTGCGTCATCGACGCCGACACCCGCGGGCCCTTGTGGCTGCCGGGGCTCGTCTTGATCAGCCCCATGTTCTCCAGGATCCGCAGCGCTTCACGCACCGTGGAGCGCCCGACCGAGAACTGCTCGACCAGCGCCCGCTCCGAGGGCAGGTAGTCGCCGGTCTTGAAGCGGCCGTCGTAGATGGCGGCTTCGATCTGCGCGACCACGGACTCGAACGCGCGGCCCTTGGTGACGGGGGTGAACATTCCACAATCCTCTCGTGCCCGCCTGCCCGGGGTCGACGGCGGCGAAGTCGCCGGCGGGAACGTCTTGACCCGATCCGGGGGTCGATGAATGATGGCTGCCATCAACCTAGCATCTGGTCAGACCAGATGCTAGGAACCCAACCGAGTGCGACGAGCCGAGACAGCAAGCACCACACAAGAGGCACTCCAACGCCGCGGAGGTGCAGATGACCGCCACCACTCGCCGCCGGGCTCCGGCGACGGCCGACGTGGACCCGCGATCCGACGTCGTGCTGGCCATGCACGGCGTCTCGGTGGTCTACGGGGCGACCCGCGTGTTGCGGGAAGTCGACTTGTCAGTGCACCGAGGTGAGCTCATCGCGCTGCTCGGGCCGAGCGGGTCGGGCAAGACGACGATGATCCGCACCATCGCCGGCTTCACGCATCCGGCCGAGGGGCAGCTGCTGTTGCACGGCCGTGATCTCGCCGGCGTCCCGGTGCACCGCCGCAACATCGGCCTGGTCTTCCAGAGCTACGCGCTGTTCCCGCACCTGTCCGTCGCGGACAACATCGCTTATCCGTTGAAGGTGCAGAAGAAATCCCGCGCCGCGATCAAGGCTCGCGTCGCCGAGCTGGTCGAGCTGGTGCAGCTCGGCGGGCACGCGGGCAAACGGCCGGCGCGGCTGTCCGGCGGGCAGCAACAGCGCGTCGCCCTCGCGCGGGCGCTCGCGATGGACCCCGAGCTGCTACTGCTCGACGAACCCCTGTCGAACCTCGACGCGAACCTGCGCCGCGAGGTGGGTGAGGAGATCCGGCGCCTGCAGCAGCGGACGGGAACCACCACGATCATGGTCACGCACGACCGCCAGGAGGCGTTCGGCATGGCCGACCGGATGGCCGTGCTGCGGGACGGCCGCATCGAACAGCTCGACACTCCGCGTGCGGTCTACCGGCGGCCGGCCAACGCGTTCATGGCGGGCTTCGCCGGCGACGCCAACTTGATCCCGGGCACCGTCACCGCAACCGGACCGACCGAGGTCACGACCGCCGCGGGCCGACTGGCGACCGACGACGAAACGACCGCGGGCGCGGAGGTCGTGGTGCTCGTCCGGCCCGAGGACGTCCGGATCGAGCCACCCGGTGACGCCGCGCCCGGGCTGCTGGCCGCGACGATCGCCGAGAGCTTCTACTACGGTAGCTCGCTCGTCGTGCAGGCCGACGCCGGCGGCGTGCGGGTGCAGGCGCTCGTCACCGGCGCCGCGAACGTGCGATTCGAGCCAGGACAACGTGTTTCGCTCCGCATCGACGCCCGCGACGCGGTGCTCGTCCCCGGCGGGGCCACGTCATGACCGCCACGCTGAGCCGGGCGGTCGGGCCGCCGCGGATGCGAAGGAAAGCGCCGTCCCGGCGGGTGTTGCTGCTCGTGCTGCCGATGGTGGTGGTCTTCGCCGCCGGGTTCGCCGTGCCGCTGTATTTCGTCGTCCGGTTCTCCCTCGAACACTTCGACGCCGCGGGCGGACAGCCGTGGGGCTTCACGTTCGATCAGTTCCGCACGATCTTCACCACCCCCTTGTACGGCAATCTGATCCTGCGCACACTCGGTCTCGCGCTCGCGACCACGGTGATCTCCGCGCTCATCGGGTATCCGCTGGCACTGGCGATCACGCGGGGGCCGCGGCGGCTGCGCGCACCGCTGACGGCGGTGGTGACGATCCCGTTGCTCACGAGCGTGGTCGTGAAGACGTTCGGCTGGCAGGTGCTGCTGTCCACCGACGGGCTCCTGCAACGCACGTTCGACGCCGTCGGCCTCTCGTCGGTGAAGCTGATCAACACCTCGACCGGCGTGGTCATCGGGCTCGTGCACACCTACTTCCCGTTCATGGTGATCAGCCTCGTGGCGGCCCTCGCGGCGCTGGACCGGCGTACGGAAGAGGCGGCGGCCGCACTCGGCTCGCCGCCAGGGCAGGTGTTCCGGCGGGTGACGTTCCCGCAGTCGCTCGACGGGCTCGCGGCCGGATCGGCGCTCACGTTCGTGATTAGCATGAGCGCGCTCATCACGCCGCAGATGCTCGGCGGCGGCAAGGTGTCCACCATCGTCACGGTCATCTACCAGCAGGCGACGACGGCGCAGAACTGGCCGCTCGCGTCCGCGCTCGGGGTGGTGCTGCTGATCATCACGTTCCTCATCCTGTCTCTGCAGACCTTGGCGGTGCGTCGTGCGACCCGCGGGTGAGGCGGGGCGGCGCGTCCGGGCCGGCTCGGTCGTGTTCTGGGTGGTGATCGCGGTGATCGTGGTCTTCATCCTGGCGCCGCTGGCCGTCGCGATCGGCTCGTCGGTGACCGCGACGGGCTACCTGACGTTTCCGCCGCAGGGATTCACGCTCAAGTGGTTCGCCGCGGCCGCGAACGATCCCAAGTTCCTCGACGCCCTGTGGACGAGCCTGGAGCTCGGCGTCGCGACGACGGTGATCAGCGTGCTCGCCGGCGTCCTCGCGAGCTACGCGATCGTGCGCCGCCCCGGCGTCTTCACCGGGACACTGGAACAAGTTCTGCTGTCACCGATCCTGCTGCCCGCCGTGGTGCTGGGGCTCGGCATCCTGTTCGCACTGTCGCTTTCGGGCTGGCTCGGCACGTTCCCGGGTGGCCTGCTGGCGCACGTGATCATCGCGTCGCCGTTCGTCACGCGGTCGGTGCTGGCCGGGCTGCGGCGACTGGATTCCGCGCTGGAGGAGGCGTCGCGCTCGCTGGGCGCAGGCGCGGCGCGCACGTTCTGCCGGATCGTCCTGCCATCGCTGCGCGGGGCGATCCTCGGCGGCGCGGTGTTCGCCTTCGTCATCTCGTTCGACGAAGCGGTGGTCACGCTCTTCCTCACGGGCAGTGGTTTCACGACGCTGCCGATCACGATCTTCACCTACGTCCAGTACTCGAACAACCCGACGATCGCCGCGGTGTCGACCGTGATCGTGGTCGTCTCCGCGGTGCTCGTCGGGCTCGTCACGAGAGGGGGAGCACAGGATGAGCGCTGATTCGCGGCCGGCGGCGGTCGTGACCGGATCGTCGTCGGGCATCGGGCGAGCGTGCGCGGTGGAGCTCGCGCGCTGCGGCTGGGGCGTCGTCGTCCACGGGCTGACCGAGGACGGGCTCGCGGAGAGCGCGGAACTGGTCGAGGCGGCGGGCGGGACTTCGGTCGTGGTCGACGGCGACCTGCGCGAGCCCGCGGTCGCTCCGGCGCTCGTGCGGGCCGCCGCCGACCGGTTCGGCCGGCTCGACGGCGTGGTGAGCAACGCCGGCACCGGCCTGACGAAGGCGTTCGTCGATCTCGGCGACGACGACTGGACCACACTCCTGCAAACTCACCTGCTCGGCGCGACCCGGCTGTTGCGCGCGGCTCATCCGCACCTCGCCACGGCGAAGGGGAGCGTCGTGGTGATGTCGAGCCTCGCCGCGGGCCGGGCACTGACGGGCCGCGCGGGCTACGGCGCCACGAAAGCCGGGCTCGAAGGCCTGACGCGGCAGCTCGCCGCCGAGTGGGCGGCCGAGGGTGTGCGGGTCAACGCGATCGCGCCCGGCACGATCTTGACCCCGCTGGTGCGGACCAACTTCGAGTGCGGGTTGCTCGACGAACAGCAGGTGCTGCAGCGCACCCCGCTTGGCCGGCTCGGCGATCCGGGCGAAGTCGCCGCCGTCGCGCGGTTCCTGCTCTCACCCGACGCGTCCTACATCACCGGCCAGACGCTCGCGGTCGACGGCGGCTGGTCCATCTGGGGAGGGTGGTCATGATTCCCGCACGAGCGCTCGAGTTGCGCGCCGCGATCGTGGGCGGCGAGCTGTCGGCGGGCGAGGTCCTCGACGAGACGCTGTCCGCGATCACGAAGATCGACGCGACGCTGCACTCGTTCCTGACCGTCGACGAGGAGCACGCCCGCGAGCAGGTGCGTGAGCTGGAGCGCCGTCGGGCCGCCGGCGAGGAACCGGGGCCGTTGTGGGGTGTCCCGTTCTCCGTCAAGGACGTCTACGACACGCGCGGCGTGCGCACGACGTACGGGTCCCGGGTCTACTCCCACCACGTGCCCGAACGCGACGCCGAGCTCGTGCGGCGGATCCGCCGGGCCGGCGGGATCCTCGTCGGCAAGACCAACACGCCCGAGTTCGCGATCTACATCCGCACGGTCAACGACCTGCAGCCCGAGACACGCAACCCGTGGGATCCGGCGTGCACACCGGGCGGGTCGAGCGGGGGAGCGGCGGCGTCGATCGCGGCCGGGCTCACCACGATCGCCGTGGGCAGCGACGGCGGCGGGTCGATTCGCGTGCCGGCGGCGCTGTGCGGGTGCGTCGGTTTGATGCCCTCGCGGGGTGCGCTGCCGCGCACCGGCGGCCGTATCGGCACCCGACGGTTTTCCGCCGGGGGCCCGATCACGCTCGACGCGCGCGACGCGCACGTGCTGTACCAGGTGATGGCGGGCCCGTATGCCGGCGACGGTCTCAGCCGTGGCCTCTTGCCGACCGGCATCCGCCAACCGGCGGGAATTCCCGCGACGCCGCGGGTGCGCTGGATCGGCGACAGCGGTGTGCCGGGCGCGGACGAGGAGGTGGTGACGACCGCGTATGCCGCCGCTGCCGAATTCGTTCGCGGGTGCGGCGGGCAGCTCGACGAAAGTGTGTCCGGAATGGACTCGCCGCTGTTCAGCGAGGCGTTCTACGACATGATGCAGGCCGACCGGTTCTCCACCGGCGGGGCGGAGATCTTTCGGGACGAAAAAGCCAACGCGCTGCTCACCGACTACGGCCGGCACCAGTTCGCGCGAGGCTCGGCCGTCACCGGCGCCGCGTACTCGGCCGCGGTCGAAACGCAGCTGGAAGCCGTGGAACACCTCGAACGGCTGCTCGACGGCACCAACCTCGTCGCGACGCCGACCGTGCCGTTCACCGCGCCGCGCATCCCCGACGGTGATCTGGAGCTGCCCGAGGACGCGCGGCGCGCGTTTGTCGGCTTCACGTTCCTCCTCAACTACACCGGGTTCCCGGCGGTCACCGTGCCGTGCGGGACCGTGCGGTCGATGCCGGTCGGGCTGCAGCTGATCGGACGGCCCGGTTCGGAGGACGTGCTGATGTCCTACGCCGCCCTGTTTCAGGACCGCGTGTTCCGGCTGCCGCCCGCGCCCGTGTCCGCCCTGTCCCCGTCCCGTTAGGAGCGAAGCCGATGTCCACCCCCGTCCTGCTGACCTTCGACCTGGACGCCGAGCTGCTGTGGACGGCCCGCGATCCGGCGGGGGCGTCGAAACCGGTGTGGCTCTCGCAGGGCCACTACGGGCCGAAGGTCGGCCTGCCACGGATCCTCGCGTTGCTCGAACGCTACGAGATCACCGCGACGTTTTTCGTGCCCGGCCTCGTGGTGGAGCGCTACCCGGCCGAGATCGAGGCGATCCTGGAGGCGGGGCTCGTCATCGAGCACCACAGCCACACGCACGAATGGTCGGACACGCTCGGGCCTGACGCCGAGCTGGAGGAGTTCCACAAGGGCAGGGACGCGATCGTCAAGGCGACCGGTCGCGAACCGCGCGGCTGGCGCTCGCCCGCGGGGGAGCTGACGGCGGAGTCGGTGCGGTACCTGGAAGAGTTCAGGATGACGTTTTCGTCGAACCTGTTCGACGCCGACACCGCGCACCTGCTGGCCGACCAGGGCCGCACCACCTCGATCGTGGAGCTGCCGTTCGCCTGGGTACTCGACGACGCACCGTTTTTCCTTTACAGCAACCGGCTTCCGGGTCGCACGATGGCGGCGCCCTCCGCCGTCGCCGAATCCTGGATCAGGGAGTACGACGGCATTTCCCAGGAGCAGGGCACACACTTCATGCTCGCGATGCACCCGCAGGTGACCGGGCGGCATTCGCGGCTGTGGGCGCTGGAGGAGACGGTGAAGCACATCCGCGAAGCCGGCACGGGCGAGTTCGTGTCCTGTTCGGACTACGCGGACCGGGTGCGCCCGGCGTTGCTCGCCGAGGCGGGGCTGGCGCCGTGACCGGCGTGGCCGTGGTGACCGGCGGGGCGAGCGGGATCGGCGCCGCCGTGGTGGAGCTGCTGGCCGCGCGGGAGTTCACCGTCGTCGTGGCCGACGTCACCGCATCTCCACCGACGGATGTGTCCTCCGCGGACAGCGTCACGTCACTCGCCCGCCGGGTGGCCGCCGACCACGGACGATGCGACGTGCTGGTGAACTGCGCCGGCGTCGTGGCGGTCGGCGATGTCCTGACGGTGTCCGAAGAGGACTGGCAGCGGGCGTTCGACGTGAACGTCACCGGGGTGTGGCGCATGGCGCGCGCGTTCATTCCGTTGATGCCGGAGGGGGGAGCGATCGTCACCGTCGCGTCGGCGGCGGCGCTGCGCGCGATCCCGGAAATGCCCGCGTACGTGGCGTCCAAGGCCGCGGTGGTCGGGCTCACGCGCGCCATGGCGATCGACCACGCGGCGGCCGGCATCCGCGTGAACTGCGTGTGTCCCGGTCTCGTCGACACGCCACTCGCGCGCCACGCGCAGGAGCAGCGCGGCGGCGAGGCGCGTGCCGCCGTGCGCGACTTCGAGCCGTACCTGGTGAAACGCACCGCGGACGCGATGGAGATCGCCGAAGCCGTGGTGCTGCTCGCGACCAACCGTTACGCCACCGGCGCGACTCTCGCGCTCGATGGTGGCCGTTCCCTTCACTAGTCCCCACCCGCAAGGAGTTCACCATGCCGACCCTCGACCGCCGGGGTTTCCTCCGGCTCACCGGCGTCGCCGCGGGCGCCGCCGTCCTCACCGCGTGCGGCCCGAACAAGGCGGGCAGCCCCGGCTCGTCCTCGGGGGGCGACCTGAAAATCAACAGCTTCGGCGGCACGTTCCAGAGCGCCGTTCAGTCGACCGTCGCCGACGCCTACACGGCCAAGACGGGCGTCGGCGTCGACCTGATCACCGCCATCTCCAGCGACGCACTGACCAAGATGAAGGCGGCGAACAACGCCTTCGACCTGGCGTACCTGGACCTCGCGCCGCTGTACCAGGCCAAGGCCGCCGGTCTGCTGCAGAAGCTCGACCGCGGCAAGCTGCCGTCGCTGCCCGAGCTGTATCCGCTGGCGGTGGACAAGGACGGCTACTGGGTCGCGGAGCTGGCTTCGATGACCGGCATCGTCTACAACACCGAGAAGGTCACCACGCCGCCCACGTCGTGGAAGGACCTGTGGGACCCGAAGTACCGGGGCAAGGTCGCCATCTCCAACGTCAGCGGCACGGCCGGTTACCACTTCCTCGCCATGGCCGCGCGCCTGAACGGCGGCTCGGAGAAGGCGATCGACCCGGGTTTCGCGGCCGTGTCGGCGTTGAAGCCCAGCCTTTCGGCCATCTACAGCACCCCCGACGAGATGAGCAAGCTGCTCACGAGCGGCGAAGCCGACCTGGGCGTGTGGTACGCCGACCGCACCAGCGCGCTGAAGTCCAGCGGCGCCCCGGTCGCCTTCGTGCGCCCGGCGGAAGGCGCCACCGCGATCCTGTCGGCGATGTGCCTGCCCAAAGCGTCCGCCCACGCCGAGAATGCCCACGCCTACCTGGACTTCCAGATCTCCTCGGCCGTCAACGGCAAGTTCGTGCAGGCGATCGCCGAGGGCCCGACGAACAGCAAAGTGACGCTGCCGCAGTCCTTCCTCTCGACGAACTACGTGCCCTACGGTCAGCAGGAGATCTCGTCGCTCGTGCAGCTGGACAGCGAGGCGATCTCGCGCAACCTGGCGTCGTGGATCACCCGGTGGCAGCAGGAGATCCAGAACTGACCCGCTCCGCCCGGGCGGGACCTGGTGCGGTGCCAGGATGGACGGCACATCAACCTGGGGAGGCCGACATGCCGGTGACCGATCGTCCACCGACCGGACTGCTGCGGTGGTTGCTGAGGACTCCGATTCCGCTGTACCGCTGGGGGCTGGGGCGGGCGTTCGGGCAGCGCCTCCTGTACCTCGCGCACCGGGGCCGCAAGTCGGGCGCCAGGCGTGAGGTGGTGGTCGAGGTGGTGCGGCATCGGCCGGCCGTACCGGAGCTGACGGTCGTCGCGGCTTGGGGCGGGGAGCCGCAGTGGTACCGGAACGTGCTCGCGGCCCCGGCGATCGAAGTGCGCAGCGGACGCTACCGATGGCCCGAGCCCACGGCCCGGTTCCTCGACCACGCCGAACTGGACGAGGTGCTGCGCGGATACCGGGCGCGCAATCCAGCGGCATGGCGGAAGATCGGGCCGCGGCTGGGATTTCCGGCGGCCCCGGAAGATCCACTGTGGACGGAAGCCGTCGAGCGGGTGCACGGGGTGGCGTTCACGCCTGCGAAGCGGTAGCCCGTCCGGCACCGGCCGCGGACAACCCGATGCCCCACAGGACCGCCACGACACCGCACTGGGCCCACTCCGCCGCGCTCATCGAGCCGGACAGCAGATGCCGTACCGACGGATACGGCGTGAGCCACGGCTGCAACGGCGGATGGATCACACCGAGCACGAACCACAGCGCCAGGGGCAGCACGACGCTCGCCAGACAGGCCGTGAGGCGGTGGCGGATCAGGAACCCCAGGCCCGTACCCACCCATTGGGCCACGACCTGCACGAGCACACTCCCGGCGACAACCAACGCGGCGCCGTGCCAGACGAAGAGGGCGGGCGACGTCGCGGCCGCCATGGCGCAGACGGCGGCACCGAAAACGCCCGCCCCGGCGCCGACGACGGATGCCGCAGCGAGAGTCCGGCCGACCGGGTACCGGGAGTCCGCGGCGAGGACGCCGGTGAACGGGACCACGATCGCCAGCACGCCCTGAACCGGGCTCGACAGATCGGCGAAGGTCGGCGACCCGTATCCCGATACCGCGATCGCCGAGCCGATGGCCAGAATGGCCGCTGCCACGAGGATCCACCGGCGCGGCACCGTTTCGATCGTGCGGTGAAGCGCCTTCGCGATCACTTCGTCACCTCCGTCGCGGCATTGGAGAACCAGCCGCTTTGGCCAACCGCCCGTCGGAAAGTTCCTCCCGCCTGTCGGGGGCGGCGAGTATGTCCCCGAAGCCTCGGTTTCCCCACCACGGCGTCGGGCAAACTCGACGTCCTGCGGCCGCGAGATGGTGATGAAAGGGCTGCTGACGTATACCGTTCCCACGTCGAGGCACGATGGGCCGTGCCGTGGTCCGAGTCCGCCGCCAGTCCCGGATCGCGGTGATCCGGGACTGGCGGCGGTCCGGTGTGGAGGGCCCGGCGGTGGGTGGGACCAGCCACGCTCTGCTTGACGCGTACCCCTCAAGGCCGTCTGAAACCCGGTGTTCCCACTCTTGTGTCGTGGCTCGGCCGAACCGGCGGGCAGAGCCCGCTGTCAACGCGGATACCACTCGCGCCGCAGCGATAAACACAGCCACGAAACACAGCCACGAAACAGCTTCAACCGCACACCGCCTGCCAGGACTCGTGAGTGTTCGCGCCGGTTAGAACCGGCACCGCCACTCACGAGTCCGCAAGGCCCACCTCACAGCATTGCAACCGCGCCGGTGAGCGCCTCATCCAAAATGGACAGGCCGAGTGCGAGCTCCTCCTCGGTGGCCGTGAGCGGCGGTGCGATCCGGAAAACGCTGCCCATGCCCTTGAGCTGCACGATGTTGAGGTGCAGCCCCAGTTCGAGGCACCGCTTCGTCACGAGTGCGCCCAGCCGGTCGGAACTCTCCGTGGTGTCGCGATCGACGACGAGCTCGAGCCCGGCGAGCAGCCCGCGCCCACGGACGTCGCCGACGACTTCGTGGCGCGACGCGAGCTCGTCGAGCCCCCGGAGTAGCACGGCGCCCAGCTCACGGGCGCGTACGTCGAGCTGGTCACGCTGCAGCACGTCGAGCACGGTGTTCCCCACGGCCGCGACGAGCGGGTCGGACACGTGGGTGGTGAAGAAGAGGAATCCGCGCTCGTGTGCAGTTTCCTCGATCTCCGCGCTCGTCAGCACGGCCGCGAGCGGCAGGCCGGCGCCGAGTGTCTTGGACACCGTGAGCAGGTCGGGGACGACACCGTCACGTTCGAAGGCATACCAGGTTCCGGTGCGGCACAAACCGGTCTGGGCTTCGTCGAGGATCAGCAGCATGTCGCGTTCGCGGCACTTCTCGCGCAGCGCGGCGAAATAGCCCGGCGGCGGTTCGATGACGCCGCCGGCGCTGAGGATCGGCTCGACGAGGCACGCGGCAAGGCTGCCGACGGACTGCGCGTCGATCAGGTCGAACGCGAAGTCGAGCTGACGGCGCCAGTCGAGCGTCCCGTCGGAAGCGGTGAAGTCGGGCCGGAACGCGTTGGGCACGGGGAGCGCGAAGTTTCCGGGTGCGGACGGGCCGTACCCAGCTCGTCCGGCGCTGTAGGTGGCTGCCGCGGCGGCGTGGGTCATGCCGTGCCACGATCGCGCGAACGACACGATCTCGTGCTTGCCCGTCACGAGCTTTGCCATCCGGATCGCGGCCTCGTTCGATTCCGCACCGGTGGTGAGCAGCAGCGCCTTCTCCAGCGGCGCCGGGAGCGTCTCGGCGAGGCGGTGTGCGAGGTCGACGACGGGCCGGCTCAGCATGCCGCTGAACAGGTGGTCGAGCGTGCTGACCTGGCGGCGCACCGTGGCGACGATCTCCGGGTGCGAGTGGCCGAGGATGCTGCTCATCTGCCCGGAGGTGAAGTCGAGGATTTTCCGGCCCCCGGCGGTGTATACGAAACTGCCTTCGGCGCGCTCGATGATCTCGGGGGTGAACGCGCCGCCGTAGCACACGAGATGGCGATCGGCGTCGGCCCAGAACGTCTCGGCCGGTGCGAGGTCGGTAGTCGAAGCAGTCATGACGCCGACGGTAAGGCTGTCGCGAGCGTCACGTCCAGCTCACAATTCCGTACGTTCTGTTCGGAAAAACCGCACACTGGACGGATGCTGAACCCGTGGCGCCTGCGACTGCTCACCCGCCTCGACACCCTCGGGACGATCCGCGCGGTCGCCCAGGCTTCGAACCTGAGCGCTTCGAGCGTGTCGCAACAGCTGGCCGTGCTGGAGGCCGAAACGCACACCGCGCTGCTCGAACGCACCGGGCGCCACGTCCGCCTCACCCCGGCCGGCGTGATCCTCGCCCGCCGCGCCCGCGCGATCCTCGACCACATGGACACGGTCGAAGCGGAGCTGCGTGGCCTCGGCGACGCACCTGCGGGACTCGTGCGGCTCGGCGCGTTCCAGAGCGCGGTTCACACACTGGCCGTGCCGGCCGTCCGCCGGCTGGCCGCGCAGCACCCGGACCTCCACGTGGAGGTCCTGCAGCTCGAACCTCACGAGAGCATGCCGGCGCTGCGCGACGGCGACGCGGATCTGATCATCACGACGACGGACTTCGTCGGCCAGCCCCTGGACCCGGACGTGGACCTGGTACGCCTCGCGACGGACCCGATCGTCGCCGTCCTGCCGCCGGAGCACCCCGCCACCCGACGAGGCAGCGCGGATCTCGCGGCCTTCGCCGACGAGGCGTGGTCGCTCGACATGCCTGACTCCTACATGGCCACGCTGACCTTGCGGTTGTGCCGCCAGTCGGGCTTCGAACCACGGGTGGTGTGCCGGTTCGGCAACGTGATGCTGGCGCAGCAACATGTGGAAGCCGGGCTCTCGATCACGCTGCTGCCCGGGCTGGCCGTCGATCCGCGCTACCGGGTCACGACGCGGGAGCTGGCCGCACCCGTGACGCGCACGATCACCGCCGCGATCCGGCGCGGCTCACCGCAGCGCGCGGCCGTGCAGGTGGTTCTCGACGCCCTGCGGCGCGACCCCGGAATGCCCCGCCTCGCGTGGGGCTGACGGGTGCCCACCCGGGCCCGGTCGTTGGCGGCGCCTCGAGGGAATCCGGCGTCCGGCTCATCCGCGTCCGCTCTGCCCGCCCTTGGCATTGTCCCGGGGTAGACGAGATCGGGCATCCCGCTCGCCTGGGTCAGATCGGCGAAAGGCCCGCCTCAGCGGGCGTCGAGGAGTTTCGCCACTAGGTCCTTTCCGGACACGACGGTGCTCCTGAGCGTGCCGACCTCGGCGACGGTGATCGCGACCTGGTCGCCGGCGGCGAGGGAGAAGGGGAGGTCGGGCACCAACGCGGTGCCGGTGGAAAGTACGGCGCCGTCGGGGAACACGTCGGCGCGGAACAGGTGTTCCACCAGCTCGTCGAAACTGCGCCGCAGTAGTGAGGTGCTGGTCGTGCCCGACCACACGATGGCGCCGGACCGGCGGATTTCCAGCTCGATCGTGAGGTTGGCCGCGTGGGGCACCTCCCACGCCGGGCGGATGCCGGGCCCGACCGCGCAGCCACCGAGATAGATCTTGGCCTGGGGCAGGTACAGCGGATTGACGCCCTCGATGCTGCGGGAGCTCATGTCGTTGACCACGGTGTATCCGGCGACTTCGGCGTGGGCGTTGAGGACAAGGCCCAGTTCCGGTTCCGGCACGTCGACCTCGGAGTCGGGGCGGATGGCGACCTGCTCGCCGTCACCGGTGACGCGCCAGGCAGCGGATTTGAAGAACAGCTCCGGGCGCGGGGCATCGTACACGAGCTCGTAGACGTCGGCGGCGCGTTCGCTCTCCGTGATCCGCGCTTCGCGCGACCGCTGGTAGGTGACGCCCGCCGCCCAGACCTCGGTCCGCCGGTCGACGGGCGGCAGGAGCCGGACGTCCCCGGCGGCGTGCGCCGGACCGCTCGCGCCGGCGCAAAGCTCCCGAAGCTCGCCGAGCGGTAGCCCGAGCAGCTCCCCGACGGCAGCCACCGGCAGCTCGGTGACGGTGCCGGTGGCGTCGTCGCGGACGCCGACGAGCGGGCGGTCTCCGACTGCGGAACGGAAGCGAACGATGAGCACGGGTGACCTCGATCCTTGGTTGGTGAACGGAATTCTCTCAGGCCGGGCCGGGCAGGTCCCGGCCGAAACCGGCGACATCCTGATCCACGGCCACGCGCCGGCCGAGGATTCGTCATCACTGACACCACTATGGCCGAGCCGGTGTCACCGCGGTCGAATCGCTCGGACCGTGGCCGCAGGCTCGACTTGACATCCGCTTCGGACGTTCGCAAAACTGTTCTGCACTACGAACAGTGTTCAGTATTTCGAACAGCACTGACATCAGGGCACTGACACCACAGCGCACTGACACCACAACGACACCAGAACGACAGCAACAGGGGCGGATCGCGTGAAACTGCCGCTTTTCGGTTACCACCGGGCGGAATCGCTCGCCGACGCGGTGGCGGCGCTGGCCGAGCACGGTCCCGACGCGCGCGTGCTCGGCGGTGGGCAGAGCCTGTTGCCGGTGATGGCGCTGCGGATGGCCCATCCAGGCGTGCTCGTCGACATCACCTCGGCGGAAGACCTGCAGGGTCACGCCTTTCGCGACGAGGCGCTGGTCGTGTCCGCCGCGGTCCGCACGCGCACCGTCGAAACCGACCCGGGAACGAGAGCACGGCATCCGTTGGTGGCCGAATGCCTCGCGCAGATCGGGCACCCCGAGATCCGCAACCGGGGCACGGTGTGCGGGTCTGTCGCGCACGCCGATCCCGCAGCCGAGCTGCCCGCACTCCTGCTGGCCCTCGATGGCGCGGTCCGCGTCGCCGGACCCCGCGGCAGGCGGCGCATCGCGGCCCGTGATTTCTTCCTCGGCCCCTACCTCACCGCGCTCGACGACGGGGAGATCGTGGCCGGCGCCGAGCTGCCGTACCTGCCCGCGAACGCCGGCTGGTCCGTCCGGGAGATCACCCGCCGGACCGGCGATTTCGCTCTCGCCGGCGTGATCGCGATCCTCGGTGCCGGCCCGGACGGCCGGTGCACCGACGCCCGTGTCGCCCTGTTCGGCGTCGCCGGCACACCTCGTCGTGCCGCGGCAGCCGAAGCGGTGCTGAAGGGACGGCACCTCGAAGACGGCGCCGTGCTGTCCGAAGCCGCCGAGCGGGCGTTCGACTTCGACGTCCTCGGTGACATCCATGGCTCCGCGACGTACCGCCGTCGCGCCGGAACCAAACTGGTTGCCGCGGCGCTCGCCGAAGCCCGCGCCCGGCAGTCCGAAGTGGAGCATGCCCGTGCTTGACCCGAACGAACCGGTCCCGGTCACCCTCACCGTCAACGGCACCGCCGAGACGGCCCGAACGACCCCTCGGACCACCCTCGCGGATTTCCTGCGCCACGAGCTCGGCCTCACCGGCACGCATGTCGGCTGTGAACAGGGCGTGTGCGGCGCGTGCACCGTCCGCGTCGACGGCGCCGCAGTCCGCAGCTGCCTCACGCTCGCCGTGCAGGTCGACGGATCCACTGTGGACACCGTCGAAGGGCTGGCCGGATCGGCCGCCGTGCTGCACCCGCTGCAGCAGAAGTTCTGGGAAAACCAGGCGCTGCAGTGCGGCTTCTGCACGCCCGGGTTCCTCATGGCCGCGATCGCCGCGCTGGAAGAGGAACCGGACCTTGACCGCGCGGGGATTCGCGACCGGCTTTCGGGAAATCTGTGCCGCTGCACGGGGTACGCCCCGATCGTCGACGCGGTGGCCGAGTATGCCGAGCAGAGGCGGGAGGCGGGAGCGTGAGCGTCACCGACGGCTGGGTCGGGCGCCGCGTCAAGCGCGTCGAGGACCCGAAGATCCTGCTTGGACAGGGCCGCTACGCCGACGACGTCACGCCCGCGCGCTGCCTGCACGCCGCGTTCGTGCGCGCGCCGGTCGCCCACGCGCGGATCACGGCGATCGGCACCGAAGCCGCCCGCCGGGCGCCGGGCGTGGTGGCGGTGTTCACCGCCGACGACTTCAACCCCATGTGCCGATCGTGGAAAGGCCTGCTCGACTGGCCGGGCCTGGTCAGCGGCGATCAGCGGCCGCTCGCGACCGGCAAGCTGCACTACGTCGGCGAACCCGTCGTGATGGTGGTGGCCGAAAGCCGGGCCGTCGCCGAAGACGCAGTCGAGCTGGTCGAGCTCGACTACGAAGAGCTGCCCCCGGTTGTCGACTCGATCGCCGCACTCGAGGACTCCGCCGCCCGTGTGCACGACGAGCTGCCGTCCAACCTCGCCTTCGAAGCCACCTTCGGCACCGGCGACGTCGAGGCCGCGTTCGCCAAAGCCGACGTGGTCGTGGAAACCGGAATCAGCACAGCACGCCACACGGCCGTCGCGATCGAGCCGCGCGGGGTGGTCGCCGAGTTCGACCCGTCGGCGAAGGCACTGACCGTCAGGATTTCCACGCAGGCGCCGCACATGCTGCAGTCGGTGTTCGCGGAGCTGTTCGGCCTGCGCGAGAGCGCGATCCGCGTGCTCACCGACGAGGTCGGCGGCGCGTTCGGCATGAAGGCCCACGTGTACTCCGACGAGGTGGCCACGTGCGCGGCGAGCATCTTGCTGCGGCGCCCGGTCAAATGGATCCAGGACCGGGTCGAGTCGCTGCAGGCCGACACCCAGGCCCGCGACGAACGCGTGTCCGCGGCGCTCGCCGTGACCGCTGACGGCCGGATCCTCGGGCTCCGCTCGGAAGTCGTCAGCGACGGCGGTGCCTTCTCCGTCTACCCGCGCAGCGCGGTCACCGAAGGCATTCAGGTCGCCACGATCATGCCCGGCCCGTATCGGATTCCCGTCTACTCGGGACACGTGCGCGTCGCGATCACCACGAAGGCACCGCTGGCGGTGTACCGCGGGGTCGGGCACCCGGTCGCGATCCTCGCCATGGAAACCCTGCTCGACGAGACCGCTCGCCGGCTCGGCCTCGAGCCGGCGGAACTGCGCCGCCGCAATCTGATCACGCCCGAGGAGCTGCCGTACACCTCGGCCACCGGCCAGGTCTACGACAGCGGTTCCCACCAGGAGTCGCTCGAGAAGCTGCTCGCGATGATCCCCACCGGGCGCGCGCTGGAGCGTCGCCGGGCCGAGGCGCGGGAACGGGGGCGGCTGCTCGGCGTGGGGCTCGCGTGCTTCGTCGAGGTCACCGCTCCCGGCGTGACGTTCTACGGCAAGCGTGGCGCGCCCATCACCGCGCACGACCAGGTCGAGGTCCGCGTGGAAGCCGACGGCTCGGTGACCGTGTTGCTCGGCACTCCTGGTCAGGGCCAGGGGCTGCAGACGACGGCGGCGCAGGTCGTCGCCGACCACCTCGGCGTGCCGTTCGACGACATCGCCGTGGTCAGTGGCGACACCGCCGTCGTGCCACACGGCACCGGGCTGTGGGCGAGCCGGTCGGCCGTGGTCAGCGGCGGGGCCGCCGCGTCGGCCGCGAGCGAGGTGAAGGAACGGCTGCTCGCGATCGCCGGCCATCTGCTGGAGGTCGACCCGGCCGATCTGGAAATCCACGACGGCGTGGTGCAGGTCGTCGGCGCGCCCAGCGCCCAGCTGTCCGTGGCCGAGATCGCCGAGGTCGCGCACTGGCGCACCCACCGCCTGCCGCCGGAGCTGCGTATCGGGTTGTCGGTGACGGGGGAGTACAGCGGCCCGAACGTCACCTTCAACAACGGTGCCCACGCCGCGATCGTGGAGATCGAAGAGGACAGCGGCCTCGTACACCTGGTCGACTACGCGTGCGTCGAAGACTGCGGGGTGCTCATCAACCCGTCCATCGTGGACGGACAGATCCGTGGCGGGGTGGCGCAGGGCATCGGTGGTGCACTCTACGAACGGCTCTACTACGACGAGAGCGGGCAGCTGCTCACGTCCACGTTGCTCGACTACCTCATGCCGACCGGCCCGGAGTTGCCCGACGTGCGCATCGGCCACATCGAAACCCCGAGTCCGATCACCTCGCTCGGGGTGAAGGGCGCGGGTGAGGCCGGGGCCGCCGGCGCGCCCGGGGCCGTGCACAACGCGGTGAACGACGCGCTCGCACAGGCCGGGGCCCGCACGTGGCACGAACCGCTCACACCCGAGCGTGTCGTGCGCGCGCTGGACGAAGCCGCCGGCGAGAGCTGGCCCGAACCGCCCGACACCCCGCCGATGCCCGGGCTCCCGCCCTTGACCGTCTCGAAAGGACACTCGTGAAGACCATTCAGCACTTTGTCGGTGGAGCACTCACCGAGACGGAGCCGTCCGCTTGGGCCGACGTGCACGATCCCGCGCTCGGCGCCGTCAGTGGCCGGGTCGCCTTGGCCGACGCCGACACCGTCGACCAGGCCGTGAAGGTCGCCACCGACGCGCAAGCGGCGTGGGGCGAGGAATCGCTCGGCGTACGCCAGCAGGTGATGCTTGAGTTCATCCGGCTCGTCGAGCGCTCCCGCGGCGAGCTGGCGGAGCTGGTGACGAGCGAGCACGGCAAGACGCTCGCCGACGCCCGCGCTGAGGTCGACGCCGGCCTCGAGGTCGCCAAGTTCGCCGCAGGCATCCCGCACCTGCTCAAAGGCGAGTTCAGCGAAAACGTCTCGCGCGGCATCGACACCTACTCGATCCGCCAGCCGCTCGGGGTGGTCGCCGGGATCACGCCGTTCAACTTTCCCGTGATGGTTCCGATGTGGATGTTCCCGCTGGCCATCGCGTGCGGCAACGCCGTTGTGCTCAAACCGAGCGAGAAGGATCCGTCGGCGTCGAACCGGCTGGCGGAGCTGGCGCTGGAAGCCGGGCTGCCCCCGGGTGTGCTCAACGTCGTGCACGGCAGCGCGCCGGCCGTCGAGGCGTTGCTGGCGCACCCGGACGTGAGCGCGGTCAGTTTCGTCGGCTCGACACCGATCGCACGGTTCGTCTACGAAACCGCCGCGCGGTACGGAAAGCGCGTGCAAGCACTCGGCGGCGCGAAGAATCACCTCGTGGTGCTCCCGGATGCCGACCTCGACGCGGCTGCCGACGCACTGGTCTCAGCGGCGTACGGCTCGGCGGGGGAGCGGTGCATGGCCATTTCCGTCGGTGTCGCCGTCGGCGGGGTCGGCGACGCGCTGCGGGAACGGCTCGTCGCGCGGATCCGCGCGCTGTCCACTGCGGACGG
>DASZNR010000157.1:0-133629 GCA_035551175.1 Amycolatopsis sp. | reverse complement strand
CGGCGACGTCGTCGAGGTCGAGAAGCTCGAGGGCGAGCCGGGCACCGAGCACACCTTCCCCGCCGTGCTGTTCGTGGACGGTGGCGAGGTCACCACGGACGCCGACGCGTTGGCGAAGGTCTCGGTCACCGGCAAGGTCGTGGAGCAGACCAAGGGTCCGAAGATCCGGATCCACAAGTTCAAGAACAAGACCGGCTACCACAAGCGCCAGGGTCACCGGCAGAAGCTGACCCGCGTCGAGGTCACCGGCATCTCCAAGTAGTTCTTCGGATCTTCGTAGACTGAATCTTTGCAAGAAGGGCTTTCGCAATGGCTCACAAGAAGGGTGCGTCCAGCTCCCGCAACGGTCGTGACTCCAACGCCCAGCGGCTGGGCGTGAAGCGCTACGGCGGCCAGCAGGTCAGCGCCGGCGAGATCCTGGTTCGCCAGCGCGGCACCAAGTTCCACCCCGGCGTGAACGTCGGCCGCGGCGGCGACGACACGCTGTTCGCGCTCGCCACCGGCGCCGTTGAGTTCGTCGTCAAGCGCGGCCGCAAGACCGTGAACATCGTGCCGGCCGAAGCCTGAGTTTCCGGCTTCTACGACACGTACGACTCTCGAACGAGGGGTGGAGCCGGAATACCCGGCACCACCCCTCGTTTGTCTTGTTCGGTACTTTTCTTTCGCGAGTGAATAGAGGCAAAGCGATGGCGTCCCGGTTCGTGGACCGCGCGGTGATCCACCTGACCGCCGGCGACGGGGGGAACGGCTGTGCCTCCGTGCACCGCGAGAAGTTCAAACCACTCGGCGGCCCTGACGGCGGCAACGGCGGCAACGGCGGCGACGTCACGCTGATCGTCGACCCCGGCGTCCACACGCTGCTCGACTTCCACTTCCGCCCACACGCCCGTGCCGGCAACGGCAAGATGGGCATGGGCAGCCACCGCAACGGCGCCGCGGGCGAAGCGCTGGAGCTGCGCGTGCCGTCGGGCACGGTCGTGTTCACGGAGGACGGTGAGCTCGTCGCCGACCTCGTCGCGCCCGGCACGAAGTTCGTCGCCGCACAAGGGGGTCGCGGCGGGCTCGGCAACGCGGCGCTCGCGTCGAAGGCTCGCAAGGCGCCCGGGTTCGCGCTGCTGGGGGAGCCCGGCGAATCGCGCAACCTCGTGCTCGAGCTGCGCTCGGTCGCCGACGTCGGCCTGCTCGGCTTCCCGAGCGCCGGCAAGTCGTCGCTGATCTCGGTGCTTTCGGCGGCGAAACCGAAGATCGCCGATTATCCGTTCACCACGCTCGTGCCAAACCTGGGCGTGATCACCGCCGGCGACATCGTCTACACCATGGCCGATGTGCCTGGCCTGATCCCGGGTGCCGCCGACGGCAAGGGCCTCGGGCTCGACTTTCTGCGCCACATCGAGCGCTGCGCCGTGCTCGTGCACGTGATCGACTGCGCGACGCTCGAACCCGGCCGCGACCCACTGTCCGATGTGGACGCGCTCGAGGCGGAGCTCGCCAAGTACACGCCGGGCCTCGGCGGCAAGCTCGGCGAGCGGCCGCGCGTGGTCGTGCTGAACAAGGTCGACGTGCCGGAGGCCGCGGAGCTGGCCGAGTTCGTGCGTCCCGAGCTCGAGGCGCGCGGGCTTCCGGTGTTCGAGGTCTCGACGGCGTCGCGCCAGGGTCTGCGGGAGCTGAGCTTCGCGCTCGCGAAGATCGTGGAGGAGTACCGCGAAGGGCAGCCCGTGCTGGAGCCCGAGCGGATCGTGCTGCGCCCGCTGGCCGTCGACGACACCGGCTTCACCGTCGAGCGGGACCAGGAAGAGGAGGGCGCGTTCATCGTCCGCGGCGCGCGGCCCGAACGCTGGATCCGGCAGACGAACTTCGCCAATGACGAGGCTGTCGGCTACCTCGCCGACCGGCTCAACCGGCTCGGCGTCGAAGACCAGCTCGCGAAGCTCGGCGCGCAGCCCGGTAGCCCGGTCACGATCGGCGACGTGCAATTCGAATGGGAGCCCTCGACGCCCGGCGTCGCGGTGCACCTTTCCGGGCGCGGCACCGACGTCCGGCTCGAACGCACGGACCGCGTCAGCGCGTCCGACCGCAAGGAAGCCCGCCGGATCCGGCGCGACGGGCCGGACTCCGAACAAGTCGCCGACGAAGAGCTGGAGGACCAGGACAGGTGACCGGCACGCGCGTCGAGATCGCCGAAGCCCGCAGGATCGTCGTCAAGGTCGGTTCGTCAGCGCTCACCACGGCGGGCAGCGGCCTCGACGTGAAGCGGCTCGACGCGCTGGTCGACGCCATCGCGGCGCGTGTCGCGAACGGCGGCCAGATCGTGCTCGTGTCCTCCGGAGCCATCGGCGCCGGCCTTTCGCCGCTGTCGCTGAGCAAACGCCCGCGCGACCTCGCGACGAAGCAGGCCGCGGCGAGCGTCGGGCAGCTCGCACTGGCCCACGCCTATGCCGAGTCGTTCGGACGGTTTTCCCTGACCGTCGGCCAGGTGCTGCTGACCTCCGACGACGTGGTGCGCCGCTCGCACTACCGCAACGCGCAGCGCACGTTCTCGCGCCTGCTGGCGCTGGGCGCAGTGCCGGTCGTGAACGAGAACGACACCGTTGCCACGCAGGAAATCCGCTTCGGCGACAACGACCGGCTCGCCGCCCTCGTCGCCCACCTCGTTGGCGCCGACGCGCTGATCCTGCTGTCCGATGTGGACGGTCTCTACGACGGCGACCCGCGTGACGGAGCCACGCGCAAGATCGCCGAGGTGCTCAGCGAGTCCGATGTGGAGGGCATCTCCGTCGGGATGTCCTCATCGGGTCTTGGCACCGGCGGCATGGTTTCGAAGCTCGCCGCGGCGCGCACGGCCGCGGGCGCCGGCATCCCCGTGCTGCTCGCGGCGGCCGCCGACGCGGCAGGCGCGCTGGGCGCTGCCGACGTCGGCACCGCGTTCGCCCCGGCGGACACGCGGTTGTCCGCGCGCCGCTTCTGGCTCGGCTACGCCGCAGACGCCTCCGGCCGGCTTCACCTCGATGCCGGCGCAGTCGCGGCGATCCTGCGCCGCCGTTCGCTGCTCGCTGCCGGCGTCACAGGTGTCGAGGGCAAGTTCGAAGCCGGTGACGTCGTGGATCTCATGGATCCCTCGAACGTCCCGGTCGCCCGCGGTGTCGTCTCCTTCGACGCCGGCGAGCTGCCCGACCTGATCGGCCGCTCCACCCACGAAGTGCCGGTGGAGCACCGCCGCGAGGTCGTCCACGCCGACGACCTCGTCCCCCTGCGGCGTTCCTGACCCGAGCCGGTCAGAGCGCGATCAGGCGTGCACCTCCATCGGATTCGAGGACGGTACCGGTGGTGTTGGTGTTCGTAGCGGCGAAGACCACGGATTCGGCGATGTCGTCGGCCGTCGCGACCTTGCGGACCGGCAGGGCCGCGGCGGCCTGCGCGAAGTAGGCCGCGCGTTGCTCGGCGGGGAACCCGAGCTCGTTGCGCTGATCGTCAGGGCTTGAGCGCGCGCACGATACGGGCCAGCTGCTCGGCGTAGTCGTCGGCGAACTCGGCCGATTTCGGATCCCGGCCGGTCAGTGCGCGCGCGACGCGCGGGAACGCCAGCGACGCGCTCGCGGCGGCCATGAGCACGAGCATCAGGGCGGCGGGGTCGACGTCGGCGGGGAAGTCGCCGGCCTCCTGTCGGGTACGGATGTACTCGAGCTGGCGCTGAAGGAACTCACGCTGAGCCTCGACGCCGACGGCGTCCGGCTCGCCGTCGGTGAGGTTCTCCCACAGGAACAGGCGCCCGAGGTCGACGTCGGCGAGGCCGGAGCGCGCGAAGTCGGCCGCGACGTCGGCGAGCTCGCGATCGGGGGCCGTCAGCCGCGCGAAACCGTCGAATACCGGACGGTTCAGCTCCGTGTACAGGCCTTCTTTGCCGCCGAAGTAGTACGAGATCAGTTGCTTGTTCACGCCCGCCCGCGCGGCAATCTCGCCGACGCGCGCGGCCGCGTACCCCTTGCTGCCGAACTCGATTTTCGCGGCGTCGAGGATGCGGGCCTTGGTGCGTTCGGGGTCGCGTTGCCGCTCGCGGGGCGCGCGGCGGGGGCTGCTTTCGGGCACGCGTTCAGCCTAGCCGCTGACTCAATCATCCGTACGATTGACATAATCATCCAGTTGGATAATTATGGAAGCACTTCGAGAGGGGACGGAAATGACGGTGAGAGTGGCCATCGTCGGCGGTGGCACGGGCGGCCTGTGCCTGGCCCACGGACTGGTGCAAGCGGGCTTCGACGTTGCGGTGTACGAGCGCAGCCGCACCAGGACCGAGCGGTTGCAGGGCTACCGCGTGCACATCGACCCCTACGGCTCCGCGGCGTTGCACGAATGCCTGCCCGCGGCGGCTTGGGAGCGCTTTCTGGCGACGACCGGGTCGAGCGCGCACGAGTTCGCGTTCGTCACCGAGCAGCTTCGCAAGCTCGCGGTGCTCAGCGAACCGCCGGCGGCCGATCCCGCGGCCGCACATCACTCCGTGAGCCGCATCTCGCTGCACCAGGTGCTGTCGAGCGGTCTCGACGGAATCCTGTGGCACGACAAGGAATTCGTACGCTACGAGGTCGAGCCCAAGCACGTCAGGCTGTACTTCGCCGACGGCGCCACCGCGGCCGCCGACCTCGTGATCGGTGCCGACGGCGCGAACTCCCGCGTGCGCGCCCAGCTCCTGCCCCACGCGCGCCGCGTCGACACAGGGATCGTCACGATCGTGGGCAAGACCCCGGTTTCCGCGGCCACCGATCGCTTTACAGCCGGACCCGTCTACGTCGTGGCCCCGCCGGGCAGCGGCGCGTTCACAGCGCCGCACCTGTTCCCGCAGGTCGCCGTCAACGACGAAACCGCCGCCGTCGACCCCGTTCTGTTCGACAACACCACCAGCTACGTCATGTGGTCCTACGGCGCCCGCACCCTCCCGGCATCCGAACCGGACGGGGCCGCGCTGTGCACCCTCGTGCTCGACCGCATCCGCACCTGGCACCCCGACCTGGTCCGCCTGGTCTCCGCCTCGGCCGACGGCTCCGTCAGCCGACTGCCCATCCTCACGTCCGTCCCGCTCCGCGATTGGCCTACGGGCCCCGTCACCCTGCTCGGCGACGCTGCCCACAGCATGACCCCCTTCCGGGGCATCGGCGCCAACACCGCACTTCGCGACGCGCAGCTTCTGTCCCGCACACTGACTTCGTCGTCCACTGTGGACGTCCTGGGTGCTGTGGGCGTCTACGAACGCGAGATGCGCAAGTATTCGAGTCGCGCGGTGCGGGCTTCGGCTCGCAGCGCCGAACAGTTCGTGTCCGACAGTCGGCTCGGTCGCCTACTGACGCGCACGATGTTCCGTGCGATGGGTGTGGCTCAGCGGCTTCGCCACTGACGCCGGCTGGTTGGTGCACTCGGGCGTCGTTGGCCAGGCCCACGGAGCAATTGCCAATGGCACGAAACCCAGCGTTTCCTCGTTCGGCAACGGCGGGCAGCGTTCGTCGACATCGGACAGGCGCAGGTCATGCGCTGGTGATCAGAGCCGGCGCGGCGCCTTGATGCCGAGTAGTTCGAGGCCGAGCACGAGTGTGCGTGACGTGAGCGTCGCGAGCTGCACGCGCGAAGCCCGAAGCTGCGGGGTTTCCGCCGCGAGTACCGGGCACTGCTCGTAGAACCGCGAGAACGTCACCGCCGTTTCGTACAGGTAAGTACACAGCTTGTGCGGCGCGTATGCGCTCGTCGCCGAGCGGACGGCTTCGCCGAAACGCAGCAACGTCAGCGCGAGCGCACGCTCAGCCGGTTCGCCCAGTGTCACCGGCGCCGGTTCGGTCGCACCGGCCTTGGCGAGGATGGACTCGATGCGTGCGTGGGCGTACTGAAGGTACACGGACGTGTTGCCGTCCTTGGCGAGCATGCGGTTCCAGTCGAACACGTAGTCACGCTCGCGATCGCCGGAGAGGTCGGCGTACTTCACCGCACCGATCCCGACGGCGCGCGCGACTTCGCGTTGTTCCTCCGCCCCGAGCTCGCTGCGTTCGGCGACCACTTGGGCCGCCTGCGCAACCGCTTCGGCCAGCAGATCGGCGAGTTTGATCGTCTCGCCGGCGCGTGTGCGCATCACCTTGCCGTCGGCGCCGAGCACGGAACCGAAGCCGATGTGCTCGGCATGCACTCCCTTGAGCCAGCCCGCGGCGCGGCAGACGGCGAAGATCATCGCGAAGTGCTGGGCCTGCGGCGCGCCGACGACGTACAGCAGATCGGTCGCCCCGCGCTCGGTCGTCCAGTACTTCGCGGTGGCCAAATCGGTGGCCGCGTAGCCGTAGCCACCGTCGCTCTTGCGGACGATCAGCGGCAGCCGGTCCCCGTCCCGGTTGTGGAAGCCTTCCGGGAACACACAGACGGCACCTTCGCTCACCTCCGTGAGCCCGTCGGCTTCGAGCTCGTCGACGACCTTGGCGAGGTACGGGTTGTAGAAGCTCTCGCCGTAGAGGTCGGCGTCGGTGAGCGTGATGCCGAGCAGGCGGTAGACCTCGTCGAAGTGCCGGGTCGACTCGTCGACCAGCTCACGCCACGTCGCGATCGTCTGCTCGTCGCCGCTCTGCAGCTTCACGACACGTTCGCGCGAACGCGTGGCGAACGCTTCGTCCGAGTCGAACTTCCCCCGTGCTGCTTGGTAGAACTCGTTGAGGTCGCGGATTCCGCTCGGCCCGGCCGGCGGTTCGTCGAGCAGGTGCTCGATGAGCATGCCGAATGGCGTGCCCCAGTCTCCGAGGTGGTTGTGCGGAAGCACTTCGTGGCCGGCGAACCGCAGCAGGCGCGCGATGGCGTCGCCGATCACCGTCGAACGCAAGTGCCCGACGTGCATCTCCTTCGCGACGTTCGGACTGCTGTAATCGAGTGCGATTCGCCGTGGCTCGGCGTCGGGTTCCACGCCGATCCGCGCGTCGTCGGCCAGCGCGGCCACGCGATCTTCGAGCCATTCGCGGCGCAGCACGAAGGTGAGAAATCCCGGACCGGCGATCTCGGGCGGCTCGGTGACGTCATCGATCTCCAGCTGCTCCGCGATCGCCGCCGCGACTTCGCGCGGCGGCCGGCCGAGGCGCTTGCCGAGACTCATGGCCAGGTTGCACTGGTAGTCCACTCCTTCGCGGGTGGACACCGCGATCAAGGCTTCGCGCGGAGCGAGATCGATGTCGAAAGCTCGGCGAAGGGCGGCCACCACGCGTCGCGCCAGTTCCTCACTAACCTCGGGCTTGCGCACGGTGTCCCTCCTTCTGTCCACTTGGTCGAGTCGCCTTGGTCGAGTCGTTGAAGCGTAACCATTCGACCGGACACGGCTCGAAGGGATTACTGCAGTGCACCGCGCTTCGGCTCCGGGAGGTCGGCACGCTCACGAACCCGGTGCACGACCATCAGGAGGTGCTCGCCAATGCGAAGGGCAGCACCGCCTTCGCGCCGGCCTTGCGCAGGAGCCGGGTTGCCAGTGTCATCGTCCAGCCGGTGTCCACGACGTCGTCGACCAGCAGGACCGGCCCCGGCGTTTCGGCGACACGCGCGGCGACGTCGTCGGGCAGCGAAAGCCGCTGCCAGAGATCCGCGAGCCGCTGCGCGCTGTTCGCCTGCCGCGGCGGCGGTCCCGGTGACTCCAGCGCGCCGAGGTGTTCCAGCCGCCCGATCGCCGCGAGCCGCGCGGCGAGGCTCGTGACGAGTCGCGGGCGCGTCGCCGACGGAATCGCCACCACCGCCGTCGGCCGCTGGGCCCACGGCCACGCAGCCAGCACCTTCACGCACGCCTGAAACACGGTATCGGGCACCTCATCGTCGAGTGAGCCCACGCCGACGAGCTCACGCAGCCGTCCGCCCCAGCCGACGTCCGTCAGCCGCCCGAGCGCCTGTCCCGTCTCCGCCTGGTCGCCCGCTGGAATGCGGCCGGACAGCGGAACCTCGAGCGTCTTCATCCCGGTCGGCCACATCTTGCGTGGCACGATCTCCACACCCGGCCGGTCGAGCCGCTCACGGGTGGCTCCGACGACCTCTTCGGACACCGCGGTGTCCCAGTGCCGGCCGGTGCAGTTGTCGCACCGCCCGCACGGCGCGGCCTGCGGGTCGTCGAGCTGCCGGCGCAGGTACTCCATGCGGCAGCCGGTCGTCGCGAGGTAGCCGAGCATCGCGTTCTGCTCGGCTTCACGTGCCTTGGCGACGCGGGTATAGCGCTCCCGGTCGTACGTCCACTCCGCACCCGTGCCCTCCCAGCCGCCGCGCACCCGGCGGACCGCGCCGTCGACGTCGAGCACCTTCAGCACCATCTCGAGCCGAGAGCGTGACAGTTCCACCGTCGGCTCGAGCGCGGCTGTCGACAGTGGACGGTCGGCGTACGCGAGCGTGTTCAGCACTTGCGAGACCCGCAGCTCGTCGGGGAACGCGAGTGACCCGAAGTACGCCCAGATCGCCTTGTCCTCCCGCCCGGGCAGGAGCACGACCTCGGCGCGCTCCACGCCGCGGCCCGCGCGGCCCACCTGCTGGTAGTAGGCGATCGGTGACGACGGCGCACCCACGTGCACCACGAACCCGAGATCCGGCTTGTCGAACCCCATGCCGAGCGCCGACGTCGCCACCAGCGCCTTGACCCGGTTGGCCAGCAGGTCGTCTTCCGCCGCCTGGCGGTCGGCCGGGTCGGTCTTCCCCGTGTACGCGGCGACCTCGTACCCGCGGTCGCGCAGCAGCGCCGTGACGTCGTGGGCCGCCGCGACGGTGAGCGTGTAGATGATGCCGGAGCCCGGGAGTTCGGCGAGGTGTTCGGCGAGCCACGCCAGCCGGGCCTGATCCGTCGGGAGCTCGGCGACGGCCAGGCGCAGGCTCTCGCGGTCGAGCGGACCGCACAGTACGAGGGTGTCACCGCCGGTGCCGATGCCCAGCTGGTCGGCGACGTCCGTGGCCACGCGGTCGTTGGCCGTCGCCGTGGTGGCGAGCACCGGCACGCCGTCGGGCAGGTCGCCGAGCAACGTGCGCAGCCGCCGGTAGTCGGGGCGGAAGTCGTGGCCCCAGTCGGAGATGCAGTGCGCCTCGTCGACCACGAGCAGACCCGCGCTCGAGGTGAGTTTCGGCAGCACAGCGTCGCGGAAATCCGGGTTGTTGAGCCGTTCCGGGCTCACCAGCAGCACGTCGACGTCGCCGGCGGCGACCGAGGCCTGCACCTCGTCCCACTCCTGTGCGTTGGCGGAGTTGATGGTCACTGCGTGGATGCCGGCGCGCGCGGCCGCCGAGATCTGGTTGCGCATGAGGGCGAGCAGGGGCGAGACGATGACCGTCGGCCCGGCGCCTCGTTCCCGCAGCAGCGCGGTGGCCAGGAAGTACACCGCCGATTTGCCCCAGCCGGTGCGCTGCACGACGAGTGCGCGCCGGTGGTGCGCGACCAGTGCCTCGATCGCCGTCCATTGGTCCTCGCGCAGGGTCGCGGTGTCGCCGGCGAGCGACCGGAGCAAAGTCTCGGCTCGTTCGCGAAGGGCTTCGGTGGTGTCCACGTTCCCGGTGTACCCCATGGTGCCGACAGAACGGGAGCCGGTCGTGGCGCGAACGGACCGCTCATTCCAGAATACGCATAGTTATGTGGTTCAGGTCACAAACGAGCTCGCGTAAGGCGCCCCCCGGACGTGACTCTCCACGGCAACCGGTCCCTCGCGGGGGAGGTGACCGGTTGCCCGGCGGGCCTCTTGGCCGCCGGGGTGTGGCGCGCGGGCCGTCCTCCACCGGGGGAGCGGGGCGAGGCCGGCCCGCGCCCCACGCGCGCCCGCCGGAGTTACGCACGTCGCAGCCCGAATGGGGCGCCACCGTCCCGTTGCCCGTATAGGCTCACCGGCTATGTCACCACGCCGGATCGGGGTCATGGGCGGCACCTTCGACCCCGTTCACCACGGTCACCTCGTCGCGGCCAGCGAGGTGCAATCGCGCTTCGCGCTCGACGAGGTCATCTTCGTGCCCACCGGCCAGCCGTGGCAGAAGACCGGACGCCGCGTGACCAGGGCCGAGGACCGCTACCTCATGACGGTCATCGCGACCGCGTCCAACCCGGTGTTCTCCGTTAGCCGCGTCGACATCGACCGAGGCGGTCAGACCTACACCGTGGACACTCTGCGCGACCTGCACGAGGAGTACCCCGACGACCAGCTGTTCTTCATCACCGGCGCCGACGCGCTGGAACAGATCCTCACCTGGCACAAAGCCGACGAGCTGTTCGACTTCGCGCACTTCATCGGCGTCACCCGCCCCGGTTACCGGCTCAACTCCCACCACCTGCCGAGCGGCAAGGTCAGTCTCGTGGAGGTCACGGCCATGGCGATCTCCTCCACGGCGTGCCGCGAACGCGTGGAGCGTGGCGAGCCCGTGTGGTACCTCGTGCCCGACGGCGTGGTCCGCTACATCGCGAAGAAGGACCTGTACCGCAAAGACTGAGGTGAGTGACCTAGTACCCTCGTGCGGGCGAACCCCGAACCCCGAAGGAGCACCGTGGTAGCGACGTCCGAAGCACGAGAGCTGGCCGTGGCGGCCGCGCACGCGGCAGCCGACAAGCTGGCCAATGACGTGGTCGTGCTGGACGTGTCCGACCAGCTCGTGATCACCGACGCTTTCGTGATCGCGTCCGCGGCCAACGAGCGGCAGGTCGGCGCGATCGTCGACAATGTCGAGGAGAAGCTGCGCGTCGCGGGACACAAGCCGGTCCGCCGCGAAGGCGCCCGCGAGGGCCGCTGGGTGCTACTGGACTACGTCGACGTGGTCGTGCACGTGCAGCACGCGGAGGAGCGATCGTTCTACGGCCTCGAACGGCTGTGGAAGGACTGCCCGCGCATCGAGGTCGAAGGGCTGAACTCGGCTGGCGATGGTGCCGGGAACCCCGACAGCTCGGACACCGCGGGCGGCTCGGATACCGCCGGCAGCTCGGACGGCTTAGGCGGCGCGGAAGCGTGACCCTGAAGCGGCTGCTGCTCTGGCGGCACGGCGAGACGGACTACAACGCCGCCGGCCGCATGCAGGGACACCTCGATTCGGCGCTGACCCCGGTCGGCTGGAATCAGGCGCGCTTCGCTGTGCCCGCGCTCGCGCGGTTCTCGCCCGACCTGGTGATCGCGTCGGATCTGCGCCGCGCCACCGACACGGCCACCGTGCTCACCGACGCGATCGGCGTGCCGCTGCTCATCGACAAACGCCTCCGGGAAACGCACCTCGGCGAATGGCAGGGTCTAACCGGGCCCGAGGTCGACGCCGCCTACCCCGGCGAGCGCGAGAACTGGCGCACCGACGCCGCGTGGGCGCCACCGGGCGGCGAGTCCCGCGTCGACGTCGCCGAGCGCGCGACCGAAGTCGTGAACGACTTGCTGGCGCCCAATTCCGAAGCAGGCGAAGCGGTGCTGCTCGCTTCGCACGGCGGGCTGATCGTTGCTCTCACAGCCCAGCTGCTCCGGCTGCCGGTCGAGATCTGGCCCTCGCTCGGCGGCATCATGAACTGCCACTGGGTCGAGCTCGGCCGACGCGACGGCGCCTGGCGGCTGCACGCGTACAACGCGGGGATCACCGGCTGAGCGATGGGCCCGCACCTCCTGGTTTTCGGTGACTCGCTGAGCTTCCACGGACCCGAAGGTCCTTGTGCCGCCGACGACCCACGACTGTGGCCCAACGTCGCGGCCGCCGCACTCGGGGGCCACGCCGATCTCGTCGCCGGCATCGGTTGGACCGCGCGCGACGCGTGGTGGTCGCTCACCGGTGACCCACGTGTCTGGGCCGACCTGCACCACGTTGACGCCGTTGTGCTCGCCGTGGGCAGCATGGACACGCTCCCGTCGCCCCTGCCGACGTATCTGCGCACCGGTCTGCGTTACCTCCGTCCCGACGGTTTCCGCCGGGTCGTCCGCGGCGCGTACCTGGCCGCCCAGCCGCGGTTGTCGGTGGCATTGCGCGGACGGCCAGCGGTGCTTCCGGCGAAGCTCACCGTCCGCTACCTCGACCAGGCCGTGGAAGCACTGCGTGTGCTGCGTCCCGAGTTGCCGATCTTCGGCATGCTGCCGTCGGTGCACCGTGCTGGCTCATACGGCGGTGTGCACTCCGCGCGCCCCGGCGCCGCCGCGGCGATGGCCGCCTGGGCTGCCCGCGTCGACGTCCCGTTGCTCGACCTCCCCGCCGTCGTCGCCGACCACGTGTTCAGCGGCGCGGGCAACCCCGACGGTATGCACTGGGGCTGGTCGGGCCACGAACTCGTGGGGCACGCCATGGCAAAGCTGATGACACGGGCGATGCTCCCCGGCGACGTAGGCTGATCGCGTGTCGGTCGCCGTGGTCACGGACTCCACCGCCCATTTGCCGGAGGGCTTCGCCGACCGGCACTCGGTCCGGGTGGTGCCTCTGCACGTCCTCGTCGACGGCGCGGTGTGCTACGACGGCACGGACATGAGCCCCGCTGCACTCGCCGAAGCGCTGGGTGAGCGCAAGATCGTCACCACTTCCCGTCCCACACCGGCCGAGTTCGCCGAGGTCTTCCGCGCCGCTCTCGACGACGGCGCCGAATCGATCGTGTCGGTCCACCTGTCCAGGGAGCTCTCCGGCACCTGGGAAGCCGCCGTGCTCGCTGCACAGGAGGTCGGGTCCGACCTCGTTCGTGTCGTGGACTCCCGCACCACCGCGATGGGGCTCGGCTTCGCCGCACTGCACGCGGCGATCGCTGCCGCCGCGGGCAAATCGGCCGCCGACGTGGAGGCCGCCGCCGTCGATGCCGCTCGCCGGTCGTCCACATTGTTCGTGGTCGAAACCCTTGAGCACCTTCGTCGCGGTGGCCGCATCGGCTCGGCTGCCGCTCTGCTGGGCACCGCGCTCGCCGTGAAGCCCGTACTGCACATGTCCGAAGGGCGCATCCTCCCGCTCGAAAAGGTCCGGACCATGAACCGAGCCATCGGCCGCCTGGTCGAACTCTCCGTCCAGGCCGCGGGTGCCGGTCCCGTCGAACTTGCCGTGCATCACCTCGCCTCCCCCGAACGCGCGGTCGAACTCGCCAACCGTCTCGAAGAAGCCGTCCCCGGCTGTGAAGGCGGCTGCGTCGTCTCCGAACTCGGCGCGGTCATCGGCGCCCACACCGGCCCCGGTGTGCTGGGTGTCGTCGTCCAGCGCGAAGGCTGACCCGGTCGGCGCCGACCGAGCGTGCCGATTCCTTACCGCGCCACCGATCCGGCCGTCAGTCTCGGTCGGCTGCGAAGCCCGCAAGAAACAGCTTCAGCCAACGGGCGCGGACCGGCGGTTCGACGTCCGTCGGTGCCGTCACGAGGAGCAGATAGAAGTCGTCCGCGGTCAGGTCGTCGCGAAGCCGGCCGTCGCGCTGGGCCGCTTTGATCAAGCGGGTCATCGCGACCCTGGCTCGGCTCTCCTGATCGGGCGTGGCGAATTCGGCGCCGAAATTGTGTGCCGCCACCTTCACCGCCCGGTTCGCCGCCGCGGCTTCCACGATGTCGCTCGCCAGCGTCGAAATCTCGCTCATCGCGTCCGCTCCGCCTGCTACCCGTTCCGCCGACTCTTCGATCGCGTGGGCGAGCAGTTCGCTGTGTTCACCGATCACGGCGGTGACAAGGTCGGTTTTCGTCGGGAAATGCCGGTACAGCGTGCCGACGGCGACCCCCGCGGCCTCGGCGATGGTGTCCATCGGCACGTCCGGACCGAGCCGGGTGATTTCTTCCCGCGCCGCATCGAGGATCTTCTTGCGATTGCGCACCGCGTCGGCGCGCAGCGGCCGCGACGGTTCCATCGGCTCTCCGGGATCAGCTCGCGACGACCCTCGAGATCAAGGTGTCGAACGCTCGGTCGGGCAGGATCCGGCGCAGGAAGATGGCGGGCTTCGCGCCGAAACCTGCAGCGTAGCGCGTCCGTGGGCGGCCGGAGGTCGCGGCCTTTGCCACCGTTTTGGCGATCACGGAAGGCTGCGACATCAGCCGCGTGTGCCGCTCCGACGTCATGCCGTTCGCCAGCTTGCCCGCCAGCTCCCGGTAGGGTCCCGCGCCCGAAACCGCCGCCAAATGGTCCATCGCGATGCCACCCCATTCGGTGGCGATCCCACCGGGCTCGACGACGATCACGTCGATCCCGAACGGCCGGAGTTCCAACCGCAACGCGTCGGAGAACCCCTCCAACGCGAACTTCGTGGCGTGATACCACGCGCCCAGCGGCGTGTAGATCTTGCCGCCCATCGAGGAAATGTTGACGATCCGGCCGGACCGCTGCTCCCTCATCACCGGCAGCACGAGCTGTGTCAGCCGCGCCAGTCCGAAAATGTTCACCTCGAACTGGTATCGACCCTCCTTCAAAGGCACTTCTTCGACGGAGCCGTAGGAACCGTAGCCGGCGTTGTTCACGAGTAAGTCGATCCGACCGGACTCCGCGACGATGGCCGCCACCGCTTTCTCCACCGACTCCTCGTCGGTGATGTCCAGCGAGAGCGTGCGCACCCCGAGCTGCTCGAGGCCCGCCATCCGTTCCAGGCGTCGCGCGGCGCCATAAACGGTGTATCCACGCGCGAGCAGTTCGCGCGCAGTGGCTTCGCCGATCCCTGATGAAGCCCCGGTGACCAGGGCGACCTTGGTGGCCATGTTCAGCACCTCCTGAAGATGAACTATGACTCAGTTTTATCATGAGTTATCATTCACTTTCAATCGACGCGAACGAGTGGTGCTCGTGCGTCACCAGCCAGCAGCCCTCGTGCTTGCGCAGACCGAGCGTGAGCCGGAGCCGGTGCTCCGGTGGATCTGCCGGCATGCCGCACCGCAGCACTGCCCAGGCGAATCCCACGTCGAACCCGGCGGTCACGTCCAGTTCGACGAGCGTGAACGTCGCCCCTTGCCGTGGCCACGCGAAAACCGGCGGCCAGGTCTGTCGATAGGCGTCGATCCCGCGTACGCCCTCATGCGGCGGCGGGACGTCGAACATCACGATGTCACCGGCATGTCCGGCGAGCACGCCGTCGAGGTCTCCCTCGTGCACGGCGGTCGCCCAATTCTCGATCAGGGTCCGGACCTCGGACTCGGTGCTCACGGGTGGTCCTCCTCGGGTCGCACTCCGGTGGTGAAGGCCGCCAGCGTGGCACCGCGGGCCGACCGGAACCGGCGATCAACGCCTCAGACGGCCGAGTTGTCCACAAGGGGTGGGTTATCCACAGATTGGCAAATTCGCTCTCGCGGCCGGTGTCGATCTACGGCTAGCGTCGCACGTGTGTTCGAGCAGACCGCCCGAGAGTCGGGCCCTCCCGTGAACGCCAGGCTCGCCTGGCTGACCGACCAGCTGTCCGCGGGTCCCCACACCGTCGGACCTGGTGGCCGGTTGGTCCGGCGCTGGTTGCCCGGTGGCACCGACCCCGCGCACCCCGGTTTGCCCGGCTTGGCCAGAAATCCGCGAGTTCTCGCCGTGGCCGGTCTGGTGGCGGCGGTCGCGCTGATCGCGGTGGGCTTCGCCGTCTTCGGTGGCTCGCCGGCGAGGGAGGTCGCGCCGGCTCTGCCGAGTGCCAAGGCACACCCGGCCGCCGCGGCGCCGTCGAAATCCGCTCAACTCGTCATCAGCGTCATCGGGCACGTGCGGACGCCGGGTCTCGTCACGGTTCCGGCGGGCTCGCGGGTCGCCGATGCTGTGCGCGCCGCCGGTGGTGCGGACCCGGGCACCGATCTGTCCGGGCTGAATCTCGCCCGTAAGCTCGCCGATGGCGAGCAATTGGCCGTCGGCATCACCGTCGCGTCGCCGGCTCCTGCGGGTGCGGGCGCCGCGCCGGGCAAGATCGACCTCAACACGGCCACGCCCGAACAACTCGACACGCTGCCCGGCGTCGGCGAGGTCACCGCAGGCCGGATCGTCGACTGGCGCACGCAGCACGGCGGCTTTTCGAGTGTCGAGCAATTGCGCGACGTCGACGGCATCGGCGAAAGCAAATTCGAAAAGCTGCGCGAGCAAGTGACAGTCGGATGACGCTCGCGAAGCAGGAGTTCGAGCCCTCGTGGCGGAGCCAGGACTTCAGGCTGGTGCCGGCCGCACTCGCCGCGTGGGGCGGAACCCTCGCGGCCTTGCGACTCGGCTGGTGGGTCGCGGTGGTGACCGGTGCTGCCGCGGTGATTTTGTCGGCCGTGGTGCTCGTCCGGCGCCGCGGGCGGTGGTTGGCCGGCGCCGGGGCGTTGCTGGTGCTCGGGCTCGTCGTGGCTCTCCCGACGGCGTGGCGGATCCGGTCGGCGGAGCACGACCTGCTCGGCGCGCCTGCGACCCATGGACTCGCCGCGAAGTTGCGGGTCGAGATCGCGGAACGGCCGCGCCCGATCCACAGCGCGGGCTACGCCGACCAGCAGGCTGGCACGCGTTCAGTGGCGATCGACGCCACGGTGGAAGCGGCCACTGTGGACGGTCAGGCGGTTCCCTCCACGGGACGGGTGTTGCTGATCGCGCCGGTGGCGGGATGGGCCGATCTGCTGCCGGGCCAGAACGTCACGGGGGCGGGTCGGCTCGCACCCGCGCGCGGTGGTGAGCTGACGGCCGCGGTAGTCTATCTGAGGGGTCCGCCCGTCGGCGTCACCCCCGCGCCGTGGTGGCAGCGCGCGGCCGCCGCCCTGCGCGTCGGTCTGCACGACCTGTGCGCGGTGCTCCCGGACGAGCCCGCGGGGCTGGTGCCCGGACTTGTACTCGGCGACACCAGTGCGCTGCCTCAGCAGGTCGAGCAAGAGTTCATGGAGTCCGGGCTCACGCACTTGATGGCGGTCAGCGGCGGCAACGTCGCGGTCATCTGCGGTGCGGTGCTGCTGCTGTGCCGCCTCATGCGGATCGGTCCCCGGATGTCCGCGACAGCTGCCGGGTTGTCCCTGTGCGGGTTCGTCGTTCTCGTCGGCCCGGCGCCGAGCGTGCTACGGGCCGGCGTGATGGGTGGCGTCGCGCTGCTGGCTTTGGGGCTGGGCCGGCGTGGTTCGGCGTTGCCGGCGCTCGCCTTTTCGGTGTGCGTGCTCGTTGCGTGGGATCCGGCGATGGCGGCGGACTTCGGGTTCGCACTGTCGGTGCTTGCCACGGCGGGGTTGGTGCTGTTGGCGCCGCGCTGGGCAGATTCACTGGTACGCAAAGGAGTTCCGCCCGGGTACGCCGAGGGGATCGCAGTGCCGCTCGCCGCGTTCGTGGTCACGGCTCCCGTGATCGCCGGTATGGCGGGCACGATCAGTCTCGTCTCGGTGGTGACGAACGTACTCGCGGCACCGGTGGTCGCGCCGGTGACGGTGCTGGGGGTGCTGGCGACCGTGGTCGGACCATGGTGGACCGGCGCCGGCCACGTGCTGGTGCATCTGGCCGATCCCGAAGCGCGCTGGCTGATCACCGTCGCGCGGCACGGCGCGCGGGCTCCGGGCGCTGTGCTGGCCTGGCCCGGCGGCTGGTGGGGCGGTCTGTGCGCGGCGGGTCTGCTCGTTGTTGTCGTGGTGGCGCTGAAGTTCCGGCGTGCGCGGATTCTGGCCGCGGTGGGTCTGGTGGTCGTGCTGCTGGTTCTTGTGCCCGCGCGCGTGCTCAAGCCGGGCTGGCCGCCGGACGGCTGGGCGATGGTGGAGTGCGACGTCGGGCAGGGCGACGCCGAGGTGCTGGCGACGGCAGAGCCGGGGCGCGCGGTGGTGGTGGACACCGGGCCCGAGCCGGGGCCGGTCGACGAGTGCCTGCGGCGTCTCGGGGTGGACCGGATTCCGTTGCTCGTGCTCAGCCACCTGCACGCCGATCACATCGGCGGCTTGTCTTCGGTGTTCGACGGCCGAGCCGTCGGGGCGATCGCCGTCGGGCCCGGGCGAGCACCGACGTGGGCGTGGCAGCAGGTGTCGGAGGAGGCACGCAAGCGCCAGGTGCCGCTCCTGGAACTGAGCGAGGGACAACGGCTGGACTGGCCGGGACTCTCACTCGACGTGCTCGGGCCGCGCTACGTCACGGCGCGTCCGGCTGCCGAGCAGGACGGCACAGCGATCAACAACAGTTCCGTGGTGCTTCGGGCGACGACTCCGGCGGGGCGGGTGCTGCTGACCGGGGACGTCGAACTGGCGGCGCAGGCCGATTTGCTGGCCGAAGGCGTGGACCTGCACGCGGATGTGCTGAAAGTGCCCCACCACGGGTCCCGTTATTCGCTGCCGCAGTTCCTCTCGGCGGTGGGGGCGCGGGCCGCGATGATCAGTGTGGGTGCGGGCAACAGTTACGGGCACCCAGCCAAGTCCACAGTGGACGTTCTTGGCACGTTCGGCATGCTGGTGACCCGGACCGATGTGGACGGTGACACCGCCGTCATGCCGGGTGAGGGCGGGCCGGCCGTCGCACGTCGGGGCGAGGCGCGCGGGCCGCCCTGATGACAGAACGGCCCGCGGGCCTGGTGGTCAGTGGCTCAGTAGCCCAGCGCCTTGCTCACGGCTTCGGCCGACGGCGGCACTGTCGCCTTGGGGCCGATCCGGCCTTCGACGGCGTCGAGTGTCTTGAGGCCGTCGCCGGTGATGAGCAGCACGGTCTCGGCGTCGGGGTCGAGCTTGCCGGTCTCCACGAGCTTCTTCGCGGTCGCGACGGTCACGCCGCCGGCCGTCTCGGTGAAGATGCCCTCGGTGCGGGCGAGCAGCCGGATGCCTTCCACGACCTCCTCGTCGCTCACGTCTTCGATCGCGCCGCCGGTGCGGTTGACGACGTCGAGCACGTAGGGGCCGTCGGCGGGGTTGCCGATGGCGAGCGAGCGCGCGATGGTGTCAGGCTTCACGGGCTGGACCACGTCGTGGCCCGCGCGGAACGCCGCGGAGACGGGGGAGCAGCCGGTGGCCTGCGCGCCGAAGACCTTGTAAGGGCTCGCGTCGACGAGGCCGAGCTGGCCGAGCTCGCGGAAGCCCTTGTCCACCTTGGTCAGCTGCGAGCCCGAGGCGATCGGGACCACGATCTGCTCCGGCAGCCGCCAGCCGAGTTGCTCGGCGACCTCGTAGCCGAGCGTTTTGGAGCCTTCGGAGTAGTACGGGCGGACGTTGACGTTCACGAACGCCCACTTCGGGTGCTCACCGGCCAGTTCGGTGGCGAGGCGGTTGACGTCGTCGTAGTTTCCGTCGACCGCGACGAGGTCGCCGTCGTAGACCGCGGTGGTGAGGATCTTGGCGCGCTCGAGGCTCTTCGGGATCAGTACGACCGAACGCCAGCCCGCGCGGGCCGCCGCAGCCGCGGTCGCGTTGGCCAGGTTGCCGGTCGACGGACAGGCGAGGACCTCGAAGCCGAACTCGCGGGCGGCGGCCAGCGCGACGGCGACCACGCGGTCCTTGAAGGAGTGCGTGGGGTTTCCGGTGTCGTCCTTCACCCACACGGTTTTCAGACCGAGGGCCTTGGCGAGCCGGTCGGCCTTGACCAGGCGGGTGGCGCCCGGTTCGGTGTTCGGGATCTCCTCGACGGTCGAGGGGACGGGAAGGAGTTTCTTGTAGCGCCAGATGTTCCTGGGGCCCGCCTCGATGTCTTCGCGGCGTACGCGGCCGAAGTCGTAGGCGACCTCGAGCGGCGAGAAATCCTCGGCGGACACGAATTCGGGAGCGAGCGGCTGCCGGTGGCCCTCTTCCTTCGACACCAGCTCGACAGCCGGACCGAGATCCAAGGCCTTCTTGGTGGAGGACGTTCCGAGGGTGGCGGTCATCGCGAGGTTCCTTTCCTCATCTGTCCCGCCTGAGCGGGCCGGAATTGGCACCGTGGTCGTCAGCTATCCCGCAAGTTCGGGAAGACAGGCTGTACGCCGGTTGCCGGGGCTTCTTCGGGCCGTTCCCTCTGCCCCTCTGGATGAGCGGTGTTCAGTTGTCGGCGCGCAGCTGTTTTCGAGCGGACCGTACGCAGCCTCGGGTACACCGTACGACATGGCGATCACCTGATGCCATGGTGGGGCGCACATCACCGCGGCGGGCGTGCCGTCGAACGGGTGAGAGGATGGCGGAGTGACCACCGCACCCGCGCCGCTGCACCTCGTCCTCGGCGAGGAAGAACTGCTCATCGAGCGGGCTGTCCGCACCGCGTTGGACGCCGCGCGGGCGATCGACCCGACGGCCGAGATGACCCGCAACCGGGTGTCCGAACTCACAGCGCCGGTGCTGGCCGAGCTGGTGAGCCCGTCGCTCTTCAGCGAGGGCCGGGTCATCGTGCTCGACTCGGCGCAGGACATCTCGCAGGAGCTGGCCGACGCGGTGCTGGCGTATGTCGCGTCGCCCGCGGACGGCATCGTGCTGGTGGTCGTGCACAGCGGTGGCGGTCGCAGCAAGGCGGCCAAGGCGTTGCCGGCGGCGTTGAGGAAGGCCGGCGCCGAGATCACCGAGTGCCCGAAGCTGACGAAGGCGGCCGAGCGCGAATCGTTCGTGCGCAACGAAGTGCGGCGGGCCGGCGGCAAAATCGACGGCGCAGGCGTGCTGGCGCTGCTGGATTCCGTCGGCTCGGATCTGCGCGAACTGTCTTCCGCGGCCACCCAGCTCGTCGCGGACACCGGCGGCGTGGTCAACGAGCAGGCGGTACGCCGCTATCACACGGGCCGCGCCGACGTGACCGGCTTCGCCGTCGCCGAGAAGGCGGTCGCGGGTGACCGCGCGGCCGCGTTGGAGTCGCTCCGCTGGGCGATGCAGCTGGGCGTGCCGCACGTCCTCGTCGCCGACGCTCTCGCCGACGCCGTCCGCACGATCGCCCGCGTCTCCGCCGCCGGGCGCGGGAACCCCAACCAGATGGCGGGCGAGCTGGGCATGCCGCCGTGGAAGATCCGCAAAGCGCAGGGCCAGGCGCGCGGCTGGGGCCAGGACGGCCTCGCCTCCGCGATGCACGTCGTGGCCCGCCTGAACGCCGAGGTCAAAGGTGTCGCCGCCGACGCGGATTACGCACTGGAACGTGCGGTCCTCGACGTCATCACCGCCAAGGGCGACCGCTGACCCGCTACGCGGCGGGCACCGATGCCGTCGGCATTACGTGCGGTGTCCATGGCGTCGCCGGTCGATGCTCCATCTCGCTAGCCGATCGCGCCGCGGCACCCGGCTTCGCTTGAAACCACCGCCGCAGCCGAGGGCTCGAGGGCGCCGGTGCGCCACGGGCGCCAAAAAGCCCGGCGACCTGCTGGCCACCGGGCTATTCGGGGTACCTACGCCGCGCGGGGCGGGTCAGAGCTGGTTCGCGCGCTTCGCGAGGGCCGACTTCTTGTTGGCGGCCTGGTTGGCGTGGATGACACCCTTGGTGACGGCCTTGTCGAGCTTGCGGGCGGCCTCGCGCTGGAGCTCGATGGCCTTGGCCTTGTCGCCGGCGTCGGCAGCCTCGCGGAACTTGCGGATCGCGGTCTTCACCGAGGAGCGGATGGCAAGGTTGCGCTGACGCGCCTTCTCGTTGGTGGCGATGCGCTTGATCTGCGACTTGATGTTGGCCATGAAGGCATCCTGCTTTCTTCTCGATGAAGGGTCGTTGCCGCGTCAAAGTGGCGCCGGCCGGGGCCGGTTTCCTCCTGGGCGGAATGCCGCACGGCAACGGTCGCAAATCGTAACAGGCCTGCTCCAGCCGATCGCGGGCGACCCGGATCCGCGGCCGCAGCGCAGTCACCGCTGGGGCAGCAACCACAATTGACCAGGACGCCGCTGACCGCAACGGCGCCATAAATTCGAGCCGGTCGAGACAGCGGTCGACGTCGCAACGACCGGGACCGGACCCGTCGGGATGGGGTCCGCTGGGACAGAACTCGTCGAGACCAGCCCCGTTGGGGTGGGGTTCGGCGGGATGGGACCCGTCGGGATGGGGAGCGCCGGGACGGAACCCGTCGAACGGCGGCCGCTACGAGAGGACCCGTCGGGGCGGGCTGCCCGAGAGGGCAACCACCGGGAGATCAGCGAGCAGCCCCGCGATCGGCGAATTCCTCATCAGCGCGCCCGGAAGCGTCACGTCCACTACGGTGAGGGTCGTAGTGCCTAGGGTTCCGTCGCCGGCCCGTGGCTCGCCGCCCCAGTGGGCGCGGGTTCGACTCACAACGAGGGCCGGCGGGGCAGGTCCGAGCGGCACCATCGGCGCGGCCGGAAGCCCGCCGTTCATCTGACGGGACAAAAGCCTGGAGGACCCGGTCTTTCGCGAGCGCGGAAGACCTGAAGGGGTCCGATGAACACCACTGCTCTGGCGTTCGTTCTGGTCGCAGCTGTCGTACATGCGTTGTGGAATCTCGCGGCCAAGCGGGTGACCTTCGGTGGACCGCGGTTCGTGTGGCTGTACTACACCGTTTCGGCTGTCGTGCTGCTGCCGGTCGTGGTGGTGGCGTTGTTCGTGGAGAGCGATCGTCCACAGTGGACTTGGTTGGTCGCGTCGGTGGTGACGGCGGCGCTGCATGTCGTGTACGGCACCGTGCTGCAGCGGGGCTACATCGTCGGCGATCTGTCGGTGGTTTACCCGCTCGCGCGCGGGACCGGGCCGTTGCTGTCGGTGGTGGCGGCGGTCGTCTTCCTGCACGAACACCCGGGTGCGCTGGGGTTGACCGGTGCGTTCCTGGTCGTGGCGGGGGTGCTGGTGATCAGCCTCGGCGGTCGTGGTGCCGACGCGATGAAACTGCGCGCCGGCGTGTTCTACGGTGTGCTCACCGGCGCGACCATCGCGGCGTACACGCTGTGGGATGCGCATTCCGTGACGACGCTCGCAGTGCCGCCGTTGGTGTACTTCGGCGCCGGCGCGCTGTGCCAGAGCGTGCTGCTGCTGCCGGCCGCGCTGCGGGACCGCGCGGAGGTCGGGCGGTTGTGGCGCGAGCACCGGAGGGAGGCGCTGATCGTCGGGATCGCGTCGCCCGCGGCCTACCTGTTGGTGCTGTACGCGCTGCGGATCGCGCCGGTCAGTCTGGTCGCGCCGGCGCGCGAGCTTTCGATCGTGCTGGGCGGTGTGGCCGCGTGGGTCGTGTTGCGCGAGCGCAACGCCGTGCGGCGGCTGGCGGGTTCGGTGGTAGTGCTGGCGGGAATCGTCGCGATTGCGATGGCCTGAGCCACTCGGGTAGGCAGGACGGATGGACGTACTGAGCAGCCGCGTGCTGATCCACCCGCGGGACCTGGAAGCTTCCACCGCGTTCTACCGCGACACGCTCGGCCTGGCGATCCGGCGCGAATTCCCCGGCGGCACGGTCTTCTTCGCCGGCGGCGGATCGATCGAGGTCGTCGGCGGCAACGACCAGGGACCCACCGCGGCGGTGAACATCTGGCTGCAGGTCCGCGACCTGCCCGCGGCTCTCGAAGAGCTGGCCGGACGTGGCGTGACACCCGTGCGCGGCGCG
This sequence comes from Amycolatopsis sp., assembly GCA_035551175.1. GTDB lineage: Bacteria > Actinomycetota > Actinomycetes > Mycobacteriales > Pseudonocardiaceae > Amycolatopsis. Next base: position 110,369 of record DASZNR010000157.1, on the reverse strand, counting down.
CAACGCGAAGCGTGGGGTCTCGACGAAGCGTGGATCACCGACCCCGACGGCCTGCGCATCGTCCTGGTCGAAGTCCCATCCGACCACCCGATCCGCCGCGACCTGCGTTAGGGCTGCGTCAGGGCTGGTCAGGGCTGGTCAGGGCTGGTCAGGGCTCGTCAGGGCTTCTGAACCCGCAGCTGCGCGGCCAGTGGGGCGAAGCCCGGCGGCTGCCAGGTCCACGTCTGCAGGTCCGTGAAGCCCGTAGTGGTGGCCTCGGCTGCGAGCGCGTGCCGGGGCACCGGCAGCCACTTGTCGTGCACCGAAAGCAGCAGCCGTCCGCCGGGCCGCAAGACGCGGTGCAGCTCGGCGAAGCCGGCGGCGCGGTCGTCCCAGAGCTGGACGTTGTTGACGCTCAGCACCACGTCGACGGAACCGTCGGCGCACCCTGTGCCGGACACCGAGGCGGCCCGCAGCTCGACGCGGTCGCCGCAGCGTTCGCGGCACAGCGCGCGCATCTCGGCCGAGGGCTCGACGCCGATCACCGTGCCGGCGAGTCGGCTCGCCGCCTCGAGACCGACGCCCGGGCCGGGACCCACGACCAGCACGGTTTCGTCGGGTTCCAGCCGGGCCAGCGCGACGAGCCGGTGTTCCACGGCGGCGTTCCCGCGCGCCATCAGCAGCCCGCCCATCCGGCCGAGCAGGCCGGTGGGGTGGCCGAACGCCCGGTCAAGAGCGCCGCCGGGCGGTGGTGAAGTGCTCATCCTTCGAGGTCATCACGAGCCCGCGAGGGCCGCATCGGGGATGACCCCCACCCGGACCCGGAGGTCCATGGGACCATGGACGTGGCCACCCCCGGCCGTTCCCCGACCGTTTCCGAGGACCACACGAGTGACAGCGCCAAAGACGTTCGCCGACACCACCTTCACGCCGCCGGAGTTGATCCGCAATTTCTGCATCATCGCCCACATCGACCACGGCAAGTCGACGCTGGCGGACCGCATGCTGCAGCTCACCGGCGTCGTCGAGGAACGGGCGATGCGCGCTCAGTACCTCGACCGCATGGACATCGAGCGCGAACGCGGCATCACCATCAAGGCGCAGAACGTGCGGCTGCCGTGGAAGATCAAGGACGGCAAGGGCGGTGACGAAGACTATGTGCTGCACCTCATCGACACGCCCGGCCACGTCGACTTCACCTACGAAGTCTCGCGCGCCCTTGAGGCCTGCGAGGGCGCGATCCTGCTGGTCGACGCCGCGCAGGGCATCGAGGCGCAGACGCTCGCGAACCTCTACCTCGCGCTCGAAAACGACCTGCACATCATCCCGGTGCTCAACAAGATCGATCTGCCCTCGGCCGACCCGGACAAGTACGCCGCCGAGATCGCGCACATCATCGGCTGCGAGCCGTCCGACGTGCTGCGCGTGTCGGCCAAGACCGGCATGGGCGTGGCGGAGCTGCTGGACGAGTGCGTGCGCCAGGTCCCGGCACCGGTCGGGGACCCGGACGCCCCGGCCCGCGCGATGATCTTCGACTCCGTCTACGACACTTACCGCGGCGTCGTGACCTATATCCGCGTGGTCGACGGCAAGATCACCCCGCGCGAGAAGATCCGCATGATGTCCACCGGCGCCACGCACGAGCTGCTGGAGGTCGGCATCATCTCGCCCGAGCCGAAGGCCAGCAAGGGCCTCGGCGTCGGCGAGGTGGGCTACCTCATCACCGGCGTGAAGGACGTGCGGCAGTCGAAGGTCGGTGACACCGTCACGGCGGAGCGCAACGGCGCCACCGAGCCGCTCGCCGGGTACCGCGAGCCGAAGCCGATGGTCTTCTCGGGTCTCTACCCGGTCGACGGTTCCGACTACCCAGAGCTGCGTGAAGCGCTGGAGAAGCTGCAGCTCAACGACGCCGCGCTGGCGTATGAGCCCGAAACGTCCGTGGCGCTGGGGTTCGGCTTCCGCTGTGGCTTCCTCGGCCTGCTGCACCTGGAGATCACGCGTGACCGCCTCGAGCGGGAGTTCGGTCTCGACCTCATCTCGACCGCACCCAACGTCGTGTACCGCGTGGTACTGGAGGACCGCAGTGAGGTCGTGGTCACGAACCCGTCCGACTGGCCGACCGGGCTCAAGATCGCCGAGGTCCACGAGCCGCTGTCGAAGGTGAGCATCCTCGCGCCCGCGGAGTTCGTGGGGACGATCATGGAGCTGTGCCAGGGCAAGCGCGGCACCCTGCTCGGCATGGACTACCTGTCCGAGGACCGTGTGGAGCTGCGCTACCACATCCCGCTCGCGGAAATCATCTTCGACTTCTTCGACACCCTCAAGTCGCGCACCCGCGGCTACGCCAGCCTCGACTACGAGGAGGCGGGGGAGCAGGTGGCCGACCTGGTGAAGGTCGACATCCTGCTGCAGGGCGAAACCGTCGACGCGTTCTCGGCGATCGTGCACAAGGACGCCGCGTACGGCTACGGCAACCGGATGGCCACGCGGCTGCGCCAGCTCATCCCGCGCCAGCAGTTCGAGGTGCCGATCCAGGCCGCGGTCGGCTCGCGCATCATCGCGCGCGAGACGATCCGCGCGATGCGCAAGGACGTGCTCGCCAAGTGCTACGGCGGTGACATCTCGCGCAAGCGCAAGCTGCTCGAGAAGCAGAAGGAAGGCAAGAAGCGCATGAAGACCGTGGGCCGGGTGGAGGTCCCGCAGGAGGCCTTCGTCGCGGCTCTGTCCACTGAGGACAGCGGCAAGAGCAAGAAGTGACGGCGGGGCGAGTCCTCGCGGGTCCGCCCCTCGCCGCCTCAGCCGTTGGAGGTGATCCGGTCGGCTGCGACGAACACGGCCACCCGGCGTTCGGCGGCCATCACGCGGTCGTACTCGTCCCAGTCATCGTGAGTGCCGGTGGCGGATGTGAAGACGTCGCGCAACAGCTTCGGCAGGCCGGCGCTGTCGAACGAGGCATCGGGGTCGTCGGGGCCGATCAGGTGCGTGGCACCGCTCACCGACGCCCAGTTCCAGCCGCGGCGGAACACCACGGTCGCGTGGCCGGCCTTACGCAGCAGCTTCAGCTTGAGCGTGGCACCGGCCGCCACGAACGCGACGCCGGGCCGCCCCGTGACGGGATCGGCGAGCACCCCGGCGTTGACGACGGACGAGTGCACCGTGCCGTCGGCCCGGACGGTCGAGATGGTCGCCAGTCCGTGCTCCTGGAGCGAGAGCCGGCGGACGTCTTCCAGATCAGCGGTCATGCCCCACCGTAACCCCGGAAGCGGCCGAGGTATTCACGGTCGGCGGATCACGACTTCTGCCCGACGTGGCGATGGCGACCGCGTTCATCCGCCCGCGACCCCAGGTCCCGACGGGCGAGGCGCTCGACCCGGTTCCAGCTCGTGAGTGTTCGCGCCGGTTCTAACCGGCACCGCCACTCACGAGTCCTGGACGGCGAGGAGGGCGAACCCGGCCTGCTCCGGGACTAGGCTCGGGGCATGTTCGAAGACCTCGAGTTTCCCGTGATCGCCGCGCCGATGGCGGGCGGCCCGACCACGCCCGAGCTGATCGGCGCGGTGACGGCGGCCGGCGGGTTCGGCTTCCTGGCCGCGGGTTACCTTTCGGTGGCCGCGCTGGACGAGAAGCTCACGCGGACGTCGGAGCTGACCGGCGGGAAGTTCGGTGTGAATCTGTTCGTGCCCGGCAGCCGGTCCGACGCGGACCTCGCCGCGCACCGGGAGCGATTGGCGGCCCAGGCGCGGCGCTACGGCGTGGAGCCGGGCGAGCCGGCGTGGGACGACGACGAGTACCCGGCGAAGCTCGATCTGGCAGTGCGCCACCGGGTGCCGATGGTGTCGTTCACGTTCGGGGCGCCCGCGTCGGCCGAGGTGAACCGGGTGCACGAGGCGGGCGGCCAGGTCGCCGTCACGGTCACGAGCCCCGAGGAGGCCGACGTCGCGGTCGCGCGGGGCGCCGACGCGCTGGTGCTCCAGGGTTTCGAAGCAGGTGGACACCGAGGGCTCTTCACCGACGACGCGAACGACCCGGCCGGCGGTGAACAGTACGGCCTTCTCGCCTTGCTGCGGCTGGTCTCAGCGCGCACGAGTCTGCCGCTCGTCGCCGCGGGCGGGCTGGTGCACGGCGCCGACGTGGCGGCCGTCCTCGCGGCCGGCGCGTCGGCGGCGCAGCTCGGCACGGCGTTCTTGCAGACGACGGAAGCCGGCACCGCGGCGCCGCAGCGCCGGGCATTGGCCGAAGGTGGCCGGCTGACAGCGTTCACCCGCGCGTTCAGCGGCCGCCCGGCACGCGGGATGGTCAACCGGGTCCTGCGGGAGCTGTCCGACGGCGCGCCGTCGGCGTACCCCCAGCTGCACCACTTGTCGAAGCCGGTCCGCGCGGCCGCCGCGAAGGCCGACGACCCGGAGGCGATGTCGCTGTGGGCCGGGCAGACCTACCCACTCGCCGCCAACGGTTCGGCGGCGTCCGTGATGGCCCGCCTGCGTGCCGAAGCCAGGGCGGCCGCCGAGCGGCTCGACCGGGTGCGCTGACCAAGGCGGCCGCGCGCGTCAGTCCGAAGTGGACTCGTCGGTGGAGCCGCGCGCCAGCAGGGAATGGCGGCGGCTGTATCCGAAGTAGACGGCCATCCCGATCACGAACCAGGTCGCGAACCGCAGCCACGTCTCGGGCTTGAGAAACGTGATCAGCCAGATCGAGAACACGACACCGATGATCGGCACCACGGGCATGCCGGGCGTGCGGAACGTGCGCGGCAGGTCCGGTCGCCGGTAACGCATCACGATGACCGCGATGCACACCACGACGAACGCCAGCAGGATGCCGATGTTGGTCAGCTCCGCGGCTTCGCCGATCGGCAGGAAGCCCGCGATGACGTGTAGGCCGAGCCGGCGCGCGGGATCAGGCCGGCGAACTCGGCGTACGACAACGCTGCGGCCGCGCTGGCGATGCCGGCGATGACGAACGAGATGAGCACGGCCGGACCGGCCGTCTGGTTGGCGACGGCGCCGGCGAGCGAGAAGATGCCCGCGCCGATGATGCCGCCGACACCGATCGCCGTGAGCTGCCGCAGCCCGAGGGTGCGCTGAAGCCCGCCTTGCCCGGTCGTCTCGATGTCTTCGATCGGTTTGCGGCGGAAGATCCCAGCCCCTGTTCCGAGGTTGCGGGGAGCGGTCATCGGTGTCTCCTCATCCGTTGCGAGCCGAGCCCGGATCACGGGCTCTGGCAGCGCACCGTACTAGGCGCTGTCCGCTCTGTCACCGATGGTGCGCGCCGGTTTGACACCATGCGCGCGGACCGTGCCCGCGGCGAAGAATGTGAGCAGCTCAGCGAGCTCCGGCGGGTCGTCGAGCTGAGGGCAGTGACCCCAGTCCTCGCGCACGAGCAGGCGGCTGTGCGGTACGAGCGTGTGCAACCGCCGTCCGGCGGCCGCGGTCACGAGTTTGTCCTTGCCGCACGCGACGACGAGCAGCGGCACGCGGACGCGATCGAGCTCGTAGGCGTCGGCAAGCTCGGCGACGAGCTGGCGCGCCTGCTCGAGCCGGGCCGTCGTGGCTCGGAAGTCGGGAAAAAGCGTGGTGAACCGGCGGACCTGCCCGGCGTCGGCAGTGCCGGAGTCGGCGTACAACAGCCGCGGCACGACCTGTTCGGCGACGGCGCGGACCAGGAAACCGGGCACCGGCAGGGGAAGCGCGGAGTACAGCCGCAACGGCAGCGGATTGCGCGCGACCGTGCGGACGAGCCACGAATCGACGAATCCCGGCGCGGCGATCGACACGACACCGACTACCGGCAGCCGCGGGTTCTGCGCCGCCCGCAGGCTCAACGTGCCGCCCATCGAGTTGCCGGCCAGCACGACCGGGCCGAGCACGGCCTGTTCCCGCACCACGGCCGCGACGAACGCGTCGAACTGCGGCAGCATCGGTCCGGACCGCAACGGCTGTGCGTCGCCGAATCCGGGCAGGTCCACGGCGATGGCCGCGACGCCCGCCGTGGCGAACTCCCGCAGCACGGGCCGCCAGGTGTCGGCGCTGTCGCAGTAACCGTGCAGCAGCACGAGCCGGGGCGCGCGGGAGGTGTCGACGGCGTGCTTGCGTGAGCGCTTGGGTGCCTCGGCGACCGGAGGACCGACCTCGAGCACCCGGGTGCGCACGCCGGCGAAGCGTCGAACGGAAACCCGGATCGGCTCGGGCTCAGTGCTGGTCCGGCCGCTCCGGACAGCCGGTGCAGGCCGCTTCGACGCGGTCATGTCTACAGTTTAACCGGTCAAGGTTGAGTTCTGGTCGAACTTCGGCGGTAACAAGCCGATTGCGAACTCGCTACGTTGACGATTCACGAAACGTAACCAATCCGGCTAGACCTCGTGTGCCAGCAGGTTCCGTGGTCGTGGTCGGCTCGGTGAGGAACAGCGCGGTCTCCGCACCGGCCCGGGCTCGCCCGAGACGGAAAGCCCAGGCCGGAGCCGATCGCCGAGTCAGCGCGTGAAGACGATCTTGCCCGCGGTGTCGCCTTCTGACATCGCGCGGAAGCCTTCGGCGGCTTCGGTGAGGGGCAGTTCCATGCCGATCTGCGGCTTGATCCCCTTGAGGTCGAGGTAGGCCAGCAGGTCAGCGAGCTCGTCGCGCGTGCCCATGGTCGAACCCGCGACGCGCAGCTGCAGGAAGAACACGCGCTGCAGGTCGGCCGAGGGGTCCGGACCACTGGTGGAGCCCGACACGACGACGATGCCGCCCGGTTTGAGCGACTTGAGGGTGTGGGCCCACGTGGCCTTGCCGACGGTCTCGAACGCGGCGTCGACACGCTCGGGCAGCCGCGCACCGGATTCGAACGTCTGGTGCGCGCCCACGGCCTCGGCCAGCGCGCGCTTCTCCTCACTGCGGCCGGTGACCCACACGCGGAAGCCCGCCGCGCGGCCCAGCGCGATCAGCGCCGTGGACACACCGCCCGAGGCGCCCTGCACCAGCATCGTCTGGCCCGGGCGCAGGCCCGATTTCACGAAGAGCATGCGGTACGCGGTGAGCCACGCCGTGCCCATCGTCGCCGCCTCGGAGAAGGTGAGCGCGGCCGGCTTCGGGACGGCGTTGCGCGCGGGCACCACGACCTGGTCGGCGAACGTGCCCTGGTACTTCTCCGTGAGCAGCGTGCGTTTCGGGTCGACGGTGTCGTCGCCCTGCCAGCCCGGTGCGTTGACCACGGAGTGGAGCACGACCTCGGTGCCGTCGTCGAGCGTGCCGGCCCCGTCGCAGCCCAGGATCATGGGGAACTGGTCGGGTTTGATGCCGACGCCGCGCAGCGTCCACAGGTCGTGCATGTTGAGGCTCGCGGCCTTGACGTGCACCCGGACCCAGCCTTCGGGTACCTCGGGTTCCGGCCGCTCGCCGACGACCAGGGAATCGAGCGGGGACTCGGCGTTGGGTTCCTTCGCGTATACGGCGAACATGGCAGCAACCTACCGCCCCTGGCCGCGCTCACGCAGTGCGGCGAGCGTAGTCTCACACTCGTGTTCAACGGGCTGGCCAACTGGTGGGACGGGGTCGAGCTGTGGCTCGCCCAGGCCTGGTTCCCGGTGCAGTTCGTGCTGGTCATGGTCGTTCTCGTGCCGCTGTGCCTGCTCGCCGCCTGGGTCATCGACAAGCTCGTGGGCCGATTCGCACGCTGGTTCGGCCCGGCGCGCGACGACGACGGCCGCGACTCCTAAGCTGGCGCACCATGGTCAACCGAAGGCGGATCACCGCCGCACTCGTCGGCCTCCTCGTGCTGGTGCTCGGGGGCTGGCTGGTGAAGGAGTCCGTTGGCGGCTCGTCGTCCGCACCCGCGACGCCGAGCTCGTCGGCCACCGCGGGCGCCTCCGGCGTCACCGCGAAGCTGCCCGGCAGCGATTCCGGACTTCCGGTCGAGGCGCTGTCGAGCCTGCCCTCGCAGGTGCGTGACACGTGGAAGCTCATCGAGGCAGGCGGCCCGTTCCCCTACCCGCGCAACGACGACGTCGTGTTCCAGAATCGTGAGAAGGTCTTGCCGCGCAAGCAGTCGGGTTACTACCACGAGTACACGGTGAAGACGCCGGGCAGCCCGGATCGCGGTCCGCGCCGGCTCGTGACGGGGCAGCAGAAGGAGCTTTTCTACACCGGTGACCACTACGCGTCGTTCGTCGTCGTGGACCCGAACCGGTGACCGCGGGGGGACAGGCGAAGGTGGCCGCGGACCAGGCCTTCGCGCGAGGCGCATACCCGCACATCGTCGACGGCGGGACGGTCGACAAAGCGTCCACGTTGGACGCGATCGCGGGGGCGATGTCGTTTCCCGACTACTTCGGGCGGAACCTCGACGCGCTGTACGACCTGCTCACCGACCTGTCGTGGTTGCCGGCGGGGGAGCACGTGCTGATCTGGACCGGGTCGGAAGCGTTGCGGACCGCGGACCCGAAGACGTACCTGGCGATCCGGAGCGTGCTGTCCGACGCGCAACGCGCGCTGGGCCCGTCCGGGGGCAAGGCGGATTCCTGGCGGCTGACGGTGGTGCTCACCGACTCGTAGCCGCGCACGCGACCCGTCCGTGGATCGCGTGCGCCGTTCGGCTCAGTCGGCCGGCACCCAGTTCGGCTTGCGCTTCTCGGCGAACGCCCGGATGCCTTCCTGCCCCTCCTCGCTCGCGAAGAAGCCGGCCGAGAACTCGTTCATGGCGGCGAATCCCTCGGCGGGCGTGGCCGGTCGCGGCTGGCTCAGCAGCGTCTTCGTGGCGGCCAGCGCCTTCGGGCCGCCGAGGGTGAGCGACCGCAGGTAGCGCTGCACGGTCTCGTCGAGCTCCGTCGCCGGAACCGTGGCGTTGAGCAGCCCGATCTCCACGGCGCGCTGGGCGTCGAAAACGTCGCCGGTGAGGAAGAGCTCGTGCGCCGCGCGGGGGCTCACCCTGGGCAGCACCGTCAGTGAAATGACGGCCGGGACGACCCCGATGCGGACCTCGGAGAAGGCGAATGTCGCCTCCGGCGCGGCGATGGCGATGTCGCACGCGGCGACCATGCCGATGCCGCCCGCGCGAGCCGGGCCGGCCAGCCGCGCCACCACGGGTTTGGGGCTGCTCCAGATCCGATCGAGGATCTTCGGGAACTCGTTCACGCCCTGGTCGCCGGCGCCCGCACCGCGGGCTTCCTTGAGGTCCATGCCGGCGCAGAAGACCGGGCCGGTGTGGGTCAGGAGGATCACCCGAACCGCGTCGTCGTCGATGGCCCTGCCGAGCGCGTCGAGCAGCTCGCCGCGCAGCTGTGCCGACAGCGCGTTGCGGTTGTGCGGGGAGTCGAGAGTGATCGTGGCGGTGCCGCCCACCACGCCGTAGCGCACCAGTTCGTCAACCATGGCACCACCCTCGCACATCCGGCGGGACCGGCGCTGTGAAGTGCACCCGCGTTCCAGCCCCGTCTCCACGCGCAGACGGTGAAGATCTGCCGGCACGGCCCCAAACCGCGGATTGAGCGCGCGGACTGACCCTCGGCAGGGCGGTGCTACTGAACCGGGACGCGCTCGAGGGCGTCCGCGTAACGGCGCAGCACCGCGGCCGCTACCCGCGGGTCCGGCCCCAGCGGATCCGCGATGAACACGCCCGGATCGGCCTCGCGCGCGAGCACTGCGATCCGGTCGGGCAGCAGCCCCGGTGCGAGGAACCACGACGCCACCACGACCCGCCGTGCCCCGTTCGCACGCAGCCGTGCAACGGCTGCCGGCACGTCGGGCTGCGCCGCACTCGCGAAGGCCTCGCTGACCGGGAGGCCCAGCTCAGCCGCCCAGCGTGCGGCGAGGTCCGCGACGACCGCGTTGGCTCCGGCGTTGGACGACCCGACGGCGCTCACCACGACACCGTCGCCGGGGCCGAGACCCGCGCCGGTGAGCCGGTCGAGCGCGACCTCCTCCAGCGCCGGGTCCACGCCCAGCACATCCGAGACGGTGACCGTGAAACCCGGGCATCCGGCCTGGATCTCGTCGACGAGCGCGGGCAGATCCACTCGCGCGTGGAAGGCGCTGCCGAGCAGCAGCGGCACGACGACGGCCGACCGGTGGCCCTGCTCGTAGAGGCGGCGCAGCACGTCGGTGACCCGCGGCTGTGAGAGGTCCAGGAACGACTCGTACACCTCGACGTCGGGCGCCTGCGTGCGGACGCGCTCCACGAGCCCCCGCACGGTCGCGGCCGAGCGGGGGTCGCGGCTGCCGTGCGCGACGGGGACGAGGGGCGGCGTCACGCGAACCGTTCGCCGACTAGCCCCGCGGCGAGGGTGTCGCCGTCCTTCGGGTCGATCACGAGGAACGCGCCCGTGCGCGGGCTCGCGGCGTAGTCGTCCACGCCAAGCGGCTCTGCCAGCCGGAGCTCGACGCGGCCGATGTCGTTGAGGTCCAGCGACTCCGGGGCGTCCACACTGGACAGTGTCTGCTCGTCGAAGCGCGCCGTCAGCTCGGACACGATCGCCTGCACCGTGCGCGTGCCGTGCTTCACCAACACTCGCGCGCCCGCCTTGAGCTGCTTCGACGACAGCCAGCACAACGTCGCCGTGAGCTCGTCGGTGACCTGCGGCTGCTGGTCGGCGACGGCGATCAAGTCTCCACGTGAGATGTCGAGGTCGTCGGCGAGCAGCAGCGTCACCGACGCACCGGCACCGGCTTCTTCGAGCGGGCCGTCGGCGGTGTCGATGCGCTCGACGGTGCTGCGCAGACCCGCGGGCAGGACCACGACCTCGTCGCCAGGGCGCACCGTGCCGGCGGCGATCTGCCCCGCGTAGCCGCGGTAGTCGAGGTGCTCGGCCGTGCGCGGGCGGATCACGTACTGCACGGGGAAGCGGAACGCGGCCTCGTGCGGGTCCGGTGCGACCGGCACCGTCTCCAGGTGCGCCAGCAGCGACGGGCCGTCGTACCACGGCGTGCGCTCCGACGTGGTGGCGACGTTGTCGCCCTCCAGCGCCGAAACGGGGATGGTGACCACGGCGTCGCGCGGGTAGCCCAGCGACTCGGCGTGCGCCGTGAACTCCTTGGCGATCACGGTGAACGTCTCCTCGTCGTAGTCGACGAGGTCGATCTTGTTGACCGCCAGCACGAGCCGCGGCACGCCCAGCAGTGCGAGGACGGCGGCGTGGCGCCGGGTCTGCTCGACGACGCCCTTGCGCGCGTCCACCAGCAGCACGGCCAGCTGCGCGGTCGACGCGCCCGTGACGGTGTTGCGCGTGTACTGCACGTGTCCCGGTGTGTCGGCGAGCACGAAGGACCGTTTGGGCGTGGCGAAGTAACGGTAGGCCACGTCGATGGTGATGCCCTGCTCACGCTCGGACCGCAGCCCGTCCACGAGCAGTGACAGGTCCGGAGTGGACAGTCCCTTGTCGACGGACGCGCGCGTGACGGCGTCGAGCTGGTCGGCCAGCACGGATTTCGTGTCGTACAGCAAGCGCCCGACGAGGGTGGACTTGCCGTCGTCGACGCTGCCCGCCGTGGCGAGCCTCAGCAGCGAACTCATCAGAAGTAGCCCTCCCGCTTGCGGTCCTCCATGGCGGCCTCCGACATCCGGTCGTCCGCGCGCGTCGCGCCGCGCTCGGTCAGCCGCGACGCCGAGACCTCCGCGATCACCTCTTCGACGGTGACCGCGGTGGACTCGATCGCGCCGGTGCACGAACCGTCGCCGACGGTCCGGTACCGCACGGAAAGCTCGCGCACGGTTTCGCCTTCACGCGGGCCGCCCCACGGCCCCTCCGAAAGCCACATACCGTCGCGCTGGTACACCGCGCGCTTGTGCGCATAGTAGATCGACGGCAGTTCGACCTTCTCGCGGGCGATGTAGTTCCACACGTCCGCCTCGGTCCAGTTGGACAGCGGGAACACGCGCACCTGCTCGCCCGGGCGGTGGCGTCCGTTGTAGAGGTTCCACAGTTCCGGGCGCTGCCGGCGCGGCTCCCACTGGCCGAACGCGTTGCGCAAGCTGAAAATCCGCTCCTTCGCCCGCGCGCGTTCCTCGTCGCGGCGCCCGCCGCCGAAGACCGCGTCGAACTTGTTCTCCGCGATCGTGTCGAGCAGGGGCGTGGTCTGCAGCGGGTTGCGCATGCCGTCGGCGCGCTCTTCGAGGCGCCCGTCGTCGATCCAGTCCTGTACCTTCGCCACGACCAGCCGCAGCCCGTGCTTTTCGACGACCCGGTCGCGGAACTCGATGACCTCGTCGAAGTTGTGGCCGGTGTCCACGTGAAGCAGCGGGAACGGCACCGGCGCGGGCCAGAACGCCTTGATCGCCAGGTGCAGCAGCAGCGTCGAATCCTTGCCGCCGGAGAAGAGGATCACGGGCCGGTCGAACTCGCCGGCGACCTCGCGGAAGATGTGGATGGCCTCGGATTCGAGCGCCGCGAGATTGTCCGTCGCGATCGCGGTCGGGGGAGTCTGGGGCGCGGCCCCGGTAAACGGAGTCAGAGTCCTCATGGATCCTTCTGTGTTCGCCATCAGCCGTGCAGTCCGCACTCGGTTTTCGCCTGGCCGGCCCAGCGGCCGCTGCGCGGGTCCTGCCCCGGCGCTACCTTCGCGGTGCACGGTTCGCAGCCGATCGACAGGTAGCCCACCGAAACCAGGGGGTTCTCGAGGATCCCGTGGTCGCGGATGTAGCCGTTGAACTCCTCGTCGGACCACGCGGCGATGGGGTTGATCTTCACGAGGCCGTTGCGGTCGTCCCAGGTCACGATCGGGGTGTTCGCGCGGGTCGGCGCGTCGACGCGGCGCACGCCGGTGACCCACGCCGAGTAGTTCGCCAGCGTCGAGCGCAGCGGCACGACCTTACGCAGGAAACAGCACTGGTTGGCGTCACGGGCGAACAGGTCCTTGCCGTACTCGGCATCCTGCTCGGCGACACTCTGCTCGGCTTGGGCGTTGACGATGTTCACGTCCGGGTACACGGTTTGCACCGCGTCGCGCGTGCCGATGGTCTCGGCGAAGTGGTAGCCGGTTTCGAGGAAGAGCACGTTCACGTCCGGCTTGACCTTCGTCGCCAGGTCGATCAGTACCGCGTCCTGCATGTTCGACGCGACGATGAAGTCGTCGCCGAAGGTCTCGGCGGTCCAGCGCAGTGCCTCGTCGGCCGTCGCGCCGGCCAGCTCCTTCTCCGCGCGCTCGGCCAGGGTCCGGTAGTCGGCTGTGGCCGTCATCCGAGTGACTCCTCAGGTAGGGACAGTCCGTGGAACTTCACCGAGAACCCGCGCCGGCAGCTGCCGCACAGCCACCCGCCACCTTCGGCGGGGCGCAGGTCCTCGTCACCGCAGAACGGGCAATAGTAGGGCACGGCCCGCTCGGGCGTGGTCATTGCAGCACGCTCTCGTCGGCGCGGGCGACCCACTGCGCGAAGCGTTCGCCCGGCTCACGGCCGTCGAGATACGCCCGCACCACGCGTTCGACGTAGTCGGACAGGTCGGCCGCGAGCACCTTGTGGCCGCGCAGCTTCCGGCCGAACCCGGCGTCGGCGCCGAGGCCGCCGCCCAGGTGCACCTGGAAGCCCTCGACCTGCTTGCCGTCGGCGTCGGTGACGATCTGGCCCTTGAGCCCGATGTCGGCGGTCTGCACGCGGGCGCACGAGTTGGGGCAGCCGTTGAGGTGCACGGTCACCGGGTTCTCCAGGTCGGCCTGTATGTCGGCGAGCCGCTTTTCCAGGTCTGCCACGAGTGCCTGCGCGCGGGCCTTCGTCTCGACGATCGCGAGCTTGCAGAACTCCAGGCCCGTGCACGCCATCACGTTGCGCCGCCACGGTGAGGGCTTCGTGTGCAGCCCCAGCTCCGTGAGCTCGGCCTCCAGCCCCTCGACCTCGGCTCCCGGCACGTCGAGGACGACGAGTTTCTGCTGCGGCGTGAGCCGCACGCGTCCGGAACCCGCGCGCTCCGCAGCCTTGGCCACGCCCAACAACGTCTCGCCGTTCACGCGGCCCGCGATCGGCGCCGCGCCCACGTAGAACTTGCCGTCGACCTGCTCGTGGACGCCGACGTGGTCGATCGGGGTGGCGGGCACTTCGGGTGCGGGGCCGTCGATGAGCTTGCGCTTGAGGTACTCCGATTCGAGAATTTCCCGGAATTTCTCCGCGCCCCAGTCCTTCACGAGGAACTTCATGCGGGCGCGCGACCGCAGGCGACGGTAGCCGTAGTCGCGGAAAATGCCGATGACGCCCGCCCACACGTCGGGCACCTCGTCGAGCGGCACCCACGCGCCGAGGCGCTGGCCGATCATCGGGTTCGTGGAGAGCCCGCCGCCGACCCACAGGTCGAAGCCGGGGCCGTGGTCGGGGTGGTTGACACCGACGAACGCGACGTCGTTGATCTCGTGGGCCACGTCCTGCAGTCCGGAGACCGACGTCTTGAACTTGCGCGGCAGGTTGGCGAACTGCGGGTCGCCGATGTAGCGGCGCTTGATCTCGTCGAGGGCGGGCGAGCCGTCGATGATCTCGTCGGCAGCGATGCCGGCGACCGGCGAGCCGAGCATGGTGCGCGGGCTGTCGCCGCATGCCTCCATGGTCGTGAGGCCGGCGTTCTCGAGCTTCTGCCAGATCGTGGGCACGTCTTCGATCTGGATCCAGTGGTACTGGATGTTCTGCCGGTCGGTGATGTCGGCGGTGCCGCGCGCGTGCGTCTGCGAGATCTCCGCCAGCACGGCCAGCTGCTGTGTGGTGAGCCGCCCGCCGTCGATGCGCACGCGCATCATGAAGAAGCGGTCGTCGAGTTCTTCGGGCTCCAGTGTCGCGGTGCGGCCGCCGTCGATGCCCGGCTTGCGCTGGGTGTACAGGCCGAACCAGCGGAACCGGCCACGCAGGTCACCCGGGTCGATCGAGTCGAAACCGCCGCGCGCGTAGTTCTCGATGCGCGCGAGGGCGTTGAACGGGTGGTCGTCCTTTTTCGAACGCTCGTTGGGGTTCAGCGGCTCGCGGTAGCCGAGCGCCCACTGCCCCTCGCCGCGCTTCTGCCGCGGACGGCGCTTCGCGGGGGTTTCGCGCGTGGGTGAGGCCATGGGGTCCTCCGGGTTCGTGGCTCCGGCACGCCGCTCCACCGGTGTCCCTGGCCCGTGGTTCAGGCACTGTGTCGTTTCAGGCACGGTGTCTCGAGCGCTTTCTCGGGCACTGGGGGTGGCGGCGGGTCCGGCGCCGGCGGTCCAGGTGTGGTGGGCTGGTCGGGCGTCGGGAGTCAGCGAACAGGCCGGCAGAGCGCGCTCGCGACGCGCAACAAGTCGACGTGGCGGCGCGCCACGAGCAGAACACCGGCGAAACTCACCGGATCAGATAACCACGGGTCCAGAACGTGGTCCAGGCGCGTCCGGATCGTGGGAGAAGCCTCACCCCGGGCTTGCGCCGTGGCGCGGTTTGTGACTGACCGGTGTCGTCTGCCTGGGGTTTTGCCCGCCGCCGGTGAGTACTTCCGGCCCGTGTCGTGCTGGTTCCGGCGGCGAGGCGGTACGGGGACAGTTCGTTCGGCCGCCGAAGCTTCGCCCGGGTGGCCGAGGGCCGGGCGGGACACCGGGGACAATGGACGCCGTGCCCGTGGAAGATGCCGTGCCCGTGGAAGATGTCGTGCCCGTGGAAGATGTCGTGCCCGTGGAAAATCTTATCGAGTCCGGATTGCCCCAGAGCGCCCTCGAAGGGGTGGGTCGTCGGCCGTTCGGGGTGTACGTGCACGTGCCCTTCTGCGCGACGCGCTGCGGCTACTGCGACTTCAACACGTATACCGCCGGCGAGCTGGGGTCGGCGGCGTCGCCGCGGTCGTGGCTGGACGGCCTTCGCCGCGAGCTGGAGCTGGCCGCGCGCGTGCTCGGCACGCCGCCCGCGGCGCAGACGGTGTTCGTCGGCGGCGGCACGCCCTCGCTGCTCGGGGCCGACGGGCTGGCGGAGGTACTCGACGTGGTGCGCGCGACGTTCGGCCTCGCGCCGGGCGCGGAGATGACGACGGAGTCGAACCCGGAGTCGACGTCGGCTGAGTTCTTCGGACGGATCCGCGCGGCCGGGTACACCCGGGTGTCGCTCGGGATGCAGTCGGCGGCCCGGCACGTGCTGCAAGTGCTCGACCGGGTGCACACGCCGGGGCGGCCCGTCGACGCGGCGCGCGAAGCCCGGGCGGCGGGGTTCGAGCACGTGAACCTCGACGTCATCTACGGCACGCCGGGCGAGCGGCCCGAGGACCTGCGGGCATCGCTGGACGCCGTGCTGTCGGCGGGTGTCGACCACGTGTCCGCGTACGCGCTGATCGTCGAGGAGGGGACGGCACTCGCTCGCCGGGTGCGCCGCGGCGAACTGCCCGCGCCCGACGACGACGTGCTCGCCACCGACTACGAGCTGATCGACGCGGTGCTGTCGGCGGCCGGGCTGACGTGGTACGAGGTGTCGAACTGGGCGGCGGACGACGCGGCGCGCTGCCGTCACAACCTCGGCTACTGGCAGGGCGGCGACTGGTGGGGTGCGGGCCCCGGCGCGCACAGTCACGTCGGTGGCGTGCGCTGGTGGAACGTCAAGCATCCGGCCAAGTACGCGTCGCTGCTCGCCGAGGGCCGCAGCCCCGAGGCCGGCCGCGAACTTCTCACCGCCGAGGACCGCCACCTCGAACGCGTGATGCTCGAACTGCGGATCGTCCAAGGGCTTCCGCTCGACGCGCTCGACACCGCTGGCGTCGCCGAAGCTCGCGCCGCCGCTTCGGAAGGACTGCTGGAACCGTCCGCTTTGGACAGTGGTCGCGCGGTGCTGACGGACCGCGGCCGGCTGCTCGCCGATGGCATCGTCCGCCGTCTGATCGGCTGAATTTTCGCCGGACCGGGCATAAACGCGGTTGATGGTTCGTTGGTCGAAGTATCGACTGACGAGGGAGTCGCGTATGCCGCAGGCGGTCAGGTACAGCGAATACGGCGGAATCGACGTGCTGAGAGTGGAGGAGGTTCCACGGCCGGTGCCGGGGCCCGGTCAGGTGCTCGTGCAGGTCAAAGCCGCCGGCATCAACCCGGGGGAGGCCGCGATCCGAGAAGGCGCGTTCGCGCAGCGGTGGCCATCGACGTTCCCGTCGGGCCAGGGCAGTGACCTCGCGGGCGTGGTCGCGGAACTCGGCGAAGGCGTCGGAGAGATCAAGGTCGGCGACGAAGTCGTCGGCTTCGTCAACACGCGGTCCAGCCAGGCCGAGTTCGCCGTCGTCGAGGCGGCGGATCTGACGCCGAAGCCCGCCGGTGTGCCGTGGGAGGTCGCGGGCGCGCTGTTCGTCGCCGGTACCACCGCGTACGCGGCAGTGCGGGCCACGCACGTGCGTGAGTGCGACACCGTCGTCGTGTCCGGAGCCGCGGGCGGTGTCGGCTCGCTGGTGGTGCAGCTGGCCAAGCTCACCGGTGCGACCGTGGTCGGCATCGCGAGCGAGGCCAACCACGCCTGGCTCAAGGAGCACGACGTGGTCCCCGTCGCCTACGGTGAGGGGCTCGAAGACCGGATCCGCGAGGTCACCGGCGGCAAGGTCGACGCGTTCATCGACACCTACGGGCAGGGGTACGTGGACCTCGCGCTGCGCCTGGGTGTCTACACGGGACGGATCGACACCGTGATCGACTTCGCCGCGGCGGAGAAGTACAACGTCAAGACCGAAGGCAACGCGGCTGCCGCGACCGCCGAAGTCGTGCGCGACCTGGCGGCGCTCGTCGACAAGGGCCTGCTCGAAGTGCCGATCGCCGCGACCTACCCGCTCGCTCGGGTACAGGACGCGTACCGCGAGCTGGAGCGGAGACACACGCGCGGCAAGATCGTGCTCATCCCTTGACCAGCGCCGCCAGGCCACCGACGAACATCGCGAGAGCGAATTCGAAGCGTTCCTCGCTGGTGTTCTCACCGAAGAACTCCCCGGCGTGCAGCAGATTCGGGAACGCCCCCTCGGGCAGCGACCCCATGTAGTCCGCCACCTGGCGCCCGCGTTCGGCGACTTCGGCCTCGTCGTAGTCGCCGAACGTCCAGCTGCTCGCCTCGTACGCGTACGCCTTGGCATACAGGCTCAACGCATCACCGGCGTACACCGCCTGCCGGAGGTTCAGACCACCGGCACGCAAGATCTTGAGCATCGCTTCGCCCTGGCGCAGTGAGTGGGGCGTGACGGGCGCCGGCGTGTTCCATGCGACCTTGGCGATGCCCGGGTACGCGACCATCGCCCGTACCTGTTCGCGCACCTGCTCCTTCACCTGCTCGGTCCAGCGGGCCGGGTCCGGCTCGGGCACCGGTACGTCGCCGAGCACGGCGTCGAGCATGAGTTCGCCGAGCTCCTCCTTGTTGGCCACGTGCGCGTACAGCGAAGCCGGCCCGGTCTGCAGCTGCTGGGCCACGCGCCGCATCGAGACGGCTTCGAGGCCCTCGGCGGAGAGGATCGCCAGCGCCGTCTTCACGACCAGTTCCCTTGACAGCACGGGCTTTTCGGCCCGCCGGCGCGGGTTGGGCGCACGGCGCCACGGCGGGGGCGGAACGGTCATGGCGATCAGCGTAGTCCAGCTCGAGCTTGACGCGAACGGTGTTCGTGAGTAAAACAGTGTTCGTTTAGACGAACACTGTTCGACAAGGAGCGCACCATGACTGCCAAGCAAGAAGTTCTCGCCGTGCTCGAACGGCTCGGCGAGGCCTGGAACAGTGGAGACGCCACCGCGTACGGGGCGCTGTTCACCGAAGACGCCGACTACGTGACCTGGTTCGGACTCGCGATGCCGGGCCGGGGACAGATCGAAAGCTCTCATCGCGCGCTGTTCGAAGGTCCGCTGCGTGGTTCGAAGATCGGCGGGTTCGGCGACGCGTCGGTGCGGTTTCCGCGCGAAGATGTCGCGATCGTCGTGGCCGGCGGCGGCTCGTCGCTCGACGGCGGCGACGCCGCGGCGCAGGGTCGGGCGAGCACGCTGACGTTCGTGCTGGTCCGCGAGGCGTCGGGCTGGCTGATCACGGCGTTTCAGAACACGCGGGTGAGCGATCCGCGCGCGGCGGCGTGACCGGGACTGCTCGCCGGAGCGGGCGGCTTGCGCGTACGGTGGGGGCAGATTAGGAAAGCCTTAGCGAACAGGTGGTGTCCGATGGCCGAAGCTCCGGCACGCAAGGGAAGGCCGGCAGTGCGGCTGATCGTTCTGCGCAAGGAAACCCTCACCCCGCACATGATCCGGATCGTGGCCGGCGGCGAAGGCCTGCGCGAGTTCACGCCCAACGAGTTCGCCGACGCGTACGTGAAAGTGATCTTCAGGGCGCCGGGGGTCGAGTATCCGGAGCCGTTCGACTTGCAACGCATCCGCGCGGAGCTGCCGCGCGAGCAGGCCCCGCGGATGCGTTCGTACACGGTGCGGTCCTACGACGAAGCGGCCGGCGAGCTGGTGCTCGACTTCGTGGTCCACGGCGACACGGGGCTCGCCGGGCCGTGGGCGATGCGCGCGCAGCCGGGCGACGAGCTGCTCCTCGGCGGCCCGGGTGGGGCGTACGCGCCGCGTCCCGACGCGAGCTGGCACCTGCTCGTGGGCGACGAGGCCGCGCTGCCGGCCATTGCCGCGTCGCTCGAAGCGATGCCGTCCGGGGCGCGGGTCCACGCGTTCCTGCTGGTGGCCGACGCGGCGGAGGAACAGCCGCTCGTGACCAAGGCTGACGCGCAGATCACTTGGCTGCACCGCTCGGCCGGTGCCGACCTCGCCGCCGAGGTGAAGGCGTTGCCGTGGCCGGGTGAAGGCGTCCACGCGTTCGTGCACGGCGAGGCCGGATTCGTGCGCGAGCTGCGCCGGTACCTGCTCGGCGAGCGGGGCGTGCCGAAGGAGTCGCTGTCGATCTCCGGATACTGGCGAGAAGGCAAGAACGACGAGGCGTGGCGCGAGGAGAAGGCCGCTGAGCGAGCCCGCGAGAACGGTTAGTCTCGCGGCATGAACGTGGAGACCGACCCGGCCGCGGCGGGTTTCGACCCCGACCGGCTCACGAGGATCGACCGGCACTTCGACGCGTACGTGGACGACGGGCGACTGCCCGGCTACCTCGCCGTGGTGAGCAGGCACGGGCGGATCGTCCACGTCGCTGCCCACGGGAACCGGGACGTGGAGGCGGGCAAACCCGTCGAGCACGACACGATCTGGCGGATCTTCTCGATGACGAAGCCGATCACTTCGGTGGCGGCCATGACGTTCGTCGAAGAGGGCCGGATCGACCTGACCGACCCGATCGCCGAGTGGCTGCCCGAGTTCGCCGCGCCGCGCGTGTACACGAAGGGCTCGGCGCTGCGGCCCGTCACGGAGGCGGCGACGGAGCCGATCCGCCTGTGGCACCTGCTCACGCACACCGCCGGGCTCACCTACGGCTTCCACCACACGCACCCGATCGACGCGATCTACCGCGCCGCGGGTTACGAGTGGGGTACCCCGCCGGGGCTCGACCTCGCCGCGTGCAGCCGCGCGTGGGCCGAGTTCCCGCTCGTCTTCCAGCCCGGCAGCGAGTGGAACTACTCCGTGGCCACCGACGTCCTCGGCCGGCTCGTCGAGGTGCTCGCGGACAAACCGCTGGACGAAGTGTTCGCCGAGCGCGTCTTCGGCCCGCTCGGGATGACCGACACCGGCTTCTGGACGAAGGACACCGACCGGCTGGCGGCCCTCTACGTCCCGCAGCCGCGCACCCAACTCGCCGTCCGCAACGATGCGTTCGGCGCGCTCGGCTCCAGCCGCCCGGCCTGCTTTTCCGGCGGCGGCGGCCTCGTGTCCACGGCCGCCGACTACCACCGGTTCACGCAAATGCTCCTGCGCGGTGGCGCACTCGACGGCGTGCGCGTCCTCGGCCCACGCACCGTCGACCTCATGACCAGTAACCATCTGCCCGGCCACGTCGACCTCGAAGCCTACGGCCGTCCCCTCTTCGCCGAGATGCCGTTCGACGGCTTCGGCTTCGGCCTGGGCTTCTCCGTGCTCGAAGACCCGGTCAAGGCGAAAACCCTGTCCAGCCCCGGTGAATACGCCTGGGGCGGCGCCGCGTCGACGGCGTTTTGGGTCGATCCGGTGGAAGACCTGACGGTCGCCTTCTACACCCAGTTGCTCCCCTCGAGCACCCACCCGATCCGGCAGCAACTGCGGCAGCTGGTGTATCAGGCCATCGTCGACTGAGCCCTGCGGTGCGGCGGGACGGCGGGAATACGGACCGCCGGACCGCCGTGAACCGCCGGCCGGAGCGTCAGCGGAAGCTCAGGCCGTGAGCTTCCCGACGACCTGGGTTCCGTACGCGGCCAGCGTTTCCTCACGCCGGTCGTGCATGAGGTACAACGCGAACTGGTCCACGCCGAGCTCCGCGAGCTCCTGCAGCCGCGCGATGTGCGCCGCGGCCGGGCCGAGCAGACAGAAGCGGTCGACGATGTCGTCGGGCACGAAGTCCGTCGACGGGTTGCCGGCGCGGCCGTGGTGGCTGTAGTCGTATCCGGTGCGGGCGCGGATGTAGTCGGTGAGCTCGTGGGGCACCGGCCCGGAATCGCCGTAGCGCGCCACCAGGTCCGCGACGTGGTTGCCGACCATCCCCCCAAACCAGCGCAGCTGCTCGCGCTGGTGCGCCTGATCTTCGCCGACGTATGCGGGTGCGGCGACACAGAACGTGATGCCGCCCGGATCCCGCCCTGCCGCCCGCGCGGCGTCGCGCACCGAGCCGATCGTCCAGCGCGCGATGGCGGGGTCGGCGCACTGCAGGATGAACCCGTCGGCATGTTCCCCGACCGTTTTCAGCGCTTTCGGCCCGTAGCCCGCCATCCACATCTCCAGCCGTCCGTTGCGCACCCACGGCAGGCGCACGGCGGTGTCGTTCATGGTGACCTCGCGGCCTTCGGCGAGGTCCTTCACGACCCGCATGCAGTCGCGCACCGTGGCCAGAGTGGACGGTGGCTTGCCGACGACCCGGTGTGCCGAGTCGCCGCGGCCGATGCCGCACACGGTCCGGTTGCCGTACATGTCGTTGAGCGTGGCGAACGTCGACGCCATCACCGACCAGTCCCTCGTGGCCGGCGACGTCACCATCGGCCCCACGACCAGCGACGAGGTCTCCGCCAGGATCCGCGAGTAGATCACGAACGGCTCCTGCCACAGCACGCACGAGTCGAACGTCCAGCCGTAGCGGAACCCCTGGTCTTCGGCCGCCTTCATCAGCCGCACGACGTCGGCCGCCGGCGGGTCGGTCTGCAGCACGATCCCGAAATCCACGTCGGGCCCCTTAGTTCAAGTACTGATTGAGGTCACGGGTCAGGAACCGGCCGTGGCCGGGCGATCCGCCGAACCCGGACGGCGACACCACCACGCGCCCGCGGGACAGTACCGTGTGGACCTTCCCCGTGAGCTCGAACCCTTCGTACGCCGAGTAATCCACGTTCATGTGGTGGGTGGCCGCGGACAGGGTCTGTGTCGCCGCCGGGTCGTAGATCACGATGTCCGCATCGGACCCGGGGGCGATCACGCCTTTTCGGGGATACAGCCCGAACATGCGCGCCGGCGTCGCCGAGCACGTCTCGACCCAGCGGCCCAGTGAGATCTCGCCGGAGACCACGCCTTGGTGCAGCAGGTCCATGCGGTGCTCGACGCCCGGCATTCCGTTGGGGATCGCCCGGAAGTCGTCGCGGCCGAGTTCCTTCTGGTCCTTGAAGCAGAAGGGGCAGTGGTCGGTCGACACCACCGACAGGTCGTTGGTTCGCAGCCCCTGCCACAGATCGGCCTGGTGCTCCTTTTCCCGCAGCGGCGGAGAAGCCACGAACTTGGCCCCCTCGAAATCCGGGCGGGCCAAGTCCTCGATGGACAGATACAGGTATTGCGGGCACGTCTCCGCGAACACGTTCTGCCCGCCGTCGCGCGCTTCCGCGACGGCGGCGAGCGCCTGCGCCGCCGAGAGATGCACGATGTACAGCGGTGCCCCCGTGACCGCGGCCAGCGCGATGGCTCTCGACGTCGCTTCGCCCTCCAGCTGCGGCGGCCGCGTGAGCCCGTGCTGAACCGGGTCGATGTGGCCCGCCGCGACGGCCTGCGCCGCCAGCTGGTCGATCGCGATGCCGTTCTCGGCGTGCATCATGATCGTCGCGCCGATTTCGCGCGCCTTCTGCATCGCCAGCAAGATCTCGCCGTCGGTGGAGTAGAACACGCCGGGGTAGGCCATGAACATCTTGAACGACCCGACGCCGGCGTCCACACAGGACTGCATTTCCTTGAGCGTCGATTCGTTCACATCGGACATGATCATGTGGAACCCGTAGTCGATCGCGCAATTGCCGTCGGCCTTCGAGTGCCACTTGTCCAACGTGGACTGCAACGACGTGCCTTTGGCCTGCACGGCGAAGTCGATGATGGTGGTCGTGCCACCCCACGCCGCCGCGGTGGTGCCGGTCTTGAACGTGTCCACCGAATGCGTGCCGCCGAACGGCATTTCCATGTGGGTGTGCGCGTCGATCCCGCCGGGCAGCACGTATTTGCCGGCGGCGTCGATCGTCTCGTCGCCGGTGAGCGCGCCGGGTTCGGCGACAGCGGCGATACGCTCGCCGTCCACCAGCACGTCGGCGAGTGAAGCCCCCGCGGGTGAGACGACCTGGCCACCGGTGATCAGCGTGGTCATCAGGCCTCCGTCAGTGGTCCGTAGCTGTCGGGGCGGCGATCGCGGTAGAACGCCCATAGGTCGCGCACCTCGGCGAGCAGACCGAGATCGAGATCGCGGACGACGATCTCCTCGTCGGTGTCCGACGCGGCCTCGCCCACGAGCTGCCCGCGCGGGTCCACGAAGTACGACTGACCGTAGAAGTCGTTGTCGCCCAAGGGTTCCACGCCGACGCGGTTGATCGTGCCCACGTAGTACTCGTTCGCGACCGCGGCTGCCGGCTGCTCCAGGCGCCACAGGTACTCCGACAGGCCCCGGCTCGTGGCCGAGGGGTTGAACACGATCTTCGCACCCGCCAGGCCAAGTGCGCGCCAGCCCTCCGGGAAGTGCCGTTCGTAGCAGATGTACACGCCGATCCGGCCCACCGCCGTGTCGAACACCGGGTAGCCGAGGTTGCCGGGCCGGAAGTAGAACTTCTCCCAGAATCCCTTCACCTGGGGGATGTGGTTCTTGCGGTGCTTGCCGAGGTACGTTCCGTCGGCGTCGATCACCGCCGCGGTGTTGTAGTAGACACCCGGCTGCTCGTGCTCGTACATCGGCACGATCAGGACCACGCCGTGGCGCTCGGCGACCTCCTGCATGACCTTCGTCGTCGGGCCGTCCGGGATCGCCTCGGTGTAGGAGTAGTAGTCGGCGTCCTGGACCTGGCAGAAGTACGGGCCGTAGAACAGCTCCTGCAGGCAGATGACCTGGGCGCCCTGGGAGGCCGCCTTGCCGATGGCGTCGACGGCATTGGCGATCATGGACTCCTTGTCACCGGTCCACCGCTGCTGGATCAATCCGGCTCGGACCTTCTCGCTCACTTGTCTCCTCCTTCGTGATGGGCAGGGCGAGTAGCACGTAGACGACGAGCGCGCCGGCGAAACCGATCACCCAGTTGTAGTCGTAGAGCGGTTTGAGGAACGGGATGAGACCGTCCGCGGGGAACGGGCCGCCGTAGGCGCCGCCGACGGCGAGCACCGCGCCGACCAGCGTCGCCACGAGCGCGCGCCAGTTCCAGCCGCCGCGGAACCAGTAGATCCCCTCGCGGGTGTAGAGATCACGCAGCCGCAGCCGCGTCCGGTTGACCACCCAGTAGCCGGCGACGAGGACGCCGGCGACGGAACCGAGAAGGCCGCCGTAGAACCCGAGCCAGGCGAAAATGTAGATGTTCGGGTCGGAATACAGCCGCCACGGCTGGATCACGATGCCGATGATCCCCGTGATCAGGCCGCCGAGCGCGAACGTGATGCGCTTGGGGAAGGCGTTGGAGAAGTCGTAGGACGGGCTCACGACGTTGGCCGCGAGGTTCGCCGACACCGTCGCCAGCACGAGCGCGACCAGCGCGACGACCACCACGACCGGGCTCGAGAACTTGTCCGCGAGCTGCGCGGGATCCCAGATGTCCTGGCCGTAGAGCACGTGGCCGCCCGACGTCGTCAGGATGGCGACGATCGCGATGAAGGTCATCGTCGTCGGCAGGCCGAGGATCTGGCCGCGCATCTGCTTGCGCTGGCTTCCGCCGAAACGCGTGAAGTCCGGCATGTTCAGTGAGAGCGTCGACCAGAACGCGATCATCGCCATGAGCGAGGGCGCGAAGACCTTCCAGAAGTCCGGCCCCCAGCCGAGCTTGCCGCCGTCGGCGAGGATCGGCCCGAGACCGCCGGCTTTGACCAGCACGTAGCCGAGCAGGATGAGGAAGCCGACGGACACGAGTGGCGCCGTCCAGTTCTCGAACTTCCGCACCGCTTCCATGCCGCGCCAGATGATGAGCATCTGCCCGATCCAGAACACGGCGAAGCTGAGCCACAGCGTCCAGTGCTGCCCCCAGACCACGGCGGAGTCACGCCAGTCCGAGCCGGCGAGCCGCCCGACGATCACGTAGATCGCCTCTCCGCCCACCCACGTCTGAATGCCGAACCAGCCGCACGCGATGAACGCGCGCAGCAGCGCGGCCAAGTTGGCGCCGCGCAGGCCGTAGAAGGCGCGGGCGAACACGGGGAACGGGATGCCGTACTTGGTGCCGGCGTGGCTGTTGAGCAGCATGGGGACCAGCACGATGAGGTTGCCGATGGTGATCGTGATGAGCGCCTGCACCCAGTTCATGCCGAGCGCGATCAGCGACGCCGCGAGGGCGTAGCTGGGGATGTTGTGCGCCATCCCCATCCAGAGCGCGAAGTAGTTGTAGGTAGTCCAGCCGCGTTTGGCGACCGGGACCGGAGCCAGCTCGTCGTTGAAGAACCGGCTGCCCTCGAGAGACCGGACGTCGGGCAGGTCCACCCGGCCGTCGGTGTGCGCCTGTGTCGTGGGCTCCATTGCGGCATGGTGCTCGCCGCGTGCGCGCGGGTGGCAGAGGCAGACTGTTCACTCTTCGGACGCCCTCGGCGCAGACTGTCGATTGCGCTCCGCGTCTGGTCCGTGCATGACGTGCGTCACACTACCGTCGGAACACCCTGGTAACTCGGGTGACACATCTCCACAAGATCTCCACAGCTCACCCGGATGGGCTCCTCGGCGGTTCCCTAGAGTCAGCGGTATGGACAGGGTGGGCGGTGTGGGTCTCGGGGGACGACGGGTGCTCGTCGTCGAGGACGACCACACGATCTCCGCGTCGATCGCCGCACGGCTGCGGGCCGAGGGGTACGCCGTCGACCTCGCACACGACGGTCCGGCGGCGGTCGCGGCTGAGGCCGAAGGCCGCCCCGACCTGGTGGTGCTCGACGTGATGCTCCCGGGGTTCGACGGGCTCGAGGTGTGCCGCCGCATCCAGGCGCGGCGGCCCGTGCCGATTCTGATGCTCACCGCACGGGCCGACGAGACGGACCTGCTCGTCGGGCTCGGGGTCGGTGCCGACGACTACCTCACCAAGCCGTTTTCGATGCGGGTGCTGAGCGCTCGCGTGGCCGCCTTGCTGCGCCGGGTCGAACGGTCGGCGCTGGCGGCGGCGCCCGAGCGGATCGTGCTGGGGGAGCTGGAGATCGACATCGAGCAGCGGCGGGTGGCTCGCGGCGGCGTCGCGGCGCAGCTGACGCCGATCGAGTTCGACCTGCTGGTGCACTTCGCGCGGAGGCCGCGGGCGGTCCAGCCGCGTGAACGGCTGCTGAGCGAGGTGTGGGACTGGGCTGAGCCTGCGGGTGGCTCGGGGACCCGTGCGGTCGACAGCCACATCAAAGCCTTGCGGCGCAAGCTCGGCGCCGACCTGATCCGCACCGTTCACGGTGTGGGCTACGCGCTGGAGGTGCCGACGTGAAGGTGGCGCTGTCGAAGGTCGTCGACTTGCTGCCGAGACCGCTCGACCCGATCCGTTCGATCAAGCTCAAGCTGGCGATCCTCATGCTGGTTGCGGGCGCGATCGCGTTCCTCTTCTTCTGGGCCCGGATCGGCTGGCTGCCACCCGCGACGACGGTGACCGCGATGCTCATCGCGCTGGTCACGTCGCAGATCTTGGCCCACGGGATGACGCGTCCGCTGCGCGAGATGACGGCTGCGGCCCGCGCGATGGCCAAGGGTGACTACCCTCGCCGCATCCGCGCGACCGCACGCGACGAGGTCGGTTCGCTGGCGCACGCGTTCAACCAGATGGCCGCCGACCTGGCCACCGCCGAACGGCAGCGGCGCGAGCTCATCGCGAACGTGTCGCACGAGCTGCGCACCCCGATCACCGCGTTGAACGGGGTGTTGGAGAACCTCGTCGACGGCGTCGCCTCCCCGGACACCGCCACGTTGCGCACCGCGTTGAACCAGACCGAGCGCCTCGGCAGGCTCGTCACCGAACTGCTCGACCTTTCGCGCATCGACGCGGGGACGCTGCCGCTGGACCTTTCGCCGGTGGCGCTCGAAGAGCTGCTCGCCGAGGTCGCGGCCGAAGCCGAGGCCATGGCGGCGGCGGCCGGGCGCGGCGTGCGCTTCGCCGTATCCGTGTCCCCACCGGGCGCCACCGTGACGGCCGACCGCGAACGGCTCTACCAGGTCGTGGTGAACCTGCTGGAAAACGCGGCCCGCCACGGCCCCGCAGGCGGTTCGGTGGAGGTGCACGCGGTCGTCGGGCCGGGCGAGGCGCGGATCGAGGTCCGCGACGAGGGCCCCGGCATTCCCGTCGCCGACCGTGATCGCGTGTTCGAACGCTTCACCCGCGGCGAACGCGCGGGCGGCGGCGGCACCGGGCTGGGGCTCGCGATCGCGCGCTGGGTCGTGGAGCTCCACGGCGGGACGATCGGCGTCGTCGAGCCTGCGGCCGCGACGGTTGCGGGCGGGGCGCCGGGGTGTCGGATCCGCGTGACACTGCCGGCCTGACCGATTTTCGCTCGACCAGCCGGACCAGGGCCCGAGATGTGCGGAATCCCCGCTCTACGGTCAGAACCCGAACACGCCCGCGGTCTGCGCGTCGGCGGAGCACCGGTTCGGGAACGTCGTGTGGAACGTGATCGCGTGGCCGTGCCACGTGCCGAACGCCGCGGCGTCGACCGGTGCGTAGATCATCGTGCAGCGCTGCAGGCGAGGTTTGATCCGTGAGATGTCGCCGTTCGCGGCCTCGAGCGTCGCGCACGCTTCAGCGGCCTTCGGGTGGGTGCCGCCCGTGGGGTCGCAGGTCAGCGACGCAGCGCTGACGCGCCCGGTCGTTTCGTGCAGGGTCAGCTGAAGCGCGGCGGCCGGGGCCTGCGGCGCCGCGATCCCGCCGAAACCGAGCACGGCTGCCGCGATCGGAGCGAAGGAAGAAAACACCATACTTCGGGTATCGGCAGCGGGTAGCTGATCACTGTGTTCCTCGTCCGGGTGAGCTTTCCTCCCCCGGAAGGGTCGGTTGGGTGAGGTCGTGCGCGAGGAGCGCGACGTAGAGCGACAGCATCGACTCAGGGTCTTCCAGCCGCACACCCAGCACCTGCTCGATCCGTGCGAGCTGCTGGTAGTACGCCGTCCGTGACGTGTGTGCGGCGACGGCCGCTGCCGACTTGTTGCCCCCGTGCGCACAGTAGTGACGCAACGCCTGCACGAGCCGGCTTCCGGAGGCCGCGTCGCGCTGCAGCAGTGGGCCGAGCTCGCGCGCCGCGAACGCCGTGACCCGCTCGTCGTCGGCGAGCAGGTGCAGCAGGCCCCGCAGCCGGACGTCGCGCAGGCGGTGCACCGGCCGCTCGACGTTCTCCGCCAACGCCGCAGCGGCCACCTGCGCCGCTTCGACCAGCGTCCGGCGGGCCTCGGCCGGCCCGCTCGCCGTCGTGCCGACGGCGAGCACGGCGGGTGCGCTCGCCCGCGCTTCGTGGATGTCGGCCGCCAGCCGCGTGACGACGGCGTCCGTGGCGGCGTCCGGCGACAGCGCGAGCAGTGCGCGTACGCCCGCTTCGTCGGCCGCGACCAGCGCCGACACCTTCGCCCGGCGCGCGGCCAGCACAGTCGCCTCGGCGAGCTCGCGCAGCAGCGGCGGCGTCGACAGCGCGGGCCGGTTCGTCGCGGTGAGGCGCGGCCGCAACGCCAGGCCGACCAGCTGCCGCCCGGTCAGCGGCACGGCGAGCGCCGATGCCCGGGCGAGCAGCTCCGCCGACGGCGCGGGTGAGGCCAGCAGTTCGCTGAGCACGGCGCGGTGCGCCTGCCGCTCCAGCGTGTCGGTGTCGCGCGCGACGAGCCGGTGCACGGCCAGCGCCGACGCCGCCCGCTCGGCCACCACGCGGTAGCGGTGCGGCGGCGGATCCGCGCAGACGAGCACGAGCCGGCCCCAGTCGTGGCCGCGGGCACCCACCACGGTCACGAGCCAGCCCGCGCCGGCGTGGTACCCCGTCCGCTCGCCCAGCTGCACCACGCGCGAGCGGGCCGGCCAGCCGGTGAGCAGCTCACCGGGATCGGTGCCGGCCGTGTCGAAGGCGAGCACTTCGTGTGCGAGCGTCTCCAGCACCACGGGTTGCTCGGTCAGCCGCGCCACCTCGCCGAGCACCACCCCCGGTTCGGCGCCCGCGACGGTCAGCGCCGTGAACGTCTCGTGCACGCGCTCGGCGGCGCGCAGTTCGGCGACCTGTGCGTCGACGATCAACCCGTTCACAGCCTCGGTGACCGCGACGTAACGGGTCTCGCGCGACAACGTGACCAGCGGCAGGCCGCGCTGCTCGGCCGCCTCGACCAGCGCCCGCGGCAGCCGGTCGTTCCAGTGCCGCACGAGCTCCACGACCACGCCGGCCGCGCCCACGTCCGCGAGGTCGGTGACGTAGCGCGCCAGCGCGCGCCCGTCGTCGGGCAGCGCGACGCCCGTCGTGAGCACCAGTTCGCCACCGCGCAGCAGGTGAGCGATGTCGGCGACCTCGGCCACGTGCGCCCAGCGAACCGGCCGGTCGAGGCCCGCGCTCCCCGCCACGACGTGCGGGCGGCCTTGGCGCAGCGCCGGCAATGCGAGCACCTCGGAGACGGTCGGGTACATCCGGCGTCGGCCTCCTTCCGCCCGGGCAGGCACAGACTGTACGGCCGCACGCGGGACTCCGTACACGTTGCCGATGGCGTCTGCGTGGCGCGGGCCCTGAGACTCGGGTGCGAGGACCCGACAGAAGGAGCCGACGTCGTGACGGAACGCATCAGCCATTGGATCGACGGCAAGCCGGACACCCGCGTGGCCGGGCGAACCGGCGACGTGTACGACCCTGCGACCGGCGAAGTCCGGGCGAAGGTGGACTTCGCGGATCAGGCTGACGTCGACCGGGCCGTGGCGGCCGCCGCCGCCGCGCTGCCGGGCTGGCGCGGCACGTCGCTCGCCGGGCGCACGCGCGTGCTGTTCGCATTTCGCGAGCTGCTCTCGGCACGCAAGCACGAGCTGGCGAAGATCATCACGAGCGAGCACGGCAAGGTCGAATCCGACGCGGCGGGCGAGGTCGCCCGCGCGATCGAGAACGTCGAATACGCGTGCGGCGCGGCGCAGCTGCTCAAGGGCGGCTTCACCGAAAACGCGTCCACCTCGGTCGACGTGTACTCGATCGCGCAGCCGCTCGGCGTCGTCGGGGTGATCTCGCCGTTCAACTTCCCCGCGATGGTGCCGTTGTGGTTCGCGCCCAACGCGTTGGCGTGCGGCAACACGGTGGTGCTCAAACCGAGCGAGAAGGACCCGTCGGCCGCGGTGTTCATCGCGGAGCTGCTCGCCGAGGCCGGCCTGCCCGCGGGGGCCTTCAACGTGCTGCACGGCGACAAGACCGCCGTCGACGGGCTGCTCACGCACCGCGAGGTCAAGGCCATTTCGTTCGTCGGCTCCACGCCCATCGCGCGCTACGTCTACGAAACCGGGACTGCCCACGGCAAACGCGTGCAGGCGCTGGGCGGCGCGAAGAACCACATGGTGGTGCTGCCTGACGCCGACCTCGACCTCGCGGCCGACGCCGCCGTGTCGGCCGGCTTCGGGTCGGCGGGGGAGCGGTGCATGGCCGTGTCCGTCGTGGTGGCAGTGGACCCGATCGGCGACGAGCTCGTCGCCCGGATCACCGAGCGCATGGGCCGGCTGCGCGTGGGCGACGGCCGTGACCCGGAATCGGAGATGGGCCCGCTCGTGACCAAGGCGCACCACGCGCGAGTCGCGTCCTATGTGGACGCCGGGGTCGCCGAGGGTGCGGAGCTCGTGGTCGACGGGCGCGGAATCCAGGTGGAAGGCGACGGGTTCTGGCTCGGCCCCACGCTCTTCGACCGTGTCCGGCCCGACATGTCGGTGTACACCGACGAGATCTTCGGCCCCGTGCTCGCGGTCGCGCGGGCCGCGAGTTTCGACGACGCATTGAACCTGGTCAACGCCAACCCGTATGGCAACGGCACTGCGATCTTCACCGAAAACGGCGGTGCCGCGCGGCGCTACCAGAACGAGGTGGAGGTCGGCATGGTCGGCGTCAACGTGCCCATCCCCGTGCCCGTCGGCTACTACTCCTTCGGCGGCTGGAAGGACTCGCTGTTCGGCGACACGCACGCCTATGGCCCCGAGGGTTTTCACTTCTTCACCCGCACCAAGGTCGTCACCTCGCGCTGGCCCGACCCGTCGCACGCCGGGGTGAATCTCGGGTTCCCGAAGAACTCCTGACCGGCTCCGCCCGGGGAAGTGGCGAGGGGTACGGCCCCGGGCGGAGTACGTTGCCGGTGAGGAGGTGCGTATGTCCGCGAAGGAATCCGGCACGTTCACCATCGGTGGTGACCTGCCCGTCGTCCGGCTCGGGTTCGGCGCCATGCAGCTGCCCGGCCCCGGTGTGTGGGGCGAGTCGCGCGATCCGGAGGGCGCGGTGCGCGTGCTGCGGCGGGCGGTCGAGCTGGGGATCACGCTGATCGACACCGCTGATTCGTACGGTCCGTACGTGGCCGACCTGCTCATCCGTGAGGCTCTGCACCCGTACCCGGACGACCTGGTGATCGCCACCAAGGCGGGCTTCACCCGGCAGGGCCCGAACCAGTGGACGGCCGTCGGGCGGCCGGAATACCTGCGCCAGCAGGTCGAGCTGAACCTGCGGCACCTCGGGATCGAGCGCATCGATCTGCTGCAGTTGCACCGCATCGACCCGAAGGTGCCCGTGGCCGACCAGATCGGGGAGCTCGCGGCGCTGCGGTCGGAGGGGAAGATCCGGCACATCGGGCTTTCGGAGGTGTCGATCGACCAGCTGCGCGATGCGCAGCGAACCGCACCGATCGTGTCGGTGCAGAACCGCTTCAACCTGGCCGACCGCCGGTCCGAGGCGCTGCTGGACCACGTCACGGCCGAGGGGATCGCGTTCATCCCGTGGTTCCCGCTGGCCACCGGCTCACTCGCGGGCGCCGACAGCCCGCTGGCGAAACTCGCGACCGAACACGGCGCATCGCCTTCGCAGCTCGCCTTGGCGTGGCTGCTCAAGCGATCGCCGGTCATGCTGCCGATCCCCGGCACGTCCAGCGTCGCGCACCTGGAGGACAACACGGCGGCGGCCGAGATCGACCTGAGCGACGACGAGTTCGCGGCGCTGAGCGCGGCGAGCGCCTAATCGCGCTCGCCGGCACAGGGCTGGATCAGGCGGGGAAGACGTTGATGATCAGCTTGGTGCGGGGCAACAGACAGATCGTGTTGTTCCGCTCCGGCTGGATGGTCTTCCACATGGTCGTGGTCGCCTGGTACGTCACGCCCGCGACGCGCACCTCCCGCCGCGCGGCGGATTGATATCCGCCACGGTAGAAATGCAGGCCGATGGGGTAGGCGTTGGTCGCCTTGGCTTCGCCGAAGTCGTGGGTCCAGCCGGTGACCACGAGCAACGGCCGGTGCAGATCGAGGAACCGGCGCAGGCGCAGAACACCAGGCACGCCACGATCAGCAGGATCGCGAACGCCCCGCCGCCGAGGGTCTGCGCCCGCTGTGAACCGTGCAGCACATCGGTCGTCAGCGGCAGCACCACGAGCAGCACGATGAACGCGATCGCGATGCCCAGGAACGTCCAGAAGAGAGGATCGATCACGATCCGCCGCTGCGACGGATGCAGCCGCCCGGCCCGGTTCGCGGCGATCACTTCGGGGTTGTAGCTCGGAGCGGTCATGACGGAATCACGTTGATGACGGTCCGGCCGTTGGGGGTGAGCACGATCGTGTTCACGTGCTCGGGGCGGAACATGGCATGCCAGCGGCTGTCGATCTGGATGTTGCGACCGTCGTAGGTCATGCGGTGGAGCGGGTGGCCGCCCTGGCTCTTCGTCGCGTGCAGCAGAATCGGGTAGGGGGTGGGCGGTTTCGGGCCGTACCCGATGTCGTGGGTGAAGCCGGTGAACGTGACGACGGCGCCTTTGAGGAGGACGAGAAGGCGCCAGGCGCAGTAGGCGAGCGCGGCGACCATGAACAATCCCGCGAGGACTGCGTAGCCGGTGCCGCCCGCGGCGTAGTCGATCTGCGTCAGCTCGGCTGCTGCGAAGCAGAACACCAGGACCGAGAGCCAGAACAGACCACCGAGCACTTTCCACCGCTGCGACGGGTGCATCCGCCCGGCCAGGTTCATGCGCGCGACTTCTGCCGGGTCCACGGTTTTCCGGCTCACTTGGGATTGCCCTCACTGCTAGCTGGCACGTCGGCCCGATCCCGCGGTTCGGTCTGCTGCTCCGATGCGGTAAACCATGGACAGCGAAGCCGCCCGCGGTGGTTCGCGCGGGCGGCGTTGTCAACAGCGGATGTCACTTGGGCTCTTCCCCGC
Organism: Amycolatopsis sp.; assembly: GCA_035551175.1. GTDB lineage: Bacteria > Actinomycetota > Actinomycetes > Mycobacteriales > Pseudonocardiaceae > Amycolatopsis. Next base: position 76,681 of record DASZNR010000157.1, on the reverse strand, counting down.
CGCCTTCGGCCGGCGTTTCTCCCTCGCCGCCACCTTCGCTGCCTTCGTGTTCTTCCTTGTAAGCCTCGGAAGCTTCGCCGTAGCGGTCGATCTGCTCGTTCTCCTGGCGCCGAGTTTCGGTTGCCGCCCCGACTGTGTCGGCGGTGTTCCACTTCGGGACGTCGCCACCTGCCTTCTGCCACTCCTGGGGCTTGAGGAAGCTTCTGCCGTCTTCGGAATAGTCCTCACCCCAGCCCTTGAGGCGTTCGTTGCTCGGCGTGGTTTTGCCCGCCCACGAGTCTTTCCAGCGGTCGGCCTTTGCGGCGGCGCTCTCGTCCACGTGGGGCCGGCCGGCGGAGCGGGCGGCGTCTTTGAGGTCGTCGCTCCGCTTCGAGACGTTCGAGGCGACTTCGCGGCTGTCTTCGCCCAGCTTGGTCGCGCCCTTGCCGAGCTTGCGCAGGGCGTTGGCCGCGTCTTCGATGGCGCTCTTGGCCTTGCCTGCGCTCTTGGCGAGTTTGTCGAGCTTCTCGACGACCTTGGCGATCCGACTGCCGATCTTCTCGGCGAGAACGCCGCCCTCGACCACGGTGTCGGCGATGAACGCCGCGACCGTGCCGCCGAACGTGCACCAGGAAGCGGCCAGCGCGGCGACGGCCTTGACGATCAGCTCACCCACGAACGACGAGATCATGTCGCGGATCAGGCCGCGTTCGGTGCCGACGAGCGCGCCCGCCACGTTCATCGCGGCGGAGGCACCCTTGGCCTGGCCGGAGGCTCCCCGCAGCGTTGCGACATAGCCTTTGGCCAGGTTCTGGTACGCCGAGCCGCCGCCGCCCTGGAAGTCCGGAGCCACCTTCGCCGCGGCCTGTTCGTACTGGTCGGCGCTGTCGGAGAGCTGTTTCGAGATGTTCGTCCAGGTGACGGCCTTGGCGGTGACCTCTTCGGGGCTGCCGGCGAGCTTGTCGAGCCCCTCCTTGAGGAAGCTGATGTGTTCGATCAGCCAGCCGACGCCCGCGCTGGCCAGCGAGCCGAGCGGGTCCATCGCGACGCCCAGCAGGTCGAGCCCGTCGGTGACCGCGTCGACGCCAAGGTTGACCCAGTCGTGGTTGCGTGCGTCCGTGAGGGTCGACGCGGCGTCGTTGACGATGCCGGCGCCGGCGGTCTGCGCGTTGAGGTTGTTCAGCTCGTTCTTGGACGAGCCCATGTTCGTGGTGAGCCCCGTCGGCTGCTCCGCGTGGGCGACCAGCGGGTTTTCCTGTGTCTCGGTCATGCCGGCAACTCCCCGCGCGTCGAACTGAGCTTGGCTGAAGTGCTCTGCTGGTGGCTGTCGTAGGCGTCGTGGGCCTGGCCCAGCTTGTCGCCGATGGTGTCGGCGACGCTGCCGACCAGCCCGATGAACAGGGTCGCCTCGGACAAGTACATCTGCAGCGGCAGGGCGAACACCTGCCCGACGATGCCGAACGCCTGCGAGCCGAACGCCTGACCGGACAGGCTGGCCTGCGCCGCCGTGTGCACGCCCTCCGCGATGCCCTTGACCTCACCCTTGTGTGCTTGCAGTGCCGGCAGATGCACCTGCAGGTCGCCTGCCATCAGTAACCCCTCCCCATGATCGAGCCGCCGTTGTAGTAGTCGTCGTCGTCCGAGCTGTCCACCGGCGGGCGCTGCGGGCGGGCCGGGCGCGCGGGTGGTGCCGGTGGTGCGGGCGGTGCCGGTGGCCGCATACCGCCGGCCGGCGGCCGTGGTGGCGCGTCGTCATCACGTTCGAAGAATCGTCGCGATTCCTCGGCGGGTCGCTCTTCCTCGGGCAGTTCCGGAGTCGGAATCTGTTCTTCGAGGAAATGCATCGCGTCGCTGTTTTCCCCGATGACCGGTGCCATGATCGATTTCAGCTGCTGCGCCGCCTGGACCTGTGCGCGTTGCGCCGTGGCGACCACCGCCGCGGCCAGCGCGCTGCGCGGCATCTCGTCGGCGCGCGGGCCGAAGCTGACCTGCTGAAGTGCGCCGCCGGTGTTGACGGTCACCGTGACCGCGCCGTCACTGCTCGTGGCTGTCGCGGCCACGTGCTTGAGCCGCTCCTGGGCCTCGGCGGCCCGGCGTCCGATTTCGGCGATTTCGGGTGCGCGCTCATTAATGTCCACAATTGCCCTCAGGTCGTCGGTCCCGCCATGTCACGTTTCTTCAGAGGCAGCAAACCGCCGTTCGGTTCCCCGGGCAAGCCAAGTTTTGAATTGTCCGGTTCGCCGTTATTAATTTCCTTTTGCCAGCTATTTACCTTCTTGCTTCGGGGCCCGCCCGCAGGCGTCGCGGCGGCGGGTTGAGTGGCGGGCACTCAGGCTTCCGTAAACTCGTTGTGAGTACTGAGCAGAGGACAGGCCGAGAACAGGGTGCAGGGAGGTGCCGGTGGCCAACACGGACGACCGTCGTTTCGAGGTCCTGCGCGCGATCGTCGCCGACTACGTCTCGAACCAGGAGCCGGTGGGCTCCAAGACGATCGTCGAGCGCCACAACCTGGGCGTGTCGAGCGCGACCGTGCGCAACGACATGGCCGCGCTCGAGGAAGAGGGGTACATCGCCCAGCCGCACACCAGCGCGGGCCGGATCCCGACCGACAAGGGATACCGGCTGTTCGTCGACCGGCTTTCGGAGATCAAGCCGCTGTCGGCGGCCGAACGCCGCGCGATCACGAACTTCCTCGACTCGGGCACCGACCTCGACGACGTTCTGCGCCGCTCCGTCCGGCTGCTCGCGCAGCTGACGCGGCAGGTCGCCGTGGTGCAGTACCCGATGCTGACCAACGCGGCGGTGCGCCACCTCGAGGTCGTGCCACTCACCCCGGCGCGGCTGATGCTCGTGCTCATCACCGACTCCGGCCGGGTCGACCAGCGCACCGTCGACCTCGGCGACGTGCTCACGGAAGAGGCCGTGCTGCGCGTGCGAACCGTCCTCAACGGGGCGCTCGCCGGGCGGCGGCTCGCCGAGGCGGCCGCGCGGGCCGCCGAGCTGCCGGAGGTGGCACCCCCCGACCTGCGCGACCCGCTCATCCGCATCAGCACGGTGCTGGTCGAGTCGCTCGTCGAGCACCCGGAGGAACGCCTGGTCCTCGGCGGCACGGCGAATCTGACCCGCAACGTCGCGGACTTCCCAGGTTCGCTGCGTCAGGTCCTCGAGGCGCTCGAAGAGCAGGTGGTGGTACTCAAGCTGCTCGCCGCCGCGCGCAACCCCGGTGCCGTCACAGTCCGCATCGGCGAGGAAAATGAAGACGAGCAGATGCGCAGCACCTCGGTCGTGTCGATCGGCTACGGCCGGGACGACATGCTGCTGGGGGGTATGGGCGTCGTCGGACCAACCCGGATGGACTACCCGGGCACCATCGCGGCCGTGCGCGCCGTGGCCAATTACGTGGGGCAGATCCTGTCCGGCCGCTGAGGCCCGGGCGGAGCAGAAGGAGAAGGCAGAAAAACGTGGCGAGGGACTACTACGGGATCCTCGGGGTGGCCAAGAACGCGTCGGATCAGGAGATCAAGCGCGCGTACCGCAAGCTGGCCCGTGAGCTGCACCCCGACGTGAACCCGTCGGACGACGCGCAGCACAAGTTCGGCGAGGTGACCACCGCCTACGAGGTGCTCTCCGACCCACAGAAGCGCAAGATCGTCGACCTCGGCGGTGACCCGATGGACCCGGGTGCCCGTGGCGGCGGTGGCGGCGATCCGTTCGCCGGCTTCGGCGGGCTCGGCGACATCATGGACGCGTTCTTCGGCGCTTCCGGCGGTGGCGCCGGTCGCGGCCGGGGCCCGCGCAGCCGCGTGCAGCCGGGCTCCGACGCACTCATCCGCCTCGCGCTCACGCTCGAAGAGTGCGCCACCGGCGTCGACCGCGAGATCACCGTGGACACGGCCGTCGTGTGCGACCTGTGCCGCGGCGCGGGCACGGCCGAGGGCACCACCACCAAGACGTGCGACACCTGCGGCGGCTCCGGCGAGGTCCAGTCGGTGCAGCGGTCGTTCCTCGGCCAGGTCGTCACGGCCCGCCCGTGCCCGGTGTGCCGCGGCTTCGGCGAGATCATCCCCGACCCGTGCCGCCAGTGCGGCGGCGACGGGCGCATCCGCGCGCGCCGCAACGTCACGGCCAAGATCCCGCCGGGCGTCGGCGACGGCATGCGCATCCGGCTCTCCGGCCAGGGTGAGGTCGGCGCAGGCGGCGGCCCCGCGGGCGACCTCTACGTGGAGATCGACGAGCTGCCCCACGAGGTGTTCGTCCGCGAGGGCAACGATCTGCACTGCAACTTCCGCATCCCGATGACCACGGCCGCGCTCGGCGCCACCGTGCCGATCACCACGCTCGTCGACGGCGACTACGAGCTCGACATCGAAGCAGGCACGCAGCCCGGCACCGAGCTGGTGCTCACCGCCAAGGGCATGCCGCGGTTGCGCTCCTCCGGACGCGTCGACGGCCGCGGCGATCTCCACGTGCACATCGACGTCGTGGTCCCGACGAAGCTCGACGAAGCTCAGCGCGACCTGCTGGTGGAGCTGGCACAGCAGCGCGGGGAAGAGGTGCCCACGCTCGCGGCCAACGGCGGCAAACACGGCGGCCTGTTCTCCAAGCTGCGCGCCAAGAACCGCTGACCGTGCCCGACACCACGCTGCCGGTCTTCCTCGCCACCGCCGTGCCCGATCGCGGCCAGGCCCTGCTCGACGGCGAGGAAGCCCGGCACGCCGCCACGGTGCGCCGATTGCGCCCCGGCGAGCAGCTCGTGCTCTCCGACGGCGCCGGCGCCATGGCCCGCTGCGTCGTCGACACCGTGCGCACCGGCCGCGACGCGACGCTCACCCTGACCGTCCTCGAACGCTGGGACGAAGAACCACCTGCGCTGCGCGTACACGTGGCGCAAGCGCTCGCCAAAGGCGACCGCGGCGAACTCGCCGTCGAACTCGCCACCGAAGCCGGCGCCGACGCCATCGTGCCCTGGCGCGCGGCCCGCAGCGTCGCCCGCTGGGACGACGGGGCCCGCGGCGACAAAGCACTCGCCCGCTGGCGCGCCACCGCCCGCTCCGCCGCCAAACAAGCCCGGCGCGCCCACATTCCCGACGTCACCGAGCCCGTGGACACCCGCGAGCTCGCGCAGCTCGCCGCGACGATGTCCCGCACCCTCGTCCTCGAATCCGGGGTCACCAGCCGCCTCGCCGACCTCGCCCTCCCCGACACCGGCGACATCTTCCTGATCGTCGGCCCCGAAGGCGGCATCACCGACCACGAACTCACCACCCTCGAGGCCGCCGGCGCCACCACCGTCCGCCTCGGCCCCACCGTCCTTCGCACCTCCACCGCCGCGGCCGTCGCGCTCGGCGCCCTCGGCGCACTCACGAGTCGCTGGAACTAGCCACGTCAACGAGAAAGTCAGCCACATTTTGTGGCGAGTCATGGCGTGATCACACCCCGGCCAGCTACGCTCGTCACCAACGCGCAACAAAAAACTTCCGCGCGCCACTGGGTGGGGAACAGTCGCGCGTACCCAAACCCCGCCGGGCACCTCCCCCCTCGGTCCGGCGGAGCCGCGGTGGCGGTGGGCCGACCCCCAGGGCCCACCGCCCCCGGCGTTCCTCAGTGACGTCGTAGCCCCTTCGGGGCTCTTTCGCCTTGCGCCGGGGGCGGAGTGTTTGTCGCGGGGGCCGACCCCCGGAGCCCCCACGGTGCGGTCGGTGACCATTCCAGCGTGGTGACGCGGGGCCGAGGCTCCGCGAGGCGAGCCCGCGGAACCCGGCCCCCGGGCGTTCGTCGGTGACGTCGTGGACCCTTCGGGTCTCCTTCGCCTGGTGTCGGGGGTGGTGTGTTGTTGCGGGGGCCGGGGCCCGCGAGGCGAGCGTGGAGTCCGCCCCCCCGGGGCGTTCGAGTGAGGTGATCACCCCGTGAAGTGAGTGGCTCGGTGGGGCGTTCGCGGCGGGGGCCTAGGGTGGGCGCATGAGTGAGGCGGAGACGCTGTTCGAGCGGATCATTGCCGGCGAGATTCCGGCGGACGTGGTGTACGAGGACGAGAAGACGTTCGCGTTCAGGGACATCAACCCGCAGGCCAAAGTGCACGTGCTGGTGGTGCCGCGGAAGAGGTACCGCAACGTGGGGGAGCTGGCGGAAAGCGACCCGGAGCTGCTGGGCGCGGTGGTGCTGGCGGCGCGCAAGGTCGCCGAGCTCGAAGGGATCGCCGAGAGCGGGTACCGGGTCGTGTTCAACACCGACCGCGACGCCGGGCAGACGGTCTTCCACGTGCACGCGCACGTGCTGGGCGGCGAACAGCTCGGATTGTTCGGGCGCCACGCCTGAAACCGAACTGCGGGCGGGTTCGTTGAGCAAGTAGCATCGGCAGGGTCAGAAGTTCGTCAACCAGGCAGCAGAAAGCAGGCCAGAGGCCACGTGGCCGGAACCGCACAGGGTGGAGCCGCCCGTCCCGACGCCGCCGCAGGCAAAGCGGCACAGTCGAAGAACGACGAAGCCACCCCCGTGGCCCAGTCCCGATTCCCCATCCCCGACACCGCCGCGCTGAGCCTGCTCGGCTCGCGCGACGAAAATCTGCGCGTCGCCGAGGAACTCCTCGCCGCAGACGTGCACGTGCGGGGCAACGAAGTCACCCTCACCGGCACTCCCGCCGACGTGGCCTTCGCCGAACGTGTCTTCACCGACCTCGTGCAACTCGCCACCGGCGGCCAGCAGGTCGGCCCCGACACCGTCCGCCGCACCGTCGGCATGCTGTCCTCCGGCGACGCCTCCCCGGCCGAGGTCCTCAGCCTCAACATCGTCTCCCGCCGCGGCAAGACGATCCGGCCAAAGACGCTGAACCAGAAGCGTTACGTCGACGCCATCGACAAGCACACCGTCGTCTTCGGCATCGGCCCCGCCGGCACCGGCAAGACCTATCTGGCCATGGCGAAAGCCGTGCAAGCCCTCCAGGCGAAACAGGTCACCCGCATCGTCCTCACCCGCCCGGCCGTCGAAGCCGGCGAACGCCTCGGCTACCTGCCCGGCACCCTGAACGAAAAGATCGACCCCTACCTGCGTCCGCTCTACGACGCGCTCCACGACATGGTCGAACCCGAATCCATTCCCCGCCTCATGCAGGCCGGGACGATCGAGATCGCACCGCTCGCCTACATGCGGGGCCGCGCGCAGCCGACCACACAGCCCGTGCTGACGCCCGACGGCTTCCGGCCCATCGGCGAACTGGAAGTCGGTGACCTGGTGATCGGCTCCGGGGGTGAGCCGACGGTCGTGCTGGGTGTCTACCCCCAAGGCGAGAAGGACATCTACCGTCTCACCGCGAGCGACGGCTCGTCGACGCTCTGCTGCGGCGAGCACCTCTGGACGGTCAAGACCCGGGCCGACAAACGGCGCGGCAAGCCGTGGCGGGTGCTGCAGACCAACGAGATGATAGGCAACCTCCGGGCCGGGCGCACGCGCCGCTACGAGCTGCCGATGTTGACCGCGCCGGCGTGCCACCCGGAGCAGGACGTCCCCCTGGACCCCTACGCGTTGGGTCTGCTGCTCGGAGACGGGTGCCTCACCGGATCCACGAACCCGGGGTTCGCCACCGAAGACCCGGAGCTGGCGCTCGCTCTCGGGGGCGCGCTGCCCGGCATTCGCGTGCGGCACAAGGGTGGCGTCGACTACGCACTGAGCCACGACCGTCAGCCCGGCGAAGTCCTCACCCTCGAGAACCCGCTCACCCGAGCACTGCGCGAGCTGGACTTGCTCGGAACCCGGCCGCACACCAAGTTCGTGCCGGAGGTCTACCTCCGCAACTCCGCGGACGTCCGGCTGGCGGTTCTGCAGGGACTGCTCGACTCCGACGGCGCTCCGGTCACCCGGTTCGCCCGCGGCGCCCGGGTCCACTACGTCACGACCTCGGCACGCCTGAAGGCCGACGTCATCCAGCTCGTGCAGTCGCTCGGCGGCATCGCGTACCCGCGTCAGCGGACGGCCCTCGGCCGCAAGCTCGGCCGGGCGAAGGAACGCGTGGCCGACGAGCGCCGCGACGCACACGTCCTCGAAATCCGGCTCCCCGCCGGGATCGAGCCGTTCCGCCTGACCCGCAAGCGGGCGCGATACGACGAATCCAGGGGCGGCGGCCGTCCGGTGCGGTTCATCGAGAGCATCGAGCCCGCCGGACGCGCCGAAGCGGTGTGCATTCAGGTGGCCGCCGCCGATTCGCTGTACGTCACCGACGAGTACCTGCTGACGCACAACACACTCAACGACGCCTTCATCATCCTCGACGAAGCCCAGAACACCACGCCCGAGCAGATGAAGATGTTCCTCACTCGACTCGGGTTCGGGTCGAAGATCGTCGTCACCGGCGACATCACACAGGTCGACCTGCCCAGCGGGCAGAAGAGCGGCCTGCGGGTGGTCCGCGACATCCTCGACGGCGTCGAAGACCTCCACTTCGCCGAGCTGACCAGCCAGGACGTGGTGCGCCACAAGCTTGTCGGCGACATCGTCGACGCGTACGAGAAATGGCAGGCGGTGCAGGACGCCCAGGAAGAGCAGGGTGGCTGGAAGGGCAACCGCCGATGAGCATCGAGATCGCCAACGAATCCGGAGTGACCGTCGACGAGACGTCGATCGTGTCGGCCGCGCGCTTCGCGCTCGACAAGATGGAGGTCAGCCCGCTCGCCGAGCTGTCGATCCTGCTCGTCACGCTCGAGGTGATGGAAGACCTCCACGAACGCTGGATGGACCTGCCCGGCCCCACCGACGTCATGGCTTTCCCCATGGACGAGCTCGACGCTTCGCGTCGGCCCGATGCGCCAGACTCGTCGCCGGCGCTGCTCGGTGACATCGTGCTGTGCCCGGCGTTCGCGAAGGACCAGGCCAAGACCGCGGGCCACGGGCTGATGGACGAGCTGCACCTGCTCACCGTCCACGGTGCGCTGCACCTGCTCGGCTACGACCACGCCGAACCCGCCGAGGAACGCGAGATGTTCGGCTTGCAGAAGCGCATCCTCGGCGAGTTCCAGTCCGCCGTGGCCGCGCTCGACCGCCGCAACGCACAGCGCAACGCCGACGACCGCGTGCTCGGCATCGCGGGCCTCGACGCGTCGGGCACACCGTCGGCGCCGCAATCCGCCGAGGAAACCCCCTAGGGCCGCGGTCATGGGCAGTCCCACGGCACAGCTCGTCGTCGCGGTGGCGCTGGTGTTGCTGGCGGGAGTGTTCGCGGCCGCCGACGCCGCCGTGAGCACCGTGTCGCAGGCCCGAATCGAAGGGCTCGTGCGTGGTGGCCGCGCGGGTGCGCGCCAGCTGGCCGCCGTCGTCGCCGAACGTCGCCGCCACATCAACCTGCTTCTCTTGCTGCGCCTCGGCTGCGAGCTCACGGCGACGGTGCTCGTCACCGTGTCGTTCCTCGCCTGGTTCGGCAAGCTGTGGCTCGCCGTGCTCGTCTCCGCGGTCGTGATGGTGGTGGTGAGCTATGTGTTCATCGGCGTCGGCCCACGCACCATCGGCCGCCAGCACCCGTACCGCGTCGGCACGATCGTCGCCGGGCCGGTGCGCGTCCTCGGGTCGGTCCTCGGGCCGCTGTCCCGGTTGCTGATCGTCATCGGTAACGCCATCACGCCAGGACGGGGCTTCCGCGAAGGCCCGTTCACGTCGGAAGTCGAGCTGCGCGAGCTCGTGGACCTCGCGCAGGAGCGCGGCGTGGTCGAGGACTCCGAACGCGAAATGATCCACTCGGTGTTCGAGCTCGGCGACACCGTCGCGCGCGAGGTCATGGTGCCGCGCACGGAGATCGTGTGGATCGAGCGCACCAAGACCGTGCGGCAAGCGCTGGCGCTCGCGTTGCGCACGGGGTTCACGCGCGTGCCGGTGATCGACGAGTCCGTGGACGACATCGTCGGCGTGGCCAACATCAAGGACCTCATGTCGGCGTACCTGGACCCGGCCGGCCCGGGCACCGTCGTCGACCAGGTGATGAACCCCGCGAACTTCGTCCCGGACTCGAAACGGCTCGACGACCTGCTCAAGGAAATGCAGCGCACCCACAACCACATGGCGATCGCCGTCGACGAATACGGCGGAACCGCGGGCCTGCTGACGATCGAGGACATCCTCGAGGAGATCGTGGGCGAGATCACCGACGAGTCCGACACCGACGAGCGCCCTGAGGTCGAGGAGCTCGAAGGCGGTGCGGTGCGCGTGTCGTCGCGCCTGGGGGTCGACGACCTCGGCGAGCTGTTCGGCGTGGACCTCGAAGACCACGACGTGGAGACCGTGGGTGGGCTGCTCGCCCAGCGACTGGGTAGGGTCCCGCTGCCGGGGGCCGAAGCCGAGGTCGCCGGTCTTCGGTTGTACGCCGAAGGGGGCAAGGACCGCCGGGGTCGCATGCGGATCACGTCGGTCGTCGTCCACCCGGCCGACGCCGACGCGGTGACCGAGTCCGGCAACCGCCGGAGGACCCGCGTGCCCCAGCCCGATGAACGCGACAGGAGAGTCGAACATGCCTGACCTCGACGCCGAGGACCAGAAGCTCGTCACGCTGGCCCGCTCGGCACGCGCCCGCGCCGGCGCGGAGGAGGGCGCGGCCGTGCGCGACACCGACGGCCGCACCTACAGCGCGGCGACGGTCGATCAGCCGTCGTTCAAGCTCACGGCCGTTCAGGCCGCCGTCGCCGCCGCCTTGTCCAGCGGAGCCGAGGGGCTCGAAGCCGCCGCTGTCGTGACCGGCGACGCGCTCGTGGCCGAGGCCTCGGTGCACGCTGTGCGCGACGTCGCGGAGACCGCGCCGATCATCCTCGCCGACCCGAAGGGCGACGTCGTCGAGGTGCTCAACCGATGACGCAGCCGCACCGTTCCGGCTTCGCGTGCTTCGTCGGACGGCCCAACGCGGGCAAATCGACGCTCACGAACGCGCTCGTGGGCTCGAAGGTCGCCATCACCTCCAGCAAGCCGCAAACGACGCGCCACGCGATCCGCGGCATCGTGCACCGCGAAGACGCGCAACTGGTCATCATCGACACCCCCGGCCTGCACCGCCCGCGCACCCTCCTCGGCGAGCGGCTCAACGACGTCGTGCACGAGACGTGGTCCGAAGTGGACGTCGTCGGGTTCTGCGTGCCCGCCGACGAGAAGGTCGGTCCTGGCGACCGGTTCATCGCGGGGGAGCTCAAGAAGATCGCGAAGCGCACGCCGGTGATCGGTGTCGTCACGAAAACCGACCTCGTGAAACCCGAGCAGGTCGCGCAGCAGCTGCTGGCGCTGCAGGACGTGATGGAGTTCGCCGACCTCGTTCCGGTGTCCGCTGTGGACGGTTTCCAGGTGCAGACGCTCGCCGACCTGCTGGTGGCGCGGCTGCCGGAGGGCCCGCAGCTGTATCCCGGCGGAGAGCTCACCGACGAACCCGAACAGACCCTCGTGGCCGAGCTCATCCGGGAGGCCGCGCTCGAGGGTGTGCGCGACGAGTTGCCGCACTCCATCGCCGTGACCGTGGAGGAAATGCTGCCGCGCGAAGGCCGCGACGACCTCGTGGACGTCCACGCGCTGCTGTATGTGGAGCGGCCCAGCCAGAAGGGCATCATCCTCGGCCACAAGGGCGAACGTCTGCGCGAGGTCGGCGCGACCGCGCGCAAGCACATCGAAGGCCTGCTCGGCTCGAAGGTGTACCTCGACTTGCACGTGAAGGTCGCCAAAGACTGGCAGCGCGACCCGAAGCAGCTGCGCCGCCTCGGCTTTTGAGCCGCGCCCGCGCCCGGTAGCGTCACACCCGAACCGCGTTGCCGACGACTGGGGGAACCGAATGACCGGCCCGTACCCGCCACCGCCTGGCGGCCCGTACTACTACGGCGGCCCACAGGCCAACTACGGGCCGCCGCCGGACAACCGGATGGTGTGGGCGATCCTCACGACGATCTTCTGCTGCCTGCCGTTCGGGATCGTGGCGATCGTGAAGGCCAGTGAGGTCAACTCTTTGTGGTACCAGGGCCGGTTCGCCGAAGCACACCACGCCGCGGACCAGGCCGGTAAGTGGGCCATGTGGTCGGCGCTCGCGGTCGCCATCGGAATCGGGGCCTATCTGCTGTTCGTGCTGGTGATTTTCCTTGTCGCCGGCACGGCCTCGGGGATCTGGCCGTCGTGACGACCGTCTACACGGGAATTCCCGCGCGCGGCATGCGTGCGACCGCGCGAGCACTCTCCGGGCCGGCGGCCGTCGTCGGCGCGCTCGGCGTGTGCTGCGCGGGCGTGTGGCTCGGCGATCCGACCACACCCGGAGGCCCGCTGCCGGTCTGTCCCACCAAGTTCTTGTTCGGCATCGACTGTCCCGGCTGCGGCGGCATGCGGATGGCGTACAGCCTCATGCACGGCAACGTGTCCGCGGCGGTGCACTACAACGCGGTGGCGGTCGTGTTCGTCGCGCTGTTCGCGTGGAGCGGTGTCGCGTGGACCATCGGGCGGCTGCGCGGGCGCACAGTGCGCTCTTGGCTGCACTGGCGCTGGACGCCGATCACCGTCGGCGTGGTGTTCGCCGTCTGGTTCGTGGTGCGGAATCTTCCTTTCACGCCCTTCTCCTCGTTGTTCGTCTGAAGTTCGCCGGTCATTTCCGCTGCGGGGGAACCGGTCCGGGACCCGGTGCGTCGGACGGGTTCCAGGTGGTCATCTCCTGTGGATGCCTACTTGGGCCGAGTGCATCCGGACCGGGTACGCTCCCGCGCACCGGCGTGTCCACGTAGGACTCCGCCGGCTCTCGCGCGCCGCCCCGCGTGCGAGCCATGACGAGCGAGGGGGAGAACACGATGACCGATCCCTACGGCGGGCCCCCCGGGCAGCCGCAGGGCCAGCCGCCCTTCGGCCAACCGGCCGGGCAGCAGCCGATCGGACAGCAGCCCGGCGGCTTCGGCCAGCAACCGCCGTCGAGCGGGTTCCCCCAGTCCGGGTTCGGGCAGCAACCCGGCGGGCCGCAGCCCGGATTCGGCCAGGCCGGGGCCGGCGGCTTCGGGCAACAGACTCCCCAGCCGGGCTACGGTCAGCCGCCCGCGTACGGTCAGCCGCCCACCGGCGGGTACGGGCAGCCGACCTACGGCCAGCCGGGTGGGTTCGGCCAGCCCAACCCGTACGGACCGCCCGGCGCCGCGTACGCGAACTGGGGCCAGCGCGCCGGGGCGTACCTGATCGACTTCGCGCCGTTCCTGGTCGCGATCCTGATCGCGGTGCTGGTGTCGATCGGCTGGCCGACCGGCGGATTGATCATCTACCTGCTCGCGATCCTCGGGAACTTCGGCTGGCAGATCTACAACCGCTGGATCACCGCCGGGAAAACCGGCCAGTCGCTCGGCAAGCGCGTCGTGGGTATCAAGCTCATCAACGAGGGCACCGGCCAGCCGGTCGGCGCGGGGATGGCGTTCCTGCGCGACCTCGCGCACTTCCTCGACGGCCTCGCCTGCTCGCTGGGCTACCTGTGGCCGCTGTGGGACGACAAGTCCCAGACGTTCTCGGACAAGATCGTCGGCACGATCGTCGTGCAGGCCGACGCCGCGCCCGCCCCGATGGGCGGACAATTCGGGCATCCCGCAGCGCCACAACAGCCCTACGGCGGTGGCTTCCCGTCCACCGGCCAGCCCGGTGGCTTCCCACCTGCCGGATTCGCACAGCCGGCGCAGCCCGGGGGATTCGGTCAGCCGCAGCCGTTCGGTCAGCAGGCGCCGGCGTACGGCCAGCCGCAGAGCCCCGTCGGGTTCGGGCAGCCGGTGCCCGCGCCGGCCGGGGCGAGCCCGCACGAACAGGCCGAGCCGACGCAGATGATCAAGCCGGGTGGCGCGCAGGCGGAGAGCGAAGGCGCCGTGCGTACTCAGCTGCCGCAGCCGGAGCAGAACCAGCCGGGTGACTCCGGCCAGCAGCCGCCGCAGCACTGACTTACCTTCCAGTTGACCCGCGGCGGGGGGAGCTCGCCGGGAACCACGAGGAGTTTGGGGAACCGTCATGACCAATCCGTACGGGCAGCAGCCCCCCTACGGCCAGCAGGGCTACGGCACGCCATCCGGTGGGATGCCCGCGCCCTACGGCCAGCCCGGCCCGCAGGGGTCCTACGGGCAGCAGGCCGCGCCCTACGGCCAGCCGGCCTACGGTGGCGCGCCGGGCATGGGGATGCCTCCGGGCGGCGACATCAACGCCATCAAGGAGTACAAGGGCTGGGCGATCGGCTGCATCTTCCTGATGTGGATCCTCGCGATCTTCGCGATCATCAAGTCGAACGAGGTCCGCACCTTCAAGATGCAGGGAAACTACGCGATGGCCCAACAGGCGTCGCAGACCACGAAGACGCTGTGCCTGATCGCCACGATTCTCGGCGCCGTCGGCTACGTCATCGCGATCATCTTCATCATCATCGCGATCGTCGCGGCGGCTGAGGTCACGACCACCTACTGCACCGGCTACTACTGCTGAACCAGGGTGTCGTCACCCCGTCGTGGTCCCCCGGGTGGGACGATGGCGGGGTGGTGAACCTCTACCGCGACACCGGAGTGGTGCTGCGTACGCACAAGCTGGGTGAGGCCGACCGGATCGTCAGCCTGCTCACCCGCCGGCACGGCAAGGTCCGGGCCGTGGCCAAGGGCGTGCGCCGCACCTCGTCGCGGTTCGGGGCGCGGCTGGAGCCCTTCGGGCACGTGGACGTGCAGTTCTACACCGGCCGTACGCTCGACGTGATCACCCAGGTCGAGACCGTCGACGCCTTCGCGCTGCCACTCGTGGCCGACTACCAGCGCTACACCGCGGCGAGCGCGATCGCCGAAACCGCCGACCGGCTCTCGGCCGAAGAAGGCGAGCCGGTTCTCAAGCTGTACCTGCTGGTCGTGGGTGCGTTGCGGGCGCTCGCGGAGGGTGCGCGTGACGCGTCACTGGTGCTCGACGCCTTCTTCCTGCGGGCCATGTCCTATGCCGGGTGGGCACCCGCGATCACCGAATGCGCCCGCTGCGGACTGCCCGGACCGCACGCTGCGTTCAACGTCGCCGCAGGCGGCTCGATGTGCCCGGACTGCCGCATCGCGGGTTCCGTGCACCCCGCGCCGGAGGTGCTGACGCTGCTCGAAGCTCTGTTGCACGGCAAGTGGACCGTCGCGGAGGCGGCGCCCGGGATCACCCGGCGCGACGCGTCGGGCCTGGTCGCGGCGCACCTGCAGTGGCACCTGGAACGGCAGCTGCGCTCGCTGCCGCTGGTCGAGCGCCGGGCCCGAGAGGCAGCCGACGCAGGGCGTCCGGCTTCCTGACGCGCCGCGTCGGTAGGGTCGGCCCGGTCGGAGTTCACTTTTCCAGGAGGCACGAAGTGCTGCGCAGGGGACGCGAGGCCAAGGCGTCGGGGTACGAGCTGCGGGCACCGGATCCGCACCCCTCGGGGGTCAGGCCGCCCGAGATCCCCGCCGAGCTGGTACCGAAACATGTGGCGCTGGTGATGGACGGCAACGGTCGCTGGGCCAACCAGCGTGGCCTGCCGCGGATCGAAGGGCACAAGCGCGGCGAGGCCGTGATGATCGACGTCGCGAGCGGCGCGGTCGAGCTCGGCGTGAAGTGGCTCTCGGTCTACGCGTTCTCCACCGAGAACTGGAAGCGCAGCCCCGAAGAGGTGCGGTTCCTGATGGGTTTCAACCGCGACACCATCCGCCGCCAGGTCGACTACCTCGGCTCGATCGGCGTGCGCATCCGCTGGGCCGGGCGGCGGCCGAAGCTGTGGGCGAGCGTGATCAAAGAGCTGCAGGTCGCGGAAGAGAAGACCAAGCACAACACGGCGCTCAACATGACCATGTGCGTGAACTACGGTGGCCGGGCCGAGCTGGGTGACGCGATGCGCCGGATCGCGCAGGACGTCGCGGCCGGCAAGGTCAACCCCGACAAGATCGATGAGCGCACGGTCGCGAAATACCTGTACCAGCCGGAAATGCCGGACGTCGACCTGTTCTTGCGCCCTTCGGGCGAGCAGCGGACGTCGAACTTCATGTTGTGGCAATCCGCGTACGCGGAGATGGTTTTCCAAGACACGCTGTTCCCGGACTTCGACCGCACGCACCTGTGGGCCGCGTGTCTGGATTTCGCCAAGCGCGACCGCCGGTTCGGCGCCGCGGTCGACAGGTCCGAAGGGAAGTCGTGAGCACTGTGGGCGTTTCCGAGGCGGCCGACACCGCCAATCTGCTCGCGCTGGCTCGGGAGGCACTGGAGCGATACCTCGACGTCCATGTGGACGACGACGGTGCGATCACGTTCCGGCACGCGGAAGTCCCGTGCGTCATCCAGGCGACGCGGCTCGCGGAGGGACTCACGGTGTTGAGCCTGACGTGCGTCGTCGCATGGGACCGGCCCGACGACCCGGCGCTGGCCGTCGCGGTCGCCGAGCGCGCAGGGCAGGGGTTGTTCGGCACGCTGGGGGTCGGCCACACGGAAAGCGGAGTCGACGTGACGCTGCGGTACGCGTTCCCGGCCGAGGGCATGGACCCGGCGGCGCTGGGAACGTTGCTGATGCTCGTGGTGTCGACGGCGTCGCAGCTGCGGGCGGAGCTGCCGGGCCTGGAGTGAGTCAGCCCTTCTCGGGGGCGGCGAACGGCGGATTTCGACCGAAAACCGGTCCGGCGGGTCCCCTCGCGCCGGCTCGCGCGTGATCTTGTCGGTACGCACTGGCATCATCGGGCTCATGAAAACCCTTGCCGATAGTGCGCCCGAGCAGCGGCGCGCGCGGCGGATCCGCATCGGTTCCATGGAGATCCTGTGCGCGGTGCTGCTCATCGCGATTCTTGGGCAGGGCAAGCTGCAGGAGTTGCTCGACGTGCCCGCGTTGCGCACCGGCTCGACGGTGTTCGTGGCGGTGTGCGTGCAGGCGTTGCCGTTCCTGATCCTCGGAGTGCTGGTCAGCGGGGCGATCGCCGCGTTCGTGCCTGGGCGGGTGCTGCAGCGCGTGCTGCCGCGCCGGGCCGGCGCGGCGGTGGGCGTGGCAGGGCTGGCAGGCGTCGCGCTGCCGGGGTGCGAGTGCGCGTCGGTGCCGGTGGCTCGGCGGCTGATCGGGCAGGGCGTGGCGCCGGCGGCGGCGCTGACCTTCCTGCTGGCCGCGCCGGCCGTGAACCCGGTGGTGCTGGTGGCCACCGCCGTCGCCTTCCCAGGGCGGCCGGAGGTGGTGCTGGCGCGCTTCGCCGGGTCGCTCGGCACGTCGATGGTGATGGGCTGGATCTGGGCGCGCTGGGGCAAGCTGTCGTGGATCACCGAGCGGGCGCTGCGGCGGCTACCCGACGTGGAACCGGGGCGGCGGTGGCTGGTGTTCGCCGAGACGGCGCGCACGGATCTCGTTGAAGCAGGCGGGTTTCTCGTGCTCGGCGGGCTGATCTCGGCGGCGCTCAACGTGCTCGTGCCCGCCAAGTGGTTCGGTGTGCTGGCCGATCAGGTCGTGGTCGGCGTCGTTGTGATGGCGGTGCTCGCTGTCGTGTTGGCCCTGTGCAGCGAGGCGGACGCGTTCGTCGCGGCGTCGCTCCCGGCGGTGCCGATGCTGCCGAAACTGGTGTTCCTCGTTGTGGGCCCGGCGATCGACGTGAAGCTGTTCGCACTGCAGGCGGGTACCTTCGGCAAGTCCTTCGCGGCGCGGTTCGCGCCCGTCACCTTCGTCGTGGCGCTGGCCTGCGGCACCGTAGTCGGCGTGCTGCTGCTCGGGGGCACGCGATGAGGCGCGAAACCCAGAACGTCCTGCTGATCCTCCTCGGCGGCGCCTTGGTGAAGATCGCGCTGAACGGCGACTACCTCCGCTACGTCAAGCCGGCCCAGCAACCGTGGATTCTCGCCGGCGGTGCCGTGATGCTGGTGCTGGGCGCGGTGGCCGTCGTGCGCGACCTGGTCGCGGCGCGCTCGCCCGCGTCGGCCGCCGCGCTGGTGGGCGGGGGCGGGCCGGAAGCCGTACGGCAAGGGAGGGCGGACGGCCAGCTGGACGGGCACTCGCACGGCCAGGTCGACGCGCACTCGCACGCGCATCCGGCGCGGTCGGCGTGGCTGCTGGTCGTGCCGGTGCTGGCGGTGTTCCTGGTGGCACCGCCGGCGTTGGGGGCGGATTCGGTGACGCGGACGGCGACGCGCGTCCCGCCGAGTGCGGCGACGACGTCGGCGGCGGCGTTCCCGCCGTTGCCGGCTGGGAAAATCGTGGAGCTGCCGGTGAGCGAGTTCGTCGCTCGTGCGGGCTGGGACGCGAACGGCACGCTCAACGGGCGGACGATCGGCCTGTCCGGGTTCGTCGTGCACGCCGGGGCGAGACGTTGCTGGCCCGCCTGGTGATCAGCTGCTGCGCGGCCGATGCCGCGCCCGTCACGGTGCACTTGAAGGGAGGTGCCGCCGACCGGTTTCCCAGCGACACGTGGCTGAAGGTCACCGGGCAGGTGGTCCCGGGCACGGCCACCGAGGCCGACTCGTACACGCCGGATCTCGTGCCCGCGACCGTCGAGCGGGTCACTGCGCCCGAGGATCCGTACGAGTACTGATCAGCCGTCGTGGTTCGCGCAGGTGCCCGTGATCTCGACGGTGTGGCTGATGTCGGAGAAGCCGTTCTCGGCGGCGATCTTCTCGGCCCAGCGCTCGACGGCGGGACCCTCGACCTCGACCGTGCGCCCGCACACCCGGCACACCAGGTGATGGTGGTGGTGGGTGGAGCACCGGCGGTAGATCGCTTCGCCGGAGTCGGTGCGCAGCACGTCGATCTCGCCGGCCTCCGACAGCGACTGCAGCGTGCGGTACACCGTGGTCAGGCCGATGCCGTCGCCGCGTTTGCGCAGCTCGTCGTGTAACTCCTGTGCGGAACGAAAGTCGTCGACGGTGTTGAGTAGCTCCACCACGGCCGCACGCTGCTTGGTCGAGCGCCGGCCGGGCACGGGAGCGGGGGTGGGGGCCGAAGCCGAGGTCATGGTCACTTCCCTTCCTGCACGTGGGCAACCGCGTCGACGACGATATGTGCCAGGTGATCGTCCACCAGCCGGTACACGACTTCGCGCCCTCGGCGCTCGCCCTGCACCACGCCCGCCGTCTTCAGCACCCGAAGGTGCTGGCTGATCAGCGGCTGCGCGACGTCGAGCGTGTCCACGAGCTCGTGGACACACCGGTCCGCCTCCCGCAGCTGGAGCACGATCGCGATCCGCACCGGCGCCGCGAGCGCTCTCAGCAGATCCCCGGCATCGGCCAGCGCCGCACCCGACGCCGCCCGCGGCCCGATCACGCTACCGGAGGCCTTCGCGACCCCCACGCCGTCATCGGGCTCGTCGGCCGCCAGCTGCGCCCCTTGGTCGCCGGCCACCGGGCGCGCCGCGTCGTGCCCGTCGGGACGATCGGCCGACGGATAGCCGGCCGGTCCCGGGCCGGTCGAAAGCGCGCCCGTACTGGCCGGTGCCATGGTTGCCTCCCCGTTGGTGCCACGCGGCAGCCGCCGGTTTCCCGCCGAAGCCGGATCTTGTTATCGACAACGGTTGCCGTCATCGTAGTGTTCCCCGTAATCGCTCCCGGCAGTCACCGGCCCCGACGTCAAACTCACCCGATCGGGTGAGTTCGTGACGAATCGGCACTTCGGCTTCGCAACTCGTGGCCGACGGTGCAAGGTGGACCGGGGGGCATTTCGTCGCTTCTCGTACGCTGGCGACCCGCTCAGGGTGAGCCGGAGGCAGTGGGGAGACATGACTCGTTTCGTGACGAAGGCGGCGATCCTGGCCGTGGCGGCTTTGCCGATGCTGGCGCCGGTCGCGGCCGCGCAGACGGCGCAGGCGGTCGACGAGAAGACCGGGCCGGTGTCGTTCGCCAATGTGGCGTCGGTGCGACTGGGATCCGATCCGCAGCACAGCGGTTCGCTGATCACCGAGACACAGCGCTCGCCGCTGACACCCGGCCAGTCGAAGCTCAGCGCCGCTCGCGTGGCCGTGCCCGCGAACGAAAGTGAGAGCAAAACCTTCGGCGGCCACTGGGAGATCGACCTCGGCAAGTTCGACAACGCCGCCTCGAGCCCGTACCCGAAGGGCATCGAAAGCCGCGACCACAACGTCGTCGCGGCGCTGCAGGCCACCGACGTGCCGACGGCCGTCGCCGAGACCAACTACGCCTTGCGAGACAACGCGCGCGGCAACAACGCGGCCGACGACACCATGCTGGTGCTCGAGGGGGCCCACAGCTCCGTCGAATGCGCGTCGCCAGGCAAGGTCACCAGCAGCACCACCGTCACGCGCCTGTGGGTCCGCGGCGAGGACAACACGCTGCGCCAGGTTGAGATGCCCGCAGGCGCCGCCCAGTTGCGCGTGGAAAACCTCCGGATGGGCGCGCCCGGCGACGTGGCGAACGCGGACCCCAGCAAGTCGGTCTCGGACCTCGTCGTGTCCCGAGTGAACTCGTTCGACCAGCTCATCAAGCAGAGCGGCTGGCGCTCCGGTGACGTGACCACTCAGGCCGGCTGGCTCGTCGACGTCACCACCCACCTCCGCGACACCGCTGGCACGCAGCTGCCGGACGTGAAGACCTCGATCGTCCTGGGCGGCGTGAGCTGCTCGATCCCGAAGAATTTCGTCGCCAAGAGCGGTAACGGGAGCGGCAACGGCGGTGCCCCGGCCACGCAGCCTGCCGTGCCCACCGAGGTGCCCGCGGGCTACGTCGGCCCGCAGGCCGTGGCGCCGCAGAGCGACTACCGGATGCCGCTCGGCCTCAGCCTGCTGGTCGCGGGGCTCGTGTTCGGCGGGCTGGCGATCGGCCTCGGTCGCCGTCGCACTGCCCGCGGCAAGTAGGTTCCCGTGGTGCGCAAGGTGATGACCGTCGTTTCGGCGGTCGTCGCCGTGCTCGCGCTGGCCGCCGGCATCGTCGTGCTCACGTGGGGACCCGCGCCGACGCCGGCCGTGGCCGCCGACCCGCCACCCGGTTCGTTGCCGGGTGAGGACGGCGCGCCCGTGCAGCTGCCCGCCGACGGTGCCCCGATCGGCGTGCAGCCCCCCGGCAGCGTGCGGCTGCCCGACGGCTCCGAAGCCCGGCTCGTGCGCACCGAGGTGACCGGCGACGGCATCCTGCCCATCCCGCGCGGCCTCGCCGACGCCGCGTGGTGGGGTGCGCGCCTCGGCGCGGCCCAAGGCGCGGCCGTGCTGTCGGGACACGTGAACTGGGCCGGCACGAAGGGACCGTTCGACGACCTGTGGCGGGTGCGGCCCGGCGACAACGTGAGCATCGTCGACTCGGCCGGCGGCCATTGGCTCTACCGCGTGACGGGCGCCGCGACCGTGTCCAAGCAGCAGCTCCCGGCGCAGGCACCGGAGTGGTTCGCCCAGACCGGGCCGCACCGGCTGGTGCTCGTGACCTGCGGTGGCGATTACGTCGGCGGCACCGAGGGCTACGACGAGAACCGCATCGTCACCGCGAACCTGGTCTCGCGCCCCCACTGACCGACGCAACTCGACGCAACTCGAAGCAACCTGTGCCACCGCCCGGAGCGTGTCTTCCTGCGCACGATCCACCGGAGCAGGGAGCACGATGCAGGGAACAGGACCGCGGAAGTGGGTGCCGGCCGCCGCCGGCGCCATCGTGGTGGCGGCGCTCGTCGCCGCGTTGCTGATCTTCGCCGGAAAGGATGACCAGCCGGTCGCCGCGGCGCACACCACCGCACCACCCGCCACCTCGGTCGCGCGGACGACGGCCGACCCCGGCACCACACCGGGGGTCGTCGTCCTTCCCGCCGGAGGCACCGCGAAACTCGTCGCCGAGCAGGTCGGCGCCGACGGCACTCTGCCGATTCCCCAGAGCCTCGGCGAAGCCGCGTGGTGGGGCGCGGGCCTCGGCGCCGACCACGGCGTCACGCTGTTCTCCGGCCACGTGAACTGGCACGGCCAGACCGGCCCGTTCGACCAGCTCTGGCAGATCAAACAGGGCCAGACCGTCTCCGTCACGGACACAGCCGGCGCGAAGTGGACCTACCGCGTCGACGAGGTCCGCACGATCCCGAAAGGCAGCTTGGCAGGGGAGTCGCAGCAGCTGTTCTCGCCCGGCGGGCCGCACAAACTGGTGCTCGTCACGTGCGGTGGCGACTACGTCGGCGGCAGTGAGGGTTACGACGACAACCGGGTCGTCACGGCGTCACTCACCGCCCGCCCGTGAGCTGGGCTCACCTCGCCCGAAGCACCGCGGGGACGGCCGGATACGCTGGACGCCTCAGTCAGACAACCGTCCCCGCATGCGTCCGGAGCGTGGAGTGCCCGCCAACACCATCGAAACCGTCGTCAGTCTGTGCAAGCGCCGTGGCTTTGTCTTCCCGTCGGGAGAGATCTACGGCGGCACCAGGTCGGCGTGGGACTACGGGCCGCTCGGCGTGGAGCTGAAGGACAACATCAAGCGCCAGTGGTGGAAGACCATGGTGCAGGGCCGCGAGGACGTGGTCGGTCTCGACTCGTCAGTGATCCTGCCGCGTCAGGTCTGGGTCGCCTCCGGCCACGTGAACGTGTTCACCGACCCGCTGATCGAGTGTCTTCACTGCCACAAGCGCTTCCGCGCCGACCAGCTGGCCGAGGACTACGAGGCCCGCACGGGCAAGCAGACGTCCGAGGACGACTTGTCCGACGTCCCGTGCCCCAACTGCGGCACCCGGGGCAAGTACACCGCGCCGCGTGACTTCAACATGATGCTCAAGACCTACCTCGGCCCGGTGGAGTCCGAGGAAGGCTTGCACTACCTGCGCCCGGAGACCGCGCAGGGCATCTTCGTGAACTTCCTGAACGTGCAGCAGGCTTCGCGCAAGAAGCCACCGTTCGGCATCGGCCAGATCGGCAAGTCGTTCCGCAACGAGATCACGCCGGGCAACTTCATCTTCCGCACGCGTGAGTTCGAGCAGATGGAGATGGAGTTCTTCGTGGAGCCGGGCGAGGACGAGCGCTGGCACCAGTACTGGATCGACGAGCGGACGAAGTGGTACGCCGACCTCGGCATCAAGCCCGAGAACCTGCGTCACTTCGAGCACCCGAAGGAAAAGCTTTCGCACTACGCGAAGCGCACCGTCGACATCGAATATCGATTCGACTTCAACGCGGGCCAGGAGTGGGGCGAGCTCGAAGGCATCGCGAACCGCACGGACTTCGACCTCACCACGCACTCGAACCATTCGGGCGTGGACCTGTCGTTCTTCGACCAGGCCTCGGGCCAGCGCTACCGCCCGTTCGTGATCGAGCCTGCCGCCGGTGTTGGCCGCTCGATGATGGCGTTCCTCGTCGACGCCTACGACGAGGAGGAGGTACCCAACGCCAAGGGCGGCACCGACAAGCGCACCGTGTTGCACCTCGACCCGCGGCTCGCGCCGTACAAGGCCGCGGTGCTGCCACTATCGCGCAACGCCGACCTCTCGCCCAAGGCGCGCGAACTGGCGGCGACGCTGCGCAAGCACTGGAACGTCGATTTCGACGACGCACAGGCCATCGGCCGCCGCTACCGCCGACAGGACGAGATCGGCACGCCGTACTGCGTCACCGTCGACTTCGACACCCTCGAAGATCAGGCCGTGACCGTCCGCGAACGCGACTCCATGACCCAGGAACGCATCGCGATCGACAAGGTCGAGGAGTACCTGGCACCTCGACTGCTCGGCTGCTGAACCATCTTCGCGACGGCCCTTCCCCGGCACTGCCGAGGAAGGGCCGTTTCGCGCCGCGCGACCCCTGACACCTGTCACGGTCACGTCGTGACGCTCGACCCGCGGACGGAACCCGCTGTCGCGGCAGGCTTCGGAGCATGAAAACCACACAGGGAGCGCGGGACGTCGAGGCGGGGGCCGCCGTCCGATTGAGCCGGCTGAAGAAGCACTACGGGGCGGTCCGGGCCGTCGACGGGGTTGATCTGACCATCGCGCCCGGGGAGGTGGTGGCGTTGCTCGGGCCGAACGGCGCGGGCAAATCCACGACCGTCGACATGATCCTCGGGCTGACCGAGCCCGACCACGGCGAGGTCACGGTCTTCGGCAAGTCGCCCGCCGACGCCGTGCGCGCCGGGATGATCGGGGCGATGCTGCAGGGCGGCGCCCTGCTGGACGACCTGACGGTGCGCGAGACCGTGCGCATGGTCGCGAAGCTGCACCGCGCACCCATGCCGCTGGAGCAGGCATTGGAGCGGGCCGGTGTCACGGACATCGCCGACCGGCGTGCGAACAAGCTCTCGGGCGGGCAGAAGCAGCGCGTGCGTTTCGCCGTGGCGCTCGTCTCGGACCCGGACCTGCTCGTGCTCGACGAGCCGACGGCCGCGATGGATGTCGGCACGCGACGCGAGTTCTGGAAAGCCATGTACTCGTTCACCGACACCGGTCGCACCGTGCTGTTCGCGACGCATTACCTGGAGGAGGCCGAGGAGTTCGCCGACCGCGTGGTGCTCATGCGGTCCGGGCTCGTCGTCGCCGACGGGTCGGTCGCACAGGTGCGGGCCCTCGCGGGCGGGCGCACCATTCGCGCCGTGCTCCCGGGTGCCACGGAGGAAACCGAAAACGTCCTGGCGGAACTGCCCGCGGTCACCGACTTCGAGCTGCGAGGCGAGCGCGTCGCGATCTCCACCAGCGAATCGGACGCCACGCTGCGCGCGCTCATGGCGGCCGTGCCCGCCGTGCATGACATCGAGATCGGCGCCGTCGGCCTCGAGGGCGCCTTCCTGTCGCTGACCTCTGAGGAAAACACCGCTGAGGAAAACACCGAAGCGGAGGCCCTCCGATGAACCCGTCCTACCTGGCCGTGGAGATCCGGCGCCTGTTCCGCTCGATGCGGTTTCTGATCTTCGTCGTTGCCTTCCCGGTGCTGATGTTCTTGTTGCAGGCCAACGTCTTCACGAAGGCGAGCGATCCGGGCCACGCCGCGACCGTGGCCGTGATCATGGTCGACATGATGGCGTTCGGCCTGTTCGCCGCCGCCACGACCAACGGCACGCGCCTGGCGCTCGAACGCGCCTGCGGGTGGCAGCGGCAGCTGCGGCTGACTCCGCTTTCGGGGGCGTCCTACCTCGGTGGCAAGGCCGTGTCGGGGCTGCTGGTGGGGCTTCCCGCGCTGGTGCTGGTACCGCTCGTCGCGATCTTCATCGAGCACGTCCACCTCGGCGCCGGCGATTGGACGCGCATCCTGGCCGGCCTGTGGCTCGGCACGATCCCGCTCGTGCTGCTGGGTCTGCTGCTCGGCCAGATCGCCACACCGGAGTCGCTGCAACCGATCTCGATGATCGTGATGCTCGGCATGGGGTTCCTCGGCGGCCTGTGGATCCCGATCGAGGCGATGCCCTCGTGGATGCACGACCTCGCGCAGCTGATGCCCACCTACTGGCTCATCGGGCTGGTCCGGCCGGCGGTGACCAGCGAGCTGCTCGTGAGCTTCCCGGCCGCACTCGGGGTGCTGGCCGCGTGGACCGTTGTGCTCGGGGCGGCCGTGATCAGGCGTTACCGTAAGGACAGCGCCCGGGTCTGACCGGGCGGGAGGGGAACGACGGTGCAGCGCACGAAGGAAGGGCCCGCGTCGAGCGCGGCCACGCGGTTCCGGTTCGCCATCAACGACCGCGCCTCGTGGTGGGATGACCCGATGATCGGGAAGCGAGGCCCGAACCGGTTCTCCTGGCCGTTCTTCGCGGTGATCTTCCTGCTGCCGTTCCTCGTTCCCGCGACCAGGGGGCTCGTCGCCGGGACCGGCCCGCTCGGGTCGCGGGTGCTGCTGGCTGTGCTGACCTACGCCTACGGCGCGTGTTACGTGGTTTTCCCGGTCGTCGTCACGAAGGCGCGGCCGGTGAAGCTCGGCTTCGGGGCGGGGATGCTGACGCTGGGCTTGCTCGCGACGCTCCTGATGAACACGAGCCCGTACATCCTGCTCTACGCCACCGCGACGCTCGCCTTTCTCTTCCCGCCCGGCTGGGCCGCGATCCTCGACGCCCTGGCGATCGGCTCGGTCGCGCTGGTGCTGCTGGCCGACGGCCGGATCGGCGACGGCACCGACGACGGAGGCGACCTGATCTCCGTCAGCGCGATCACGCTGGCGATGTTCTTCATGGCCAACCTGGTCCGCGCGATCCGGCGGCTCGAACTGGCCAACGCGGAGATTGCGACGCTCGCGGTGACCAATGAACGTCAGCGGGTGGCGCGCGACCTGCACGATCTGCTCGGCCACAGCCTCACCACGATCACCGTGAAGGCCGGTGTCGCGCGCCGGGTGCTGGAGAGTTCGGGTGACGTCGAGCGGGCGGTCGGTGAGATCCGCGAGGTCGAGAGCCTCACGCGCAGCGCGTTGTCCGACGTGCGGCTGACGGTTTCGGAGTACCGCGAGGTGTCGCTCGCCGCGGAGCTGGCCGGGGCACGCGCGGCGCTGCGGGCCGGCGAAATCGAGGCGGATCTGCCCTATGCCGTGGACAACGTGCTGCCGCAGCTGCAGAGCACGTTCGGCTACGTGTTGCGTGAGGCGATCACCAACGTGCTGCGGCATTCGGGTGCCACCCGGGTGCGGGTGCGGCTGGGCCGAGACTGGCTGGAGATCGACGACGACGGTACCGCAGCGGAAGCGGAGCCGGGCAACGGGCTGCGCGGGCTGGCTGAACGCCTGGGTGCGGTCGGGGGGACGCTGCGCAGCGGCCCGCGGGCCGGGGGAGGATGGCTCGTGCGGGCGGAGGTGCCCGACCAGGGGCCGGCGGCGGCCGGCCCGGCGGTGCGGGCCGAACCGGCGGGAGGACTGGCGTGATCCGGGTACTGCTGGCCGACGACCAGGCGATGGTGCGCGGCGCACTCGCCACGGTGCTCGACCTCGAGGCCGACATCGAAGTCGTCGGCCAGGTCGGTTCGGGTGATGAAGTGCTCGCGGCGGCGAAGGCGTCGGCACCCGACGTCGCGCTGCTCGACGTGCAGATGCCCGGCAAGGACGGGCTCGCCGCGGCCGCCGAGCTGCACGCGGCGCTGCCCGCGTGCCGGGTGATCATCTGCACCACGTTCGGCAGGCCGGGATACCTGGCGCGGGCCATGGCCGCGGGGGCGTCGGGGTTCGTGGTGAAGGACGCGCCGCCGGAGCAGCTCGTCGAAGCCGTTCGTCGGGTCCACAGTGGACTACGGGTGGTCGATCCCGCGCTGGCCGCGGAATCGCTCGCCACCGGGGCGAGCCCGCTCACCCCTCGTGAGCGCGACGTGCTCTCGACCGCGCGCGACGGCAGCACGGTAGCCGACATCGCCAAGGTGTTGTTCCTGTCCGAAGGCACTGTGCGCAACCACTTGTCGGCCGCGATCGGCAAAACAGGGGCGCGGACGCGGGCGGAGGCTGTGCGGGTGGCGGAAGAACGCGGCTGGCTCTGAGTCCGGAGTGCCTTCGCGAAGGCCGGGCCGGACTCTGAAAAGATGCTGGGCATGACCGCCGAGAGGATTCCGCCGACGAAGGTGAGCTGGCTGCGCCGGGCCGTGTTCGGTCTCGTGCTCGTCGTGTTCGCGCTCGTCGGGGGCACGGCGTTCCGGATCTGGCAGGTCGCGCGCGAAAACGACCGCACGCCCGCCGACGTGATCGTGGTGCTGGGTGCCGCTCAGTACAACGGGAAACCGTCGGACATCTTCTCCGCCCGGCTGGAGAAGGCGCGCCAGCTCTACGCCGAGGGCGTCGCGAAGACCGTGGTGACGGCCGGGGGCAAGAAGCAGGCCGACAACTACACCGAGGCGGCCGCCGGTGCGCGGTGGCTGACGCAGCACGGCGTGCCGAAGTCGGCGACGCTCGCCGTGGGGGAAGGCAGTGACACGCTGCGGAGCCTGCGCGCCGTCGCCGACCAGGTCCACGCGCACGGCTGGCACTCGGTGGTGCTCGTGAGCGATCCGTGGCACTCCTACCGCGCGCGGACGATGGCGGCGGACCTCGGGTTGGACGCGTGGACCGCGCCCACGCACAGCGGTCCGATCGTGCAGGAGCGCAGCACGCAGGTGCGCTACATCGTGCGCGAGACCGGGGCGCTGCTGTTCTACGAGCTCACGCGAGCGCCCGCCGACGAGCTCTTCGACTCGGTTCTCGGCTGAGCCGTCGGCCGTTCCGGCGCCACCGAAAACCGTTGCCAGGCAAGGAAAGACCATTTTGTCCCGGATCTTTTCGGTCCGGTTGGTAGCCTGGCCGGGTGAGCGACGGGTACACCGAGCACGACCGCGCGCGGGTGCTGGCCGAGGCGCCGAAGGGTGCGGCGTTGGAGGGTGCGCGGCCGGACGGGCGCAGCGACTTCGCGCGCGACCGCGCCCGCGTGCTGCACTCGGCCGCGCTGCGCCGGCTCGCCGGCAAGACGCAGGTGGTCGGCCCGGGCGAGGGCGCCGAGGTCAGTGGCGTGCCGCGCACGAGGCTCACGCATTCGCTGGAGGTCGCGCAGATCGGCCGGGGCATCGCCGAAGAGCTGGGCGCCGACCCGGACCTCGTCGACACCGCCGGGCTCGCGCACGACATCGGGCATCCGCCGTTCGGGCACAACGGCGAACAGGCACTCGACGAGGTCGCCCAGGCGTGCGGCGGATTCGAAGGCAACGCGCAGACGTTGCGGATCCTCACGCGGCTCGAACCCAAGTCGCTCGACGAAACGGGCGCCGCCGCCGGCCTCAACCTGACCCGCGCCTGCCTCGACGCGACCACGAAATACCCGTGGCAGCGCCGTCCCGGACAGCCGAAGTACGGCGTGTATGCCGACGACCTGCCCGTGTTCGAGTGGGCCCGCTCCGGCTCGCCCGGCGAACGGCGTTGCCTCGAGGCGCAGATCATGGACTGGTCCGACGACGTCGCGTACTCGGTGCACGACGTCGAGGACGGCGTGCTGTCCGGTCGCATCACGCTGAGCGTGCTTGCCGATCCCGAGGAACGCGCCGCCGTGGCCGAAGCGGCCGCGCGCCACTTCTCGACGCAGTCAGTGTCCACTTTGGAGAGTGCGGCGAAGGAGCTGCTCGACCTGCCCGTCGTCGCCGCCCTCGTACGCACCGCCCCCGACGGGTCGTTGCGCGCCCAGGTCGCGTTGAAGCGGCTGACGAGCGAGCTCGTTGGCCGCTTCGCCTCCGCCGCCGTCACCGGCACTCGCGGCGTCTACGGCGAAGGACCTCTGCTCCGTTACAGCGCTCGTCTGACCGTGCCCGACCAGGTCGCGGCCGAGGTCGCGCTCCTCAAGGCCCTCGCGCTGCGCTACGTCATGAGCGACCGCCGCCGCCTTGCCATGCAGGACGGCCAGCGCGAACTTCTCGCCCAGCTCGTCGCCGCACTGGGCCGTCGCGCCCCGGAATCCCTCGACCCCCTCTTCGTCCCACCCTGGCACGCCGCCCCGGACGACCCCGCGCGCCTGCGCGTCCTCATCGACCAGGTCTCCTCCCTCACCGACGCCCAGGCCCACGAATGGCACCGCTGGCACGTGGGCCGCCACTCCTGACCCGGCCGTGGTCGTCTCGGCAGTGGCCGCGTCCGAGGTCGGGGCGACGCGGACCGGCATGGCTCGTAAGAACCGTGCCGCCCCTGCGGAACTGGCCGTCCGCCTGAGCGCGTTGAGTAGTGTTGTCGAGACGAGCCCCGGGCCGACCCGTCCGGTGGTGGGCCGTCGAGCCGGGAAGGGAAGCCGGTCGTCGTCATGGATGAGCACGCCGCGCTGGAGCTGATCGAACAGGCGCAGGCCGAGGCCACGCGGCTGGCTGCGGCGCTGGAGCGGCAGCGGGACGAGATCGTGGCGGCGGCGGAGTTCACCAGCCCCGACGACGAACACGACCCCGAAGGCACCACCATCGCCTTCGAGCGCGCGCAGGTCCAAGCGCTGCTCCAGCAGACCCAAGACGATCTCGCCGCGCTGGCACAGGCCGCCGAGCGGGTCCGCGCCGGTGTCTACGGTGTCTGCGAGCGCTGTGGCGGCCCGATCACCGAAGGCCGGCTCACCGCCCTCCCGGCGACGCGGATCTGCATCACCTGCGCGAACCGGCGGTGATCCGTCCCACCGGCAGGGCGCGGCGAGTGCGAGACGACGGGACCGCTCGGCGTTCCGCGCCACCGGAAGGGGCCGGTCCGGTACGGTCGCGGCATGGCCGTGGACAGCCACTTGGACTTCACGCTCGCCCTGGCCCGGGCCGCGGCCGGGGGCGACGCGTGTTTTTCGCCGTATTCGGCCGCCAGTGCGCTGGGGTTGGCGGCGCTGGCGGCGCGGGGGCGGACCGCGGAGGAATTGCGGCGGGTACTGACGCGCGGCGGGGACTTCGACGTGCACGCCGCCGTGCTGCGCGGGGCCGCCGAGCCGGCAGACGACGCGCTGCTAGCTGTGGCGAACACGTTGTGGGCCTCGGACGAGATCACCGTCGAGGGGGCCTTCCTGGCCGAGCTCGTCAGCTGGCCGGGCGGAAAGGCCGAGACGGCACCGTTCGCCACCGACCCCGAGCGCGCCCGCGAGCTGATCAACACCGACGTCGTCCGGACCACCCACGGCTTGATCCCCGAGCTGCTCAAGCCCGGTGCAGTGGACACCGACACCCGCGCCAGCCTCGTCAACGCCCTCTACCTCAAGACCGCCTGGCGCACCCCGTTCTCCGAACGCCTCACCGCACCTGCCGAGTTCCACAGCCCCGGAGGCGCGCGCCGGGTGCCGGCGATGCGGCTCGAACACACTCTCGGCTATCATCACACCGATGGCTGGCAGGTCGTCACGCTTCCCGCTCACGGCGGTGTCGAAGCCGTCGTCCTCCTGCCCGACGGTGACCTCGGCTCCGCCGAAACGGCGCTCGACGCACCACACTTGGGGGCGCTGCTGGCCAAGCGCGATCGCCGGAAGCTCGCGCTCACCCTGCCGAAGATCAAGCTCGATGTCCGGACCGACCTGGACGGCGCGCTCCAGACGTTGGGCGTGCGCGAGCTGTTCACGCCCGACGCCGACCTCACCGGGCTCACCGGCCATCGCCCGCTGTGGGTCGACAGCGTCGTGCACCAGGCCGTGCTGCGGCTCGACGAACAGGGTTTTGAAGGCGCGGCCGCCACCGCGGTGCAGATGCGGACGATGGCCATGACCACGAGCGACCCCCTCGAAGTGCGCGTCGACCGGCCGTTCCTGCTTCTCGTCCGGCACGCGGAAACCGGCGCGGTCTACTTCTTCGCGCGGGTGGTGCGCCCGTAGTGAGCCTCTTCCAACCGGACGCGAGGACCGAAGTGATCCCTGCCGTCCCCGCTCCCGCCGCGCCCGCCGCCGAGTCACGCCCGCGCTGGTCGTGGGCCGACGCCGGGATCATCGCGGCGTATCTGGCGTTCACGGTCCTGCTGTTCGGCGGCCTGTGGACCGACCTCGACACCGGCTACCTGTGGAACAGTTCGTCGGATCAGAACCTGTGGGAGTGGTTCTTCGACGTCACCGCGAATTCGGTGCTGCACCTGCACAACCCGTTCATGTCGTACCTGGAGAACTACCCGCTCGGCGTGAACATGATGGCGAACACGGCCATGCTCGGGGTCGGGATCCCGCTGACGCCCATCACGCTCGCGTTCGGGCCCACCGTCACATGGGCCATCACGCTCACCGGCTGTCTCGCCGGCACCGCAGTGGCTTGGTACTGGGTGTTCTCTCGCCATCTCGTGCAGCGCCGGGTGTCCGCGGCGATCGGTGGGGCGGTCGCCGCCTTTGCGCCGTCGATGATCTCCCACGCCAACGCGCACCCCAACTTCGTCGCGTGGTTCGTGCTGCCGTTCCTGGCGCTCAAGATCATCCACCTCGCGCAGGGCCGCAAGGTCGTGCGCAACGGGATCTGGCTCGGCGTGCTCACGGCGTATCAGATCTTCCTCGGCGAAGAGCCGCTGTTGATCTTCTCGCTCGGCTTCCTGCTCTTCGCGCTCGCGTACGCGGTGACGCGCCCGAGTGAGGTGAAGGCCATGGTGCGCCCGCTGCTCCTCGGTGGCGGGCTGGCCGTGGTGATCGCCGGCGCGCTCGTGGCCTACCCGCTGTACTGGCAGTTCTTCGGTCCGCAGAGCTACTCGGGCCTACAGCACGGCCCCGCCGGCAACGACCTCGCCGCGTTCACGCGGTTCGCCACGCAGTCCGTCGCCGGCCAGCCGGCCGAGGCGGCCGACGTGTCGATGAACCGGACCGAGGAGAACGCGTTCTTCGGCTGGCCGCTCATCGTGCTCATGGTCGTGGTCACGATCTGGCTGTGGCGCGAAGCGCTCGCGCGCTCGATCGCGATCTCGATGTTCCTCATGGCGTGGCTGTCGATGGGGGTCGAGATCCTCGTGGCGCACCAGGATACCGGCGTGGCCGGGCCGTGGCGGCTGCTGTCGGGCCTGCCGCTGTTCGAGTCACTGTTGGAGTCGCGGCTCGCAATGGCGTGCGTGCCCGCGATCGGCGCGCTGCTGGCCATGGCGACCGACCGCGTGTTCGCGACCGCCGAGCACCTGCCCGATCCGGCGCCGGGCCGGCATCGGTTGCCACTACGGCTGTTGTGGCTCGGCGCGCTCGCCGCGGTGCTCCTGCCGATCGCCCCGGTGCAGCTGCTCGTGAAGGACCGCCCGCCCACGCCCGCGTTCTTCGCCGACGGCACCTGGCGGACCTACGTGGCGCCCGGCGGCACCGTCGTCCCCGTGCCGCTGGCCGGGTCCGGCGAGTCCGAGCCGTTGCACTGGCAGATGGACGCCGGTCTCGGCTACTCGATGCCGGAGGGCTACTTCGTCGGCCCGAGCGGGCCCGACGACAAACGCGGCCGGTACGACGCGCCGCCGGTGCCGACCTCGACGATGCTGAACCGCGTCCGCGAGACGGGCGAGGTTCAGCCGGTGACCGACGCCGACCGCGACCAGGCGATCAAGGATCTGCGCTACTGGCACGCCAGCGTGCTCGTGCTCGCCCCGCGCGACCACGCCGACGCCTTCCGCGCCACCGTCGACCTGCTGCTTCGCAAGCCGGCGCAGTTCGTCGACGGCGTGTGGATCTGGGATGTGCGGGCCATCACCGCGGGCACCTGACCTCGGCTGTCACATCCGCGATCGCCGCTTCGTCCCTACTCGAGAAGAACCCGTTTCGAGGAGGACCCGACGATGACCCGCATTCCCGCGAAGCGCACCACCGAGGCCGGCCCGCTGCTGAAGCTCTTCTACCGGATCGCCGGCCGCCGCTACGGCGCCGTGCCCGAGCCGATGGCCGTCGTGGCCCACCACCCCGGGTTGCTGCGCACGACTGTCGTGCACGAGACGATGGCGCAGCGCGCGTCGACGAAGCTGCCCGCCTCCGTGCGCGAGCTGGCGGTGTACCGCGTGGCCATCCGCATCGGCTGCTCGTGGTGCGTCGACTTCGGCACGATGCTGCAGAAGCACGAGGGCCTCGACATCGAGCGCTTGCGCCACATCGACGACTACGCCACCTCGTCCGCGTTCACCAGGCCCGAACGGCTCGCCATCGCCTACGCCGACGCCATGACGGGCGAGCAAGTGACGGTGACCGACGAGCAGGTCGCCGAGCTCGAAGCCGAGTTCGGCCGCGCCGGCGTGGTCGAGCTGACGTACCAGATCGGGCTGGAGAATTCGCGCGCCCGCGTGAACAGCGCGCTGGGCATCGTCGACCAGGGCTTCACGTCGGGCGACGCGTGTCGGGTGCCGATGCCGTGACGGTTCAGGCGGGGCGCGTGATGTTCGTCAGCTTGTCGGGGTTGACGATGTCGTAGATGGCCACGATCCGGCCGTCGCGCAGGCTCATGGACTGCACGCGCTCGTCGAGCGTCAGGAACCCGTCGCGCCCGGGCATGGGCGGCAGCCACACGCCGAGGTCGCCGTTCACGAGCACCGGCGAGCCGAGTGTCATCACACCCGGCTCGTACTTCTGCGCCAGGCCGAGGAAGAACCGCACCAGCTTGTCGGCGCCCACCATGATCTGGCGGGCGGTGCGGGCCTTGCCGTCGGAATCGCCGATGAGCACGACGTCCGGGTGCAGCACCTCGGTCATCGCGTGCACGTCGCCGGCCAGCAACGCGGACAGGAACTTTTCCAGCACCTGCTGCTGCTCGGCCAGTTCCGCGCGTGGTGGCGGGTCGGCGTGGTCGACGGCCCGCCGCGCCCGTGAGGCGTGCTGGCGAGCGGTATCGGGGGTGACCCCGAGGATTTCGGCGATCTCGGCGAACGGCAGGGAGAACGCGTCGTGCAGCACGAACGCCACGCGCTGCTCGGGCGTGAGCTTGTCGAGCACCACGAGTGCGGCCATGCGGATCCCGTCGTCGCGCACGGCGGCGTCCAACGGGTCCTCGCTCGACGGCGTGCCCAGCGGCGTCACGATCGGCTCGGGCAGCCACTGGCCGACGTAGTGCTCGCGCCGCGCGGGCGCCGAGCGCAGCCGGTCGAGGCAGATCCGGCCAACGACCGTCGTCAGCCAGGCGCGCAGGTCACGGATGCCGGCGCGCCCTTCGTCGTCGAGCGCGGCCAGGCGGAGCCACGCTTCCTGTACCGCGTCCTCGGCATCGGATCGCGTGCTCGTGAGCCGGTACGCAACGCCGATCAGGTGACTGCGGTGGGCGGCGAACTGCTTCGCGTAGTCGTCCAGTGCGGCCGGAGTGCTCATGAAGGGAGAGTGTGCCGCAAAGCCACCGGGGAGGGAGAACTATTGTGGTTTCCGTGGCAGGACGGATTCGGGAGAGCGACATCGCCGAGGTGCGTGAGCGCAACCGGATCGACGAGGTCGTGGGGGAGTACGTCGCGCTGCGGCGCGCCGGGGGCGGCAGCCTGAAGGGGCTGTGCCCGTTCCACAACGAGAAAACCCCGTCGTTCAACGTGCGCCCGTCCCACGGCACGTTCCACTGCTTCGGCTGTGGCGAGGGCGGCGACGTCATCAAGTTCATCCAGAAGATCGACCTGGTCTCGTTCGTGGAGGCCGTCGAGCGGCTGGCCGACCGGGTGGGCGTCCGGCTGAACTATGAGGGCGGCGGCGGGAGCGTGCAGCGCGACCGCGGCACGCGCGCGCGGCTGATCGAGGCGCACCGCGCGGCGAGCGAGTTCTACAGCGAGCAGCTGATGACCGACGAGGCCCGCCCGGCGCGGGACTTCCTGTCCGAGCGCGGTTTCGACGCGGCCGTCGCCAGGCAGTTCGGCTGCGGCTACGCACCAGGCGGCTGGGACAAGCTCACGAAACACCTGCTCAACCGGGGGTTCGAGGTCAAAGAGCTGCTCGCGTCGGGGCTGGCCAAGGAAGGCCAGCGCGGCCCGATGGATCGCTTCCACCGGCGCCTGGTGTGGCCGATCCGCGACGTCGGCAACGACGTGGTCGGCTTCGGCGCGAGGCGGCTCTTCGACGACGACCGGATCTCGGCGAAGTACCTCAACACCTCCGAAACGCCGATCTACAAGAAGTCACAGGTCATGTTCGGCCTCGACCAGGCGAAACGGGAGATCGCGAAGCGCCACCAGGTCGTGGTCGTCGAGGGCTACACCGACGTGATGGCGATGCACGCGGCCGGCGTGCCCACGGCCGTTGCGTCGTCGGGCACCGCCTTCGGCGAAGATCACATGAAGGTGCTGCGCCGGCTGATGATGGACGACGACGCCTTCCGCGGCGAGGTGATCTTCACCTTCGACGGCGACGAGGCGGGTCAGAAGGCGGCGCTCAAGGCGTTCGAGGGTGACCAGACGTTCGCCGGACAGACCTACATCGCCGTCGCGCCCGACGGCATGGACCCGTGCGAGCTGCGGATCGCGAAGGGCGACGCGGCGGTCAAGGACCTGGTCGCGCGCCGCACGCCGCTGTTCGAATTCGCGATCAAGAGCATGCTGAAGCAGTTCGACCTCGACTCGGTCGACGGCCAGGTGGCCGCACTCCAGAAGACCGTACCGATGGTCGCGGCGATCAAGGACCGCGCGAGCCGCGACGGCTACGCCTCGAAGCTCGCCTGGTGGGTCGGCTGGCAGGACGTGGCGCAGGTCGTCAACCGCGTGCGCGGCGCCGCCGGGGCCGCGGCCAGGCGCGGGGGACAGGCCGGGCTGCAGCTGCGTCCGTCGGCGCGGCAGCAGCAAAGCGCACCGGCCGCACCAGAGGGTGACCTGCCGCGCCCCGCGCCGAACGACCCGCGGTTCATCGGTCAGCGCGAGGCGCTGAAGGCCGCGCTGCAGCAGCCCGCGATCGCCGGTCCGGAGTACGACTCGCTGCCGGAGGAGGCGTTCACGCACCCCGCGTACGTCGCCGTGCACCTGGCCGTGCTCAAGGCGGGCGGGGCCGCGTCCGGGCTCACCGGGCCGGCGCTGCTCGACGCCGCTTCGCAGCACTGTCCCGAAGGGACGGCGCGGCGCGTGCTGAGCGAGCTGGCGGTGGAACCGTTGCGCGCCAAGGGCGAAGTCGACTCGCGCTACATCTCCGGCGTGCTCGCGGGTGTGCAGGAGAACCTCGTGGGCCGGCAGATCGGCGAGATCAAGTCGAAGCTTCAACGGCTCTCGCCGGTCGAGGCTCCCGACGACTACCGCGCGCTGTTCGGCGACCTCGTCGCGCTCGAGCAGTACCGCAAGGCGCTGCGCGAGCAGGCCGCGTCCGGGTGGGACTGACGTGGGTCTGCTCAGCCGGCTCTTCGGCCGCGGCTTGCCCGACGATTTTCCGGGCGAGCTCGACCGCGGCGAGGACGTGATCGCGGTCGCGGCCGTCGAAGGTGGCGGCCACCTCGTCGTCACCGGCCTAGGCCTGTGGATCCCCGCGGACGGCGGCGCGCGACGCGTCGGCTGGCATCTCGTCGGCAAGGCGAGCTGGAGTGAGGGCGAGTTCGTGCTCACGGAGTCCGCCGAGACGGGCCATTTCGGCGACGTCGTCGTGCTCACCGACCGCGCGCCCGTGCGGTTCCGGCTCCCGGATCCCGGCAAGGTTCCCCACCAGGTGCGCCTGCGGGTCGACGGGTCCGTCCGCTCGCGCCACCGCCAAGAGCTCGGCTCCGGCGGCGCGTGGTTCGTGCAGCGCAAGCTGCCGGGCCGCGACGGTGTGGTCATCCAGGTGCGCCCCGACCCGGGTACCGACCCCGCGCTGGTGGAGGCGATCGCGGGGGACGTCGCGCGGAAGCTGGCCAAGCCGGGGGAGTAAGCAGTACGCTCGTACTCAGTACGTGCGTACGGTTACGTTCGGGAGGCTAGCCATGTGGGATCCCGCCAAGTACCTCGACTACGCGGACCTTCGGGCCCGGCCTTTCTACGACCTCATCGCGAGGATTCCCGCCGACGCGCCCCGCCGTGTCGTCGATCTGGGCTGCGGCCCGGGAAACCTCACGCTCGACCTGGCCCGCCGCTGGCCCGGTGCCGTGCTGGAGGCCCTCGACAGCTCGCCCGAGATGGTCGCCGCCGCCCGCAACCGGGGCGTCGACGCCCAGGTCGCCGACGTGCGTTCCTGGAAGCCACGCCCCGACACCGACGTCGTGGTCTCCAACGCCGTCCTCCAGTGGGTGCCCGGCCATGACGACCTCCTGCGCCGCTGGGTCTCCCAGCTCTCGCCGGGTGCCACGCTCGCCGTCCAGGTCCCCGGCAACTTCGGCGCCCCCTCGCACGCCATCACGCGCGAACTCGCGGGCTCCCCCGCTTGGGCCGCCCGCCTCGGCTCCCTGGTCCTGCGTGAAAACGACGCCGTTTCCTCACCTCTTGAGTACGCCTCCTTGCTCGCCGACGCCGGCTGCCTCGTCGACGCCTGGGAAACCACCTACCTGCAACGGCTGGCCGGTGAGCGGGCCGTGCTGGAATGGATCACCGGCACCGCCCTGCGCCCCATCCGCGCCGCTCTTCCGGACCCCGAGTGGGACCGCTTCCGCGACGAACTCGCCCCGCTACTGGACGAGGCCTATCCACCCCGCCCTGACGGCACGACCTGGTTCGAGTTCCGCCGGATCTTCTTCGTGGCCCGCATCCCTTCGTGACCGGACCGGTCCGCGGCGCCATTTTCTCGAGCTCTGATGGCGTGTCTGGCCTGCTTGCGGGGGTCCGGTTTGGCGCACTGACCGCTCGGTTCCGGCCGCCTCGTCGCGCCGTGGTGCGCTGCCTGACCGAGCCTGGTCGTGCGATAGGTGCTACGCGCGCTGGCCTGCCGGTCTGCTCCTGCGCTCGGGCCGGCTCGTCTGGTCGTGTGATGAACGTTGTGTGCCGTCTTGGCCCCCACGCACCCTCTCCCGCCCGGCCCGCTTCTGGGTACGCTCACCCGTCCACGGGCGGGGCGCCCTCAGCGCCCTCGCCCGAACTTCTCGCCGAGCTTCGCCCGCGCCACCCCGGCGGCCCCCTGGACCATGGGGTGGTCGATCACCTTGCGGTAGGTGCGTACGAGCTGCTCGTACCGTCCCCGGCCGGCCTTGGTCCCCAGCACGTACCCCACGCCCACGCCCAGCAGGAACTTCTTCATCAGCGCCACGCCTCTCCTTCGTCGGACTCCCGACTCTCCATTGTCCAGCAATCCGCCCCTCCCGGAGCGTGATCTCAACATCGGGCCCCCCTGTTCGGGTGGCGGCACACGTGCGCTAAAGTTCTCTCCATCAGCCGGTCCACCTGGCTGACACAACGAAATACGATCCCCTGTAGCTCAACTGGCAGAGCATTCGGCTGTTAACCGGAGGGTTCTTGGTTCGAGTCCAAGCGGGGGAGCAAAGCCCAGGCCAGCGGCCTGGGCTTCTTTGTCACCCTTGGGTAGGGGCGATTTAGTGTCGATAAAAACTCGCGGGTAACACGCTGCGATGCGGGGGCGGCCGGGTGCCCGGGAGTAACGGAAACGTAACGACCAGCGCGGTGGTGTGACGCCGTGTGGTGGGGCCAACCGACTTGGGGTGCCAGGCTCGGGGTTCCGCTCGGCCCGCGTGCACCGGTGGCCTTGCCACAGCAGTACGACATCAACGGCACCCATCCCGGTGGCGTCCAGTACCTTCATTCACCTGATCACCGACAGACCGATGCCGCACTTCGGTGACCATATCGCAAGGGTGGTCCAGCAAGACGTCGCCGAACGATTCGGCCTGCGGCCAAGCAAC
Source organism: Amycolatopsis sp. (assembly GCA_035551175.1). GTDB lineage: Bacteria > Actinomycetota > Actinomycetes > Mycobacteriales > Pseudonocardiaceae > Amycolatopsis. The sequence continues at coordinate 37,815 of DASZNR010000157.1, read as the reverse complement.
AAAACCGGTTCCGCAATTATACCGAGCCGATGGTGCACTGATCATTTGACCCCGCCATGCAAATTCAGTTCGCATTATGAACCTGGAGCAGATCCGCGATACCCGAACGGCTACGTCAAGTTCACCAACGAACACAACCAGCCCTTCAGACTTGACGGCAAGCCCGGGGTTCAAGGCGGACACTCATATCCCGCGCAACGCAGACGGATCGTACCCGACTCCGGAAGGATGGCAACGATGAAGCTTGATCTTACTGGAAAACGGGTAATCTCCATGACGGTTGAAGTACAGCGCTGTCCTACATTTCTCCGATGCCTACATGGTGCGCATCGAATCGTCATTCAGGTTCACTCTGCCGGGTAAACAGTACAACATTTCTCCTGATGTTGACCCACAAGAATCTCTCCAGCCGATGAGCACTCTACTTCATCAGGCCGTAACGAAGTCCGCGATTAATGATTCCGGAGCACTGATTATTGCGTTCGACAGCGGAGCCATGATCCACGTGGAGTCCGACGACGAATACGAAGCATGGACAGTCGGAGGTCCCGACGGATTCCTGGTCGTCTCCATGCCCGGCGGAGAACTCGCAACCTGGGACTCGAAGAACGGTTCCCCTTGAGCGCAGCTGACACCTGATTTCAATTCGGGCAGCATTGGCAGAAATGCTACTGGTGTTGGCGGGTCATGGTGCTGGCTGATGGGATGGCGTCGACGATGATCGGCGGCGACGAGTAGGAAGTCGCCCGGCTCCTCACAGCCACTGATTTCGCCGAGGCCGCCACGGCCGACTCGGCTCGACCGGCTCGTCGATGCGGGCGCGCGGATCACCCTGGCCGTCGACTCGCGCGGGACGATCGACGCTGCCGCCGCGAGCGTCGTTCGCGAGGTGCTAATCGACGTCCGGGTCGGCCTCAAGCGGTGCGGTTGCGCATTCGGCACAGCCGGCGGGCTGGTCGACCTGGCCCGGTCACGTGGCCTCGAAGTGCGCGGTGTGATGGGTTACGAGGGACAGCTGATGCTCGTCGCCGACGAGGCTGAGCGCCGTCGTGCCACCGAAGCGGCGATGGCCGGCCTGCTGACGGCCGCGTCGCCGGATTGCTTTCTCCGACGCGTTGCCAGGTCTCACGTCGGTCGCCGCGCCAATCCTGCGGGGAGATCAGTTCGGTGGTCTCACCTTGCTCAGCACTGCTGTGCAGCCGCATCAGCGGTCCGCGCGCGGCGCGGTCGAAGAGCGTCGAGAACGGTCGGTGCGGGTATGCCGTACTTCACCGGCTATAGTTTTCGCATGCCGCAAACCACGAAACAGACCGACTTCGTGGCCTCGTTGGCCAAGGGACTGGAGGTTCTGCAGTGCTTCAGCCGCGAGCGTCCCGAGCTGACGTTGAGTGAGGTTGCGGAGCTGACGCGGATCACGCCGGCTGCGGCAAGGCGGTCGTTGCTGACCTTGCAGGAGCTGGGGTTCGTGACCACACACGGTCGTCAGTTCCTTTTGACGCCGCGGGTACTTCGGTTGAGCGAGGCATTCCTGTCGTCGGTGAGCATGCAGGAAGTGATGCAGCAGTTCCTCCAGCTCGCAGTCGATGCGACCGGCGACAGCTCGTCGGTGGCGGTACTCGACGACAAGGAAATCCTGTACGTCGCTTCCGTATCTGCACAGCGCAACTATCAGCTGACGCCCACCATCGGGACGCGCTATCCGGCGTATTGCACGTCTCTGGGACGGGCGATTCTGGCCTATTCGCCGTCGTCCGTCGTCAGTCGTGTGCTGGACACGGGAGCATTGGCCAAACTTACGGAGCACACGGAAACCGACCCTGCCCGGCTACGGAAAAAACTGGCGCTGGTGCGGGAGGAAGGCATCGCCGGCATCCAGGACGAGCTCGCCTACGGAGTCGTCTCAGTGGCGTTGCCGATCCTCGACCAGCAGGGTAGGGCGATCGGTGCTGTCAACTGCTCCACGTCGCCCGTGCGGACCTCGATGGAGGAGATGCTCACGTCGAGGTCGAAGATCCTTCGCGAGGTACGCGATCGAATTTCCCTCGCACTCAGCCAGCACCCCGTGTTACTGCACTCGGTGGTGGGGACGCAGGGGAACCGATCATGAGGGGATTGGGCCGGTGTAGTCGACCGCCTTCTCTGCTGCGTCGGCGAGGGCGAAGCCGATTGGTGTTTCCTGTTCCTCCAGCAGGTGTGCCACGAGGCTCATCGTGCGTCCGATCAGCGGGATGCCCTTGATAGCGCGTGCGGGAAAGTCGGCATCCAGCAGCACGGCCGGAATCGCGCCGGAAACGTTCAGGGGGAGCCGACGCCCGTAGATTTCGGGGACAGCGTCGACGACAGCAGCCAGGGCACGCGTGTGGGGGCCACTCACCCCGTGAGCCTTGGCGTAAGCCAGAAGCGCCGTGGCCCGAGGGTCTTCCTCCCGGTGCAGAGGGTGGCCGACTCCCGGAACAGGCTGGTGCGCGGCGCGTAGCTTCCGCACCGCATCCTTGGCAGTGGCATCAATGGGCCGGTCGTTCGCTGCGGCGTCCTCGACGATCGAGGCCAGCAAGTGCGCAGAGTCCTCCGAGCTGCCGAGGATGACGGAACCTGCCCCCAACAGCCCTGCTGCTACTGCCCCGTGAAGCGCCTCGGGTGATGCGGCGTAGGTCATACGCGCAGCCTGCACCGACGGAACCAGCCCGTGTTCGGCCAGTGCGACGATGCAGGCGTCCAGGATGTTCGTCTGGACCGCCGTGGGCTTTGATCCGGTGATCAGCACGTAGAAGTAGTCGGTCGTCGTTGCCGAGCCGATCAGCTCCTGGGCGAGATCGAAGCCGCGCACGATCACTCGGTCAGCGGTGGGGTGCGCGATGGCGGTGCTGGGCTGCGCCTTGGCGGCCATGAGGTGCTCCTGCTTGACATCCGGTGAGGAAAGGCTGACTATTTCACTATACGCAGAATCTTGCGCTATCCGCAATACGTGAACAGAGGGAGCAACCGTGGACATGGTCGAGTCGAGGCGGGAGAGCGCGCGTGAGGGGTCCGCTGGATCGGGACCGTTGTCCGGCTTGCGGGTCGTCGAGCAAGGTGCGTTCATCACCGGGCCGTACGCCTCGATGCTCCTGGCGGACCTCGGTGCCGACGTGATCAAGGTCGAGAAGCCGGGTATCGGGGACGCATTCCGGGTATACGACGGTACGATGTACGCGTCGACGTTTCAGGCTTTCAACCACAACAAGCGCGCGATCACCATCGACAACAAGAACCCTGACGATCAGCGCATCCTCGACGAACTGATCAAGTCTGCCGACGTCTACATCCACAACTTCCGCGTTGGCGCCGCTGAACGGCTGAACGTCGGGGCCGAGCGATTGCTGGAACTCAACCGACGGCTGATCTACTGTGCGATCAGCGGTCTCGGCGCAGATGGCCCGTACGCGAAGCGTCCGTCCTACGACACCGTGGCGCAGGCCTACAGTGGCATGCTGAGCATGACCCTGGACCCCATCGCTCCGAAGATCAGCGGGCCGGCGGTGGCCGACGCCGTCACGGGGCTCTACGCTGCTCAGGGCATCTTGGCTGCTCTCGTTAGGCGCGGCATCGACGGCAAAGGGCATGTGGTCGAGATCTCGATGCTCGAGGCGATGTCGCACTTTCTCATCGAGCCGTACGCCAGCTACTTCCGTTCAGGGCAGGAGCCCGGGGCGTACGGCAGGGCGGCCTCTTCGCAAAGTTTTGCGCTGGTCTGCTCCGATGGAGAGGTCGTTGCCCTCCATTTGTCCAGTCCGCAGAAATTCTGGCTCGGAGCGCTGAAAGTGGCCGGGCTGGAACGCTTGGCCGACGACCCCCGATTTGCGGTGCGGGTGGACCGGATTGTCAACCACGAGCAACTCCGGCTCGAGTTCCAGGATGTCTTCGCCAAACAGCCTCGCGACCACTGGCTCCGCGAGCTGGTGGCTGCGGATGTCCCGCACGCTCCGGTCCTCAAGCTTGCGGATGCTCTCCGCGATCCTCAGTTTGCTCACCTGAGGCTCGCGGTCGAGGCCGTTCATCCGAGCGAGGGAACCGTCCGGACCATCCGATCGCCCTACCGCTTCGACGGCCGGATCGAGACGGAGGTTCTCGCACCACCTACCCTAGGGGAGCACGACGTCGAGGTTCGCGCTGAACTCAACCAGCGCACCAGCTGAGCGCCGCATTCTTACGGTCCCGACAAGCAGCGTCTACAAAGGAGTACTGCTGTGGCAAAATCGATCGAGATGCGACGTATCGTCGCATCGGCGTCTATGGGAACTATTGTCGACTGGTACGATTTCTTTCTCTACGGAACGGCCTCAGCGCTGGTCTTTCCCAAGCTGTTCTTCCCGTCGCACGATGCCGTCGTGGGAACGCTGCTGTCCTTTGCGGTGTATGCCACTGGATTTATCGCGCGGCCCCTTGGTGGCGTGCTTTCCGGACACTTCGGTGACCGCATCGGACGTAAGCGTGTCCTCATGTTCACGCTCATGACCATGGGTCTCGCCACTACCGCCATCGGTCTACTGCCAACCTACGGCTCCATTGGCGTGTCGGCCCCCATCCTTCTGATGATCATCCGCCTGCTTCAGGGATTTGGTGCCGGTGGCGAATGGGGCGGCGCATCTCTCTTGACTCTCGAACATGCTTCCCGGAATCGCGGTTTCTGGGGCAGCTTTCTCTCCGCTGCCGTCTATGTCGGCTTGCTGATCGGAAACCTTATATTCGTGATCCTCGGCGGCCTGATGAGTCAGGCTCAACTCTTGGCGTGGGGATGGCGGATTCCCTTCTTGATCAGCATCTTCATCGTCGCCGTCGGCATGTACATGCGTCGCCATGTCGACGAGACACCGGAATTCGAAAATCTCAAGGCCAACGGCAGCCGATCTCGGTTTCCGGTCCTCGACGCGCTGCGAAAGCACCCGCGCAACGTCCTGGCGATCTTCCTGATGCGTATCGGGCAGAACACGTGTTTCTATATTGTGTCCGTTTTCTGTCTCTCCTACGCCACTACCAAACTCGGCATCGCGAGTTGGGTAACCTTGACTGCTCTCCTGCTCGGCGCAGTGGTCGCAGTCCTGCTCTGCCCTTTCTGGGGATGGCTCGCCGATCGCGTCGGCTTCGGCAAGGTCATGACCTTCAGTCTCGTCGCCGGCGCCGCTGCCGCGTTTCCGCTGTTTCTTGTCCTGGGAACTAAGCAAAGCGTACCGATCGTGGTGTTCATCACCGCGGTCATCGCGATCGCGAATGCCTCCAACGATGCGATTCAGCCCGGCTACTTCACTACGCTGTTTGGCGCGAACATTCGTTACAGTGGCATGTCCATCGGCCGCGAGGGCGGCACCATCATCGGCGGCGGTCTGGCTCCGCTGATCGCCACCTGGCTCCTTTCCACCTTCGGCGGATGGTGGGCGGTGGCAGCGTGGATCGTGGTCACGAGTGTTGCGGGCATCATCGGTGTCGCCCTCGTGCGCAAGCTCCAAATGGGGCAAGACGTGGAATCCCGCCAGGTGTCAGCCAGTTCGCAAAGCGCCACAGCGTAAGCGCCGGATCACGGTGGGCGTCGGTGAGCACCGATCTGGCGGACAAGGTCGTGCCTAAGTCGGTATTGTGGCCCGTATTGGTGTCGAGATTTTCCAAGGCGATCTAGTGTTTTGTAAATCTGTTGGGTTTACGCAGATGTGACCGGTCATGGTGTTGGCTGGACGGGTGGAGTTGACGGTGGACCAGCGGGCTGAGCTGCGGGCCTTGATGAACAGCGCTGATGTGCCGGCGTCGGTGGGTACGCGGGCGCGGATCGTGTTGTGGCGGGCGGAGGGTCGGCAGAAGAAGGACGTCGCCGCCTTGGCCGGGGTATCGCGCCCGACGGTGGATCTCTGGCTTGACCGGTATGCGGCGGAGGGCGTCGCCGGGTTGCTCGATCAGGCGCATGGCGCGGGGCGGGAGCAGGTCTCGCCGCGGATCCGGGGCCGGATTCTGGCGGTGTCGCGGACGTCTCCACCAGCCGAGACCGGGCTCTCGCACTGGTCGAGCCGGGAAATGGCTGCGTTCATCACCCGCACCGAAGGCGTGTCGGTGTCGCATCAGTATGTGGCGACGTTGTGGCGGGAGCACGGGATCAAGCCCCACCGGCAAGGCACGTTCAAGATCAGCAGAGATCCGGAGTTCGCGGAGAAGGTCGCCGATATCGTCGGGTTGTACCTGGCCCCTCCCGGTGGTGCCGTGGTGCTCTCGATCGATGAGAAGACCCAGATCCAGGCTTTGGACCGGACCCAGCCGCTGCTGCCGATGACCTTCGATGTGACCGAGCAGCGCACTCATGACTATGTGCGGCACGGCATCACGAACCTGTTCGCGGCGTTGAACGTGGGCACCGGCGAAGTGCTGGGCGAATGCACCCCCGCCCGCGACGGCGCGTACTTCCTGGCGTTCCTGAAGAAAGCAGTGAAGCCGCATGCGGGCAAGGATGTCCATGTCGTGCTGGACAACCTCTCCACCCACACCACGCCGGAGGTCATGGCCTGGCTGGCCGACCATCCCCAAGTTCGGTTTCACTTCACTCCCAAGGGTTCCTCGTGGATCAACCAGATCGAGACGTGGTTCGGGATCATCACCCGTCAGTCCATCCGTCGTGGCACGTTCACCTCGGTGAGGGTGCTGATCGCCCAGATCCGCGACTACATCACACACTGGAACGCCACCGCCAAACCCTTCGTCTGGACCGCGGAGGAGATCCTGGCCAAAGTGAGCCTCGTCCAGACGAACATCAAGAAGCTGGTCGACAACAACTCCAAGTAACGACATCAGATTTACAAAACACTAGTGGTCGCGTGGATACAGCAGGGAAAGAGAAATGGAAAGCACGTGGTTGAGAATCGATTCCTGACGCTGGAGCAGCTCGAAGCAATGTCGTGGGGCGACGCACCGGCGGACGAGTCGTATCTTGTGCGGACCGTCCATGATCTGCGTCGGAAGCCGTTGGGGCAGATGAGTGTCGAAGATCTTCGCATCCTCCTGGGTCAGGACGAGGGCACGGACTTCCTCCTTCCGTACGCGCTCACGGCCCTGGAAGCCAACCCTCTGGCGGAGGGCGACTACTACCCGGGCGACCTCCTCGCCTCCGCGATGTCGCTTCCGCCGGAGCGCTGGGCAAGACACCCCGCCTTCTTCGAACACCTCGATCGAATCGTCGCAGAGGTCGAGTCGGCCGCTCCGGAAGACAACGAGGACTTGAGCGCGATCATCCTGTCGAAGATCCGGGAATATCGCGAGCGTCGCAGTCGCCGGTAGAGATCCTGACGATCGAGCCGCCGCGTCCGGGCACTGAATGTGGTGCATCCGTCTGGTTCTGTACACGTGAAGCGCTGTCGTGGCCTACGTTCCTGTTCGGCAGCGCTGGTCCTCGGCGGCAACAACCCTGGCGCTGAAGTCTATGCAGCCGAGCTGTATCCGTCGCGGGTTCTTCCCCGTGATGGCAGTCAGTGGCGCCACCAGTTCCGAGACTGCTCACCGCTTATCCGGGTGGCGAGGCTGAGCACTTTCGCGCGGTTGCCCTGCGGCTCGGCGTGCCCGATGCGGCGATCCTGGTTGAGCCGAACGCCCGCACCCCCCGGCGAGAACTTTAGTTGTCGCCGGGGGGTGCGGTGAAGTCGATATCTGGCCCGTGTCTCTGCTCGTGATCGCGATGCCGTACCTGGAGCGGCGCGCCTACGCTACCCGTCGATGGCAATCGTCCGAGATCGAGCCACTCTGCGCCTCGATGCCGGTCACGGTCCAGGAGCACACCAAGACAGTGGGGTACGCCGCGGACGTCGTCGCCATGAGGTTCGGCCACCTCGACGCGTGCTGCGGTATCCCGACTTCGGTTCGCGATCCCGCAGGGAAGCGTCTGAGCGGCTCGTAGCATACGGCTTGACGAGCCGTATCCTGCGAATATCAGGCTAAAGGTCGAGAACGAGCTGAGGTGTCTGGGACCTCGAGACGCAGATGAGCATTCTGTCGTTTGCTGCTCGTTCTTCGTCGGTCAGGACGCAATCGCGGTGGTCTGGCCGTCCGCTGAGGACGGTGGTCTCGCAGGTGCCGCACGTTCCCTCCTCGCAGGAGGTGAGTACGTCGATGCCGGCTTCGGTCAGCACATCGACGAGGGATCGGTCGGCGGGCACGGTGATTTCCATACCCGTTGACGCGATGTGCACCGTGAAATCAGAATTCACGGTGGACGTCGGTGAGTCTTTTGGCGAGAACCGCTCTGTTCGCAGCCGCAGTCCACGACGGGCGCACACCGATTCGGCTGCGGCGATCATCGGTTCCGGACCACAGCAATAGACAAGACTTTCCGCAGGTCGCGCCGCGACCGCGGCCTCGATGTCGATAAACCCGTATTCGTCGGCCGGGGTCAGGCGCACCCGACCGGCGTCCGTGCTCCCGAGCTCGTCGGCGTACGCCATCGCTGCTCGATTCCTGCCGCCGTAGTGCAGGACCCACTCGGCGCCGTCTTTGGCAGCTTGGCGGATCATGGGCAGGAAGGGGGTCACTCCGATTCCGCCGGCGAGGAACACATAGCTCGTCGCGCGTTCGAGGGGGAAGCGGTTGCGGGGACCGCGGATGGTGAGCCGGTCGCCCTCACGCAGGCGGTCGTGCAGCCAAACCGATCCGCCTCGGCCGCCCGGTTGTTTGAGGACGGCGATGCGGTACGCACCGCGGTCGTCGGGTTCACCGCACAACGAGTACTGCCGGACCATGCGGTCACCCGTGGCGACGTCGATGTGCGCTCCTGGCCGCCAATCGGGCAGTGCGTTCCCGTCCGGGTGGCGTAGCTCGAACTCGACAACGTGTTCGGCGACCTCTGTGCGCGCGGTGACGGCGACAGGGATGCCGACGTCGCCGCTCACCGGGTTCCTTCCGGGGTGAACGACACCGGTAGCGAGAAGTGTGTCATCAGGGACCCACCGACGAGCCCGCTCTCGACCGGATCACCGTCCAGCCGTACGTCGGGAAGCCGGTCGAGCAGGCGGGTGACCGCGATGCGCAACTCGGCGCGGGCCAAGTGCTGTCCCTGACACACGTGCGGACCCGCACCGAATGACAGGTGGCGGTTGCGGGAACGATGCGGATCGAAGTCCTCGGGATCGGTGAATTCGCGTGGATCCCGGTTGGCCGAGGCGAGGTTGAGCATCACGCGACGTCCCGATGGCAATTGCTCGTCGTTGACCCGGACCGGGCAGCGGAGTGTGCGCGCGAACAATTGCAATGGGGTCGTCAGGCGCAGGCTCTCCTCGATCACCCGTGGCAGCGCACGCCGGTCCGCGACCAGCATGTCCCGAAGCCCAGGGGTCGTCAGCACGTGGCGGATCAGGCCGGCCAAACCGGAGCCGGTCGAATGGTGGCCGCCGACCAGGTAGGCCACCATGAGCCCGGTCGCGCCGGCGTCGTCGATCGGCCGTCCGTTGACGACTCCGCGAGCTATCTCGGTGAGGAGATCGTCGCGGGGGTTCGCGCGCCGGTCGTTGAGCCAGCGTTGCGTCTGGTCGGCGAACTCGGCTGCCCGGTCGGGAAAGTCGTCCGTTCCGAGACTGGCGAACAGCCTCGCGGCGATGCCACGGATGCCTACCGCCTCTTCTTGGTCGAGGCCGACCATTCGGCCGATGACGATGGCGGGCAACGGCTCGGCCAGCCCGGTCACGAGGTCGGCGGTACCGTTTCCGGCGAACTCGTCGATCAGAAAATCGACGACCTCGGTGATGGTCGGTTCGAACGCCCGCACCGCGCGTGGCGCAAGAGGGACGTCCAGCAGTTCCCGCCAGACCGAGTGCTCGGGTTCGTCGAACTCCAGCGCCGGCACCGGAGGCAGGCCGGTAGGCGGAATGAAGACGCCGTCGGCCGAAGAATAAGAGTCGATGTCAGCCAACGCTGAGCGCACGTTCTCGTACCGGGTCAGGAAGTCGAAACCGTCGTGCCGGTCGCTGTGCACGACCGGACAGGCTTCTCGCATGTCGGCATAAGCGCTGCGGACCTCGGTCGACGACAGGGTCGAGTCCAGATGGTCGAAGGCTGGATCGGTGGTTGTCATCGTGACTCCTTTGTCGTGGTCGGCGGTTGCCGGGTCGTTCTTCGTCTCGGCGGGGGACACCGGGTTGCTGGAGGCCGTTCAGATGCGGGTGGCGCATTCCCAGGCGAACGCAAGCTGGCGTAGGTGCAGCGCACGGGAGAGGCGGTGGTGATCGATGTTGTGGCCGCTGCCGGGCAGCAGCCGTGCGTCTACCCAGGCGGCGGTGGTGAAGTGGCCGGCGAAGGCGGCCACGCGGTCGGCGTCCACCACCCACAGCCGGTCGTGTTCGGCGAGGGTGTACTGCACCGGGACGGTGACCTCCGAGCCGAGTCTCGGCACGGCGGCGGTCCACTCGCCGACGACCTCAAGTGCCTCTTCCAGAAGGAGTGGTTCGCTTGAAGCCTGTGCGCACTCGATGGCGGCGGGGTCGACGCTCTCGTCGGGTCCATAGAGGAACGCACGCCGTTGTTCGGGCGTCAGTGTGATCGGCTGTCCCGAGGGGCTACCGCGCCAGAGGCTGACCACCGGCTCGGGCGACACGTCGTTCACGCCGTGCAGTGACATACCCAGAAGCGGCCAGTGGGGTTGCCGTGCGGCGATGTGCACGGCGATGGCGGAGCCGATGGAATGCGACAGAATGACCACACCGGGACGTCCGGCGCCGTGATCGGCCCAGAGTTGCTCGATCGCGGCGTCAAGGACCTCGGCACCACGCGCGTAGGTCACCTCGCCTTCGGCCAGCGGATCGCTTCCGCCGTGGCCGGGGCGGTCCAGGGCGAATATCGGGAATCCGGTCGCCTCACCCAGGTCGAGCAGGGAATGGCCGGCTACGTCGAAGTACCGCGAGTTGTAGCCACCGCCGTGCAGCGCGACCAGCAGTGGCGCCTCGGCCACTCCGGGGCCGGTGGCGATGCCCGCCACCCGGCGCCCGTCGACCGCAAGATCAATGCATGTCCTGGTCATGATGTACTCCGTTGCACATTCGAAGGTGCTGATCCGCGTTGGAGCGCATCGGTTCCTTGATCGCACGAGAGCCGATGGCGGTCATCGCGATAGGCGCCCCCCGGGGGGACGCTGCTTTCGGCGGGTTGTTCGCGGCGACGACGGCGGTCGCCGCGGGCGTGAGCGGTGAACTGGGTCAAAGCGGCGTAGTCGTCGACGGCGTCGGGAGAGGCGACCTGGTCGAGGGGATGTCCCTGGATCAGTCTTTTGACGGGAATTTCGAGACGTTTGCCGGTCCGGGTGTGCGGCAGCGCGCCAACGGCGATGACGTCGTCCGGGACGTGTCGCGGTGAGGTCTTGGTCCGGATGGCGTCCTTGATCTGCCGGGCCAGTTCGTCAGTGAGTTCGGTGCCGGAGGCCAAAACGACGAACAGGACCAGCCAATAGCCGCCGTCGGGCAGCTCGGCGCCGATCACCAGGGAGTCGGTGATCGACGGCAGATCGTCCACGACGTCGTAGATGTCCGCGCTGCCGAGGCGGACACCATGCCGGTTGAGGGTGGCGTCGGAGCGTCCGGAGATGATGACGGTGCCGCGGTCGGTGACCTCCATCCAGTCACCGTGCCGCCAGACGCCGGAATAGGTGGCGAAATAGGCATCCCGGTAACGGCTACCGTCCGGGTCGTTCCAGAAGTACAGCGGCATCGAGGGCATTGGCTTGGTGACGACGAGTTCGCCGATCTCGCCGGCCACCGGCAGGCCGTCCCGATTCCACGCCGCGAGCGCCACGCCGAGGTTCGGCGCGGAAATTTCGCCGGGCCACACGGGTGTGGTGGGTGCGCTGCCGGCGAATCCGCTGACGATGTCGGTGCCGCCGCTGGTCGAGGCCAACTGAACCGAGGGCCCGATCTGGTCGTGCACCCAGTAGTACGGCGCGGCCGGTAGTGGTGCGCCGGTGGAGCCGATCACCCGCAGCGCGCCGAGGTCGAGATCGCGTCCGGGCGTGAGGGCGGCCTTGGCGCTGGCGTGCAGGTAGCCGGGGCTCACGCCGAGCACGGTGACTCGGTGATCGGCGGCGATCTGCCAGAGCCGCTGAGGACCGGGATGGGTGGGGCTGCCGTCGTACAACACGATCGGCGCGCCGACCAGTAGCCCGGAGACCACGACGTTCCACATCATCCAGTTGGTCGTGGTGTACCAGAACAGTGGGCGGCCAGGGCCGACGTCGAGGTGCAGGGACAGCATTTTGCTGTGTTCAAGCAGGACTCCACCGTGGCCGTGCACGATTCCCTTGGGGACGCCGGTGGTGCCGGAGGAGAACAGAGTCCACAGTGGTGCGTCGAAGGCGACCCGTTCGAACCGGGATTCGGCCGGGGTGGCGGTGGCCTGCTCCCACGTGACGTCGGTGGGGCGGTGGCGTGATTTCGTCGGCAGGCCGATGTGGGACACGTGGACGGTGGCGCGCAGCGTCGGAAGAGCCCGTTGCAATGCGATCACGTCGTCCCGGCGATCGACGACCCGGCCGTTCCACCGGTACCCGTCGGCGGCGACGAGCACGGCCGGCTCAAGCTGGGCGACGCGGGCGGCGGCTCCGGCGGGGGAGTAGTCCTGCGCGCAGGCCGACCAGATCGCGCCGATGCTCGCGGTGGCGAGGAAGGCGGTCAGGGTCGGGATGCTGTTGGGGAGGTAGCCCACGACGCGATCTCCTGGCCGAACGCCGGTTTTCCGCAGCCAGGCGGCGAAGGCGGCGACCTGTGCGCGGAGTTGGGCCCACGTCCGGTGTGTGGTGGCGCCGTCCTCGTCGATCGCGGTGACGGCCACCGTCGCGGCGTGTTCCGGGTCGGCGCCGCGGCGCAGTGCGTGTTCGGCGTAGTTGAGGCGGGTGCCGGGGAACCAGCGGGCGCCGGGCATGGTGGCATCGGCGAGTGCGGTGGTCGGGGCGCCGTCGGCGGCGATGTCGAAGAAGTCCCAGACGGTCCTCCAGAACTGCTCTTGCTGATGGACCGACCAGACCCACAGGTCGGCGTAGTCGTAAAAGTCGTGGCCGGACCGCAGGCTCGCTTCGCGCGCGAAGCGCGTGATGGCCGCTCCGGCAACGCGGTCGGCGTCCGGTGCCCAGATCGGGCGACGCCGGGCCGGATGCGACCCGGCGGTGATCGAGTCGGTCATGTCCTGGCCTCTTCTTCGCCGACTGTTCGGGCTTGGTTTCCGAGCTTTTTCACCTGACTGACGGGCATCGGGTGAACGCTCACGACTCGATCACGCGCAGCGCAGCGACCGGGCAGACCCGTGCTCCGGTCTCGGCCTGCCGGGTGAGCGCAGGCGGAATCGCGTCATACCGCACGACGACTGGGCCGTCGTCGTCGAGGTCGAACACGTCTGGCGCGGTGTCCTGACACAGCCCGTGGCCCTCGCAGCGATCCTCGTCGACGATGACGGATTTCATGGCTGTAGTCCTCGATTTCCGGTCCGGCTACGGGGGCGGTCAGGCATTGGCCACCGCGGCGCGGCGAGTGGGCTGAACAGTCACGGGTAGGCTGTCCCACGCGCTGATCACGTTGTTCAGCGCACGCACCGGTTGGCCGAGCTCAATGGTCTGGACCTGGTCGGTCAGGGCCTGCAACACGGCCCGGCCTTCGAGCCGAGCCAACCCCTGTCCGGCGCAGCCGTGAGTGCCGAAACCGAATCCGAGCTGGGCGGCGGCGTTCGCGCGGGAAACGTCGAAGTCGTCGGGCCGGTCGAAGACCCGCTCGTCCCGGTTGGCCGAGGCGTAGATGACGATCAGGCGGGCTCCGGCTGGGACGGCGTACCCGGCCAGCTCCGTATCGGTGGTCGCGACCCGGCTGAAAGCGCGAATCGGTGATTCGAGCCGGACGGTTTCGTTGAACGCATTCGGGATCATTGTGGGGTCGGCTTTCAAAGCCGCCCATTGGTCGGGATGGGTGGCGAGCAGCCAGATGGCACTGCTGATCGCGCTGATGGTGGTGTCGAGGGACGGCGCGAGATAGTCGATGATCAGCGGCGGGACCTGCGGTGGCTCCAGTTCGCCGCGTCGCGCCGCGTCGAGGATGGCGGCGCCGAGACCGCCGGGCTGGATACCACCGTCGGCCGCGGTCCGCGCGGCGAATTCCATCATCTCCTGTGCCTTCGGAATGGCTCGCTCGGCGCGGGAATTCAAGGGGCCCAACAGATCGAAGGTGGCGCTGGCCCAGTCCAGTAGGTGCTCCCGACCCCCAGCGGGCCAGCCGACCAGGTCCGGCACCACGGTCAGCGGCAACGCCCGTGCCAGATCGGCAACGGCATCGAAGCTGCCCTGCTCCACCAACCGCCCGACCAGTTCGGTCGCCAGCCGCTGGACAGTGTCACGCATCGAGCGCAGTGCGCGCGGCGTGAGGCCCGGACCGATCACCGAACGCAGGTGCTCGTGCAACTTCCCGTCGCTCATGAGCGTGGTGCCGGCGCCGATGCCATTGATCACGTCGTTGAGGCCCACCCCCTGCCCTGAGCAGAACGTGTCGCCGTCGCCGAGAACCGCGCGTGCTTCGGCATAACGGGAAACTGCGTACATCTGGTGCGCCTCGAGCCAGACCACCGGCCCGAGTTCACGGAGCTCGCGATAGTGCGGGTGCGGATCGAGCAATACCTCGTCGGTCCAGATGTCATGCGGGTAGCTGGGAATCGCGGGCATCGTTGGCCTCCCGGTCGGTCATTACGGACTGTCGGCCATAGGCGGGCGCGTCCCACGTAACGGCCGGTCAGGTCAGTGCGTCAATTCAGTGCGGTAACAGGGACTGCGCCAATCGCACGGCGTTTTCTGCCGCGTTCCCCGGCGCGGCGGGGTGGCCGACCAGTTGCTCGCGGAGGTCGAGCACCAGATCGGCGAGGTCGCTCATGCTGTTCGCGGTACCGAACAGGTAGTGGTCGGGCCGGATCAGCGCGGCGACATCACCAGACGCGGCGAACCACGCCATCCAGGTGCCGTCGACGTCGACCACGCGCTGCGCACCGTCCGGCCCGCTGGTCATCTCGGAGGCTGGCGGCAGCACGTGCAGGACGTGCGCGCCGATCCGATCGAGGAACGACCACGCCTGCTCGTCGAGAGTGGCAGCCGGATCCTCGGTGCAGGCGAGTACGAAGCCACGGCCGACAACCTCGTCCAGCAACCCAGTCCGGCCGCGACAGCCAACCCGAGCCTGCGGTGTGAGTACGCCGGCTCCGGGCGCCGGGGCACCCGTCGACGTGCGCTGGAGGAGTCCGGTGGTGAGCGTCGACGGTGGTATCGGCGGCAGAGCCCTGGCCGGGTCGGCGTCCTGACTGATCATGAAGGCGTCCCGCTGCGCGGCCTGCTCCGGATCGGTGACGCAGATGACCTTGCCCAGCTCGACCGACATGCCGATCGCATGCTGCACATGACTGCTGCGCTCGGCCCCGTAGGTGTCCAGCAGTTCGGTGCCGGCCAGTCCCCGTAGCACCAGGTCGAGTTTCCAGGACAGATTGGCCGCGTCGCGAATCCCCGAGCACATGCCCTGCCCGGCGAAGGGCGGCATCAGGTGCGCGCTGTCGCCGCCGAGCAGCAGGCGGCCGGAGCGCCATCGATTGGCCCATCGGGCCTCGAAGGTGTAAACGGTGTGCCGTTCGAGCGTGGCGTTGTCCGGGGTGATCCCCCACGGGGCCAGCAAACGCCAGGCGAACTGCTCGGTGTTCAGCTCCTCGATGGTCTCCCCTGGCATCCGCATGAACTCCCACCGCCTGCGTCCCGGGCCGCCGGACACGGCGGTGGTGGGCCGGACCGGGTCGCAGATCTGAAGATTGGCGGGGCTCCAGACGCGGGCCTCGTGCGGCAGCACGTCCACGATCAGCCAGTCGTAGAAGAACCCCAGATCGGTGACCTCAGTGGGCATGTGGGCCCGGACGAAGCTGTTCGCGCCGTCGCAGCCGATCACCCAGGCCGCGGTGAAGGTGCGGGACTGCCCGTCCGTGTCCTTGGCGACGATCTGGACGTGCTCGTCAGCCTCGGTCAACTCGACGGCTTCGTGGCCCCGCAGCACGGTCACGCCCTCGGTGCCGGAAGCCCTCGCGGCCAGTGCGTCTTCGAGATGCGGTTGGTGGATCATCAGGGCGGTCGGCCATCCCGACGGCCCGGTGCCGGACCAGTCGAAACGCAGCAGTGTCCTGCCATGGCCGTTGCGCCACTCGTAGATGTCGGTGGGTTCGGAGAGGCGGAGAAGCTCATCCCCGATCCCCGTGTCAGCGAACAGCCTCGCGACCTCGTCGTCGTAGTGCACTGCCCGGGGCCGGGGATAAGGAGCGGGCCACCGCTCCAGAACGATCACCCGCCAGCCATGGTGGGCAAGCAGCAACGCGCTGGCCAGCCCGACCGGACCGGCACCGACAATCAGCACGTCCGCGTCGTACTCAGCACCGGCCGGTGTGCGCGGGGCAGCAGCCATCACGCGCCCCCTTGGTGTGCGCCGGTCATCAGCGCGGCGAGATCCTCGGGAGCGAGAAAGGACGGCGGCGGAGGCGGACCCCAGCTGTAGAGACCGCGGGTACCCTCCCAGACTCCGGGCTGCCACAGCGCGTCATCGACGATGCAGTCGAGGTCGGAGTAGTACTCGGAGAAGTTCCCGGCCGGATCCTTGAGGTACCAGAAGAAGTTCGATCCGACGTGATGGCGTCCCAAACCCCACACGTGCCGGTTCGGGTCCTTCGCCAACATCGCGGTGGCCCCGCGGCCGACCTCGTCGATGTCGTCGACCTGCCACGACGTGTGGTGCAGGAACGCGACGGGAGCCTGCTGCACCAAGACGTTGTGGTGGTCGGTCGAGCACCGCAGGAACGCGGCCAAGCCGGGAACGGTGTCACTGACCTTGAATCCGACGCCGTGCTGGAAGAATTTCTGGGACAGTTCCTGGTCGGTGGAACCGAGAACCACGTGGCCGAGCTTGCGCGGGCGAACCGGCTGTTCGCGGAGGATGCCCGGTGCTCGCTGACCGGTGCGGGCATCGACGCCAGGTGCGTTGTACGCCGGGGGAGTGGCGGGACTCTGGTCGTAGCGGTCGGCGATCTCGACGCGGACCGTGACCTCGGTGCCCGGGTCGACCGCGCGCACGCCGTTCTGGTCGCGTTCGACGGTGACGCCGATCGCCTGCAGCGAGGCCGCGACGCGACCGAGATCGTCAGGATCATCGGCACCGACACCGAGGTGCAGCAGTCGGCGGCGCGGGGAATGGACGATCCGCAACTGTTCGCCGCCATCGGCGGTGGCGAATGTGTAGCCGTTCGCCGGCGCCGCGGAATCCGCGCCTGCTGCTTCGCCGCCGCCGACGGGCAGTAGCCCGAAGTCGGTGTAGTAGTCGGCGGTCTGCTGAGGGTTGGGTACTCCCAGGACAATCCGGGTGAGGCGGTGTAGAGCCATGGCCTGGCCTCCTACAAAATGAGTGTCGAAAAGTTGTCAGGAAGTGGAAGCGGCGACGAAACGCTGCCTGAGTTCGCCGATACCGGTGACGTAGCTGACCAATTCGTCGCCCGGAGCCAGCCACCGCTGCGGCGTGCGTCCCAGGCCGACACCGGCCGGGGTGCCGGTGAACAGCAGGTCGCCCGGCAGCAGTGGCAGCCGCTCGGACAGCGTGGCGATCATCGCCGGAACCGAGAAGATCAGGTCCCGGGTGCGGCCCTTCTGCATCTGCTCGCCGTTGATCGAGCAACCCAGCTCGAGGTCGTCACGATCGTCGAACTCGTCAGGAGTGACCAGCCACGGACCGGTCGGGCCGAAACCCGGCAGCGACTTGCCCAGACTGAACTGCGGCGATGGCCCAGCTGACTGCAGGATCCGTTCGGAAAGATCCTGACCCACCGTCAGCCCGGCGACGTGCTCCCAGGCATCCTCCGGGCTGATTCGGAAGGCACGCCTGCCGATCACGACGACGAGTTCGACCTCCCAGTCGGTGTGCCCCTGCTCGGGAAGCTCCACCTCGGTGACCGGACCGGTCAGGCAGGACGACCATTTGGTGAACATGACCGTTGGCGCATCGGGCACCGCGACGCCGGCCTCGGCGGCATGCTGGGCGTAGTTCAGACCAATGGCCAGCACCTGCCGGGGTGCCGGGACCGGCGCGCGCAGATCTACCGATCGGAAAGGTCGCGCGTCCGACAGGTCGGCGCCGGCTGCCCAACTGGTGAATTCGTCCCAGCGGTCGTAGATGGCCTGCGGATCACACCCGAACCGCCCGGCACTGGCTCGCTCGACATCGAGCGCGCCAGTGCCGGCAGGGGTGATCAGAACCAGCCGATCCAGCAGGTTTGCGATACGCACGGAGTCTCCTCCCGACACCGAAGATGGCCAGGCCAGTGAGGTGAGTCTGCCGTCGTCCCAGGCCGTGCCGTCTAGCTCTAAACCAACATGGTGGTTTACAGCATCAGCGTGAACAGGGCCACTGTCAAGACGCCGCCGAGAAATCACCATGCTAGTTTTGGAGGGTCGACACCGCCCGCTCGGCACGAGCAGCCTGGCGGTACGGCGAGGGGGATGCGGAAGAGATCCGGAGGTGGAGATGACCGCGGAGTCACCGGCGTTTCGCTGGGGCGACGGGGAACCAGGGACAAGTTCGATGACGGTGGCGACGACTCGTCCGCAGCAGGCCGCCGAGCGCCTCGCTGCCCTCGCCGCGACCACCGAGCCCGGCACCCGGCTGGGCACCAAGGAGGAACTGCGCGCTTACTGCGGTGTCTCGGTCGGCACCTTCAACGAAGCGCTGCGTCTGGTGCAAGCCCGCGGCGTCATCGAGGTGCGTCCCGGCCGTGTCGGTGGCTTGTTCGCAGTCCGCCAGTCGCCGCTGGTCCGACTCGGCAACACCGTACTGGCCCTCAACGAAGACGCGGCATCGGTGGCCGATGCCGTGCGCATCCGCAACGCACTCGATCCACTACTGGTCGAGGACGCACTTCGTCACTCGTCTCCGGAGGACCTGGTCGCCATGCGCCGGGAACTCGACCGGATGCGGGCCGCGGCCGATGCCCTCGACGGCAACGCATTCATTCACGCCAACTGGGCTCTGCACGCCCGCATCGCGGAAGTGACCCCGAACGCGATGCTGCGCTCCTTTTACCTGAGCCTGCTCGAAATCATCGAGTCGCACACACTGGCGGTCCAGGGCGTCACCGAGCAGCCGCTGCCCGAATACATCGCCAGCCGCTACCGGCTGCACACCGACCTGGTCGCGGCCATCGAGGACCACGACCACCGCCGCGCGTCCGAACTCGTCGACGAGCACAACGCCACTACCGGTGCGCAAGTCGTCGACACCGGGCCACCTGACGCGGTGGACGGCGAAGCGTTGTGACCCACGTCAGGAACCCGACAGCTGCGGAGATGCCCGTGTCAACCGAGTCGCTTGTGGACGTCCATGGTTCCTGCAGGAGCACGGCGCGGACGTCACCGTTCTCGACCGGTCGGGGGTGGCGGCCGGCGCGTCGTGGGGCAACGCCGGCTACCTCACGCCCGCCATGTTGGCGCCGCTCCCGGAGCCGGCGCTGCCGCGCGAAGGGGTCAATGCCTGCTCACCCGCGGCTCACCGGTCACGCTGAGCGGGCGGCTGTCCGCCACGACGCTGGCGTTCCTTGCCGGTTTCACCCGAAACTCGACCGCGCCGCGTTGGCGACGAGGGATGTCCGCACTGGCTCGATCGGCCGTGGACAGCCTCG
This sequence comes from Amycolatopsis sp., assembly GCA_035551175.1. Lineage (GTDB taxonomy): Bacteria > Actinomycetota > Actinomycetes > Mycobacteriales > Pseudonocardiaceae > Amycolatopsis. Next base: position 18,123 of record DASZNR010000157.1, on the reverse strand, counting down.
ACGCGTTCGACGAACTCGCCAAGGCAGTGTGCCGGGGGAGGTTCACGAGCGGGACATCCGGATCGGATTCACTGCCGGTCAGGACACCGCGGGTCTCGAGCACGAGTTCGCCACGGCCCGCGCCTTCGGGCAGGAGGTGTCCTATCGGACCTCCGTCGGGCACGAGCCACCGTTCACCGACCGCATCACGCAATTCCTGCATCTGGAGGGCCAGCGGTGCGTGGCGCCGGGCCCGTTCCTCGATGCGCTCGCCGGCTCGGTACGCGAACGGGGCGGTGAGATCGTCGAGGGCGCCCTTGTTCGGTCGGTCGGGTTCGGGCGCGGCGGCCTGCAGGTGGATACCTGGACCCGTCCGCCGCTCCGGGCCGATGCCGCCCTGCTGGCCCCAGGAGTGTGGTTACCGGAACTGGGGCGCCGCCTCGGCGTCCGCGTGCCGGTCCAAGCCGGGTGAGGATATTCGTCCAGCCTCCGGCTGGCCGAAAGGCTTTCCGGCCCCGTCTAGCTGCCGAGGCCCGGGTCGCGCTCACCCCGTACGGGGAGCGGGTCCGAGTTGCGGGCACAATGGAGATTGCCGACCGCGACGCGCCCCGGGTCGAGGAACCTGCGGGATGCGGTCGAGCACGGATACGCCCAATGGGAAGAAACCGGCCAGCCGGGTTGGGACCGCCTCGGCCTCACGGTGTCGCCCGACGGGCGCCACACCGTGTGGCTCGACGACCCTGAAGGCGCGCGCGCCTGGCGGCTGTAGGTAGCTCAACTCACCAGGGCCTGAACGCCGAAGTCCGGCGGCCGGGACTTCCCCTCCCGGCCGCCGGACACCCCGAACTTAGAACATCTGTTCGAAGGACGCAACCATCGCGTGCGCCGGACCACGTCACCCGCCATCGATCACGTGACCCCACGGGTAGATCCACGGGTCGAGCCCTTCGTCGGTGCACTGCTGGCAGCGCCATACCCAGTGACCACCGCCTGATGCTTCCTTCGCCGTGCACCCCGGTCCCGTTGCGTGAAGTGCGCGCTGCACTCGCTGGGCGCCATCACGTGGTGGTCGCCACATATGCCCGGATCCTCCGTGGATAGCCGGGCCTCGGGCGAGAAGAAGTAGAAGACCACAATCCGGTGGACCACCCACTCGATTCTGCGCGCGATCCGCAGGTCAGAGAGTTGAACCCAGGTCACACATCCCACACAGGACGGAGTGGCGTCGACGACGAGTCGGACTCACTGCCCACCTCGTGCTCGCCGTCATCATGGCTGTCATCGACCAAGTAGTCACCCGGGGTAGCCGCACCCTCTCCGCTGAGAAGCTCGACGGCATCGCGACCCTCGACGTGCTCGGCCTCGCCGACAGGCACCTGCGATGTGATGTCGCACCGGTCCCGAACGAGAACATCGTTATCCGACGGAGACCTGCTTATCGTGGCTCGTCCCGCCTTTTTTCAAGGAGAACCATGATCTGCATTGACTGCGCGACACAAGGCATGAGCGAACCCGCCGTCGGAGTCTGTGTGCACTGCGGCGCCGCCACCTGTCTTGTGCACGTGGCCATCCAGACGTTGGCGGCCTCGGCGCCGGGCGTCGTGGCGCCTCGCCAGGCCCGGCGCATGATCACCTGTGCCCACTGCGGCGAACCCCGAACCACTCCAACCCGCGCCCGGCACAAGGCAACTGCGACCGACCGGTAAGTCTCGTAACACAAGAACACGTGCCCGCCCAATCCGTAGTTCTCACGCTGACCTGGGGATACACGGGACCCTTGGTCGAGGCAGGCAGCAGTCACGCCAAACTGGCGCGGCACCAAACCGTCACGTGCATGAGCTACTGCGAGGGCTACAGCGACTTCCACGACGGCGCGGCAAGCCACGCTGGTGAATGAGCAGCAGGCCGTCCTTTGGGTCGCCACATCCGGAGGAGCGGCTGCTGGCCGAGCTGATCGGCGAGCTGACGATGAAGAGCCCGGAATTCGTGGCGTTGTGGGGTGACCACCGGGTGACGCCGTGCGACGCCGCCGCCTACGAGCTGCGCCACCCGGTCGTCGGCACGGTGACGGTCACCCAGTAGACCCTCGTCCTCGCGCGTTCGCCGGGACAGTCCGTCGTCGTCTGCACGACGCCCGCCGGGTCACCGTCGGAGGCGGCCATGGCTCTGCTGCGGCAGGCGAGTGCGGCGGAGCGGTCCGGCCGCGGCGGTGGACCGGTCCGGCCCGACCGCTCCACCGCCGCCCGGTGACTACCTCGTAGGCCGCCTGGGCCCTCGTTGCCGCGGTCCGCCCGCGGGGTCACGCGCACCGATTCCGGCAGCCGTTGCCAGGGGAGGTCGGCGGGATCGGCCGCGAGGAGACCGGGGGAGCGGGCGACGAGGATCTTCCGGGCGATCGGCTCGAAGTCCCCGCGGAAGTGCACCGAGCTCTTCACCACGAGGAGCCGCTGCTCCTCCGGGACGATGCCGACCATCCGGAACAGGTTTCGGTCAAATACCTGGGAGCGCCCGGTCGTCACCGCCACCCGCACGGACCCAGAGCGTAGGCACGTGGCGGGACCGAGGTCGACCTCGGTGCCGTGTAGCATCGGCCCGTCGAAGCGGCAGCGTCCGTCCGAAAGCGTCTCGACGACGAACTGGCCGCGCACCGGTTCGTCCCCGGGCACCGCGGGATCAGCGCCGAGCGCGAGGTCGACCGTGGCGCCGACGCCCGCCTCGGTCGCCGTGGCGGCGGCCGCGGGATCGGTGATGAGCCCGAGCGCGGCGGGCGCGTCGCTGCCGGCGGCGAGGAGCGCGCGGAGCAGCCCAGTGGTGCGAGCGGAGCCGCCGGCGCCGGGGTTGTCCTGCGTGTCGGCGACGACGACCGGGCCGGCACCCTCGGCGCCGGGGGGCTCGAGGCCGGCGGCCACGGCCTCGGCGGGGTCGAGCAGGGCGACCCGCCACTTCCGCTCGTCCCGGGTCACTTCGCCGTACAGCCGCTCGACGATCTCCTCGACCGGGCCGGTGCCATAGGCCCACACCACCGGTCCGCAGTCCGGGATGTCGGCCGCGGGGAACCCGGCGGCGAACGACACCGTGGTGCGGTCTCCGCCGAGGGCTTCCAGACCGCCGTAGACCGACCGGGCTGGTTCCAGATCGGTGCATCCCGCGTTGATCGGAATCAGGAACGGCACCCGGCGCCACGCGAGCCGGAGCCGTTCGCCGTCGAGCAGCCGGGCGAGCAGGCGGGCGGCCCGCGCCCCCGTCGCGGCCATGTCGATGTGCGGGTAGGTGCGGTAGCAGACCAGCGCGTCGGCGGCGTCGAACATCCGGGCCGACATGTTGGCGTGCAGGTCCAGGCTTGCGACCACCGGCACGCCGGGCCCGGCCGCGGCGCGGACCCTGGCCAGCAGTTCGCCCTCGGCGTCGTCGTCGTGCTCGGTGACCATGGCGCCGTGCAGGTCGAGGTAGACCGCGTCCGGCCGGCCGAGGCGCACGGCGTCGACGATCTCACCGGCGATGCGCTCGAACGTCTCGGTGGTGACCGGCCCGGACGGGCTGGCGGCCGCCCAGATCACCGGCAGCACCGCCCAGCCGCGGGCCCGGGCCTGCCCGAGGAACCCGCCGACCGGCAGGTTGACCGGCTCCAGTTCGAGCACTCCGTCGCCGCGGCGCAGAGCGGGGAAGCCCTCACCGTTGGCGAAGTTGGCGTACGAGGCCGGGGTGGGCGCGAACGTGTTGGTCTCGTGCTGGAAACCGGCGACCAGGATCCTCGTCGTGCCGTCCGTCATCGGGCCACCCCCTGGCCGTTCGCGACCGGGGCGGTCCGGCCGGGCTCCGTCCGTACCCGCGTGACCGCCAGCGAGACCGCGCCGGCCACGAGCATGCCGACGAGCGTGAGCAGGCCGACCTCGGTGCTGCCCATGACTTCCTTCACGTAGCCGATCAGCGTGGGGCTGAAGAACCCGCCGAGAAGGCCGATGCTGTTGATGAACGCGATGCCACCCGCGGCCGCGTCACCCTTGAGGAAGGTGGCCGGCACGGACCAGAACACGGTGTAGGCGCCCCACATGCAGGCGGTGGCCACGATGAGCGCGATCATCGAGACGCCGAAGGTCGAGCCGGTAACGGCGGCGACAGCCATGCCCGCCGCGGCGACGACGGTCGGGACGACCGTGTGCCGGCGGCGCTCGCCGGTGGCGTCGGAGTGCCGGGCCAGCACCCGCATCAGCACCAGCGCGGCCGCGTAGGGCACCGCGGACCACAAGCCGATCGCGACGACGGACCGGATGCCGTTCTCCGAGAGGATCGTCGGCAGCCAGAAGCTGACCCCGTACAGGCCGCTGATCAGGCAGAAGTAGCCGAACGCGAGACCGTAGACCCGCGGGTCGGTGAGCACCTTCCGGAAGCGGTGTTCGCCGCTCGCGTGCGAGTCCGTCAGGTCCTGAGCGAGCAGCGAGCGCTCGCCGGGAGTGAGCCAGCGGGCGTCGCCGGGGCCGTCCGGCAAGATCTTCCAGACGACGAAGGCCAACACGATGCAGGGCAGCCCCTCGACGAGGAACATCCACTGCCAGCCGGCCAGGCCGGCGGACCCGTCGAGTCCGGTGATGACCAGCGAGGACGCCGGTCCACCGAGCATCGAGCCCAGCGGGCCGGGGATCATCAGCACCGACATCGCCGCGCCCATGCGCGCCCGCGGGTACCAGTACGTCAGGTAGAAGATGATGCCCGGTGCGAACCCGGCTTCGAACACCCCGAGCAGGAAGCGCAGAACGTAGAAGCTGGTCGCGTCGTGCACGAACAGCATGGCGACCGAGGTGACCCCCCACAGCAGCATGATGCGGAAGAGTGTCTTGCGGGTGCCGATCCGGTGCAGCAGCAGGTTGCTGGGCACCTCGAAGAGCACGTAGCCGAGGAAGAAGATGCCCGCCGCCAGCCCGAAGACCGATTCGCTGATGCCGATGTCCTTGGCCATCTGCAGCTTGGCGAAGCCGATGTTGACCCGGTCGATGTACGCGAACAGGTAACAGATGACGAGCAGCGGCAGGATGCGCCACCCGATCCTGCGGTAGAGCTCTGGCGGCGCGACGGTCGGCGGTGCCGCGCCCTCCTTCTCGATGGCCATGCGGCCTCCTCGTGGTCGTTCGATTGCCGGTACTGTGCGGGAGATCGTTGATCCCGGCGTCGAAAAGGTGGGAAACAGCCGATGATCACCGCAGAAATGTTCGATTGGGACGCTCGGGGGCGCCGATCGGGTTGGGTAGCCTGACGTGCTGGACGAGACGGATCTCGCGCTGGTCGACGCCCTGCAGCTCAATCCACGGGCCAGCTGGTCGAGCCTGGCGGACGCACTGGAGCTGGCGCCGATCACGCTGGCGCGACGGTGGCAGCGGCTGGTCGACGACGGCACGGCTTGGGTGACGGTCGCCCTGAGCGACCGGCGGATGCGCGGTGCGGTGCTGGAGCTGGCGTGCCGGCCGGGCACCGCGCGGGCCGTCGCACTCGCTCTTGCCGAGCTGCCCCACGTGAGCACAGTGGGCTTGACCACCGGTCGGTTCCAGGTCTTCGCGCTGGTGCTTGCCCCCTCGCTGGCGGCCATCGCCGACGTGCTGGTGCGCTCGCTGCCGATCCCCGCCGACGTCACGACGCTGCACTCCCACCTCTACAGCGGACTGTTCGGCGGCGTGGTGTGGCGGCTGGGCGTGATCAACCGGTCTCGGACGGAACAGCTGCGGGAACCGGCCGGGCCGGCACCCGAACGGATCCGCCCCTTCGGCGAAGGGGACCGGCGGCTTTTTCTGGCATTGGGACAGGACGGGCGGCGTTCCTACCACGACCTGGCGGCGGAACTGGGGGTCTCGCCGCAGGCCGTCAGGCGCCGGCTGGACCGGCTGCACCGCCACGGCGACATCACTTTCCGCTGCGACGTCGCGCGACCGCTCACCGGCTGGGGCTCGATGGCCTTCTTGTGGCTGTCGGTGCCCGACGGCGAGCTTTCGACCGTCGGGCGGGCGGTGGGGGCGATGCCGGAAACGCGGCACTGCTCGGGGGTACCGGGGCCGGCGAATCTGGCACTGGTCGTCAGCCTCCACTCGCTGGAGCACCTCGGCGAGCTGCTGGAGCGCATCGTGCGGGAGCATCCGACGGCGGTGGTCGTCGACCGGAGGGTGGTGCTCCAGCAGGTAAAGGTGCACGGACGCATCGTCGACGAACTGGGCCGCAGCGTCCGCGTGGTCCCCGTCGATCCCTGGGCAGCGGTCGATCCGATTTCACAGTGAGGGCAAGGCAAAGGTGGCACGTCTTGGCGAGTGTGCGGCGCGCACGTCGTGAGTGTTCAGGACGGTTCTAACCGGCCGCACCACGCACGACAAGGTGACCACCTACCAAGCCCTGAGCTGTCCCCGCACCCCGCACACGCGCCCTTCACCGGATCTCGGACAGCGCGGTTGCCTGTTCGCGTTCGATGCGGTTCCGGGCCGTTTCCGGGCCCAACGCCAGTGCCACGACGGTCAGCGCCGCCATCGCCGCCATGTACACGAGGATGGGCCACCAGTGCCCGGCCCACGCGTAGAGCGCGGTGGCGATGAACGGGGCCACGCCTCCGGCCAGGACCGAGCCGACCTCTCGGGAGAACGCGAACCCCGACATGCGGAAATCGGTGTCGAACAGTTCGGCGTACCAAGCGGCCTGCGGAGCGAGCATCGCCGGGTAGCACACGCCGAGTCCGATCACGAAGGCAATGACCACCCAGCCCGCCGAGCGGGTGTCGGTGAGCAGGAAAAACGGAACCATCCAGCACACGGAGCCGACGATGCCGGCCAGGTAGACGGGTTTGCGCCCGACGTGGTCGGAGAGCAACCCGCAAAGCGGGATCAGCACCGCTTGGACCACGGAGGCGATCATGACTGCCCACAGGCCGAGCGACCGGCCGAGGCCCAGCGTCGTGGCCACGTAAGCGACCCCGAAAACCGGGAGCAGGTAAGCGAAGCCGTTCTCGCCCATGCGGGTGCCGACGACGATGAAGAAGCTGCGCGGGTGCCGGCGGATCGCGGCGAAGATCCCGCCCCCCCGCGCGGCCGACGAGCCGGTCCTGGTGTTCTCGAAAACAGCCGGCTCCTCGACGGTGCGCCGGATGAGGTAGCCGACGAACAGGCACAGCGCGCCGAGCAGGAAGGGCAGCCGCCAGCCCCAGGACGAGAACTCGTCCGCGGGCAGCAAGAGGAACAGGGAGAACACGCCGTTGCCGAGCAGGGTCGCGACGGCGTAACCGAGGGGAGCGGCCGAGCCGGCGAACCCGCGACGGTCCGGGCGGGCGTGCTCCACCGAAAGCACGACCGCGCCTGCATATTCGCCGCCGGCACCGAAACCCTGGACGAGCCGCAGCAGGACCAGCAGGATCGGTGCCAGGACCCCGACCTGGGCGTAGGTGGGGAGCAGGCCGATCGCGGTGGTGGACGCGCCCATGAGGACCAGGGTCAGCACGAGCATCCGCCGTCGCCCGACGCGGTCCCCGAGCCGGCCGAGAACGAGGCCGCCCACGGGCCGGGCGAGGAACCCGACGGCGTAGGTGGCGAACGCCGCCAGGGTGCCGAGGAGCCGGTCGTGCGACGGGAAGAACTGCGTGTTCAGCACGATGGCCGCGGCGGTGCCGTAGACGATGAAGTCGTACCACTCCAGCACGGTGCCGACCAGCGCCGCGAGCGACGCCTTCCGTGACTGTCCCGGCGCGGGGCCGGCGGGCGCTGTGGACACGGTGTTCTCCTTCGATCTGGGGGACGGCGCGTCAGCGGCCGGAGGGCGGAGTCGCGGGTTTGGGACGGCGGAGAACGGCGCCCTGCTGGACCGGGCCGACGAGGGCGGCGTACTGCCCCAGCCAGCCCCGTTCCTCGGCGGGGCGGCCGGAGGTGACCGGTTCCCCGTGCCGGAGCGGGACGGTGTCGACGGTCCGCTCGTCGAGGTCGATGGTGATCGTGTCGCCGGATCGCACGCCCGCGAGCGGGCCGCCGTCGGCGGCTTCCGGCATGACCTGGCCGATGACCAGTCCGTGGTTCAGACCGGAGAGCTCGCCGTCGGTCACCACGGCGACCTTGCCGCCCAGGCCGGCGCCGTTGAGGGCGGCGACGAAGCTCGCCGCGAAGACCGTGCCGGGCCCGCCCCGGGGTCCCATGCCGCGCAGCACGATCACGCTTCCTTCGGCGATGTTCCCGGTGCCCAGCGCGGCGATCGCGTCGTCCTCGCCCGCGAAGACCTCGGCTGGCCCGGTGAACCGGCGCCGGGCGGCGCCGGCGCCCGCGACCTTGACCACCGACCCATCGGGGGCAAGCGAACCGCGCAGGATCAGCAATCCCGGTTCCGGGCGCACCGGGTCGTCGAGCCGGCGCAGTACGGTTCCGTCCGCTTCCGGCGCGTCGCCGGACAGCTCGGCCACGGTTCGCCCGCTGACCGTCAGCGCGTCGCCGTGCAGCCGGGGCAGCAAGGTTCGCAGCACCGCCCGGACTCCGCCCACGCGTTCGAGATCCCACACCTGGTCCGTCCCGTTAGGACGGATGGCCGCCAGCTGCGCCGTGTCCTCGCCGAGCCGCTCGAACAGGGCCACGACGTCGAGATCCAAGTCCGCTTCGCTGGCCACGGCCGCCAGGTGGCGCACGCAGTTGACCGAGCCGCCGAGCGCCATCGCCACGCGGACGGCGTTCTCGACGGCCTTTCCGGTGATGATCTTCCGTGCGGTCAGCCCCACGGCGACCATCTCGACGATCCGGCGGCCGGCGTCGGCCGCCAGTGCGCGCATCCGGTCGGAGTTCGCGCGGATCGGCGCGGCCCCGGGCAGGGTCATGCCCATCGCCTCGGCCAGTACGTGCATGGTGTTGGCGGTCGCGAGCCCGGCGCAGACGCCGGGTCCCTTGATCGCCGAATCGGCCAGCTCGCCGAGTTCGCCGACCGTCATGGTGCCGGCCTGCACGGCGCCGACCGATTCATAGACGGTGTCGATGTCGACCGAGCAGCCGCCGTATCGGCCGCCCCCTTGAAAGCCGCCGGGGACGATGATCGAGGGCAGGTCCAGCCGGGCCGAGGCCATCAGGTGCGCGGGCGTGGTCTTGTCGCACGAGGAGAGGCACACCATGCCGTCCAGGACGGCGCCCTCCACCGCGGCCTCGACGTCGTTGACGATGAGGTCGCGGGTGGGCATCAGGTAGCGGGCCTTCCGCCCGGCACTGGTCACGAAATCCAACGGCGCGGTGGTGCGGATTTCGAACGGCAGCCCGCCGGCCTCCCACACCGCTTCGGCGACGATTTCGGCGATGTCGTCGAGGTGGGAGAAGCAGATGCCGAGTTTCGATGAGGTGTTGACGATCGCGATCTTGGGCCGCCCCTGGTCTTCCGGGGCGAGACCCAGCGCCGTCCATTGGGCGCGGCGGACGGCCCAGCGGGTGCTGCCGGGGGCGAACTCGCTGCGGAGTGCGCCCGGGCGCACGGGGTCGTAGTCGGGCAGGCCGGTCACGGGAGTCGTCCTTTCGCGGAGATCGGGTCAGAGACTGCTGCCGGCGGCGTGCATAGCCGCGCGGATGTCGGCGCCGGGCACCGACCGGTACGGCAAGTCGTCGCGCAGCGACAGCAAGGTCGCCGTGGCGGCCGCGTGGCCGTACTCGAAGCACTGGGCGGTGACCCGGGCCGAGGCAAGGGCCTCGTGCTGCGCCCCGAGACAGCGTCCCGCCACGATGATGTTTTCGCCGGTCCGTGGCACCAGTGAGAGGTACGGAACCTCGTAGAAGTCGTCGATCAGCCAGCGCAGCGTCGGTCGCTCGCCGGAGTGCAGCTCGATGGGCCACGGTGACCGGACCACCCCGTCGGCCCGTTTGCGGCAGGCCAGGACGTCGGCGTTGGTGAGCTCCTCGACCGCTTCGATGCTGCGGGTCTGGCGGATGCCCGCTTCGACACCGGTGTCGACGACGAAAGAACCGGCGCAGCCGGGCACCCGCATGCGCAGGAACCGTGCGTAGTCCCGCACCTGGCGTCGGCCGTCGATCTCGGCTTCGGTGAAGTCTTCGGGGTCGATCACGTTCAGCATCCGCCCGTCGCGACCGACCAGCCGGGTCGCGTTGACGAGCAGCTCACCGGGCCGGGTTGTGTGGAACAGCCAGACGTGGGAGCGGGGGAGGTCGAGCCCGTCCGCTCGGGCGGATTCGATGGCGGAGCTGACCCACGGTGGGCAGATCGTGTCTTCCCCGTACGCTTCGCGAAACGCCGGCAGGTCGACGTTGCCGAGCCGGAAGAACATGGTGGGGTTCTGGATCCGGCCCCCGTCCCCGAACCGCGTCGCGTGGCCGGCGCGCGCGATGACCGCGGCATCCCCCGACGCATCGATGGTGCGCGCGGCGCGGATCACCGATCGGCCCGCGTTCGATTCGACCACGACGCCCGCGTGCCGTCCTTGCTCGACGAGGACTCCCGTGACCGCGGTGTGGAGCAGGATCCGGGCCCCTGCGCGTTCGAGGAAGTCGTCGGCGACCTCGCGCCACACCAGCGGATCGTGCGCGACCGTCCAGGTCTTCCCATACCGCTGGGGGCCGGTGACGCCGCCGCGCACGGCGAGGGCTTCGCGGAAGCGCTCGGTGAACCCGTGCACCACCTGCCGCGGTCCGCCCGATTCCGTGGCCAGGTAGAGACCGCAGATCGTGCCCGACATCCCGGCCACGGCGGCGCCGCCGAAGAAGCCGTAGCGTTCGACGATCACCACGGACAGCCCGCCTTCGGCGCACACGGTCGCGGCGGCGACTCCGGCGGCCCCACCACCCACGACCACCACGTCGACGTCGGCGAGCACGGGAAGACCGGCCGCCTCCGCTCCCGCGGCGTCCAGGCGCCACAGCGGAAACTCGGATGACATATCGCTCATATACTGGTTGTACATGGCTACGGTGGGCGTTGTCCAGCCGCGCTGCCGGATGAGCGATGATGGGGGAGTGGCAGAACAGATCAACAAGGCCGAGCAGGTCTACACCCTGTTGGAGGACATGATCACCTTCCAGGAACTCGCACCGGGGGAAGCCGTGTCCGAGGCCGGGTTGATGGCGCGCACCGGCTTCGGCCGCACGCCCGTGCGAGAAGCGCTGCAGCGGCTTGCCCGAGAGCGCATGGTCGAGATCCACCCGCACCGCGGGGTGTTCGTCGCGGCGGTGTCCGTCGAAGCGCACTTCCGGCTCCTCGAACTGCGCCGCGGCCTGGAAGAGATGGCGGCGCGGTTCGCGACCTACCGCGCGCAAACTCGGCAGAAGGAGCGGATGCTCTCGCTGGTCGCCGAACTGGATGCGTTCGAAGGCGTCGACGTCAGGCAGTTCGCCACGTTGCTCAAATGCTCGCACTCTCTGATCGTCGAAGCCGCGCAAAACGAGTACCTGGAATTGGCGATGGCGCCCTTGCAGTCGCTGTCACGACGGTTCTGGTTCGCTCACCTGTCCGACGTGGCCGAGGATTTGCGAACCGCGGCTCGGCTGCACGGCGACCTGCTGCGAGCGATCGCCCACGGCGACGAAACGGCCGCGGTCGCCGCGACGCTCGCCCTGAACGACTACCTGACCGACCTCACCTATGCCGCGCTCGGCCGGCCGCAGTCTCGTACGTGATGTCCAAGCTGGGGGCATTCCGCTCTTTCATCAGCTGATGTGATCGAGGGCGGCGCGCTCGAGCAGATCACCAGGCTGTGTCCGGTGCAGGGCGGTCCGAGCCCGTTGCAGAACTCCCGAAGCTGGGTGCTCGACCCATCTGCGGACGGTGGGGATGGGGCGCACGTGATGGTCACGCCCGTCGGCGAAATCGCGAACTCGTCGATCAGCTCAGTGCTGCCGAGTCGACACGCCGCTCTCGTCGCGGCTGACCACCGCGCGCAGTGAGCACATCGCGTCGGTCAGGAACTCCCGGAGCGGGCGTTCGTCGGTCGACTCGGTCCATCGCTGCATCGCTGTCTGGTGCACGAGTGCACCGACGCGTGCGATGAGGAGGGCATCGTCATGGTCCAGACCTCGCGCTCGCAGGGCGGCGGCCATCGTATCGGTGAGCGCCGCCCGTTTGCCGAGCTCACGCTCCAGTAGCTCGGGATTGGCTTCGATGATCCCCTGACGGCGCCTCACCGCGGCACGGCGTTCCTCGAACAGCTCGTCGGCCGCGGCCTGCAGGCCGGTCAGCACGGCGTCGAGCGGCGACAGCGCCGTGGAACAGTCGGCGATCCCGCGGGTGACGACCTCTTTCTGCATCCCCGACAAGGGTTTGAAGAGCACTTCTCGCTTGTCGGTGAAGTGATTGAAGAAGGTCCGCGTCGTCAGCCCTGCGCGCTGGGTGATCTCGGCCACGGTCGTTCGTTCGAACCCCTGTTCGGCGAACAGCTCGAGAGCTGCAGCTTGCAGGCGTCCCACTGCATCCGGTTCCCATCGCGACACACCGACAAGGGTAGCTATTGCATCGAGTGCAGTCACTACTGCTACAGTGATTACATCACGTGCAATCACGGGTCGTCAGCTCGCCATCACGGCGATGCAGGAGAGGAGATCGAGCATGCGTGTCTTTGTCACCGGTGCCTCCGGGCACGTCGCCTCAGCCGTCATCCCGGAACTGGTGGCCGCGGGCCACACGGTCACCGGCCTGGCCCGCTCCGAGCGATCGGCGGCCGCCGTGCGGTCCCTCGGTGCCGACGTGCGACGCGGCGATCTGGACGACCTGGACGGGCTGCGTGCCGCCGTACGCGGGACCGACGGTGTCATCCACCTCGCGTTCAAACACGAGGAAATGCGTTCGGGCGACTTGGCCAGCGCGGCGGAGGCGGACCTGCGCGCAATCGAAGCGATGGCGGCTGCCCTCAAAGGCACGGACAAACCCTTCGTCGGCACCGCCGGCACACTCGGCCTGATTCTGGCCGGCGTCCAGGGGCAGCTCACCGAGCAGGACACGTGGCGCGCAGGCCCGCGGATCGAGGCGGAGAACCACGTGATCGGACTCGCCGAACATGGCGTGCGCTCCTCCGTCGTCCGCTTGCCGCCGACGGTGCACAGCAATGGCCGTTACGGCTTCGTTTGCGGCCTTGTCGCCATCGCTCGAGCGAGCGGGGTCTCCGGTTACGTCGGTGAGGGGGACAACCGGTGGCCGGCCGCCGACACCCGCGACGTCGGCCGCTTGTACCGGCTGGCACTCGAGTCCGCACCAGCGGGATCCCGCCTGCACGCCATCGCCGAGGAGGGCATCCCGGTCCGCGACACCGCGACGGTGATCGGACGCCGGCTCGGTGTTCCGGTCGCGTCGATTCCTTCGGAACAGGTCGAAAGCCACTTCGGCTATCTCAGCGGCTTCATCGGGCTCGACAACCCGACGTCGAGCCGGTTCACGCGTGACCGGCTCGGGTGGACACCGACCCGACCCGGCCTGCTCGCCGACCTCGACGAGGGCCTGGCGCGCGAGTCGGCCGCGCCCTCTGCGCGATGAGGTGACGTAGCGAATTCCGCCGCCTGCGGCGGGTTTGTGGACATGGGGTCTGACCGCCGCCTCGCTCGCCGAGCGCGGACGGCACGTCGTTCACAAAGGGTGTGGACCAATCTCGGGGCGCCGGGTTCGGCAGGACAGGTAGGGCCGACGGCATTTCCCGCCGGACCGCGGCATCGCGTGGCGGTTCGGTGAAATGCCCGGTTCCCGGCCGCGGTCTCGGTCAGTCGTGCGCGAAGCGACTGCGGTACTGGGACGGGCTGAGCCCGGTCTGCCGTCGCATCTGGACCCGGAGGTTGGCGGCGGTCCCCAGACCGCTGCGGTGAGCGACCAGGTCCAGCGGCTCGACTCCTTGTTCGATGAGGCGCCGTGCGAGGTTGACCCGTTCGGCGTTGAGCCACGCCAGCGGGGTGCTGCCTACCTCGGCCCGGAACCGCCGGTGCAGCGTGGTGACGCTGAGGTGCGCGTGTTGCGCAAGATCGGCGACGCACAGGGGTGAGCCGAGACGCTGCCGCGCCCAGTCGAGGGTGTGCGACAGCGCGGGTTTGGCAACCACGGCAACGGGCTGTTCGATGAATTGCTGCTGTCCTCCGTCGCGAAGGGCGGAGAACACCAGCCGACGGCTGACCATGTTGGCGACCTGCGCCCCGTGGTCGAGGCGAACGATGTGCAGTGCCAGGTCCAGCGCCGCCGCACTGCCGGCCGAGGTCAGGACGTCGCCGTCGTCGACGAACAAGACGTGCGGGCGAAGGTCGACTTGCGGGTAGCGGCAGCGGAAGTCCTCCGCCAACTGCCAGTGCACGGTCGCCGGCCGCCCGTCGAGCAGGCCGGCCTCGGCCAGCGTGTAGGCGCCGGTGCACAGGCCGGCCAAGCGGGCTCCTCGATCATGGGCGCGCCGAAGCGCCCTGATGACCGCCGGGTGCGTGGGCGTGTCGGTGTCGGGCCGGTTGGGCACGATCACCGTGTGCGCGCCGTCGATGTCGCCGAGCGGGCCGGCGTCGCCGATGACGAACATCGCGTCGCGGACCGCCACCCGTCGTCGCGGGGTCACGACCCGAAAATCGTAGAGGTCGCGGCCGATCTCCGGGCGGAACCGGGCACCGAAAACCTCGCAGGCACAAGCCAGTTCGAACGGATTGGAGCCCTCGTCGACGACCAGCACCACCCGTCGTGGATCACGACACGAATCTTGCGACACTTGGCATTTCTACCACTGGCAGCGGGGCTCCGCACCGTCCATGATCGACACTGTGGAAAAAGTGAACCTCGCCGATGAAGCGGCGCGACTGACGGAGTTCTGGTCCCAGCGAGTGCTCGCGAGTGGCAACGGCAACCTGTTCAAGGTGGCCAAGGGGATCGGTTCGACGAACTGGCACACCCACGTCGACCAGGACGAAACGTTCCTGGTCATCGAGGGCAAGCTCACCATCCAGATGCGGGATCGCGATGTCGAACTCGGCCCGGGTGAGCTGTTCGTCATCCCGCGCGGCACCGAGCACTGCCCCATCGCCCACGAAGAAGCCCGGTTCCTGCTCGTCGGACCCGAGGTCACGTCCAACGCCGCGGGCGGTAAACCAGCGTGGAGCTACACCAGCGCGCCGTGAACCACTGCGGATCATTACCTTCCAGCCGGTGAAATATGGCACTGAAGAAATGGCGCTGGCCGGCGTTCGCGAGGGGCGCGCACCGTCATGCGGGCCGGGTCGACGCCCTCGCAGACGTCGGCCGGTGTGCGCAAGATGATCGACGTACAGGTGACCACGCCGGTCAGCACCACGTCCACAATGGACGCTGAGCAGGTGCGGTCACCGGAGGGCCTGACGGCCGGCGAAACCGGCCCCGTCGCCGAGCTCGGCGGCCAAGCGCAGCAGCCGGTTCCATTTGGCGGTGCGCTCCGAACGGGTCAGCGATCCGACCTTGATCTGACCGGTTCGCCAGCCGACAGCGAGGTCGGCCAGCCAAGCATCCTCGGTCTCGCCGGAACGGGCCGAGAGCACCGTGGCGTATCCGGCTTCCCGCGCCTGGGCAACGACCGCATGTGCCTCGGACACGGTGCCGATCTGGTTGGGCTTCACCAAGATCGCGTTGGCCACGCCCATGTCGACGCCGCGCTCGAGCCGGTCGCTGTTGGTGGTGAAGAGGTCGTCACCGACGAGTTGCACCTTCTGGCGCAGGGATTCGCTGATGATCTGCCATCCCGCCCAGTCGTCCTCGGCCATCGCGTCTTCCACCGAGATGACGGGGAAGCGTTGCGTCCATCCGGTGAGTTCTTCCGCCCATTCTGCCGCCGTCAGGTCCCGCCCCTCGCTGCTCAGCCGGTAGCGACCGGAGGCGGGGTCGTAGAGCTGGGTGGCAGCGATGTCCAGGGCGATGGCAACGTCCTGTCCCGGGATGAGTCCGGCACGCTCGATGGCGAGCGCCACGATTTCCAACGCGGTGCTGTTACTGCTCAGCGAAGGACCGTAGCCACCCTCATCGGCGACCAGACTGGTCACCAGAGCACGACGATCGAGTTCTGCCCCGGTCTCCCGCCGGACCCGGTCCACCCACTCGAGGGCCTGTGGGAACGAGTCAGCACCCAACGGGGAGACGAGCACGTCCTGGATGTCGATCGCGCGTCCCGCGTGCGCCCCGCCAGAGATGATGTTGACCATCGGGAGCGGTAGCTCGATGGGTTCGCCGGGTCCGAGCGCGTGCTGCCACAAGGGCACGTCGGCGTCTGCCGCAGCGGCGATCCGGACGGCCAGGGAGAGTGCGAGCACCGCGTTCGCGCCGAGGCGAGACAGGTTCGCTGTGCCGTCGACGGCCCGCAGCGCTTCGTCGACGGATCTCTGATCAGCGGCACACTTGCCCCGCACCGCATCGGCAAGTTCACCGCGCAGGTGAGAAATCGCCTCGCGGACTCCCTTGCCGCCGAAGCGGCGTCCTCCGTCGCGTAGCTCATGCGCTTCATGGGCGCCGGTGGACGCACCGGACGGAGCCAGCGCGGCACCGACTGCGCCACTGCTGAGGGTGACCTCGCACCCGACGGTCGGGTTGCCGCGGGAGTCGAGAGCTTCCCAACCGAGAATCTTCGTAATCGTGCTGTCAGGCATCGGTGAGCTCGTTCCAAATGTCGGTGGGCAGGACGGAAGGATCGCCGAGCCATCGCAGCGCCCGAGCGCGAGCGATCCTGATCTGGTCGTCGGTGAGGTAGGCGGCCGGGGATTTGCCATCGGTTCGGGCGAGGACGAACGCGGCGAGGTGCGCTGCGACCAAGTGATCGTCGGGCCGCAGCGCCGGATCGACGCCGGCGAGGTAGTGCTGGTGGAACAGTCGGGCGCACTCGACGTAGCCGCCAGCGCTACCGGGGCGGTGAACTGCCTTGCACACGAAGTGGGCCAGCAGGAGTGCGACGTCGAAGACCGGATTCCCGACGTGCGCCACTTCCCAATCCAGCACCTGCAGCCGTGCGCCGTCGGCAAGCACGTTCTTGGGGGTGAAGTCGCCGTGCACCAGGCAGAGTGGACGGTGCAGTAGTTCCTGTGCCAGCTCGTTCAGCCGTGGTGCTGCCTCCGGCAACGCGGCGGCCGCCGTGCGGTGGAACGGGTCGATGCGCAGTTGGACCAATGCCGACAGGTCCGTGAAGGCGCTGAGCTTGTCGCGATCGACGGTCGCTGCATGGAGGGTCGCCAATGCCGTGCCCAACGCACGGGCGGTTTCGACGTCCTTGGCGGTGGCGCCACCGAGCAGACTGGCCCGCCAGTCGGTCAGCGCTGGATCAGCCCGCTGCTGGATGGTCACGAAAGCCACGGGATCGACGTACACGACGTCGGGCACTTGGCCCGGTAATACCCGGGCGCCCACGTCCATCGCGCGGGCCTCCACGATGGCGCGTTGGGGAGTCGCGACCCAGGTGCTGGCGACCCGCAACTGCGGTAAGGCGCGCTTGATCACCCAATTGCGCGTCCCATCGGCTGCCTCGATCCGCACCGCCACGACCTCGGCCGACACGCCACCGGTGAGGCGTTCGGCACTGATCGTGGCATCGTCGGGGAGCAGGCCATGAGCGTCCAGGTAGTCCGTAACGGCGTGGACGTCGACGTCGTCGGCCCCGAACGAGGGGACCGTCCCGGCTCCGCTCGCTTTGGTCGTCACTGACCCGCCTCCTTGCTGGCTCCGCGAAACGTCGGCCGGTGAAAGACCTCCGGGTTCGCGATGTCGCTCGGCACGCCACCGTCGAGCGCGGCGACGACGTTCGCGGCCGCCTGCCTGCGCAACGTGGCGATCGATTCGACGGAGTTGAACGCCGCGTGCGGTGTGACCAGCACCCCCCCCCAGCCCGATCAGCGGATTGCCCGGCTCGGGGGATCGTTCCCCCAATATCTACGCAACCAGGGCACCGGCGAGGCTCCTGACGCCGGCGTCGAGCTGCGTCCCTGCGTGCAACACGGTCCACCACGGCAAATCTCATGTCCTGCTGCCGGTTTTGCGGTGATTCCGGGTTCGTGGGACAGGATCGGGGCGGGCAGTTGTCGGCGAGGACGGCCATCAGTTCGAGGTCGTAGCGCTCGGCCGCGCCGCTGACACTGTGGTACAGCGGGGCTTTCGGTTCGGAGCGCGGCGCGGGCGAGCCCGATCAGCGATGCGAGGCCGGTACCGCCGCCGATGAGCGCGCCGTCGGCCCGCCGGCGTCGGCGGCGGGCCGGTGCCGGACGAAGT
>DASZNR010000156.1:0-1562 GCA_035551175.1 Amycolatopsis sp. | reverse complement strand
ACTCGCTCGCTCGGCCGTGCCGGGAAACCGGAGCGCTAACGTCATGGCGTGATTTCCCGCCGCGGCGGGAGCTATTCGGGCGAGGGGAACACGCATGCGCGCGGTGAAAATCAGGAACGGCGAATTCGAACTCGGCGAGGCGCCCGATCCGGCCGCGGACGGCGACCAGGTCGTGGTCCGGATCCGCGCGGCCGGTTTGAACGCGGCGGACCTGCAGCAGGCCCGAGGCACCTACCCCGCCCCGCCGGGCTGGCCGGAGGACATCCCCGGACTCGAAATCGCCGGGGTGGTCGAAAAATCGGCCACGGCCGTCTGGTCCGCCGGAGACCGCGTCATGGCCGTAGTGGGCGGCGGTGCCCACGCCGAACGCATCGCGGTCCCGGCGAGCCTGCTGCTGCCGATCCCGGACTCGGTCGACGACGTCCACGCGGCCGGTTTCCCCGAAGCGTTCAGCACCGCCTGGGACGGCCTGGTCGACCAGGCCGACGTCCGCCCCGGCGACCGAGTCCTGATCATCGGCGCGGCCGGCGGCGTCGGCACCGCGATGCTCCAGGTCGCTGCACTCGCCGGGGCTGATGTCGTCGCGAGCGTGCGCCGCCCGGAGACGCACGCCGCTGTCCAGGCCTTGGCTCCCGACGCGACGGTCGTGACGCCGGAGCAAGAAGAGGAACACGGCCCGTACGACATCGTCGTGGAACTGGTCGGTGGCAAGGATTGCCTGCGCCGCGTGCGGTGGCTCAAGCCGTACGGCCGGATCCTGGTGATCGGAGTCGGCGCGGGGGAGGAGGCGTCCCTGCGCCTGTTCGACCTGATGCGCGCCCGCGGCCGAGTGCTCGGGTCGACGATCCGCGCCCGCAGCACGGTCGAGAAGGCGGTGCTCGCGAGCCGGATGCGGGAAGGACTCCTTGGCGCACTCGCGGCGGGGCGGCTTACGGTGCCGGTGGACAGTGTTTATCCGCTGGAGCAGGCGCGTGACGCTTATGCCCGGCTGGGTTCGCCGGGCAAGCTCGGCAAAGTTGTTTTGCGGATGGACTGACGCGGAACTCCTGGAGAAACCGAACGCCGGGCCGGGCATCGACGCCCGACCCGGCACGGGGGAGTTCAGCGGGTCTTTCTCGGCGCAGCGCGACGCCCGAGCCGGGGAGTCACCGGCATCGGCCTGATCTGCTGCGCCACCCACGAGATCGCGACCCGGAGCAGTGCCAGCGCGATCTGCCAGGCCAGGTTTTCGTCCATGGTGCCCACCTCGAATCACTCGCCCATCTCAGGGAGGGAAGAATTTCCGGCCCCTGACACGGCAAACGGGGCCCTGCCGAGGGCCCCTCAGAGTGGGCGATCCAGTTCGTGCCAGCCGTCGCGCCTCACCGGTTCAACGCCGCGGAGTTCCCAAGGGCGCGGAGATCGTGCCACCGGACTCAGGCGTCGCCCTTGATCTTCTTCATCGTCAGGTGCGACGTGACCCGCAGGACGCCCGGCAGGCCCGAAAGCTTCCGGGTCTGGAACTCCTCGTACGCGGCGTGGTCGGCGACCGCGACGCGGATGAAGTAGTCGGGGCGGCCGAA
>DASZNR010000155.1:0-81162 GCA_035551175.1 Amycolatopsis sp. | reverse complement strand
GGCGGCGGGGGCCGCTCCGCCAGCCCCCGACTCAGGCCTGGACAGCCGGCATCAGCCGGTCCGAGATGACGCTCTCGGCGTCGGCGACGACCCGGTCGACCAGCTCCCGGCAGGACGGCACGTCGTGGATCAGGCCTTGAGTCTGGCCCGCCCACCACATGCCGTCGTCCATCCGGCCGGCACCGAGCACCTCGCTGCGTCCCCGTTTGCCCGAGACAAGCTCTGCGACGTCGTCGAACGTGCTCTCTGGCCGTCGCTCGATCTCGACGACCGCGTCGGAGACCTGGTTCTTCGCGACTCGCGCCGTATTGCGGAACTTGCGGAAGACGACGTTGGTGGAGCGTTCGTCATTGGCGACGATCTGCTGCTTGACGTTGTCGTGGACCGGAGCCTCTTCGGTCGCGACGAAACGAGTGCCCATGTTGACCGCGTCGGCGCCGAGGGCGAGCGCCGCGGCCAAGCCTCGCCCGTCCGCGATGCCTCCGCTCGCGACCACCGGGATCGACAGCGCCGCCGTGGCGGCGGGGATGAGCACGAGGCCACCGATGTCGTCCTCGCCGGGGTGGCCGGCGCATTCGAACCCGTCGATGCTGACCGCGTGCACGCCGAGCCGTTCGGCCTTGACCGCATGCCGGACGCTCACGCATTTGTGGATGACCTTGGCTCCTGCCTTGGCGGAGGCGGCCATGTGCGGTTCGGGACTGCGCCCGGCGGTCTCGATGATCTTGATGCCGGATTCGAGTGCGGCGTCCCGGTACTCGTCGTAGGGAATCGGGTCGATGCTCGGCAGGATGGTGAGGTTGACGCCGAACGGCTGATCGGTGCGGTCGCGGCAGCGCGCGATTTCCTTGGTCAGCGCCTCCGGCGTCGGCTGGGTGAGCGCGGTGAGGAAGCCGAGGGCTCCCGCGTTGGCGACCGCGGCGATCAGCTCGGCGGTGCCGACCGCGGTCATCCCGCCGCAGACGACCGGATGCCGTACGCCGAACTCGCGGGTGAACCGAGTCGTCAGGGTCATGAAGCCTCCACCGGGTCAGCAGAAATACTCGTTAAATCAACTAATTACAGATAGAGTATAGCCGTTCTGCCGCTGGTGTCGACGATGCGGGAGCCGGGCAGAAACGCGTATTTCCGAGCCGAAGGAAGGTCTGGTCATGGGGACAGCGCTGGTGACGGGTGCGGGGCGGGGCATCGGGCGCGCGATCGCGCGCCGGCTGGCCGCCGCTGGATACGAGATCGTCGCCGTCGATCTGGACGAGGACGCGGCGAAGGCGGTCGCGCACGAGCTCGGCGGCCGGGCGGAGAAATGCGATGTGACCGACGAGGCCGCGGTGGGGAATCTCGCGACGTCGCTCACGGAGCTGTCCGTGCTGGTGAACAATGCGGGGATCTTCCCGCCGGGCACGGTGCGCGATGTGCCGATCGAGCAATTCCGCCGGGTCATGGACGTCAACCTGCTCGCGCCGCTCGTCCTGACTCAGAAATTGATGCCGCTGCTGGAGGCTTCGGGCGGGGCAGTAGTGAACATCGCGTCGATGGCGGCGAAGGTGCCGACGCCGGGCACGGGCGCCTACTCGCCCTCGAAGGCGGCCCTGGTGTCGCTGACGAAGCTGTGTGCTGTCGAGCTGGGCGGCACGGGTGTCCGCTTCAACGCAGTCGCGCCCGGTGGCGTGCAGACCGAGGGAACTGCGAACGTCTCGGCGGATCCTGAGCGCGAGGCGAGGTTCAATGCTCTCGTGCCGCTCGGCCGCCGCGCGCAGCCCGAGGACATCGCCGACGTCGTGGCGTTCTTCGCCTCCGACGCGGCTCGTTATGTGACCGGGCAGGTCTTGTACGTCGACGGGGGACTTACTGAGGGGACGGTGACTTACCTCCAGGCCGCCCAGAAGGGTGCCGCGCGCTGAGGCGCTGAATGAGAAAGCGCCCGCGATCGCGGGCGCTTTCTCATTCAGGTTCGCCTTCCGGGCGTGAGGTCTGCCAGGGCATGAGCGAGCGGCAGCTCAGTCCGCCGTCGACTGGCAGGATCGCGCCGGTCACGTAGGCGCTGGCCGGCGAGACGAGATAACGCACCGCATGGGCGACGTCGTCGGGATCGCCGGCGGCAGGCGGGTTCGCCTGCCGCCAGTCGGCGGGCCGATGGTCCTTGCCGATTCTGGGCGGCGCGGACTGGGGGCGGGCGTGTCCGCGCTCATGGTCGACCGCGATCGTGCCGACCCGGAGAGCGTTGCAGCGGATGCCGAGGTGTCCGTATTCGGCCGCTACGGAGCGGGTGAGCGCCTCGACTCCCGCCTTTCCCGCGGCGTACCCGGCGAATCCGGGCATGGCGAGCCAGGCGGCGATGGACGAGATGTTGACGATCGCTCCGCGACGCGCCGGCATCATCTTGTCCAGCGCGGCCCGCGTCGCGAGGTAGACGCTCGTCAACGAGCTGTCCTGCAGGCGATGCCAGTTCCGCGGCGAGATCTGCCCTAGCGGCCCGTCGACCTCGCGGGAGTGCAGCAAGTCGGTAGGCCCGGCGTTGTTCACCAGAACCGAGACACCGCCGAAGAGATCGACGCACCGCTCGATGAGCGCGGTCACGTCGTCCTCGATCGTGACGTCGGCGCGGACGAACTCGAGCTTTCCGCCGCTCGCGGCGAGTTCCTCGATCGCGACTCGGCCTTGGGCCTCGTCTCGTCCGCAGATCACGACGTTCGCCCCGGCTCCGGCCAGGGAACGGGCGACGGCCAGGCCGATGCCGCGGCTGCCGCCGGTGACGATGGCTGTTTCGCCATCAAGGCGAAAGGGATCAGTCACGACTCGACCAGCGTGATGGCTTCGGTCGGGCAGTTCTTGACGGCGTTGCGCACGGCTGCGGCCTGGTCGGCTCCCGGGTGCTCTTGAAGGACGATCACGGTGCCGTCGTCGTCGTTCTGGTCGAACACTTCCGGCGCGTCCATGACGCACTGCCCGTTCCCGCAGCATCGGTCAAGGTCGGTCCGCACACGCATGAGCATTGCTCCTTCTGCGACATCACTCGAAGCGCCAAGTATCGGAGGCGCGGCCGAGCCAGTCAATCGTCTTGTAAATAGTCCATCTCTAGACTAATCTGGCCGGGCTGGCGGCAAGACGGCCGCACTGCTGGTTCACACAGTGAGGAGTGGACGTGACCGATCCCGTTCGCGACCTTTTCGATGCGAAGCCCGAGATGGCGCGCTGTCCGCACCTGGCTTACGGGCCGATGCGCGCGGAGGGGAAGCCGCGCTGGATCGAACGTGTGCAGGCCTACGCACTGACCCGGTACGACGACATCGTGGAGGTGCTGCGCGCTCCCGAGAAGTTCTCGTCGGTGATGGCCAGCGGGCCGGGTTCGGTCACTCCGCTGGCGCGACGGCTGGCCGCCGACACGGCCGCCGACCCGGAACTGCGGGCGCGCGCACAGCGCCGCGTGGAAATCAGCGAGTCGGTGGTGCTGCTCAACGCCGACCCGCCGCTGCACAGCCGTCAGCGCAAGCTGGTGAACCGCGCGTTCACCGCGCGCCGAGTGCTGGCGATGGAGCCGTCGGTCCGCAAGCTCGCCGAGGATCTGCTGGACGCGTTCGTCCAGGACGGCAAGGCCGAAATGGTCAGCCAGTTCTCGATCCTCATGCCGATGACGGTGATCGCCGACATCCTCGGCGTCCCGCCCGAACTGCATTCGACGTTCAAACGGTGGTCGGACGCGTTCGTCGCGGGCACCGGCAGCATGGACCTCGGCGACGCGGCGATCGCCGAGATGTTCCGCTCCGTCAACGAGTTCTACGACTACTTCACCGAGCGCATCGCCGAGCGGCGGGATAACCCGACCGACGATCTCCTCTCGGCGATCATCAGCGCGCGGATCGACGGCGAGACACCGCTGACGCAGAACGAGATGCTGCAGATGCTGGTGCAATTCCTCGTCGCGGGCAACGAGACGACGACGAACCTGCTCACGTCGGTCATGTTCAAGCTGGTCACCGAGCCGGAGCTGATGGCAGCGGTGCGGGCCGACCGGGAACTGGTGCCCAAGGTGATCGAAGAGGTCCTGCGGCTGGAGACCCCGGTGCAGGGACTGTTCCGCACGGCCAACGAGGACGTCGAAATCGGGGGAGTGCGGATCCCCAAGGGGGCCAACCTCTACCTGATCTACGGTTCGGCGAACCGGGACGAGCAGGCGTTCCGCGAGCCGGACGAACTGAGGATGGACCGCGCTTCGGAAAGCAACCACCTCGCGTTCGGCAAGGGGGAACATTTCTGCCTCGGCGCGCCGATCGCGCGGCTGGAGGCCCGGATCGGCATCAACACCTGGCTGGACCGCACGAAGGAGATCGTCCTCGACGCGGACCCGGCCGACATCGCGTATCTCCCGAGCTTCGCGCTGCACGGCATCACGCGGCTGCCGCTGCGGTTCACGGTCTGAGGGCGGGCGCATGGCCAAGCACCTGCTGCTCGTCTTCGCCGACCCCGAACCGGGCCGCGAAGCGGAATTCACCGAATGGTACGACAACACGCACCTTCCGGACGTGCTCCGGGTGCCCGGTTTCCGGGCAGCGCAGCGGTTCGCAGCGAGAAAGGGGATGCGGGGCGAACAGCCGGAGCACCGATACGCCGCCTTCTACGAGATCGACACCGACGACCTTGACGGAGCACTCGCGGCGTTGCGCTCGGCGATCACCGGCATGCAGATGTCCGACGCGCTCGCGCCAACTCTCGTCACGCACGCCTACAGCGCGATCACCGACCGGGTGGAGGCAGCAGATGCTGAGTCCGTATGACGAACTCCCGGTGCACCAGACGCCCTACCCGCTGACCCGGGTGTCCGACAGCGACCATGGGTTCGACGACGGCTACTTCTTCGGAGTCTTCTCTCCGAAGCACCGGATCTTCTGTTTCCAAGGTCTGCGGATCAATCCCAACACGAACCTGGTCGGCGGCTACGCCGGGATCAACCGGGCCGGAGTGCAGCGGACGGCGCGGTTCAGCCGCACCTGGCGGGACCGCTGCGCGACCGAGATCCGGCCGTACCGGATGGAGATCATCGAGCCGTACCGCGACATCCGGCTGAGCCTCGACGAGAACCCTTCGGGGTTCAGCTTCGATCTGCGCTGGCTCGGCTCGGCCCCTGCCTTCGAAGAGGCCCATCACTTCGCCAGCAGCCGCGGCCGTCCGATCACCGACCAGACCCGGTACGCCCAGGCCGGGCGGGCGTCCGGATGGCTGAAGCTCGACGGCGAACGGATCGAGGTCGAGCCGGAGAGCTGGTACGCCGACCGGGATCATTCCTGGGGCCTGTACCACCAGCGCCCGCCGTTGGCCCCCGACTCGAAATGGCTGCCTCCCGCCGAGCCCGAAGGCGTGCCGCGCGCGCTGCGGTTCTGGACCTTGTTCGGCTCTGGCGAGCTCTCCGGGTTCTACGCGATCCACGAGTCCCCGGACGGTGCGCAGGTGCCGATGAACGACACCTTCGGCACGCCCTTCGAGGGTAGGTTCGACTTCGGCTGGGAAGGCAAGGGCGTCGATCTGGTCGCCGGACGGCACGAGCTCGAGTTCGTTGGCGACACCCGGATCCTGGCCGGAGGGAAGATCACCCTGACCGATGTGGACGGCGGGGAATGGATCCAGCACGTCCGCCCGGCCGCGCCGGCGTGGATCACGGCGACGATCGGCTACCAGGCCGGCAGCTGGCGCGACGGAGGTTCCTTCCGCACGTACCACGGGCCGGGCGTGGCGCAGGAGTGGGACGAGTTCGATTTCTCGCGTCAGCCGGCGCCGTTCCGGATGTACAACGGGACCGAAGTGCCCGCGCTGATCGGCAAGGAGTATCTGTCCGAAGTGGAGACCGTCGCCCCGGACGGGCGGCGGTGGACGGGCGCGGGCCACACCGAGCTCTTCCTCGACGGCCCGTTCCGGCCTTACGGATTCAGGTGAGCGATTGTGATCGTGGAGTTGTCCCCGGCGGCGGAGCGCAGCTGGCGGCTGCTCGCCGAGCGGGCGGCCGCCGAGCCGGACCCGCGCAATCGGGCGAACCTGGAAGTCGTCGCCCGGCACGTGCGGGAGGAAGTGCGGGGTGACGTCCCCGCGCTGATGAAGACGCTGGTCGCAGAGCCGGAGTACCAGGTGTGGGGCGCATCGGACTCGGTCGGTCCCCAGGGCGGCGACCAGGTCCGCGAGTTCTACGAAGCGGCCATCCGGACCGGCAAGAACCGCCTGGAGTTCGAGATCTCCCGGGTGGTCGTCGACCACGACACGGTGGTGACCGAAGGCGTCTTCCGGCACGCCTACACCGGCGAGCTGCTGGCCAGCCGCGGCTTCGCCGCACCGGGCGAGGTCGAGCCGGACGGCTGGTACCTCGTCGAGTACCAGGCGCTCATCGTGTGGCCGATCGACGCGGACGGCCTGATCGAGGGCGAGCAGATGTATTCGGGGGAGCGGCCGCGGATCTTGTCGAAACTGGCACCGGGGGAGCGCGACCACCTCGGGCCGCCGGATCGCGACTGACCGGCATCGAGCAGAAAGGACTTCGCCGACATGGCATTGGACCCAGCGGCGGTCGGGGCCACCTCAGGCCCGCGCCGGACCGCGTGGAACAGCAAGGACTGCCTCCTCTACGCGCTCGGCGTCGGCGCCGGCGTGGACGAGCTGGCCTTCATCACGGAAAACACCAAGGGCGTCGAGCAGCGGGTGCTCCCGACCTACCCGGTCGTGCTGAGCACGGACCCGGCCATCTTCAAACGGTTCGGCAGTTTCGACTGGGCCAAGGTCGTGCACGCCGAGCAGGGGGTCGAGGTGTTGGCGCCGCTGCCGGCGGAAGGCGCGGTGCTGACGACCACCCGGATCGCGGACATGTTCGACAAGGGCAAGGCCGCGCTCGTGGTCACCGAGACCGAATCGGTGGACGAGAACACCGGCGAGACGCTGTTCCGCACTCGCTCCGCGTTGTTCATCGGCGGGGCGGGCGGCTGGGGCGGCGCCCGCGGCCCGAACTCGTCCTGGTCGGCACCGGACCGAGACCCTGACCACACCGTCACCTACGCGACCCGCCCGGAGCAGGCTCTGCTGTACCGGCTCTCCGGCGACCGCAACCCGCTGCACTCGGACCCGGCCTTCGCCCGCCGGGCCGGTTTCGAGCGGCCCATCCTGCATGGCCTCTGCACATACGGATTCACCGGCCGGGCACTGCTGAACGCGCTCGCGGACGGCGATCCGGCGCGGCTGCGCGGGATCGACGCGCGGTTCGCCGCCCCCGTGCTGCCCGGCGATACGCTGAGCGTCGACATCTGGCGGACCGGCTCCGGGCAAGCGGTTTTCCAGACCAAGCGGGACGACGGCACAATCGTGCTGACCAACGGCGTGTGCACGCTGAACGAGGAGCCCGGTTCGTGACGGTGGTCGTCGTGGGCGCCGGACTGGCCGGGCTGCGGGTGGCCGAAGTACTCCGAGATGCCGGGTACGCCGGTCCGCTCACGGTGATCGGCGGCGAATCCTATCCGCCCTACGACCGTCCGCCGCTGTCGAAGGAGGTGCTGCGAGGGACCCGGTCGGCCGCCGACATCCGGCTGCGCGACGACGAGGCGCTCGGCGACCTCGGCGTGCGGCTCCGGCTTGGCACCGCGGCGGCCGGGCTCGACCCGGAACGCCGGCAGGTGCTGCTCGCCGACGGCGAGGCAGTCGATTTCGATCGGCTGGTCATCGCGACGGGGGTGGAGCCGCGTTCGCTGAGCGCCCTTCGCGGCATGCCCGGAGCGCACAGTCTCCGGACGCTCGACGACTGCCTCGGCCTGCGGCACTCTCTGCACAGCGCTCGTAGAGTGCTCGTGATCGGTGCCGGATTGATCGGATGCGAGGTCAGCGCGAGTTTGCGGGCCGAGGGCCGAGCGGTGTGCCTGGTGGAACAGCAGTCCGCGCCGCTCGCTGCCGTCTTCGGGGACAAAGTCGGAGAGCTGGTGGCCCGCTGGCACCGGGACGAAGGCGTCGATCTACGGTGCGGCGTGGGGGTCGCCGCCGCAGTCGGGACCCCCTTCGGTACCCGGGTGACGCTCACCGACGGCTCGGAAGTCGAGGCCGACGTCGTTGTGACGGGAATCGGCTCGACGCCAGCTACCGGGTGGCTTCAGGGGTCCGGTGTCGAACTCGGCGACGGAGTCTTGTGCGACGAGCGCGGAAGGACGTCGCTGCCGGATGTTTGGGCGGTCGGCGACGTGGCCGCCTGGCAAAGCCAGGGCCGGCGGAGGCGTGTCGAGCACTGGACCAACGCGGGCGTGCAAGCGCGTGCCGTCGCGCGCGACATGATGGGCCTGCCTGCCGAGGCCGCCGCCGTGCCGTATTTCTGGAGTGATCAGTACGGGCTCCGGATCCAGGCGTACGGCGACTTTTCCGCCGATGGCGACATTTCCGTGGTGGAAGAGGACGGGCGCCGGTTTCTCGCCACGGTCGTCGAAGACGGGGTGCTCGCCGGTGTCGTAGGCGCCGGGATGGCGGGCAAGGTCGCGCGGCTGCGGCGAACCGTCGGGCAGGCGCCGCGCTGACCGCGGCGCCCGCCCGCCGCTCAATGCGAGCGGTCGACGTCGCCGGCGGCCGAGCGCAGCCCGGCGAGCACGGACAGCAGCCGCTTCTGTTGCGCCGGGGTGCTCCCGGTGAGTCCGAAGCGGACCGACTTGAGCGACTCCGTCGCCTTGGCGGTCAGCTCGCGACCTTCGTGCGTGATGGTCACGCAGGTCGCGCGCCGGTCGGTCGGATGGGCGTGCCGGTACAGCAGGCCCTTGTTTTCCAGCCGATCCGTCGCGAGCGTGATGGTGGTGGCGTGCACCAGCAGGTTCCAGGCCAGCCTGCTGAGCAGGCGGGTGCCGTTTTCGCTCAGCTCGAGGGTCATCAGCACCAGGTAGTCGGTGAGATTGAGGTTGTGGTTGCGCAGTTCGCCCTCGACCACGTCGGTCATGAGCCGGTGCAGGCGCAGCGTCGAACTCATCGCCAGGAAGGCGTCCTGCTGGTCGCCGAGGTCGTATTTGGACCAGTAGTGACTCGCCCAGTCGACGGGATCGGTCAGATCGAGATCGGCCGCCGTGCCGGGCTCCGTCGCGCTTCTCCTCGCCGCCACTTGTTCGCCCTTCTCGATTGCTGTGTCTGGCAGGCCAGCATAGCTCGAATCGTCAACTATTGTGTAATAGACTTGTTTCGCGGATCGCGAGGAAACAGAGGTGCGACAGTGTCGGTTTCGGGTTCTGCCGCCGGAGGCGAGCCGGTCGGGGTCGGGATAGTCGGGCTGAGCGCCGGCGGTGGCTGGGGCGCGCGCGGGCACCTGCCCGCGCTGGCCGCGGTACCCGGCTTGCACCCCGTCGCGTCGAGCGCGAGCTCTCCGGAATCCGCGAAGGCGGCCGGCGAGCGGTATGGCATCCCGCTGACTTTCGGTTCCGCGGCGGAGCTGGCGGCTTGTCCGGACGTGGATCTGGTGGTCGTTTCCGTGCAGGCAGCGAAGCACGCGCAGGCGGTGATGGCGGCCATCGAGGCGGGCAAGCACGTCTACTGCGAGTGGCCGCTGGCGACGTCGGCGGCTGAGGCGGCCGGGTTCGCCGAAGCCGCCCGCGGCCGTGATGTGCGCGGATTCGTCGGTCTGCAGGCCCGTTCGGCCCCGGTGATTCGCTACGTCCGCGATCTCGTCGAATCGGGTTGGGTGGGTGAGGTCCTGTCGACGACCCTGGTGGCGTCCGGCATGTCGTGGGGAGCGGAGTCGGACAGCAGGACTTCCTATCTGCTGGCCCGGGACGGCGGTTCGACGATGCTGGCCATTCCGTTCGGGCACGTGATCGACGCCTTGCAGTTCTGCCTCGGCGAGTTCGTCGACGTGGCGGCCCTGCTGGCCAACCGGCGGCCGTACGTCCGCGATTCGGCATCCGGCGATCTCGTGCCGAAGACGACTGACGACCAGATCGCGGTGCACGGGCTGCTGGACGGCGGCGCGGTCGCGAGCGTTCACTTCCGCGGGGGACGGAGCGGCGGGACCAACTTCCATTGGGAGATCAACGGCACCGAAGGCGACCTGATGCTGACCGGCCCGCATGGGCACCTGCAGCTGGCTCCGGTCACGCTCCGGGGAGCCCGGCACGCCGACGGCGAACCGGTAGAGCTGCCCGTTCCCGCTGAATACCACCAAGTTTCGCTGTCCAGGGAGAACCCCGCGGACCCCGCCGGGAATCTCGCGAACGCGTACGCGGCGCTGCTGCGCGATCTGCGGCAGGGCACGTCGGAGATCCCCGACTTCGCGCACGGGGTGCGCCACCACGAGCTGATCGAGGCGGTCCTGCGGGCCGACGCCGGAAAGTGCCGGGTGCGCCGATGATCCGGCTCGAAGACCGGGCAGAGGTCGGGCTCTGGTTCCGCGAACGGCTCGGGACGGAGGCGGACGACCTCACGGTGGAGCAGGTGGCCCGGATCTCCCAGGGAGTGTCGCGGGAGACCTGGATCGTGGACGCGAAGGTCGTGCGCGGCGATGCGACGACTGAGGAGTCGTTCGTGGTCCGCCGCGACCTGCCCGACGGTTCGGTCATCCCGATGCCGCTGCGCGAGGAGTTCGAGGTCTACCACCGGCTCGCCGCCTCGCCGGTGCCGACGGCGCGGGCGTTGTGGTTCGAGGACGATCCGCGGTGGCAGCCGGACGAACGCCCGGCGTATGTGCGGACGAAAGTGGACGGCGATTGGCGGCTGGATTTCTTGTCGTCCGACGATCCAGCCGACGACGAGCGGAAGATCGCCGCTTCGAAGGAACACCTGGAAAAGCTCGCGCTCCTGCACACCAGCGACTGGCGTGCGCTGGGTTTCGGCGAGATCGGCACTGTCCCCGATTCTCCCGCCGCGTGCGCGACCGCGCTGCTCGACGATCTGCGCGACCGGCTGTCGGCCTTCCAGTTCGAGCCTTCCCCGGCTGTCGCCGAGGGCTTCGCCCAGCTGCGTGCCACCGCGCCCGCCGATGCGCCGGTGATCGCCCTCTGCAAGGGAACCAACGGGCACGGCGAAGAGGTCTGGGCGGGTGGCCAAATCGTCGCCATGAGCGATTGGGAGTTGTGGCGGCTCGGCGACCCGGCCTACGACTTCGCCCAGCTGCAGGAGATGGTGCCGGAGATCGTCCGCGACGGACGGCGCCTGTGGGGCTGGCCGGAAGCACTGGAGTTCTACCGTGAGCGCTCCGGCATCGAGA
Source organism: Amycolatopsis sp. (assembly GCA_035551175.1). Classification (GTDB taxonomy): domain Bacteria; phylum Actinomycetota; class Actinomycetes; order Mycobacteriales; family Pseudonocardiaceae; genus Amycolatopsis. The sequence continues at coordinate 69,977 of DASZNR010000155.1, read as the reverse complement.
TCACGCCGGAGCGGCTGAGCTGGTACCGGGGCTGCTACGGCCTGATCCAGTTCAGCTACGCCCACCACAGCGCCCACCGGCTCGCGCACGGGGCGGGCAGCATCCGGCTGGCCTGGAATGCCAGCGAGGTGCAGTACCGGAGCCAGCTCAAGCTCGCGTCGGCATTCGGCTTCGTGCCCCGAGAGGAGATCCGGACATGATCGAGCCCACGGCCGAAGACGTCATCGGTGCGGTCATCAGCACTCTGGAGCGAGACATCGCGCCCAACGTGACGGCCGATGACGACGGATACACGGCCAGCCTCTGCCGCACGGTCGGGCAGCTGCTCCGCTCGGTGCGCAGCCGCCTTCGGCTGGAGGAAGCCGCGCTCGCCGAGGACAACGCGGAACTGCGGGCCCTGCTCGGTGAATGGGCCCCTGCACTGCCGTCAGGGGCGCGGCAGCAGGTCGAGCAGTCACTGGATCCGGCAGCCGACCGGAGCGCGGACCGGACTGTCACTCGGCTCCAGGAAGAGGCGAAGCGGTTGCGTCAGGCGCTGGTTGTCCTGATCGAGGCCATCCCCGAGCGGGAGCATCCCGCCCGTGCAGCCGGACGCGCCTACCTCGCCAACCAGCTCCTGCGCGAACGCCCCTGGCAGGTAGACGCCTTCGACGGCCCGCGGCGGTAGCCCGCCCGGTTCAGCCCCAATGCCAGGAACTTAAGCGGCATGGCCGCACCGGCTGCTGACTCTGGCCCGACAAGAGCAAGCCCGCGCCTGCCAGCCCTCCGACCCGGGCGGACGCGCCCAGCAACGCCCACCGCGCCGCCTTAAGTGGTTCAGCCCGGCAGGAGCCCGCTGCGGTCCATGATCGGCAGGTGCCCGATGCCCGGCTCGCCGTCCACGGTGAGCCGGGCCAGCTGTTCGCGGTGCCCGGCGGGCACGACAGTGCCCGCGCACCGCACCTCGGCCGGGTCGCTGAGGTCGTAGCTGTCGAATTCCACGACCTCGCCTCGCCGGGCTCCGAATCCGCGGCCGTCGTCGAATCCTCGGCTGTAACCGCCACCGCGGCCTGCCCATGGCCGTGCGGTGAGCGGTTCGGCCGTAATCTCGGTGGTGTCGTCGTCCTCCAGGCGAACCTGGATCGTGGCCCGCTGGTAGAGCCGGGTGCCCGGAGCGAACGTGATGTCGTGCTCGATGTCGTTGACCCGGCGCGCGCCGCCGTCGTCGTAGAGCACGCCGTCGACGTACCTGGGCCGCCCGTCTGCATACTCCCGAAGTTGGAACATTCCCGTGCGAGATCCCGCGGTGAAACTGCACCAGACCGTGAGGCTCCCGGTCCGCCTGCTCATCTCGGGCGGCTCCAAGCCTCCCACGTCGACCCGCACGCCCCAAGCGTGGTCGCGGTCGCCCCACCAGCCGTCGACGTCGTGCCGGCGGCCGTTCACCTCGAGGCTGCCGCTCCACCGTCCGACTTGGACATAGCGCTGCTGGTCCTGCAGCACCCGCGACTGCCCGAGTTCGAAATGGTGGCGTTCGAGGTGCGGCGGCCGCTCGGTGCGGAACTCGAGCCGCGCTGCGAGGTGCGGAGTGTCGATCGACAGGCCGATCCGCCGGTACGGCTCGTGGACCTCCACCGCGAACGGACCGGCGGAGCCGGACATGAACGACGTGGTCGCGGCTTCCTGGGTGGCGACCCGGAGGTTGTGCTGCGCATGGCCGTCCAGCACGCACAGGAAACCGTCGCGGGTGCCCATGTTGGGGTACCGCCCGAAACCGGCGAAGAACGCGGGACCGCCCGCCGGGTCGGCCCCGCAGAACCAGTACCGGTCGAAGAAACGGTGGTCGCTGGTGGCCACCACCGCGAACGGCTGCGGGAACTGGTGGAAGAGAGTTTCGTCGAGGTCGGTCAGCATGCCGCCCCCTGGCCGAACGCGGCGCGGGCGGCGCGGAGCAGGAAACGAGGCGACATGAGCAGTCCCGCCATGGCGTCGGAGAGCCGCGCGGGGTCGGAAAGGAACTTCGTCCGCATCCGATAGGCCGAGATGCCGCGCCAGGCGTCGTGCCACACCGTGTAGTAGGCGAGCCTGCGCGGATCGGGTCGCGGGCCTCCGGCCGCCTGATAGGCGCGCAGGAAGTCGTCCCAGGGCAGGATCGCTTCGATGCTGGGCCGGACGTAGGCCAAGTCCTCGGCGGGGTCGCCGACGTGCGCGCGTTCCCAGTCGAGCACAGCGCTGGGCGCCCCGTGGTCGATCAGGATGTTGTGCAACCCGAAGTCGCCGTGCACCAGCACCGGCCGGGCGACGTCGCCCGGCGCGTGCTCCCGCAGCCAGGCGAGAACGAGGGCGAAGAGGGCCGCGTACGGCTGAGCGGCGTCCGCGACGGTGTCTAGCACGGCGCGGCGCTCGTCGACGGCGGCCAGTATCTCGGACTGCGCGCGCATCGGCGCGAGCGGTGTGTCGGCGAGGCCGGCCGGGTCGAGGGCGTGCAGGCTGGCCAGGGTCCCCGCGATCGCCAGAGCGGTCTCCGGGCGCACTGGCTCGGACGGGCCCCACACATCGCCGAGGCAGCGCCCGGAGGACAGCCCAGTCGCGAACGCGGGCGTGCCGAGCGCGGTTTCGTCCAGCCACAGGGGTTCCGGCACCGGGACGCCCTGTTCCCAGGCGAACGAAAGCGCGGCGAACTCCCCGCCGAGGGTTTCTGCCGTACGGCCTCGGGCGACCTTGCGGATCACGATCTCCCGGGAACCCGCCGGATATTCGACCGTGGCGGCGAGCATCTCCTTCGAGAAACCGCCGGACAGGACTCGGAGGTCGGACACCGCGGAAACCCCGGTACCTGCGCGGTCGTGGGCCTGCAGACAGGCGAGGAGCTGGTCCGGCGAGACGCTCGGAGCCGGTTTGGCCTGGTAAGAAGTCGACGGATCGGGCCCGCTGCGATCGCCGGGACGGCCGGGCGTGTGCGGCAGGTCGGTCTCGGTCAACCAGTCGACGATGGCTGCGAGCTCTGCCGCGTCCTCCGGGTTCGTCGCCGCGCGGCGCACCAGCGCGGCCGCACCGGTGAAGACGGACTCAAGCAGCCGATCCGGCTCGTCCGCCGCATCGGGGCACAACTTCCGAACCGTGCCCGCGGCAGCGGGCAGACGCTCCGAACGGCGTCGCGGCGCTTCGTCGTCGAGAACCGCACGCTCGCGGAGCGATTCGCCGAGTTCCCGAACGGCCGCGACCTGCTCGCTGCCGGCGGGAATCCGGGCGAGTTCGGCTTCGATCGCGCGTTCGACCGGCGGTACGGCGAGGACTATTCCGGACGACAGCCTGGGGCCCACCGGACAGCTCCCTTCGAAGGCAAAAAGTCTATGTACAGATTAATGTGCACTAGACTAAAGTGCCAGGGGTGATGATCCGGTGGCCGAGCCGAACGTCAGGCCGTGTCGTCGCCCGCAGTGGCGCGCAGGTCGGTCAGCAGGGTGAGGAGTTGGTCGACCTGACCAGGGTCGGGGTCGCCGAGTCCGAAGCCGATCTCGTTGAGGCTGGCGGTCGCCTTGTAGACGAGCTTGCGCCCGGTGGGCGTGATCGTGATCAGGGTGGCGCGCCGGTCGCTCGGATGGGGGCGGCGGCTGAGCAGCCGCCGCTTCTGCAGGCGGTCGGTCGCCAGCGTCGCCGTGGTCGCGTGCACCATCAGGCTTTTGGCGAGATTGCTGACCAGCCGGGTGCCGTTGTCGGACAGCTGCAGGGTCATCAGCGCGAGATAGTCGGTGAGGTTCAGCTTGTGCTTGCGCAGCTGGGTCTCGACAGCGTCGACGACGAGACGCTGGTAGCGCAGAAGTGAAGACATGGCGAGGAAGCGCTGCTCATCGCCTTCGAGTTCCTGTTCGAGCCAGTAGTGCCGCGCCCAGTCCACCGGATCTTTGATGGTCTGCACCGGCGTTGTCGCCTCGTTCGTGGTCATGGACGGGCGTTCCCCAATCGGCGTTCGTGTCACTTGATGGTCGTTGCCTCAACAGTCTACCGGTGAACGAGTTGCCTCGGTGGGAAGCGGTCGCCCGGCTCGGCGCCTGTTTCGAGGAGGTTTACCTGATGAAATGGTCGAGAGGCCGGTTGCGAAACGGTGCGGCGGCGGTGGCTGCCGCCCTCGTCACGATGGGGATCACCGTGGTTCCCGCGGCCGACGCGGCGCGTGGGCCGGGTGCCGCGGACACCAGCTTGGCGGGCAGGCGGATCCTGCTGGTCAACGACGATTCGGTGCAGGCGGCCAAGGCCAACGGCGCTGACGGTCGCGGGCTCTACCTGCTGCGGTCGGCGTTGTGCCGAGCGGGCGCCGACGTCGTGGTCGTCGGCCCGTGGGCGCAGCAGAGCGGACGCAGCCGTGCGTCCGCTTCGTCACCGCAGGTGACGGTCGGCCCTCCGACGGCGTTGCCGCAAGGCTTTGCCGGCGATTGCGCGACCGCGCCCACGCGCGGCGCTGTGCTGGGTGTCTGCCAGGGCGGCGACCCGTGCGGCCCCGCCTCGGCCTCGGTCACCCCCGCCGACGCTGCCGACCTCGCCTTAAGTGCGTTGCTGGCCGACCGGTTCGGCTGGTCCGGCGGCCCCGACCTGGTGTTCTCCGGGATCAATTCGGGTGCGAACACGGACGTCGCGATCAACCTGTCGGGCACGGTGGGCGCGGCGGTGGCGGCGACCGAGCACGGGATCCCGGCCGTTGCGGTCAGCGCGGGCACGCGGGCGACCAGCGTGCCCGACGACACCACGTACGCGGCCGCCGCGCGCTATGCCGCCGGCCTCGCGGGCAGGCTGCTAGCCCGCGGCGGCGGGCCGCGGCTGGTCAAGGACAGTGCGATCCTCAACATCAACTGCCCGGATGTGCGGCCCGGCGCTTCTCCAGCCCCCGAGTGGACCGACGCCGGCCAAGTCGCCCTCGACCGGTTCTCCTATGCGCAGTCCGGTGCGGACACCTATCGGATGTCGTTCGGGCCGGTGCGGCCCGCGCCGGCGCCGGATCCGCGCAGCGACACCGCGGCTTTGCTGGGGGGGAACATCAGCGTGGGCGCGGTGTCGGTGAACCGGGACGCCTCCGCCGACGGACGCTGGCTGTCCGGACTGGTCCCGGAGCATTAAGTCTAGTAGACAATAGTCTATTGGTAGACTAAAATTTCGGCACCTGGATCGGAACAATGAGGTGAGGCAATGACCTTCGCTGCGTCGCTGGCCGGGCAACGTCCCGGTGAGGTCGCGTTGCGCGACGCCAGTCAAGAGCTGACGTGGGCAGAGGTCGACGACAGGTTGCGCGGGCCGGTCAACGGCCTGCTGGCCGCGGAGCTCGGCGCGGACCGCCGCGTGGCGGTCTACGCCGAGAACTCCGCGGACACCCTGCTGAGCTATGTCGCGGTCACTTTGGCCGGCTGCTCGGCCGTGCCGGTGAACTTCCACCTGACCGCGGACGAGGCGGCCTACATCTTCGCCGACGCGGGCGTGAGCGTGGTGCTCGCCGACGAGAGCACCGCCGTCCGCGCGGTGGAAGCCGCCCGGGCCGCGGGCGTACCGCTGGTGGTGGCTCGCGGCGGCGGGATCGACGGGGCGCTCGGCTGGGACGAATGGGTTCGCTCGGCCGGGGACGCGGAACCTCCGGTCGGGCTCGCTCCGCTGCCTTCGCTCGTGTACACCTCGGGCACCACGGGCAAGCCGAAAGGCACCCAGCTTCCGCCGACGGCGTTCGTCGGCGGCCGCGACATCGCCGAGCACGTCGAACGGCTGGCCGGCATGTCCTGGGTCAAGCACGGCGCGCACCTCGTCGTCGGGCCGATGTACCACAGCGGGCCGCTGGTCGGCACCCGCTTGCTCATCGGCGGCGCGCCGGTCACGGTGCTCGGCCGGTTCGACGCGGAGGCGGTGCTCTCGGCCGTCGAGCGGTACCGGATCGGGAGCACCGTCATGGTGCCCACGCACTTCATCCGGCTGCTCGCACTGGCCGAAGAGACCCGGGCCCGCTACGACGTGTCGTCGCTGAAATACGTGCTCCAGGTCGGCTCCAAATGCCCGGTGGACGTGAAGCGGGCGATGATCGCCTGGTGGGGCGAGGTGATCTGGGAGAGCTATGGAGCGAGCGAGGTCGGGACCACCTGCCTGATCAGCGCTCGCGAGTGGCTGGACCACGTGGGATCGGTCGGCAGGCCGGTGGAGCCGTTCGAAGTCCTCGTCGTCGACGAGGACGGGAAGGAGCTGCCGCCGAATGCGGAGGGGCGGCTGTATTTCCGGGACACCACCGGACGGGGCATCGTCTACCACCAGGCTCCGGAGAAAGCGCGGAGCGCGCACCTGCGGCCGGGCGTGTTCACGCTCGGCGAGGTCGGGTACGTCGACGACGACGGGTACGTGTACATCACCGACCGGTTCTCCGACATGATCGTGTCCGGCGGGGTGAACATCTATCCCGCCGAGTCCGAGCTCGTGCTGGCCGAGCATCCGGCGGTCGCCGAGGTCGCCTGCATCGGAGTGCCGAACGACGAGATGGGCGAGGAGCTCAAGGCGATCGTCGTGCCCGGCAACCCCGCGGCTCCGCCGGACCCGGCGGACGTGCTTGCGTTCTGCCGGGACCGGCTGGCGCACTACAAGTGCCCGCGCTCGGTCGAGTTCGCGGACCGGCTGCCCCGGTCGGCGATGGGCAAGCTCGACAAGCGCAGGATCAAGGCCGAACACGCCTCGAGGCCCCAGGTCACGCTGAGGAGCCGCTAGCCGGACCCGGTGCACTTCCGGCGAGATAGACGTAGCATCAATAGTTGTGTTGTAGATTAAGTTGTTGATCGTGAGGAGAGGCGACGCAATGACGCGCATGTCCACCCCGAACGGTTCGGCCGTCGCCGACCTGGAACTTTCGCTGCTGCAGCTGCTTCGGCTGAAGGGCAGGCTCAAGGCGACTGATGTCCCGGCCTCGCTCGACCACGGAGCCGGGAAGTGCTCGCAGGTGCTGGAGTCCAGCACCCAAGCCGGGCACTGCGTGCAGAACGGCCCGTCGGTCAAGCTGACCCCGGACGGCAGGCAGCGGCTCGCCGAGCTGCTGGAGGTCGAGCGGGCCGGCGTCGACCAGGCCCAGCTGGAAGCGCTGTACCACCGGTTCGACGAGCACAACAGTGCGTTCAAGGCGATCATCACGTCGTGGCAGATGCGCGACGAGAACACTCCGAACGATCACACTGACGCGGATTACGACCAGGGTGTCCTGGACCGGATCGCACAGCTGCACGCGTCTTTCGCCCCGCTGCTCGACGAGATCGTCGCGACCGTGCCCCGGCTGGCGCACTACCCGGCGCGGTTCGCCGAGGCGCTGGCGCGGATCCAGGCGGGCGAACACCACTTCGTCGCCCGGCCGATCATCGACAGCTACCACACCGTGTGGTTCGAACTGCACGAAGAGCTGATCGGCTTGCTCGGCCGGAACCGGGCTGACGAGGCGGCCGCCGGCCGCGCGGTCTGACCTGCCCGGACGGGGTTGGAGAGCGGAGCGGAGCCGAGAGAGGGTGGCGAACGTTGTATCCGGGAGTCCATGCCGCGACGAAACCCGACCATCCGGCGCTGATCGTGGCGGAGACTGGGGAGCGGGTGACCTACGGCGAGCTCGACCGCCGTTCGATCCAGCTGGCCAGGCTCTTCGACCAGCGTGGTCTCCCTCGCGACGCGACCGTGGCGATGGTGTGCGAGAACCGCCTGGAATGGGCCGAGGCGATGTGGGCCGCGGCGCGCAGCGGTCGTTGCCTGGCCCCGGTGAACTGGCACCTCGGGGCGCGCGAGCTCGCCGAGGTCCTGCGCGCGTCGGGAGCGGCGATGGTGATTGCCGGGCCGGCGGCGCAGGCAGCGCTCAGCGAGCTGGACGAACTGCCGCCGACTCTGGCCATCGATCCGTCGGGCGGCTTCGAGGATTACGAAACCGCCGTGACGGCCATGTCCGCCGAGGCGCTCGCCGGCGAACGGCTGGGCGGCCGGATGATGTTCAGCTCCGGCACGACCGGCACCCCGAAGGGAGTCCTGCATCCGGGCAGCGACATCCATCCGGCTGACGCGCCGCCGCATCTGGGCCGGTACACCGAACTGTTCTCCTTCGACGGCGACACCGTGTATTTGTCCCCGGCCCCGACTTACCACACCGCCCCGTTCCGGTTCGTCTTCGCGGTGACGCAGCTCGGCGGCACGGTGGTCACGATGAACCGGTTCGACCCGGTCGCCACGCTCGAAGCGATCGACCGGTACGGGGTTTCGCACGCCCAGTTCGTGCCGACCATGTTGTTGCGCCTGCTCCGACTGCCTGAGCAGACGAAGCGCCGGTTTAGCGCCTCGAGCCTGCGGGTCGCGATCACCGGGGGAGCACCTTGTCCACACGAGGTGAAAACGCGCGTCATGGACTGGTGGGGGCCGGTCGTGCACGAGCTGTACGGGGCGTCGGAGAGCTACGGCAACTGCCACATCGGACCGCAGGAGGTCGCGGCGCATCCGGGTTCGGTCGGCCGGGCACTGGCCGGCACGATCCACATCACCGACGAGGACGGAGACGAGCTTCCGCCGGGGGAGGTCGGCACGGTCTGGTTCGAAGGGACCACTGCGTTCCGCTACCGCGGCGACGACGCCAAGACTCACGAAACGGAGCACCCGCTGGGCTGGCGCACAGTGGGTGACCTCGGCAGGCTCGACGACGAGGGTTACCTCTACCTGGCCGGGCGCCGCGATCAACTGATCATCTCCGGTGGGGTCAACATCCATCCGCAGGAGGCGGAGGACGTCCTGGCCCTGCATCCGGCGATCGCCGATGTGGCGGTCGCCGGCGTCCCTGACGACGAGTACGGGCAGGTCGTCCGGGCGTTCGTGGTGCCGGCCCCCGATGCGGTGCCCGGAGACGCCCTCGCCGCGGAGTTGATTTCCTACTGCCGGGACCGGCTGGCCCACTATAAGTGCCCGCGCGGTATCGCCTTCGTCCGCGGGCTGCCCCGTGGTGACAACGGGAAGCTCTACAAGCGGAAGCTCGCGGTCAGCTGACCACCGCGGACAGCAGTTCCCGGCGGAGTTCCGCGCCGGTCCCGTCGTCCTTGCCGGTGAGCAGCCAGTCTTCGAGGGGCCCGATCAACTCGATGACCAGCTCGTCATAGCGCGCACGGATTTCGTTGCAGGCGGCGAAGTCTTCCGGCACGGCCTCCGGCAAACCGGCGAAGGCGGGCAGGCTGTCCGCGAAATGCTTCTTCCTGGCCTCGTCCGACTCGATCCACGTGCGACACTTCAGCAGCAGGTCGCGCAGCGTGTCTGAAGCGTCGGCGAGCCGGAGTCCAGCTTCATTCCACGGGATCTGGGCGAGCGCGGCACGGATTTCCGCGAGCCGCGACCTGGCGTAGGACGAGGTCAGCTCCGGTTCGACGACGTCCCGCAACACCCTGCGGACGTGGGTGATCAGCTCATCGGGGGTCGGGCGCATGGCGGGCCTTTCCGGGATTTTCGGAGACGATTCCGGCAAGGAGCCGGAGCAGCGCAGTCGGCGGGGCGGCGGGGCGATCGGTTTCGCCCGCACAGAAGATCCGGATGCCTTGCAACGCGATGACCGCGAGCCGGAACAGCGCCAGCACCTGCCAGAACAGCAGCGCGTCGGCGGGCACCGCAGTGCCGGTGAGTTCGCGGTAGCGCTTCAGGAAGTCGTCTTGCTCCCAGACGCCGGGGATGAAGTGCTCCCGGGTGTACACCGGTGCGCAGTACCAGCCCAGGTCGTCCAGCGGGTCGCCGAGATGCGCCAGCTCCCAGTCGAGCAGTACTTCGACGGCTCCGTTGTGGACCAGCACGTTCGCCGGCCGGAAGTCGCCATGCACGAGGACGAGCCGCTCCGGCGGCGCGGGAACGTGGTCGCGCAGCCAGCGGAGGGTCCAGCGCAACACCGGCTGGGGCTCCAGTTCGGCGTCGTCGAGAAGACGCTCCCAGCGATCCAGTTCCGCCGTCGCTGGGTCGGGCGTCGGCGACGGGAGCACCTCGAGCAGGCCGGCCTCGGCGACGTCGACCCGGTGCACCTGCGCGAGCAGCTCGCACAGGTTTTCGGCGAGTTCGGCCCTGACCGGCTCCGCCAGGCCCAGCGGATTCTTGTCTCGAAGGACCGCGCGGTGGGCGCGGCCAGGATGCCGGTCGACGATCATGCTGGGGCGCAACAGTTCGGTGCCCTCGTCGTCGAGCCAGTACGCCACCGGCGCGGGCACCGGAGTCGATTCGAGCGCCTTGAGCAGAGCGAACTCTGTCGCCCGGCCGGTGTCCACGACGGCGCTCGGCGGGTCCCTGCGCAGCAACAACTTCCTGCGCACGGCGGAGCCCTCCTGCCGCCAGGAAGCGTCGAAGGGCCAGTTCTCGCGGGAGGAGCCGTTGCCGGAGCGTTGCAGTCCTTCGATCGCGACTCCCTCGGCGCCGGCATTCCGGGCGGCGAGGAAGCTTCGCAGCCGCTGCCCGACCACCTCGACCGACTCCGCCTCGGGCGACCCGCTCATCGCGGGTCCCGCGGCGGCTTGGGCGGGATGGCGTCCGGATACTTCGGATAACCGGGCAGGACCATGTACTCCATCACGCCGTAGCCGGTCTGCCCGTTGTGCCGCACCTCGATCAGGTGGTCGCTGGACGCCTTGGCGTACCGGTAGAACTGGCTCGCGTCGGTCAGGTCCCACACATCGTGTTCGAGGCTGTCTTCGCCCTTCCAATGCCCCTGGAACCAGCCGTTCCAGCCTTCGTAGCCACCCCCGCGCAAGTGTGCGCGGCCCGGGCGGGCGGTCAGCTCGAACTCGAGCTTCCGACCGTCGGCGAGGGTGAGCACGATCGTGCCGTGCGAAAGGGTCGCGGCTGGCGCGCCCGCCACCCAGTGCAGGTCATGGTCGATTGCGGTGATGGCCTCGTCCGGGAAGCTGCTCTCGGCACCGCCCAGCGGCCGCGACAATCCGGCGGAGAGATGCACCGGTCGGCCCGGTTCCTTTTCGTACAAGTAGAAGTGCAGGCCGAAGTCTGGCAGCTGGATCGGGCAGAACATCAGCATCAGCCACTCGGGCCGTCCGCCGGGAGGCCCGCCTTGCGTGCGCGGGAGCGGACGCGTGCCCCACGAGTGGTCGCGTTCGCCCCACCAGGTTTCCGGTTTCAGCTCGCGTTGGCCGCCGGGGCTGGTCAACGTCCCTTCGGCACGGCCGACCTGCACGTACCGGATCGCGTCGTAGGTGGCCCGCGACCGGCTGACCTGGTAGTGCCTGCCTTCCAGGACCGGCTCCATGGTGCCGGTCCAGTGCAGGTCGAAGGCCAGCCCGGAGGGATTGTCGTCGAGGACGAGGTGGAGGTCCTCGTACGGGCGGTCCACCTCGATCGTCAGCGGCCCGACGCGCATGACGTCGTTCGCGGGCCCGAGCTGGCGGGCCAGCCGCAGATTGTGCTGCTTGCCGCCCTCGGACAGGACGACGAACGCCTCCTGCACGTCCTGGTTGGGGTACTGGCCGATGCCCAGCGTCAGTACGGTGTCCTGCCGCTCCACGTCCTGGATGCTGATCCAGTACCGCTCGCGCCAGCTCGGGTCGCTGGAGCCCACCATCGCGTGCGGCAGCGAAACCTGGTGGTAGAAGTACTCGTCGGGTGCGGTCAGTCGCACGATGCGCCGTCCCTTTCCAGCTCGTTTCGCAGAGTTTTCTTGTCCACCTTCTCGCCGGCGAGCGTCGGCAGCGGCTGGTCGCCGATCCGCCACCTGGTCGGCACCTCGAAGTGCGCGAGGCGGCCGCGGAGGAAGCTCCGGAGTTCCTCCGCCGTCGGTGCGGTACCGGGCCGGTGGGTCACGGCGGCGGCCAGCTCTTCGCCGAGGTCTTCGTGGGGCACGCCGAACGCCGCGGCCTCGACGATGTCGGGGTGGGCGAGCAGCGCGTGTTCGACGTGCGCGCAGGCGATGTTCTCGCCGCCGCGGATCACGATGTCCTTCGAGCGGCCGTCGAGGAACAGGTACCCGTCGTCGTTGAGCCGGCCGAGGTCGCCGGTGTGCAGCCATCCGTCCGCGTCCACGGTGCCGTCGTCGAGGCCGAGGTACCCGTTCATCACGGTGGGGGAGCGCAGCAGGATCTCGCCGCGGCCGGTGTCGTCCGGGTCGAGGATCCGTAGTTCCGCCACCGGGTACGGACGTCCCACGGTGCCGGGGAACCGCTCGAGGTCCCGGTTGCCCGCCACGGTGACGAAGCCGCCCGACTCGGTCATTCCCCAGGTGTTGGCCAGGCCGCGGCGTTGCAGCTGCGGGAGTTTGGCACGCATCCGGTCCAGCAGGCCCGCGGAGACCGGCGCGCCGCCGAGGGGGAACGAGCGCAGGCTCGACAGGTCGCGGCGGTCGAAGTCGGGATGGGCGAGCACGCGTGCGGCCATGGTGGGGACGCCACCCCAGCGGTGCACCCCTTCGCGTTCGATCAGCTCGAGCACCTCGCCGGCGTCGAACTTGCCCGTGGTCATGACGAGCCGTCCGCCGAGGATCAGCTGCGTGATGAGGTTGGAGACCCCGCCGACGTGGAACAGCGGCGTGCACGCGAGCATCACCTGCTGCGGCGCGTCGTCCGGAACGTCCTGTGGCAGCTGCCGGGAACGGCTGAGCAGGTTGTGCTGGTTGGCGACCACGGACCGGCGAGAGAGCACGACGGCCTTCGGAGCGCCTGAGGATCCGGACGTGAACAACACGAGCCCGGGGGAGACCTCGTCCTGCGGCTCCCGCACGTCGATCCCCGCGGAGTCGGCGTCGAAGGCCTCCTGCTGGTCCTGGATCGCCAGCCAGTCGGTGCCGGTCGCCCCGACGGGACGGGCGCGGTCGCTGAGTGCGAGCACCGGCTTCGTCAGCTCGACGGCGTGCTCGATCTCCCGGTCGCTCCACCACCGGTTGCCCAGCACCGGCACCAGTCCGGCCCACCACGCGGCCCAGATCGACAGGACGAACTCGGGACTGTTGTACGCAAGGAGGAACACGTGGTCGCCCACGCGCGCGCCGCGCGCGGCGAACTCGGCGGCGACGCGCGGAACGGCGTCGAGGAAGGTGCCGAAGTCGATCCTGCGCTCGCCCTGCACCAGAAAGGTTCGTTCGCTCCAACGCCGCGTTCCGGCCAGCATGCCCGTGATGGACGCCGGCCTCGGCGCGTAGAGCAGGCATGGCCCTTCGGGGTCGCGGACCACGTCCGTGCCCCAGAGCGATGCCAGCGACGGTTGCGTAGTGGTCACGCGCCTGTCCACCTGCCTTCCCGCTTCTCCTTGAACGCCGCGACCGCTTCGGCCACGTCGGACGTCCGGGCGCTGATCGCCTCCAGGTACATGCCCGCGTCGAACACGTCGTCGATCCGTGCGTGCAGGTACTTGTTCAGCGCCCGCTTGGTCAGCTGAACCGCGACCGGCGGCAGCGCCGCGACCCGTTCGGCGAGACCGAACGCGATCTCGCGGACCTCCTCGGCCGAATCGGCCAGCTCGGTCACGATCCCGAACTCGTGGGCCTCCTTGCCGGTCATCGGCTCGCCCCACAGCAAATGCCGTTTCGCCCGCAGGAACGGCAGATTGGCGGGCCAGCTGACGGTGCCGCCGTCCCCGGCGACCAATCCCATGCGCACGTGCGGATCCACGATGCGCCCGCCCGGCGTGGCCACGACCGCGTCCGCGGTCAGCACCAGGCTCGCGCCCAGCCCGAAAACGTCTCCCTGCAAGGCGATGACGAGCGGCTTGGGGAAGTCGGCGAACGCCCGGTAGAGGTCGCGTCCCTCGTCGACCTGGCGCATCAGCGTGTGGTGGTCGGCATTGGCGGCGAGCATCGATTCGAAGTCGCCGCCCGCCGAAAAGTGCTTCCCTGCCGAAGACAGCACGACCGCCCGCGTCGCGGAATCGTCCCGCAGCTCCAGCAGCGCCTCGCGCAACTCGCGGGTCAGCGTGGAATCGAACCGGTTCAGCACTTCGGGCCTGCTGAGCCGGAGCTCGGCCACCCCGTCCTTGCGTTCCAGCGTCAGCGCTGCGTATGCGGTCATCGTCGCCTTCCGGTGCCGTCCGAATTACTCTAACGATAGAGTATCCGGGTCGCTATGGACAAGGTCGCCGGGCCGGTTTTACTCTACCGGAAGATAGTTTGACACTAGACTAATAACTGGCGACTCTGGCCACGGCTCCCGGACCCGGAGGAAATTTCGATGATTCTGCTCGAGGCAGGCGGCCGGCGGGACGAAGACCGCGCCGTGCTCGGCGGCAAAGCCTTCAGCATCAACAGAATGCTCAAGCTCGGCCTGCGGGTGCCTCCGGCGTTCGTCTTCCCGACCAGCGTCTGCGTGGAGTACTACGCATCCGGAAAGCGGGTTCCCGCCCGGCTCGCCGCTGAACTGCGGGAGGGCATCGTCGCCATCGAGGCGGCGGTCGGTCGCCGGTTCGGCGACCCGGCGGCGCCTCTGCTGGTCTCCGTTCGGTCGGGTGCCGCGCGCAGCATGCCCGGCATGATGGACACCGTCCTCAACCTGGGAGTCAACTCCGAAATCGCCGCGGCGTTGTCCGAGCAAGCCGGCGACCAGGCGTTCGGCGCGGACACGCATCGGCGGTTCGTGCAGCAGTTCACCCAAATCGTGGGGAAGCCGCCCACGGACGACCCGTGGGAGCAGCTCGAAGACGCTGTCGTCGCGGTATTCGAGTCGTGGAGTTCCCCGCGTGCGACCGCTTACCGGCGGCACCACAATCTGCCGGACGACGCGGGCACCGCGGTCACCGTGCAGGCGATGATCTTCGGCAATCTCGGCGCGGATTCCGGCACCGGCGTGCTGTTCAGCCGCAACCCCGTGACCGGCGAAGCCGAGCCGTACGGCGAATGGCTGCCGGGCGGACAGGGCGAGGATGTCGTGTCCGGCCGGTTCGACCCGTTGGGGCTGTCCGAGCTCGGTGATTCGATGCCCGAGGTGCATGACGAGCTGCTGTCCGCGGCGAGGGTGCTCGAACGGGAATTCGGGGATGTCCAGGACATCGAGTTCACGGTCGAGCGTGGCCGGCTTTGGCTGCTGCAGGCCCGTTCGGCGAAGCGGTCCGCGACCGCGGCGGTGCGGCACGCGGTCGCCATGCGGAATGAAGGCTTGCTGACCGTGGAAGAGGCGCTGGGGCGCGTGACCGCGGACCAGCTGAAGGTTCTGCTTCAGCCGCACCTTTCACCCGAGGTTCGCGCAGGAGCCACGCTTCTGGCGAAGGGCGAGGTGGCTTGTCCAGGCGTGGGCTCCGGTGTCGTAGTCACCTCCGCGGACGAGGCCGATGATTTGGCGGCCGAGGGCAAGGATGTGGTGCTCGCGACACCGACCACCAATCCCGACGACGTGCACGGGATGCTGGCGGCGCGCGCGATCATCACCGAAATCGGCGGCGCGACGTCGCATGCCGCGGTGGTGAGCCGGGAATTGGGCCGCCCTTGTGTGGTCGGCTGCGGTGAAGGCGTGCTTGCGCCGCTCGCCGGCCGCGTCGTGACTGTCGACAGCACGGCGGGCGAGATTTTCGACGGTGTCCTGCCGCTGACCGGGGCCGGCGGCGGCGATGCCGCGCTCGACGAGTTCTGCGGCTGGGTCCGTTCGCACGCCGACGGCGCGGGCGCGCAGTTGGCGGCGGCACTCGACGGTGTCTGCCAAGAGTAATTCGCCTTGTAAATTATCTATCACTAGACTAAATTGGTACGGGTTCGGCGAGGGCGTTCAGGTCGCGTGCGGCCGGTACCCCGGATCGGAACGCCAGCAAAGGAGGATTGGTCTTGACCGAGAATGTTCAGGACACGACCACCGCGACCGGGGAGCTGCCGTCCGCGACGGAGCTGGAGCGGATGTACTGGGTCATGCTCACGACTACGGCTGCCGACGCCAGGGCGCAGAAGGAGGCCAAGGCGGGCAAGCTGCAGGCGGCGTTCTACCCGGTCCGCGGCATGGAAGCCGTGTGCGCCGCCCTCGGCGCCGTGCTCGAACCGCGCGACAGGTTCGTCTCCACGTATCGCAACCTGGGCGACGCGCTGGCCAAGGGGGCGGCTCTCCCCGCGATCATGGCCGAGCTGTACGGCCGGGTCGACGGCGTTTCCAAGGGCAAGGGCGGCCCGATGCACCTGCAGGACGAGGCTGCCGGGCTGACCGCCACCACGGGGATCGTCGGCTCCGGCCTTCCGATCGCGGCCGGTCTCGGCATCGCGGCGCAACTGGACGGCGACGACAAGGTCGTCGTCACCACCTTCGGCGACGGGGCGACCTCGATCGGCGCGTACCACGAGGCGATGAACATGGCGGCGCTGTGGAAGCTGCCGGTTCTTTTCGTTTGCCAGAACAATCATTGGGCCGAGCACACGCCTCTGGCGCAGTACTCCGCGTCGCCGGAGTTCGCGCGCCGGGCGGCGTCGTACGGGATGACGGCGCACAAGATCGACGGGTTCGACCCGATCGCCTCGTGGCGAGCCGTCCGGGACGCGGTCGCGGCGATCCGGCGCGGCGAGGGGCCGGTGTTCCTCGAGTTCGAGACTTACCGGCTCACCGGGCACACCGGCACGGCCGACTACAGCTACGTGCCCAAGGACGAGCTCGCCGAGGCGCTGACCCGAGACCCGGCGCCGAACTTCCGCGACTGGCTGATCCGTCAGGGGATCTCGACGCCGGAACGGCTGGACGAGATCGAAAAGGATGCCGAGACCGGCGTTGCCGACGCGTTCGCGTACGCGGAATCGCGGCCACAGCCGGAACCTGACCAACTGCACGAAGACGTGTTCGCCGACAAGAGGCTGGTGCCGGACCTACGATGACTACGCTGCAAGAGACCTCGACCGCGCAGACCGCCAAGATGTCCGCGGCGGTCGCGATGAATTCCGCCCTGGACCTGGCGATGGCCAAGGACTCCAAGGTCGTGCTGCTCGGCGAGGACATCGCCGAGCCCATGGGCGGCGTCTTCAAGGTGACCAAGGGACTGTCCACGAAGTACGGGACGGACCGGGTGCGCTCCACGCCCATCGCCGAGCAGTCGATCGTCGGCGCGGCGGTCGGCCTGGCACTCGGCGGCTACCGGCCGGTCGCCGAGATCATGTTCATGGACTTCATGACGCTCGCGTCCGACCAGTTTGTGAACCACGCCGCGAAGTTCCGCTACATGTCGGGCGGACGCAGCGCGATGCCGCTGACCGTGCGCACGGTGGTCGGCAACAGCCGCTTCGGCGCACAGCACGCCCAGACGCTCGAAGCCTGGTTCATGCACACGCCGGGCATCAAGGTGGTCATGGCGTCGACGCCCACCGAAGCCAAGGGACTGCTCGCCTCGTGTGTCTTCGATGACGATCCGTGCCTGTTCATCGAGCACATCCACCTCGAGTACACCAACAAGGAAGAGGTGCCCACCGGCGAGGTGGCCATCCCGCTGGGGAAGGCCGCGGTCAAGCGCGCCGGCGACGACGTGACCGTCGTGACGTACGGGCCCGCCGTTCCGTGGGCGCTGGATGCCGCCGAACGGCTGTCCGAAGAGGGCATCAGCGCAGAGGTCATCGACCTGCGCACGCTGGTGCCGCTGGATCTGGAGACCGTGCTGGAGTCGGTGGGCCGGACCGGCCGGGCCGTCGTGGCGCACGAGGCGACCCGCTTCTGCGGACCGGGCGCCGAGATCAGCGCGCGGATCAGCGAAGAACTGTTCGGCGAGCTGGCCGCGCCGGTGCTCCGGGTCGGCGGCAGCTACGCGCCGATCCCCTTCGCCAAGAGCCTGCGAGCGGTGCCGAATTCCGACGACCTCGTCGCCGCGGTGCACCAGGTGACCGGCCGCTGAGCCGGGCACCCGTCAGATCAGCATTCGCCTACGACCATGTGGCAGTAAGGAGACCTTCGTGTCGGTCGACTCCGTGCGCGGCGCTCCCGCGCTCGACGAGTTCCGCGCCGCCGCCGAATCCTTTGTGGAGTCGGCGATCGCGGACTCCGGGGACGGGAAGGCGTTCGAGTTCTCCGAACGGGAGGACCGGTTCACCCTGTTCCGCGGAGCTACCGCGGAGGAGGCGCGCCATGCTTGTGCCTGGCAGCGCAAGGTCTTCGACGCGGGATTCGGCTGGATCACCGGTCCGCCCGAGTACGGCGGTGCGGGGCTGCCCGCCCGCTACGAGCGCGTCTACCAGGCGGTGGAGCGCGGGCATCAGGTCCCGTCCCGCTCGCCGCTCGGGGTGAGCCTCGGCATGGTTTTCCCGACCTTGCAGCAATTCGGCTCCGAGCCGGCGAAGCGGCAGTGGCTGCGGAAGCTGCGCCGCGGCGACGCCGTGGGGTGCCAGTTGTTCAGCGAGCCGGGCGCAGGTTCGGATCTGGCTTCGGTGTCGACCAAGGCCGACCGCGACCCGGCGACCGGCCATTGGGTCGTCACCGGGCAGAAGGTCTGGACGTCCGGTGCGCACTACTCCGACCTGGGCTTGCTGCTCGCCCGGACCTCGGACGGCGACCGGCACCGCAACCTGACGGCCTTCCTGGTGGACATGCACGCGCCCGGCGTGGAAGTGCGGCCGCTGCGGCAGATGACCGGCGGCGCCGACTTCAACGAGGTCTTCCTCGACGGAGTCCGGGTGCCGGATGAGAACCGGCTCGGCGAAGTCGACAGCGGCTGGCAGGTCGCGCTGGCCACCCTGATGTACGAGCGCGGCGCCATCGGCGGCTCGACAGCCGGCGGCAGCGGGCTCTTCCGCCTGGACCGCATCGTCGGCTGGCTGCAGGAGCTTTCGCGCACCGGCGACCCGGCGGTCCGGCAGGCGTTCGCGCGAGTGCACATCGGACTGACCGCGGCGAAGACCATGCGGGCCAGGGCTGAGGCGGCGGTGAAGGCCGGCACCACACCGGGGCCGGAGATGTCGCTGTCGAAGCTCGCGCTGACCGCCAACCTCGCGGCGTTGTCGGACCTCGTAGCGACCGCGCTGGGCCCGCGGCTGCTCGCCGACACCGGCGAGAAGGGCACCTACTCCTGGGCGGAGTTCGTCCTCGGGGTGCCCGGCATGCGGCTCGGTGGCGGGACGGACGAAATCCAGCGCGACATCATCGCGCACCGCGTGCTCGGGCTGCCCAAAGAACCCGGCACGCCGAAACAGAACCGGACATGAAGGAGAACACCATGGGAAGCCTCGACGGGAAGGTGGCGCTGGTCACCGGGGCCGGACGCGGGATCGGCCGCGAGCACGCGCTGCTGCTCGCCGCCGAGGGAGCCAAGGTCGTGGTCAACGATCTCGGCGGCGCTCAGGACGGCACCGGCGGCGAACTCGCCCCGGCGCAACAGGTGGTACAGGAGATCCAGGACGCGGGCGGGCAGGCCGTGGCCAACGGCGACGACATCGCCGACGCGGACGGCGCCCAGGCGGTCGTCGACACCGCGCTCAAGGAATTCGGCCGGCTCGACGCCGTGGTCAACAACGCCGGCATCCTGCGGGACCGCGTCCTGGTGAACATCGAGGACGCGGACTGGGACGTCGTCGTGCGGGTCAACCTCCGGGGCACGTTCCTCGTCACCCGCAGCGCCGCGCGATACTGGCGCGCGGAAAGCAAGGCTGGGCGCGAGGTCAACGCCTCGGTCGTCAGCACCTCCAGCGAGTCCGGGGTGTTCGGCAACCCCGGACAGGCGAACTACGCCGCGGCGAAGGCAGCTGTCGCGTCGCTGACCCAGGTCTCAGCGAAGGAACTGGCCCGCTACGGCGTGCGGGTGAACGCGATCCTGCCGCAGGCGCGCACCCGGCTGACCGAAAGCACTTTCGGCGACGCCATGGCACCGAAGGAGGGCAAGTTCGACCGCTGGGACCCGGCGAACATCGCGCCCTTCGTCACCTACCTGTCCTCGCCCTCCTGCGAGATCACCGGCGAGGTCTTCCTGGTCGGCGGCAGCCGGGTGCAGCGGGTCCGGCCCTGGGAACTCGACCCCGAGTGGAAGCTCACCACCGAGGGACGCTGGACCGTGGCCGGGCTGGAGAAGGCGGTCATCGAGGCCGGTGTCCCGAAGGGACAGTCCTGGAGCGCCAACCCTTCCGGCGGCAAGAAATGACGACACAGGACACGCGCGCCGAAGACGAGGCGCGGATGCCCGAGGCCGTCATCGACGAGGCGATGATCGAGTCGATGAAGGCTAAGGCCGGCATCCAGCTGCGGATCGCGCATTCGGTCAACAACGAGGAAGCGACCCGCATCGCGGTCGCCAAGTTCGCCGGCGGCATCGGCGACGTCAACGACCTGTGGACCGACCCCGAGCGCGGGCGGGCTTCGGAGTACGGGGCGCCGGTGGCACCGCCGTCGTTCGTGATCGGCTGCTTCTCCGGGATCCAGTTCGGGTGGCCGGGGCTGGGCTCGTTCCACTCCGCGACGCAAATGGAGCTGCTCGCCCCGATTTACTGGGGCGACAAGATCGAGGCGTCCTGCCGCTACGACGGCTTCACCGGCCCGCGGGAGAGCACCTTCGCCGCCCAGATGGTCACCGACCACTTCACCAACGACTACGTGAACCAGCGCGGCGAAGCTGTCGCCCAGATCCGCTGGCAGGTGGTGAACTACGAGCGGGCCACCGCACGCGGGAAGAGCAAGTCGCGCAAGATCGACGTGCCGCATCGGTGGGCCGAGGACGAGCTGCGGGCGATCGAGGAACGGGTGCTGGCGCAGAAGCCCCGCGGTGCCGAGCCGCGGTACTGGGAGGACGTCGAGGTCGGGGACAAGATCGACGACCTGACGAAAGGCCCGATCGGGCTGACCGACGAGGTCGCGTTCATCGCCGGCGGCGGCACTCCGATTCCGCGGCTGAAGGCCCATGCGGCGTCGCTGCACGACTACGCCGAGCACCCGGCGTGGGCGTTCCGGGATCCGGTCACCGGCGCGCAGGAACCGATCTACGCGGTCCACTACAACAAGGCAGCCGCGAACGCGATGGGCGTCGCTTTCCAGTACGACGTGGGGTTCCAGCGGCAGTGCTGGCAGATCCACCTGCTCACCCATTGGTGCGGGGACAGCGGCTGGGTCAAGCACCTGTCCTCGCAGTACCGCGGTTTCGTGTACCTGTCGGACACGATCGACCTCGGCGGCGTGGTCACCGGCAAATCCGTGGACGCCGACGGTGAGCACGTCGTGGAGATCCGCACGCACGCGCTGAACCAGCGCGGTGACGACATCATGCCCGGCAGCGCTGTGGTCGCGCTTCCCACCCGGGACGGCTCGGCGAGCCCGGCCAAGACCAGGGCGAGGGCGAACGCATGACCGATGCCGAGAACATCAGGGCGGAACTGCGTGCCGAGGTGCGCCGCTGTCTCGCGCAGCACGTCGATCTGAGGCCGTACGTCGCCGATGGCGACGGCGCGGCGCGGATCGACAAAGCGCTGTGGCGGGTGCTCGGCACGCAGCTCAGCCTGCCCGGCTTGATCGTGCCCGAGGCCGAGGGCGGGGCAGGTGCGGAGCTGGCTGATCTGGCCGCGGCCGTTGAGGAGCTTGGCGCGACGCTCGCGCCCGTTCCGCTTTACGCGACAGCGGGTCTGGCTTTGCCGATGGTGCTCGCGGTCGCCGGAACGCGGCCGTCGAACGTCGCCCGTGAGCTGCTCGCTGCCATCGCATCGGGAACTACGGTCGCGACGGTCGCGCTGAACGAACCGGACGGCGGCCACGCGCCGGGATCGACTACGGCCAAGGCCGAGCGCACCGGAGACGGCTGGTCGGTGTCCGGGACCAAATCCTTCGTGATCGACGCGCCCGCCGCGGAGGTCGTTCTCGTTCCGGCGCGGACTTCCGAGGGGATCGGGCTGTTCGCGGTCGACCGAGCATCAGTGACGATGCGCGCGATGCCCTCGCTGGACCTGCTGCGTCCGTTGTCCACCGTCCGGTTCGAAGCCGCGCCCGCCCGGTTGATCGGGACTGAGGACGACGCCGCCCGGATCGAGACCGGGCTCGACCTGGCGCTGGTGGTGCTCGCCGCCGAACAGGTGGGCGGGGCACAGCGTTGCCTCGACAACGCCGTCGCCTACGCCAAGCAACGTGTCCAATTCGGACGCCCGATCGGCAGTTTCCAAGCCATCAAGCACCAATTGGTGGACCTGCTGTTGCGGGTCGAGCTGGCCCGCTCGGCGATGACCCACGCGGTGACCGTCGCCGACGAGTTTCTGCGCGACCCCGGCGAACAGACCGCGGGCGCGCTGGCCGAGGCGGCGAGCTTGGCCCGGGCGTTGTGCTCGGACACCTACACCGAGGTCGCCGACGAGTCGCTCCACATCCACGGCGGCATCGGCTTCACCTGGGAGCACGACTCGCACCTGTACTACCGCCGCGCGAAGGCCACGGAACTGCTCTTCGGCATTCCGGACGACCACCGGGAACGGCTCGCCGTCGCGGCTGGGCTCTGAAAGGGAGAACTCCATGCCGGATGTACTGGTCGAGCGCGCCGAAGGCGTAGTCACAGTCACGTTGAACCGACCGAAGCGCAAGAACGGCGTCACCTGGCCGCTGATCGAAGAGCTGGTGCGCGAACTCGAAGCCATTGCCGGCAACGGGGAAGACCGGGCAGTGATCCTCACCGGGGCCGGCGGGGCATTCTGCTCCGGCATGGACCTGTCCGAGTCGGTCGCACCGGACGAACTGCGGTTCATGCGGCGGGTCGGCCAGGTCGTGACGCTGCTGCACGAGATGCCCAAGCCCACGATCGCCAAGGTCGCCGGTCCGGCCGTGGGGTTCGGCTGCAATCTCGCGCTGGCCTGCGACCTGGCCGTGGCGGGCGAGGGCGCGATGTTCGGCGAAATCTTCGCCGAACGGGGCCTCACCCTTGACGGTGCCGGATCGTGGCTGCTGCCCCGGCTGGTCGGACTCGCGAAGGCCAAGGAGCTCGTGTTCTTCACCCGGCGTGTCTCCGGGACCGAAGCCGCCGAGCTGGGCCTCGTCGCACGGGCCGTCCCCGACGAAGAACTGGACGCGGTCGTCGACGAGTGGGCGCGCTCTCTCGCCGACGGACCGACCCTCGCCCTGTCGATCATGAAGAAGTCGCTCAACAAAGCGTACGAGTCGTCGTTCGCGGAGGCAGTCGAAGCGGAGAGCCTCGCGCAATCCTTCAGTTTCAGTTCCGCCGAGGCCAAGGAAGGCATGAAGGCCTTCCTGCAGCGGCGCAGCCCGCAGTTCCGCAAGTAATCGCCACGCATCTCAGAATTCCCCCAGCGACGCAACGGCGCGTCCAGGACTCCGGTGGGCTCGCCGTTGCGCGATGACAGCAGGAGCAGACATGGTCTCGTCCGGGTTCTATCCCTCTCCGCCTGCCGCCGTGGCACCGGCCGCGACACACCACGTGGTGCTGGTCATCGCCGTCGTGCTGTTCGCCGTATGGGTCTTGTACGCGCTGGTCGACCTGTTCCGCAGTCGCTCTCCGATTCTTCTGTGCTGCGCCGTCGGCGGTTTGGTGTGCGCGCTCATGGAGACCTTCTGGGGCGTGCTCGGGCTGTTGAACTACCGCGACGGCAACCTGATGTCGTGGATCCAGTTCAACTTTCGCGGCGATCCGCTCTGGTCGACGCTGCTGTACTCGCTGTTCGCCGGCGGCAGCGCCTACCTGTTCTACGACCTCACCCGCAAGCGGGCTGCGAGGAAGCAGTACTGGCTGGGGCTGGGCGTGATCATCGTGTCGAACCTGGTGATCGAGATTCCGCTGACCGCGCTGAAACTCTACGACTACTACGGTGCTCAGCCGTTCCAGTTCTACGCGGGCGGATTTCCCCTCTGGTGGCTGTTCACCAACCTCGGCGGCATCGCGTCCGGGGTGCTGCTCGCCCTGGCTGTCGGCCGTTACGGAGCCCGCGGCACAGTGCTGGCGATCCCGCTGGTTCCCTGTGCCTTCGGCGCGTGGGAGATGTGGGCTGGCTGGCCGACCTTCGTCACGATGACCATGGGCGCTTCCCGCGGGTGGACTTACTTGGGAGCCGTCGTGACCATCGCGCTGAGCCTGGGCACAGTGGCCGCGATCGTGAACGCGGTGGCGCGACCACGCTCGGCCGCGAGCGAACCGGCATCGAGCACTCCGCAGACCGCCGACGCGCAATAGCGCGTACGTCGCCGACATTGTCATCCGATACGGAGAAATCATGTTCAGAAGGAAGCTGCGCTGGTCGGCTCTCGGTGCCGCAGCGATCGTGCTCGCGGCCCCGGCATTGGCCGGAGCCGAGTCCGTCTCGATCACCGAGTCGGCCCCTTTTCCGACTCCGGCGGCCGGTCCTTGTGAGATCCACTTCGACAGTTCGGGCATCGGCTGGGTCGAGGAGGTCACCGCGAACAAGATCGGCCGCTACGACCCGGTGACCGGCCGCATCACCGAGGTCGACTTGCCGACGCCGTTGGCGGTGCCCGGCGGCGAAGCGGTCGGCGCCGACGGCGGGTTGTGGTTCACCGAAGAGACTGTCAACAAAATCGCCCGGCTCGATCCGGCCACCGAGCGGATCGAGGAGTTCTCCATTCCCGAGCCGGGCGCGCTCGGCAGTCTCAGGTTGCCCACCGGTACGGCTGCCTCCGACGCCATCGAGGCGGGCCCGGACAACGCGATGTGGTTCACCGAAATCGGGAACAACGCGATCGGCCGGATCGACCTGGCCACCCACGCCATCACGTCCTACCCGATTCCGACCCCGCTGGCCGGGCCGATCATCGTGCACCGCGGTCCGGGAAACTCGATGATCTTCCCCGAGGCAACGGCCGGAAAAGTCGGGCAGATCGACGTCTTCACGCACCAGTTCACCGAATATCCGGTGCCGTCGCCGGCGTCGGTGCCGCAGGGCGTCACCACCGCGGCGGACGGAACGATCTGGTTCACCGAGACCGGTGCGGGAAAGATCGGACGGATCGATCCGGGCACCCGGCAGATCGCGGAATGGTCGCTGGCCGCGCCCGCGAACCTGTTCCTGCCCCGGCCAGGGCCGCTGGTCTTCGGCAGCGACGGCAAACTCTATGTCGGGGAAGGAAACCTGGACGCGGGTGCGAATATCGGCCGGTTCGACCCGGTGACGCACGCGTACCGCGACTTCCCGATCCCGACGCCGCTGGCGAGCCCGTGCGATCTCACGCCTCGTGGCGATTCCGTCTACTTTGGCGAGTTGCTGGGAAACCGGATCGGTCGGCTCGTCATCGGCAGCTGACTGAAACGACTGCGGCGTCCGGTGCGTTCCTCGCACCGGACGCCGCAGTCGCGTGTCCGTCACAGCATGGCGAGCCGGGGCAGGCTGCCTGCGCGGAGCCGGCCGCCGAGTTCGGCATGCAAGGTTTCCGTCGTGCCCAGCAAGGTTTCCAGCAGCAGACTCCGCTTGAGATAGCGGTGGAAGTCGTGCTCCCAGGTGAAACCCATGCCGCCGAGCACCTGCTGGCAGTTTCGGCGCGCGGCATGGCTGAACCGGTTCGCTGCCGCCTTGGCGACTAGCGCGGCAGCGACGGCTTCGCTGTCGTCCTGCGGTTCCCACGCGGCCTCCGCGGCCAGCTTCGCGCACTCCTGAGCCAGCCGGACGTCGGCGAGCTGGTGTTTGACCGCCTGAAAACCGCCGAGCAGCTTGCCGAACTGGGTCCGAGACCCGACGTGGTCGACGGCCAGCGACAGCATCGACCCGGCCAGCCCGGTCAGTTCGTGCGCCAGCGCCCGATGTCCGGCCGCGCGCACGCGAGCCCATGCGGCCGCATCGCCGATCAGCTCGGACTCGGCCACGGTGATTTCACCGGTTGCCCGCGCCCAGCCGGACTCGGGGCTGACCCCGGTTCCAGCCGACGGCCAGGAGCCCGGCCAGCCGGTGTGCACCAGCACGGTCGCATCGTCGTACACCGCGGGCACGAGTACTCGTGACGGCGCTGCGGGACGCGTCTTCGCCACACCTTCGACCCGAAGGAGCAACTGGCCGCCGGATTTCTCCACCCTGCTCGAGGGCGTGGCGAATCCGAGCGTCGGGAACAGAACCACCGCGTTGACCCCGGCGGCGGCGGACACCGCAGCGTCCAAACTGGACGTACCGGCGAGGCAGCGGCCCTGCAGCTCGAACAGGATGCCGACCGCGGCGGCCGGCTCGTCGTCGAACAGGTCCCGCCAGCCGAAGTCGGCCAGCGCGGCGTCGATGTCCTCGGCAGGCGTCTGCTGGAGGAGCCGGTCGAGGCTCTCGGTCAGCAGCGCCTTCTCCTCGGCGTCCATGATCAGCTCCTCGGCAGGCCGAGCACTCGCTCGGCGATGATGTTGCGCTGGATTTCCGCCGCTCCGCCGTAGATCGACGAGGCGCGCGAGTAGAGGTAGTCGCTGCGCAGATCGCGGGCAGCCTCGTCCTCGTCGAGCAACACGCGCCCTGGCGCACTGCGCAAAGCCGCGTCGAACAGGAACTTCTCGGCCGTGGACATCATCAGCTTGTCAAACGAGGGGAGTACGCCGACCTGCTCGCCCGCGGAAAGGGAGCGCAGGGTTCGCCGCGACAGCAACCGCAGTGACTGGATGAGCTCGAACGCCTCGCCCGCGGTGGCATCCGGCAAGTCCGGCGCCAGCTCGGGCAGCGTGCCCAGTCGCCAGCGCAGCCAAGCCTGCCGCTGCCATGCGGCCGCGCCGCGTTCGCAGCTGAGCACGAACATCGCGACGGCCCAGCCGCCGTTCACCTCGCCAAGAGTCCGCGCCTTGGGGACGAGCACGTCGTCGAAGAACAGGCTGCAGAACTCGTCGTCGCCGTTCATGCTGCGCAGGGGCCGGATCTCGATCCCGGGGGTGTCCATGTCGAGGAAGACGGCGGTGATGCCCTTGTGCGCCGATTCGACGGGGCCGGTCCTGGCGAGCAGGACGCAGCGACGGGCGAACTGGGCCCAGCTGGTCCAGATCTTCTCGCCGTTGAGCCGCCAGGCGTCGCCCTCGTCGGTCGCGCGCAGCCGGAGCGACCCCAGGTCGCTGCCCGCGCCCGGCTCGGAAAAGCCCTGGCACCAGGTCTCTTCTCCGCTGAGCAGGCGCGGCAGCATTTCGGCGGCCAGCTCCGGCGCGGCGAATCGCGCGACCGCGGGGCCGAGCACTTCCTGGGTGCCGAACGAAAACGGCGGCGGGTAGCCCGCGGCGGCCAGCTCCTCGCTGACCACCGCGCGCAGGATGAGCGGACCGCCGAGCCCGCCGACGGTCTCCGGCCAGCCCAGCCGGATCCATCCCGCCGTGTAGAGGAGGCGCTGCAGCCGGGACAAGGTTTCGAAGACCTCGTCCACGTCGGTGCTGAGATGCCTGAACGGTGCCAGGTCACTGGCGTTCGCGGTCAGCCACTCCGCGAACGCGGCCCGGACGTCGTCCACGGACTTGCCGGAGAGCGCGGCGACCTCGGCGTCGGCGACAGAGGTCATGCGACAGCGCCCTTCTCTTCAAGCGCGGACACTTCGACTGGACTGAATCCCCACTCGGCCAGCGCGGCGGCCGGGGACGAGTCGCGCACCGGTTCGGTGGCCGCGCTCTGGCTTCGGGAGAACCGCGGCGCGGGCGCGGGTTGCAGCACGCCCTCCACCTCGACGAACCCGTTCCGGGCCTGGGTGTGCGGGTGCCGGGCGGCTTCCTCGGGGCTGAGGACCGGCGTGACGCAGGCGTCGGTCCCGGAGAAGACCTTCTCCCATTCGTCCCTGGTCCGGCTGAGGAATGCCGTGGCGAGCTTCGCGCGGAGTTCGGGCCAGCGAGACTGGTCGTACTGTGCCGGCAGCTCCGCCGGGTCGAGGCCCAGCCCGTCGAGCAGCTGCGCGTAGAAACGCCGTTCGAGCGCCCCCACACCCACGTACTTGCCGTCGGAGGTCTCGTAGGTGTCGTAGAACGGCGCGCCTCCGTCGAGCAGGTTGGCGCCTCGCTCGGGCGACCAGTCGCCGGCCGCACGCTGCCCGTGCATCCACGACGTGAGAAGCGCGGCACCGTCGACCATCGCGGCGTCGACGACCTGTCCCTCGCCCGAGCTGGTGCGTTCGTGCAGCGCAGCGACGATGCCGAGCGCCAGCAGCAGGCCCCCGCCGCCGAAGTCGCCGACCAGGTTCAGCGGCGGCACCGGCGGCTCGCCCCGGCGGCCGATGGGCTCCAGCGCCCCGGCGAGCGAGATGTAGTTGATGTCGTGACCCGCGCGGTCGGCCAGCGGGCCGCTTTGTCCCCACCCGGTCATCCGGCCGTAGATCAGCCGGGGATTGGTGGCCAGGCAGTCGTCCGGGCCGATGCCCAGCCGCTCGGCCACCCCGGGCCGGAAGCCCTCCACCAGCACGTCGGCGCGGTCGGCCAGGCGGCGGACCACGGCCGGCCCGTCCGGTTTCTTCAGGTCGACCGCGATCGACCGCCGACCCCGGGCGAGCGGGTCCGCGGCCGACCCGGGCCTGCGCGCGGCCCGGTCGACCCGGAGCACCTCGGCTCCGAGGTCGGCCAGGATCATGCAGGCAAACGGAGCCGGTGCCGCGCTGGCGATCTCGACGACGCGAACGCCGTGCAGCGGGCCCACGTCAAGCCACCCCCGCCGGGCGCGCCTCCAGGATGTGCACCGCACAGGCGGAGGCGAGGCCGATCACATGCGTGAGCCCCACCTTCGCGCCCGCGACCTGGCGGTCGCCGGCTTCACCGCGCAGATGAGTGGCCACCTCGTACAGGTTGGCGATGCCGGTTGCACCGATCGGATGTCCCTTGGACAGCAGTCCGCCCGACACGTTGACCGGGAGTTTCCCTTCGCGCCAAGGTGCGCCCGAGTCGATGAAGTCGCCCGCGCCGCCGGGCTCGCACAGCCGCAGATTGTCGTAGTGGATGAGCTCGGCGGTGGCGAAGCAGTCGTGCAGTTCGACCAGATCGAGGTCGTCCGGGCCTAGCCCGGCCTTCTCGTACGCCGCGTCGGCGGCTTGCCGGGTCAGCGTGCTGACGTCGGGCTGCACCTGCCCGGCTTCGCTCCACGGGTCCGACGTCAGGACCGACGCGGAGATCTTCACCGCGCGCTTGCGGACGTCGGGATCGAGCGTCTTGAGCTTCGCGTCAGACACCAGTACGACGGCCGCCGCGCCGTCTCCGGTCGGGCAGCACATCGGCAGCGTGTTCGGGTAGGCGATGACCTCGGCCTCGAGGATTTCCCTGAGTGAAAATTCCTTGCGGTACTGCGCCAGTGGGTTGAGCACGGAGTGCGCGTGGTTCTTCTGCGCGACACGAGCGAACTGCGTGGCGGTGACGCCGTGGCGAAGCGCGTACTCGGTGCCCGCCTGGGCGAAGACGCCAGGCATCAGACCGGTGCCAAGGACACCCTCGGTTTTGAGCACCGAGCCGTAGCGGCCCTTGGGCTCGTATTGCTTCTTGGCGCCCTTGTTCTTCGCGGCACCGCCGAGGAGGCCCATCTTGCCCATCTTCTCGACGCCGACCGCGAGCGCGGTGTCCGTCTCGCCCGCGGCGATCGACAGCAGCGCGACCCGGACCGCGGTCGCCCCGGTGGCGCACGCGTTGACCACGTTGTAGACCGGGATGCCGGTCTGCCCGATCTGCTTCTGCAGCCGCTGGCCGTTGTGCGAGTTCGCCTCGTAAACGTTGCCGAGTGCCAGCGCGCCGATGCCGGTGATCGCGGTGTCGGCGTCCTTGAGCGCCCCCAGCGCCGCTTCGCTGGCCAGGTCGAGCAGGTCCTGGTCGGGGAACCGCCCGAACTTCGTCATCGCTGTGCCGATGATCCAGACATCGCCCGCGCTCATGCGTTTTCCTTCCGCTTGCGGTAACCGAACCCGATCGCCTCGACCCCGTCGTCGTCGGTGCCGGCGACGAACGTGTCGAGCGTCACCGGCAGTCCCGGGGTGATCCCGTCGGGATCGGTGGTGTCCAGGAGGTTCGCCTTGACGGTGCCACCGCCGTCGAGGTCCACCACGACCGAGGTGTAGGGCGCGGGGACCGACGGGGCGGCGCGGTGGACGATGGTGAACGCGCGCACCTGCCCGTCATTGGACAAGGCCCGGCGGCCGAACTCGGTGCCGCCGCATTTCGCGCACGCGTTGCGGCGGTCGAAGTAGAGCGCCGAGCACGAGGTGCACTGGTGTGCCTCCAGGTGCGCCGGGTCGCCGAGTACGAGGTAGTCGACGATGGGGATCTGCTGTGCCATGTGGTGGACCAATCAGTCGTACCCGCGGACAGATATACTCTAGTCCTCAACGATCGCCCACTAGAGTAAGCGACGGCGGGACGCCTTGTCCATCTGCGTGCTCCCTGCTGTTGACCGGTAACTCTGGTGGGCAATAGATTATTACTGGAGTAAATTCGACGAGGCTGGTACAGGCTTCGGAAGGTTGGTCGGACATGACGCGAGAAGTGTGGATCGTCGACGGAGCCCGGACGCCCCGCGGCAAGGGGAAGCCCACCGGAGGCCTGCACGGGATCCATCCGCAGGAGCTGCTGGCCCAGGTGCTCCAAGCTCTCGCGGAACGGACGGGCCTGGCGACCTCGGATGTCGAGGACGTGGTGATGGGCAACGGCGATCACCAGGGAGACCACGCCAACGACATCGCCCGCATGGCCGTGCTCGCGGCAGGCTGGCCGATCGAGGTTCCCGGGGTGACCTTGAACCGGTTCTGCGGTTCCGGTCAGCAGGCAGTGATGTTCGCCGCTATGGGCATCGCGTCCGGCTGGCAGGACCTGGTCGTCGCCGGGGGAGTGGAGAGCATGTCCCGCTACGGCGGCGGGTTCGGCACCCCGCTGGACGCGGGCAACCAGCGGCTGCGGGAGAAGTACCCGCTCGTGCCGCAGGGCATCTCCGCGGATCTCATCGCCACCCTGGAGAAGTTCGACCGGGCCGCGGTCGACGCGTTCGCGGCGCGGAGCCAGGACCTGGCGGCGAAGGCCATCGCGGACAACCGCTTCTCTCGCAGCATCATCCCGGTGCGCGACGCCGACGGCGCGGTCGTGCTGGACCATGACGAGCACCCTCGTCCCGGCACCACGGCCGATTCGCTGGGCGGGCTGCCGCCGTCCTTCGCCAAGTCAGGCGCGAAGGTCCGCGAACCGGAGGGCCTGTCCTATGACCAGATGTGCGCGAGCGTCTACCCGGAAGCGGGCGAGATCGACCACGTGCACCATGCGGGGAACTCCTCTGGTGTCGTCGACGGCGCCGGTGCGCTGGTGCTCAGTTCTCCCGAGTACGCCAAGGCGCACGGTCTGAAGCCGCGCGCCCGGATCGTGGCCGGTGCGGTCGCGGGCGCGGAGCCCGTCATCATGCTCACCGCGCCCGGTCCGGCCTCCCTGAAGGTGCTCGGCAAGGCGGGGATGAGCGTGGGCGACGTGGACCTGTGGGAGATCAACGAGGCGTTCGCCGCCGTCCCGCTCAAGGTGATCCGCGATCTGGGCATCGACGAGGACCGCGTCAATGTGAACGGCGGCGCGATCGCACTCGGCCACCCGATCGGCGCGACCGGCGCGATGCTGTTCCAGACCGTGCTCGACGAACTCGAACGCAGTGACAAGACGGTCGGCTTGGTCACGATGTGCACCGGCGGCGGCATGGGGACGGCGACCGTCATCGAACGGATCTAGCCGGTGGAGGGCACGGAACTGCTCCTGGCAGAGCGCGAGATCCGGCAGGTCGTCCTGCGCTACTGCCGCGGAGTGGACCGTGGCGACGCCGAGCTGATTCGGGACTGCTACCACGATGGGGCGACCGATGTGCACGGTCATTACCGGGGCGGCGGGCGCGAGTTCGCCGATTACGTCGTCCCGGTGCTGGCGCAGCGGTACGCGGCCACGACGCACGCAGTGCACGGCTCGCTGATCGAGTGGGAAGGGCAGGCCGCGCACGTTGAGACGTACTTCGTCGCCTGCCACCTGAGCACCGAACCGGCGGGCCAGGCCCATCTCTACGTTTTCGTCGGCCGGTATGCCGACCTGTTCGACAATCGGGGCGACGGCTGGCGGATCGCGCATCGGGTCGTGCTCCGCGACTGGAGCGTCCGCCAGCCGGTTCCCGAGGGCGCGCTCGCGAGGGAACTGACCGAAGCGGAGGCATTCGTCGCTGGCCGCCGGGACAGAGACGACCTCGCGTATCCCGAGGCGTTCGCGCGCCGGCTCGCCGAGCAAAGGAGTTCCGAATGAAGCAAGTCATGCTCGTCACCGGTGCCGCGGGCGGCATCGGCGCGGCGGTCTGCGACCGGATGGAACAGGCCGGTTGGCACGTCGTCGCCGCCGACTTGATCGCACCGGAGCGGCCCGGTGCGGATTCGTCGTCCGTCGCCTTGGACGTCACGGACTCTTCGGCGTGGGAGTCCGTCGTCGCGCAAGCGATGAGCGCGCACGGGCGGATCGACGCGCTGGCCAACGTGGCGGGCGTGGTTTCCCGCGGCGGTCTGGAGGAGGTCAGCGACAAGGAGTGGGAACGGGTCATCGCGGTCAACCAGACCGGCACGTTCTACGGGATCCGCGCCGTCGCCGGTCCGATGCGCGAGGCGGGCCGGGGATCGATCGTGAACATCTCCTCGACGGCGGGCATGACTGGCTACGTGGGCAGCATCCCTTACGTGGCCTCGAAATGGGCGGTGCGGGGGATGACCAAGGCTGCCGCGCTCGAGTTCGGCGACCAGGGCGTCCGGGTCAATTCCGTCCATCCCGGGTCGATCGACACCTCGATGACCCGCCGGCTCGGGCCGCGGCAGCCGATCAACCGCTACGGCCGGCCGGAGGAGATCGCCGAACTGGTGCATTTCCTCGCCTCGGACGCGTCATCCTTTTGCACGGGCTCGGAGTTCGTGGCGGACGGCGGATCGCTGGCGGGCATCTACCGCTGATCGCGGCAGGACAGGTGTTGCTCACCGGCTGGTCTTCCGAGCGTAGAGAGCGTCGATCTCGGCGGCGTAGCGCGCACGGACGCCTTTGCGGCGCAGCTTGCCGGTGGCGGTGAGGAGCTCGGAGGCCAGTGGCCAATGCTCTCCGACCACCACGTGGTCGCGGATCCGCTCCGGCCCGGGCAGGCTCGAGTTGATCTCGTCGATCGCGACCGCGACCGCCTCCCGGATTTCGGGCAGCTCGGCGATCTCCGCAAGGGATGCCCCGGACCGTCCGCTGCCTGCCGCCCACGCCGCAGCCGCTTCGGGATCCAGCGCCAGCACGGCGGCAAGATGGGGCCGTCCGTGCCCGACGACCATCGCCTGGCCGATCAGGGGGATCCGGCAGAGCTTCTCCTCAAGGGGGACCGGGCTGACGTTGTGCCCTGAGGTCGGGACGAGGATCTCGGTCATCCGTCCACGGAGGACCAAGTTGCCGCTTCCGTCGAGCTCGCCGAGATCCCCCGTGCGGTACCAGCCGTCGGCGTCGAGGACGGCGGCGGAGGCGTCCGGCAGGCGGAAGTATCCGCCGAACACGGCCGGACCACGAACCAGGATCTCGCCCTCCCCGGTGAACCCCAGCTCCATTCCCGGGAACGCGGTGCCACAGGTGCCCAGCGCGATCTCGCTGGGGTTCCACGCGCCCATCCCGCAGGTCTCGGTCTGGCCGTAGCAGTCCGCCAAGGGGATGTCGTGGTCGAGCCAGAACTGCTGGACGTAGCGCGGCAGCGGGGCCGAACCGACGATCGCGACGCGCAGGTCGGCGAGCCCAAGGGGCTGCAGCACCGGGCGCATCAGCTCTCGCCGCGCGGCCGGGGCAAGCGCCGTGTCGGCCGCGGCGGACCGCAGGGCGGGCTCGGCGTCGAGCCGGGTCCTCACCTGTTCGTAGAGCCGCTCCCACATCCGGGGAGCCCCGAAGAGCATGTGCGGCGAGGTGCGCGCCAGCAAGGCCGGCATATCGGCCAACGCCGGAACGCACTCGACGACGGCACCCTGCGCGATGTGGAAGTAGTGCGTCGCCAGCCGCTCACCGATGTGCGCCATCGGCAGATACGAGAGCAAACGGCCCCCTGCCAGCGAGACTCCCATCCGCTCGCCCAGCGTCCAGGCGGCGAAAGTCAGGTTCTGGTGGGTGAGGGGAGCTCCCTTCGGGTTCCCCGTGGTGCCGGAGGTGTAAAGCATTGTCGCGGTGGCGGACGGCGCAGCCTGGGCCTTGGCGAGCTCGATGCCTGGCGCGTCGAGTTCGGCGAACGGCAGCACGTCGTTCCCTTGGACGTCGACGCCGATCAGTTGCATCGGGGGCACGCCGGGCCGCGCGAGGGCGGCTCGGGCCCGCGTGAGATCAGCCTCGGTCTCCGCGATGCACGCCTTGGCCTCGCAGTCCCTGGCCACATGGGCCAGCGCCTCGACGTCGGGGGAGAGATAGACCGAGACCGGGACAGCGCCGAGCAGCAGGCATGCTACGTCCGCAACGTGGAACTCGGGCCGGTTGCGCAGGAGCAGCACGACATGGTCGCCGCGGCCGATGCCGAGCCGGGCGAGGCCTCCGGCAGCGCGCTCGGCGCGGCGGGCGTACTCCGCCCAGGTCAACTCGACGCGGACGGCTCCGCAGCCGACCCGCAGAGCCGGCTCGGCGGCGCGCGAGCCGACGGTGGCGCGCAGGGAATCCAACAGGGTGGTGGGAGCCTCGGAACCAGCGGTAGTGGGCATCGTCGCCCTTTCGTGCGGAGTAGATCTGATGCCGGGCACAAACATCGTGTTCTACGTAGTTTATCCATAGAGTTTGCCAGTTGCCATGTCGTGAGCGATGGAGTTCGCGAGTCTGCGATCGGGAGTGCGCAGGGGAACAAGGTGACCTTGCCGCGGATGTCGCGAGCATCCAGCAGTCGGTGTGTTTCTGCCGCCGCGATCATGGCGGCGGTGTGCGCAGCATGCGGGACCAGCCGCTCCGTGTCGGCCTCGACGACCAGGGTGTTCAGGTTTCGCCGCGCGGTCTGCGGGCTGAAGGAGTCGCGCCGAGGGACGCGGCGCTGCACCTCCGCATCGACCTCGCCGGACGAGAGGGGCGAGCTGTGGGATCCGCGCATTCTTGCGCAGCGAATTCGACCCCGGTTCGGTGATCCGGGAGACAGTTCTTTGACTCCCGGATTGCCTGGGGAGGGCGACTAACGCCAGGTGAGAAGTCTTCTCATCGGTTCTTCCGAAAGTGTTGACTCAGCCCTGACGTGCTCACTATCTTTCCGGCAGAACAACTGCTGAGACATGAATTATTGATCACCAGAGTAATAAGTCTGGTCAATGTCAGGTCTGGACCAATTCGCGGTGAGGGAGCAACGACGCTCATGACAGCGGTAGAGGACGCCTCGACGATCAACGAGCAGGACGCGCGGGTCGCGGCCGAGGAATGGCTGGCGGCCTTCGGACCGGCACTGACGGCCGGGGACGTGGACGCGGCAATGACGTTATTCGCGCGCGATGCCAGCTGGCGGGACTTGCTCGCCTTCTCCTGGCACTTCAGCACATACCCGGATCCGAGTGCGATCGCCGAGGGCTTGCACGCCCACGCTCGGGACCGCGCTCCGCGAGACTTCCGGGTGACCGATCGTGTTCCGCCCCAGACGTGCCAACGGGGAGGCCGCGAGGTCGTTGAGGTGTACTACGAATTCGCCACGGACGTCGGGGAGTGCGAGGGCGTGCTCCGGCTGGTGCCGGACGGGACCGGAGGGCACGTCGCCTGGACTCTGATGACCGCGCTGCGGGAGATCCGCGGCCACGAGCCGCAGGTCGGCGCCCGTCGTCCACGTACGGACCAGGGTGCCCGCTTCGGCGAGAGCTCGTGGGCGGCCAGGCGCGCTCGCCGGGATACGTTCGAGGACCGCGAACCGGCCGTCCTCGTGGTTGGGGCCGGGCAGTCGGGCTTGAGCCTGGCCGCGCACCTGCGCGCACTCGGCGTTGACGCGCTGGTGGTCGAAAAGTCGGCCCGGATCGGGGACAACTGGCGCTCTCGCTACGACAGCCTTGTGTTGCACACCGAGACCCCGGTGAACCACCTGCCCTACCTTCCCTTTCCGGAGACGTTCCCGGACTTCGTGCCGAAGGACATGCTCGGAAACTGGTTCGAAACCTACGCCGAGGCACTCGATCTCAGTGTCTGGACCGGCACGGAGTTCCTCGGCGGCGAGTACGACGAGGACACGGGTGCCTGGACCGCTCGGTTGCGCTTGCCTGACGGCAACACGCGGAGCCTGCGTCCGCGCCACGTCATCGTAGCCGTTGGCCTGAGCAGCATCCCGAACCTGCCGGACGTGGCCGGTCTGACGGACTACGCCGGTCCGGTCGTCCACTCCAGCGAGTTCCGCAGCGGTGCGCCATACGCGGGCAAGAAGGTCGTGATCTTCGGGGCGGGCAACAGCGGCTGCGATATCGCGCAAGATCTGCACGCCTACGGTGCCGCCGAGGTGACCCTTGTCCAGCGCGGGTCGATGACGGTGATCAGTCTCGACGCCGCGGTGATGATTTTCTCGCTGTACTCCTCCGGACTGTCTACTGAGGACTGTGACCTGCTCGGTCTCGCGGACCCGTACCCGGTGATGATCAAAGCCCATCAGGAGATGACCAAGGTCATCAAGGAGATGGACAAAGACATGCAAGCTGATCTGCGCCGCGGCGGATTCCGGACCCAATACGGCGAGGACGAGTCGGGAAGCGCGATCCAGTACTTCCGCAAGGGCGGCGGCTACTACGTGAACGTCGGGGTAGCAGCGCTGATCGGTTCGGGAGAGGTCGGGGTCCGCCAGTACGACGAGATCGATCGGCTCACCCCGACGGGCGTCAGGTGGACCGACGGCAGCACCTCGGACGTCGATCTGGTGGTGTTCGCCACCGGGTACCAGGGTGTCTGGCCCGCGCTGCGGCAGTTCTTCGGCGATTCTGTTGCCGACCGCGTGGGTCCCGTCTGGGGCTTCGACGAATCCGGCGAGCTGCGGAACATGTTCACCCGCACCGCCCAGCCGGGTCTGTGGTTCATCGCCGGCGGGCTGCCGCACGCCCGGTGGTTCTCCCGCTACACCGCGCTGCAGCTGCAGGCGTGCGAACTGGGGATGATCCCCGTGACCGCGCCCGATCCGGTCCGATGACCACGCCAGCGACGGCCGGCGCACCGCAGCGTCGGGCCGACCGTGACGAACGTCGTGACCGGCTCGTCGACGCGGCACGCGGCGTGTTCGTCAAGCGGGGATTGGAAGGAGCGCGCACCCGGGACATCGCCGACGCGGCGGGAGTGTCGGAAGCGGTGCTCTACCGGCACTTTCGCAGCAAGACGGAGATGTTCGACGAGGCGGTGCTCGGACCGCTGGAGGATTTCTCGCGAAGCATGGCCGAGGCCGGGGAGCGCATGCCCGCGGCGTCGCGGCGCGAGCGGCACTCGATGAGCTACGAGCTGCACGTCGAGCTGTTCCGCGCGATGCAGGCGATGGGCCCGCTGCTCAACAGCGCGCTGTACCGGGACGACGAGGCTGGCAGACGCTTCTACGACCAGCACCTCCTGCCGCTACTGGACCAGGTGCAGACCTCGATCCAATCGGCGATGTCGGGGTGGGCGTTCGAGGGCGGCGACCCGCAGCTCGTGACAGTGATGAGCCTCGGTACCTACCACTGGCTGGCGCTGCAGGCCCGGTTCGGCCACCCGGTGGCCGACACGACCGAGGTCGCGTCGCGATTCCTCGCGTTCATCATGCGCGCGCTGGAGGTACGTCCACCGCCCGTCGAGGATCTGCCGCGCTACGACCCCGTCCGGGCAGGCACTCCGATTCCCGACGCCGTTTGGGAAACGCTCGAACCGCTGCTCCCGGCGGGCGGCACCCGCGGCGGGCGATGGCGGGAGCACCGCGCCGTGCTCGAAGCTGCGGCGTGGAAGGCCCGTACGGGGCTGCCATGGCGGCACCTGCCGCGCAGCTACGGGCCATGGCAGACCGTCTGGAAACGCGTCCGGCGCTGGGAGGCCGACGGCACATGGGACCGCATGATCGCGGCGCTCGACCAAGCCCCCGGTGCCGGCGAGGACGCCGGTTGGATGCGGCTGCTGTCCACCGCTCGACCGTCACGACCCCCGACCCGTTCCGCATCGAAGAGGTGAAGCCATGACTGTCACCCGAGAATCCCTGCGCTTCGTGGACAGCCATGTCCACCATTGGGACCCGGCCAATCTCGACTGGTTCCCGCACTTGGCGCCCGAGTTCGACGTCTCCGCGCTGGGCGTCGAAGGCGCTGAGGGCATGAAGCGCCGCTACAACCAGCCCGAGTACCTCGCCGATGCGACGCGCTGGGGACTGGACAAATACGTCCATGTCAGCGCGACCAGCGGACCCAAGAAGTATCTCGACGAAACGGCGTTCCTCGCTGGGCTGGGCGGACCCTTGGCGGGCCTGGTCGGCACGGTAGACCTGGACGGCGACCCCTCCCAGGTCGTCGCCGAGCTGGCGGGGCAGGCGGAACAGCCGCTGTTCAAAGGCATCCGGAACATGCACATTCCCGACTGGGACGCCCCGGCCTTCCATGCCGTCCTCGACGAGTTGCAGAGCAGGGGCCTGGTCTACGACCTGGTGGTGCATCCGGACACGATGGACCGGGCAGTGGCACTGCTGAGCCGCTACCCGGACCTCGCCGTGGTGGTGGAGCACGCCGGGTGGCCGCACACGACCGGCGACGAGGAGCGCGGGGCCTGGCGAACCGGTATGCGGAAGCTCGCCGAGCTCGGTCCGCGGTTGTCCTGCAAGCTCTCCGGCGTCGCGATGTTCACCCACACGACCGACCTGGCGGCGGTCAGGCCCTGGTGCGACGAGCTCATCGAGCTGTTCGGCTCGGAGCGGGTGCTCGTCGGCTCCAACTTCCCTGTCGACGGGGTGTTCGGCTCCTTCGACTCCATGATGGCCGCATACCTGGAGATCATCGGGGCGCACGGGGACGCGGCCGTCGGCGCGGCGTTCGCCGCGAACGCGGAAAGGATCTACGGGATCTGACATGAGCGGAGCACTGGAGGGCAAGGTCGCCCTGATCTCCGGGGTCGCTCGCGGACAGGGCCGGGCGCACGCGCTCCGGCTCGCCGCCGACGGCGCCAAGATCATCGGATTCGACCTGTGCCGGCAGATCGAGGGCGTGCCCTTCACCATGGGCACGCCGGCGGACTTGGCAGAGACCGAGCGGCTCGTGCGCGAGGCAGGTGGTGAGATCGTCGTGTCGCGGGCGGACGTCCGCGAGCCCGAGGAAGTGGCCGCGGCGCTCGACACGGGCGTTCGCGAGTTCGGCCGGGTGGACGTCGTCGTCGCGAACGCGGGCACGGGGCAGCCGTTCGTCAAGGCCTGGGAAATCCCGGACGAGGCGTTCGTGACCGTCGTGGAGATCAATCTGATCGGCGCGTGGCGAACGCTGAAGGCCGCGATCCCGAGGATGATCGAACAGGGCGACGGCGGATCGCTGATCGTCACCGGATCGGGAGCCTCGGTGAAGGGGCTGCCGAACCTCGCCGGCTATGTCGCGAGCAAA
Organism: Amycolatopsis sp.; assembly: GCA_035551175.1. Lineage (GTDB taxonomy): Bacteria > Actinomycetota > Actinomycetes > Mycobacteriales > Pseudonocardiaceae > Amycolatopsis. Next base: position 30,729 of record DASZNR010000155.1, on the reverse strand, counting down.
CACGGGGTCATCGGGCTGGTCCGCACGATGGCCCGGGAGCTGGGGCCGCACCGGATCCGGGTCAACGCGGTGCTTCCCGGCAACACGAACACCGAGATGTTCGACAACGACGCCATGCGTGCCTTGATGCTGCCGGACGTCGAACAGCCGACTGAGGAACAGTTCCTCGCGCGGGCCAGCATCGGCAGCCCACTCGGCTTGCCCTATGTCGAGCCGGAGGACATCGCCGAGGCTGCGGCATGGCTCGCGGGCCCCGGATCCCGGTACGTCACCGGCACCTTCGTGCCGGTCGACGGCGGCACCGCCATCCCTTGAACGACTCGAGGACAAAGGAGTCCGACATGGCCGACCTGGACGGCTACCGCTCGTACACGCGGGCGTCGCTGCACCGTGAGGAAGGGATCCTGCAGATCACGCTGCACAACGGGCACGGTGGCTCGATGGTGTGGGACGAGGCCGCCCACCGCGAGCTCCCGGATCTGTGGGCCGAGATCGCCGCGGACCGGGAGAACCGGGTGGTGATCCTGACCGGGGCCGGTGCCGACTTCTGCGCCGACACCGACGTCTCGGGCTGGTCCGATATGGGCACGCCCGCCGGCTGGGACAAGATCTACCGTGAGGCCAAAGGCCTGCTGCTCAACCTGATGGACATCGAGGCCCCGGTGATCGCCGCGATCAACGGGCGGGTGATCGCACACCCGGAGATCGCCGTGCTGTCCGACATCGTGCTCGCCTCGGAGGAGACGCGCGTTTCCGACGACCACTTCGCCGGCGGCATTGTCCCCGGCGACGGCGCCAACATCGTCTGGCCGATGTTGCTGGGCCGCAACCGGGGCCGGTACTTCCTGCTCACCGGGCAGGAACTCGGCGCGCAGGAGCTGCTTCAGCTCGGCGTCGTCAATGAGGTGCTGCCAGGCGAACGGCTGCTGGGACGAGCGTGGGAGCTCGCCCGGCACCTCGCCGAACGCTCCGACCTCGCCCTGCGCTACAGCCGGGTTGTGCTCACCCAGGAGATTCGCGAGGAACTCGTCGCGCACCTCAGCCACAGTCTCGCCCTCGAAGGCGCTTCCGCGGGAGCCGCCTTCGCCGCGCTCCAGACCCACTGGGAGAACCGATGACCAGAGGACAGGCGTCGGTCCGGGGACGGGTCGCAGTCGTTACTGGCGCGGGACGTGGGCTCGGCCGGGCCTACGCCCGCCTGCTCGCCCAGCGCGGTGCCAAGGTGGTGGTCAACGACCTCGGCGCCGCGGCGGCGGGCGGCGGCACGGACACGAGCGTCGCGGAGGACGTCGCCGCGGAAATCAGGAACGCGGGCGGCGATGCCGTCGCCGACGGTTCGGATGTCTCGGATCCGCAGGCCGCGGAGGGAATCGTCCAGCGCGCGATCGACACCTTCGGTGGTATCGACATCGTGGTGAACAACGCGGGCATCCTCACCAACCAGCGTTTCGAAGACGCGACTTGGGAGGATTTCGAGCGGTTTTTCCGCGTCCACCTCGGCGGACACGTGAACGTCACGAAGGCGGCGTGGCCGCACATGAAGACTCAGCGGCGGGGCCGGGTGGTCTGCACCGAATCCGGGGCAGGGCTCTACGGACTGATCGGGCAGGCGACCTACTCCGCCGCGAAGGGTGCGGTCCACGGGCTGATGCGCACTCTCGCCCTCGAAGGCCGCGACCACGGAATCCTGGTGAACGCGGTCGCCCCGGGCGGATTCAGCCGGATGCACGAGGCGGCGATCGACGATCCGCAGATGCTCGAGCGCACCCGCCGGGCGATGCCTGCCGAGCTGGTCGCGCCCGCGGTGGTCTGGCTGGCGAGCGACGAGTTCACCGGCTCTGGCCAGGTCTACTCGGCGTGGGCCGGGCGGGTCGCTCGCATCGGGATCGGTACTGGCCCGGGGTTCGTGGACCGGGCTCTCACCCCGGAGATCATCGCAGAGCACGTCGCCGTGCTGGGGGACCTCGGCGATTTCTACGAACCAGTCGATTCGCTCGACGAGGTTTCCGCCTGGCTCGAAAAAGCCGTACCCGGCGGGCTCTGATCGATGGCACATGAGGAGGCGGACGTGATGACGGGTGAAGCAAGGTTCGACGGCAGGGTCGCCGTGGTCACCGGGGCGGCCGGCGGACTCGGCCGGGCTTACGCCCAGCAGCTGGCGAGCCGCGGTGCGCGGGTCGTCGCGAGCGACCTCCGCGGCGCGGAGGAGACGGTCGAGATCATTCTGAGCGAGGGCGGCGAGGCTGTCGCGCACGCCGGCGACGTAGCTTCCGAGGCGGACACCCGGGCACTTGTCGATCTCGCCGTGGAGCGGTTCGGACGGCTCGACATCGTGATCAACAACGCGGGTATCGACCAGACCACCCCCTTCGCGGAGCTCACCGTCGCGGAGTTCGACCTCAATCTGAGAGTGCACCTGCTCGGCGCTTTCCTGGTAGTGCGGGCGGCGTGGCCGCACATGGTGCGCCAGCGGTTCGGCCGGATCGTCAGCACCAGCTCGGGTGCCGCGTTGGGCAGTGCCCCGGGTGCTGCGTACGGAGCCGCGAAGTTCGGCGTCGTCGGGCTCATGAAGTGCCTGGCGATGGAAGGCCAGCCGTACGGCATCACCGCGAACGCGATCATGCCGTACGCGTCGACCTCGATGAACGAGGAATACGGGCAGGAAGCGGACACGCTGGAGGAGGCTGGCACGGTATCGGAGACCCTGCGGGTGTTCTCCCGGCTCTTCACCTCGCTGCCGTCGGGGCCGGAACTGGTCGCGCCGGTGGTCGGATGGCTCTGCCACGAGGACACCGATGTGAGCGGAGAGATCCTGCACGCGGGTTTCGGCGCGGTGGGCCGCGTCGTTGTCGCCCAGGGGCCTGTCGCTGCGCCGGAGGAAGTCACGATCGAGTCCGTCCGGGACAGGTGGACCGCGATCTCCCGCGAGAAGCCGTTGACTCTGCTGCCGGACGTTCCCTCGGCCGGTCGGTCCTTGGAGCGGGCGTTGGGCAGGTGAGACACGGGCACCCGTCGTTGATCGCCGTACGGAGGGCGGCCTCGTCAGCCGGAGCATCCAGTGGCCGGTCATCGGCAGGCATCGTTGTCGCACGTTCCTGCGCTGGCCTAGTGGCTGTCGTTGAAGGACGGTTGTGGCCACCAGTGTTCGAACCGGGCCAGGTCCTGCGAAGGCCGCGGGGTGAAGCGTGCTTCGCGTTTCTCCAGGAACGCGGTGATTCCCTCGGCGGCGTCGGGCATCCGGGCCAGGGTGCGGACCAGCTCCGATTCGGCCCGATGGGCATTCATTGGGTGCGGCTGGGTCAAGCCTTGCCACAGCAGGCGGCGTGTCGCGGCGATCGACAGCGGCGACGAGGCCGCCGTCAGGTCCCGCGCCACCGCATGTGCCGCTTCGAGAAGGGCCCCGGGTTCGTGCAGGCTGTCCACGAGCCCGGCGTCCAACGCTTCGGCCGCGGGGAACACCCGTCCGCTCATCGTCCATCGGGCGGCCCGCGCGATGCCTACGAGCCGGGGGAGGAACCAGCTGGAGCAGGCTTCCGGGACGATGCCACGCCGGGCGAACACGAAGCCGAACCGGGCGGTGGTGGCCGCGAGGCGGGCGTCCATGGGCAGCAGCATGGTCGAACCCAGCCCGACGGCGTCACCGTTGACGGCACCGATAACCGGTTTGGCCGAGGAGAACAGGCGCAGCGCGAGTATTCCGCCGTAGTCGCGTTGAGACCGCTCCGGCGGCAGCTCGCCGGGCGGGGCGAGGCGTTTGCCGCTGAAATCCGCGCCCGCTGAGAACGTCGTGCCCGCGCCGGTGACGATGACGGCGCGGACACGGTCGTCCCGGTCGGCTTCGTCTAGACCGGCGCAGACGAGGTCCACCATGCCGGGCGTCAGCGCGTTGCGGGGCCGGTTCAGGGTGATGACCAGAACGTTTTCCTCGGTGCGGACGTCGACGTCGCTCGCCTGTTCCCCTCGGCGTCCAGTCACGCGATCGTCACCGTTCCGCTGCCGCCGTCGACCGTGATGACGGTGCCGTTCGGGATCCGCTGGGTCGAGCCGGTGCAGGACACCACGCAGGGGATGCCGAGCTCCCGGCTGACGATCGCGGAATGGCTCAGCGGAGCGCCGACATCGACCACGACTGCCGCCGCCGAAACGAACAGAGGCGTCCAGGACGGATCGGTGGCCGGTGCGACCAGAATCTCGCCCGGAAGCAGCTCATCGGCCTCGGCCGGGTCGAGAATGACCCGCGCGGGTCCGGTCGCCGTGCCGGTACATCCGGAGGCGCCCTTGAGCGTCTCGCCGGACGCGGCCGGTGCCAGGGCGCTGCCGCTGCCGCGCCGGTTCCATGTGCTCGGCGCCGGTGGCTGTCCGACCACGATGAACGGCGGCTCCAGCTCCTGAAACTCCTTCACCCGGGCCCAGCGGTCGGCGATGGTGCCGCGGAATGCGGCCGGGTCCGCGACGAATTCGAAGAACTCCTGCCGCGTCAGCATTCCGAGATCTTCGGTGCCCGCGAGATGCCCTTGACGGACGAAGCGTTGAGCCAGTTCGTGCAGGCGGATCTTCGCCTCGCCGATCATGCGCACGATGTTGGTCTTGCTGCGCTCGCGGGCGGGAAGGAACAGGTGAACCGCGCGCAGCGCCGCTTCGAACCCGCCGAGAACTTCCGCGTCGCCGGCCAGCGCTTCCCGCACCCTCGCGACTGCCGTGTTCCGCTCTCCGACGAGGCGTTCGGCCTGGAGCTTTGGGGATCCGCCGTCCTGGCCCAGCCGCATGCGATCGATCGCGGCGAGCGCGAGCGAGGGTTTTGTTTCCCAGGTCGGGGTGGTCAGATCCCACTCGTTGACGGCGCGCGAGCCGTATTCGTAGAGGAACCGATCGAATTCGGCGACGAACTGGGCGGCGTCCTGATCGGAGCCCGCTCGCAGCCGCTCGTTCAAGCCCTGGACACCGCGGTCGAACTCGGCGGTCAGGCCAGGGGAGTGGGCGACGAGACGGCCAAGCTCCCACATCGCCTGCGACGGCGCGGCGGAGTCGATGTCGCCGAGGCCACTGATCAACGGCGTCAGCAGTTCGGGTGCACCGATCGCGGCGACGGTCTGCTGGAGCGCGCCCAGCGGCACTGAAGCACAGTAGATCAGGAAGAAGTGGGTGCCGAGCCAGTCGACGGTGTAGGCCTCGTGGATGTCGAAGGCGGCTTTGGCCAGTTCCTCGTCGGACTGGCCGGACAGGTCGGGTCGTTCCGCCCGGAGGCGGGCCGCGATCTCGCGGTGCTCGTCGACGTCGGGCACCTCGTCCGTCGACATGATCCAGCCGATAGTCTCGGTCATTTTCCGCGTGTGCTCGGGACTTTCGTCGCCGGGCCGGGGTTCGTAGGGCGGGATGCCGGGCTGCTCGCCGAAGTAGGAGTAGTCCACCAGGTCGGGATTGCTGCCCGGCATCCGCACGCCCATGACGCGCGACACGGAGACGTTGAGAAATCCGTATCCGCCGAAGATGCCGGTCATCTCGTCTCGATCAGCCGAGAACTCGTCGTGGTCGAACGCGCCGAACCGGACCAGTCCCTCGCGCCAGCCCATCTCCGCGCTCTTCCACGTGTCGTTCGTCGCGGACAGCGGGGAGACGACCCCGGGGAACACCTCCGCGATGTTGGCTCGCGTGTAGACGGGGTACCGCTCGCTCGGCGGGCGGTCACTGATCCATGGCTCGTCGATCCGGCTCATGCTGCTCCTCTGCTCCGGCTGAAATCCCTCCGAGTGACTGTAGTCGCAAGCTGAATAGTTGACAACGCGACTATTTCTCCGGCCTAATTTCCGGTAGGACGACGGGGAAGGCGAACCGGTGGACGCGAACGTGATGAAGCTGGACCGGGTAGTGATCCGGTTCGCCGGTGATTCCGGCGACGGGATGCAACTGACAGGGGACAGGTTCACTTCGGAAGCGGCTGCGTTCGGCAACGACCTGGCGACCCTGCCGAACTTCCCCGCCGAGATCCGCGCTCCGCAGGGCACGATCCCCGGGGTGTCGTCGTTCCAGGTCCATTTCGCCGATTACGACATCCTGACCCCCGGAGACCGGCCGGATGTGCTCGTGGCGATGAATCCGGCGGCGCTGAAGGCGAACATCGCGGATCTGCCGCACCAGGGCACGCTGATCGTGAACACCGACGAGTTCACCACGCGCAACCTGACAAAGGTCGGCTATGCCGGGAACCCGCTGGAGGACGATTCTCTGTCGGCTTACCAGGTGCATCCCGTGGCGATGTCCGCACTGACCCAGGGCGCGCTGGCGGAGACGGGGCTGGGCAAGAAGGACGCTGAACGCTGCAAGAACATGTTCGCGCTCGGCCTGCTGTCGTGGATGTACCACCGGCCGACCGAGGGCACCGAGCGGTTCCTGCGCGAGAAGTTCGCGAAAAAGCCCGACATCGCCGAGGCCAACATCCTGGCCTTCCGGGCGGGCTGGAACTACGGCGAGACCACCGAATCGTTCGCGACCACCTTCGAGGTCGCGCCCGCGAAGCTGGACAAGGGCACCTACCGGCAGATCACCGGCAACACCGCCCTGGCCTATGGGATCGTCGCGGCCGGGCAGCAGTCCGGGCTGCCGGTTCTGCTGGGCACCTATCCGATCACCCCGGCTTCGGACATCCTGCACGAGCTGTCCAAGCACAAGAACTTCGGCATTGTCACCTTCCAGGCCGAGGACGAGATCGCCGGCATCGGGGCCGCGCTCGGCGCGTCCTACGGCGGGGCGCTCGGCGTCACCTCGACGTCCGGGCCAGGAATCGCACTGAAGTCCGAGACGGTCGGCTTGGGCGTGATGCTGGAGTTGCCGCTGCTCGTGATCGACGTGCAGCGCGGCGGGCCCTCGACCGGCCTGCCGACCAAGACCGAGCAGGCCGACCTGCTGCAGGCGATGTTCGGCCGCAATGGCGAGTGCCCGGTGCCGATCGTCGCGCCTCAGTCCCCGGCGGACTGCTTCGCCTCCGCTCTCGAGGCCGCCGAGATCGCGCTCGCCTACCGCACCCCGGTGCTGATCCTCTCCGACGGGGCCAACGCCAACGGCTCGGAGCCTTGGCTGATCCCGGACGTGACGACGCTGCCGGACCTCTCGGTCGAGTTCGCCGCCGAACCCAATGCCACTGACGGCTCGGGCGAGTTCTGGCCCTACGTCCGCGACCCGGAGACGCTCGTCCGCGAGTGGGCCGTGCCCGGCACCGCCGGTCTGCAGCACCGCATCGGCGGGCTGGAAAAGGCCGACGGCAAAGGCGGCATCTCCTACGACCCGGACAACCACGACCACATGGTCCGGCTGCGTCAGCGCAAGATCGACAACGTCACCGTGCCCGACGTCGTCGTCGACGACCCGTCCGGCGGCGAAGCGCGGGTGCTCGCGCTGGGCTGGGGCTCGTCCTACGGCCCGATCGGCGCGGCCTGCCGCCGGGTGCGCAAGCTCGGCATGCCGATCGCGCAGGCGCACCTGCGTCACCTCAACCCGCTGCCGCGCAACCTCGGCGACGTGCTGGCCCGCTACGACCGGGTCGTGGTCCCGGAGATGAACCTGGGCCAGCTCGCGCTGCTGCTGCGGGCGAAGTACCTGGTCGACGTGCACTCCCACACCAAGGTCGCCGGCCTGCCGTTCAAGGCCGAGGAACTCCAGAACGTGTTCACCGACATCATCAAGGGAGAGAGCAGTGTTTCGCGCGTTCCGTCCTGACGAGGTCCGGTTGGGGAATCTGCCGTGCTGGGAATGCGGTCATCCCGCGGTGGCCTTCGTGCCCTCGGTCGGCGTGCGGCACCGCGACCGATGGTGCGCCATCGCCGGCCGCGAAGAGACGCAAACGCCGCCGGTGCCGGTCGGGCCGAGGCAGGACAGGAGCGCTGCCTAATGTTTATGTCAAGCAGCGGTAGCCGTGGTGTGTCGGTAGTCGGCCTGGTAAGGCTGGCGGGTGCGCAGGAGCGCGTAGAGGACGTTGATGCGTCGTCGGGCCAGCGCGATCAGTGCCTGGTGATGGCGCTTCCCTTCGGCGCGTTTGCGCTGGTAGAAAGCTTTGCTGAGTGGGTCGGTGCGGATCGCGCAGAACGCGGACTGGTAGAAGATGAACTTCAGGTGTTTGCTGCCGGCGGTGGCTCGCCGCAGGTAGTTCATCTTCCCGGACTGCTGCAGGACCGGCGCGAGGCCGGCGGCCGAAGCGAGCTGATCGGCGCTGGTGAAGCGGTCCAGGTTTCCTGCCTCCGCGAGGAATTCCGCGGTCAGGGTGGCCCCCATCCCCGGCAGGCTTCGGACGAGGGCCGCGTCAGGGTGGCGGTCGAGCCCGTCGGCGATCTGGTTCTCCAGTTCGCCGATGCGGTGCCGGGCCGCGATCGCGTCGGTGGCGAACTCGCGGGCGAACTCGGCCATGCGCTTCTGCCCGGGAACGATCACATGCTGGGCCTGAGCGGCCGCAATCGCCTTGCCTGCCAAGGGTTCGGCATAGCTGCGGCGGACGCCCGCGGCCAGCATGTGATCGATCAGGCCGTCGCGTCCGGCTTCGCGGACCTCTTCCGGTGTGACGAAGCGGACCAGAAGCCGCAGGTCGCTGAGGTTGGTCACGTCCACGACGCGTTCCAGGCCGGGGAAGAACCCGGCCAGGGTTTCGCGCAGCCGGTTGAGGCGGCGGGTCTGATCGATGACGAGTTCACGGCGTCGGGAGACCAGCATCCGCAGGTCGAGGGTGATGTCGTCCTCGGCGGTGACGATGCGCCAGTCGTCGCGCAGGCGCAGCTGGTCGGCGATGGTGGCCGCGTCGCGGGGATCGGATTTGGCTTCGCCGCCCTTGCTGGCGCGGCGGGCTCGGTTGACCACCAGGCCCGGGACGTGGACCAGGCGGACACCTGCCTCCAGCAGCATGGCGGTCAGCAAGCTGGCCACTCCGCCCATCAGGTCGATCGCGGCGGTGAGCTCGCCGTGCTCGGCTTCGGCCTGGCGCAGCTGGGCGATCAGGGCGTCGATGCTGTCCGGGTCGTTGTCGACGCGCCGGGAGAGCAGGACTTTCCCGGTCTCGGCGGCGACGATCGCGACCCAGTGGAACTCCTTGGCGACATCGATGCCTGCTTTTACTGCCATCGAACCTCCGGTCGATCACACGGTGTGGTGCGTCCCGATTCCGCCGTCAACGCCCTACATAGCGATGGTTCGCAGTGCCTAATCAGCGGTCAGAACCAGGTGGTGGAGCGGGCGGCACAGCACTCTGAACCATCACCGGCAGCAGGCATGAAAGCCATACCCGCTCCACCTGCATCCGCCGATCCTCGCGGACCGCGGACATCCCTGAAAGGTAGGGCGGCATGACCGCCATCGATCTCGGGCTGCCGCAGCCCAATGGGCTGCCGCAGCCAGGTGGCATCGACCTGGTGCCGACCACCGACGAACCGCAGAAGGCCAAGGACTACAAGTCCGACCAGGAAGTCCGCTGGTGCCCCGGCTGCGGCGACTACGTCGTGCTCAACGCCGTGCAGTCCTTCCTGCCCACCCTCGGGCTCAAACGCGAGAACATCGTCTTCATCTCCGGCATCGGCTGCTCCTCGCGGTTCCCGTACTACCTCAACACCTACGGCATGCACTCGATCCACGGCCGCGCGCCCTCGATCGCGACCGGGCTCGCCACCACCCGCCCGGACCTGTCGGTCTGGGTCGTCACCGGCGACGGCGACGCCCTGTCCATCGGCGGCAACCACCTGATCCACGCCCTGCGGCGCAACGTGAACATCAAGATCCTGCTCTTCAACAACCGCATCTACGGACTCACCAAGGGCCAGTACTCGCCCACCTCCGACCAGGGCACGGTCACCAAATCCACCCCGATGGGCTCGCTGGACACCCCGTTCAACCCGCTGTCGCTGGCCATCGGCGCGGAAGCCTCGTTCGTCGGCCGCGCACTAGACTCCGACCGCAAAGGCCTCACCGAAGTCCTCGAAGCCGCCGCGAAACACCGCGGCTCGGCGCTGGTGGAGATCTACCAGAACTGCCCGATCTTCAACGACGGCGCCTTCGATGTCCTGAAGGACAAAGACGAAGCCGCCTCCCGGCTGATCCCGCTCCGCACCGGCGAACCGATCCGGTTCGGCCCGGAAGGCGAATACGGCGTCCGCCGCGGCGACTGGGGCGGCCTCGACGTCGGCAAAGTCGCCGAAATCGGCGAAGACAACCTCGTAGTGCACGACCCGTCGATCGCCGACACCTCCTACGCCTTCGCGCTCACCCGCCTCGGCGACCAGAACCTCAACCACGTCCCCACCGGCATCCTCCGCCAAGTCGAACGCCCCACCTACGACGACCAGGCCCGTGCTCAGCTCGAGGACGCCCGAGCTAAGCACCAGCCTGACCTGCAGTCCCTGCTTACCGGGAAGGACACTTGGACCGTCGCCGGTTGATCAGGCGAGGCCATAGCGGGGCAATGCCCCGCGCGTGATCACCGGGCAGTGGCCGAGCCCCGGCGTCCCGTCCATGGTCACGGTGACGGGTTGCTCCCGGTGCCCAGGCGGAACAGGCTTCCCGTCGAGTTCAACACCCTCCGGGGGCACGTACTCGTAGACATCGTGCTCCGCGAGGGTGCCCCGCCAGGCACCGAGTCCGCGGCGGTCGTTGTAACCGCCGTCGTACCCCGTGCCGGAGTACGCCCAGGCGTGCAACAGCGGCTCCGCCCTGATCACCCTGGTCTTGTCGTCTTCCAGCGTGACTGTCAGCTGGATTTCCCGGTACGCGCGGCTCTCGCCGACGAATTCGATGTGCAGGTCAAGGTCGGAGACGCGTCGCCGGGAGCCGTCGCGCCCGATGAGCTCGCCGTCCAGCGCCAAGCGGCGGCCATCGGCGTTCTCCCGGTACTGGAGCGCGAGGAATTCGTCACCGGCCTCGGCGTACAGAACGAGATGGAGCATCGCCTTGCGGGGCGTGGTGGGCATGTCGGCCTTCATGCTCGGGTCGCCCTGGGACTTCTCGAAGCCGCCCACCCCTGGCCTGATCCCCCACGAATGGTCACGCGCCCCGAACCAGTCGTCGACGGTGATACGGCCGTCCCCGTGGTCGATCCATCCCTGCCATCGCCCGAGCTGGTCGTAGCGGGTCATGTCCTGCATCGTCCGTCCGGCCGGGGCGTCGAAATGGTGCGGCTCGAGGTGCGGCCCGAAGGTCGACGTCCAGACCAGGTCCGCCGCGAGCGGGGACGACGCCGGGTCGACGGTCAGCCGGATCCGTTCGAAGGGCTTCTCCACGACGATCCGGAGATCGCCCACCGCAAGGTTGTCCGGATCGTCGTCCAACGGGCGGGCGAATCGCGTGTTGTACTGCTTCGCGCCAGCTTGGATCGAGACGTAGCCGTCGACGCTGCCGGTGTTCTTGTAGCAGCCCAGTCCTGCGATGAGTCCGGCGGACCCGCGCGGGTCCGCGGCCAGCAGCCAGTACCGGTCGAAGAAGCGAACGTCCGAAGTGCTCGCGTGCCGCAGGGGGAACGGCGTCTGGTGGAGGACAGTCTCGTCGAGGTCGCACAGCTCGCGGTGGTGCAGGTCCATGCCCGCCTCCTACTGCATGATTGATGGATTATCCATCGTTAGACTATCTTTTGATGGTCGGTACTGGAAGCGGATCGGGGACGGCTCATGGTCGAGCAGCGTGGCTTCGGTGCACTCGCCCGGATCAGGTCCTCGTTGCCCTCGCTGCTGCCGAGCGAACAGCGGGTGGCGGAAGTTCTGTTGTCTCGGACGGATGAGATCATTGGGTGGTCAGTAGCCGACTTGGCCGCCGCCGCGAGCACATCGACCGCTACGGCGGTGCGTGCTTGTCAGCGCGCCGGATTTCGCGGGTTTCAGCAACTGCGGCTGCAAGTGGCCCGTGAGGCCGACCCGGCAGGACAGCCTGTCCGCCCCGACTTCGGTCCCGGCGACTCGCCGGAGACCGTGGCCGCCGCCGTATTCGCGACGGTCGCGGGGGTAGTCGGCGATGCGATGTGCGCGCTCGATCGTGCCGCCCTCGGTCGCGCGGCGGACCTGCTTGCCCGGGCGCGGCGAATCCTGTTCGTAGGGAACGGCGAATCGTCCTTCCCCGCGCAAGCAGCCGCCGTCCGTTTTACTAGCGCGGGCTGTGCCGTCGAGGCTCCGTTCGACGCGATCGTGCAGCAGATGGCGGCACGCACCCTTACCGCCGAGGACGTCTGTGTCGCTGTGAGCTACAGCGGGACCAACAACGTGACCAGACAAGCGGCGGAAGCCTCACGTACGGCCGGCGCTGCGGTTGTCGCTGTCACGGCGTTCTCTCCGTCGCCGCTCAGCGCTCTCGCCGATCTGACCCTCGTCGCCGGCGTCGCGCCAGTAGCTCCAGAACACGACGTCGCGGCCGGTCCGATAGCTCAGTTCTCTCTCCTGGTAGCTCTGCAGTTGACGACGCAGTTCAGACGTGCTGCCGGAGCGACGCTCAACGCGAGTGGCCACGGCAGTGCCGCCGAGGAGACGTGACTCCGCTCCATGACTCGATGTTGGGTGGTGGCACTGGAATTTGCGGCCCCGTGCGACCGGGGACAGACTCGAATCATCCAGGGCGTCCGATGCCGGTCTCTGGCAAAAAGTAAAAGCGCGCTCGTCTCAGCGGGGTCGAGGACTACCGCCTGGGTCGTATCGGCACTAGTCGGCGAGCGAGGTCAGGAGCAGGTCAGCGTCTTGCTCACCGAATGTCTCGATTTTCCCGGAGAATACTACGCTGCAGTTCCGAGGAAGACAGTCGGCTTGTGGCGCGCGCAGCCCGTGGAGAGCCGCAGCCGGATTCGACGGGCACTTTGGCAGTGCGTGCCTGGGCGAGGCGTCCTGCTGCGCTCCCGGCGGCAAGTTGCCTGAAGAGGCGGAGGTTTCGAGGTGGCTACGGGACAGGTACATGTACACCCCCAGGCAGCTCCGCGCATCGCACGACAAAAGCGGCTGGCTTCGGCATGTTGATCCCGGTCGACATGATGAAGTCGACCGGTTGGTCTTTGGCCAGATTGAAGGGTTCCTCTGGCAGGTGCATCAGGCGTTCGCGCGGATAGCTTCCCGAGTCAATTCGGATCGCGGTCGCTCCGGTGTCGCCGATGTTGTGCAGGCGATAGCCTGATCCGGTGAGGCGAGTCACCTGGAACTCCGGCCGTCGGTTGGCAGCCTCGTCACGTCGTTGCTGCCTGCGGTCGAGGGCTTTGGTGACGCGCCCGAGTGCGAACCCGCCCACAAGCGTGGAAGCGGGGATGACAACCTGCAGCCAAAGTGGAGTGGCGCTCATAACGAAGGAGTCGCATGAGCGCCGCATTTTGTTGCGAACTAGGTTAATGGTCGCCAAAGCTGCTGCCCGCGGAGACGACGGCACGCGCGGTGTCGTCCTGCACGAGGCCTGTGGGTGCCGGAAACGCTGTCATAGGTTCTGACCAGCTGATTCGTGGCGTGTGGGCGGGTGGTTGATGGGGTGACTGCCCGGTGGTCGATGATCACGAGTTGTGGTCATGAGGTTTCTGTATCTGCTGGTGACGCGGGTGTTCGGGTGGCTGGTGCTGTGTGCTCGGCCCGCGGCCGCGAAGGACGTGGAGATCCTCGTGCTGCGTCATCAGTTGGCGGTGCTGCGGCGCCAGGTGACGCGGCCGCATCTGACCTGGGCTGATCGCGCTGTGTTATCGGCGTTGGTGCGGCTGGTGCCGAACTGGCGTCGGTTGACGTTGATCGTGTCGCCACGGACGATCTTGAGATGGCACGCCTCGTTAGTGCGGCGTCGGTGGACCTGTCTCCGCCAACCAGGGCGCCCGGCGGTCGCGGCAGCGATCCGCCGGTTGGTGCTGGAGATGGCCCGGGACAACCCACGATGGGGCTACCGGCGAATCCACGGTGAACTCGTCGGGCTGGGGCACACAATCGCGGCATCGACGGTATGGACGATCCTCAAGGGTGCAGGCTTGGACCCGGCACCGCGCCGAACGGGACCGACATGGAAGCAGTTCCTCACTGCCCAGGCTAAGGGCATCCTGGCGGTCGACTTCTTCCACGTCGACACGGTGTTGCTGCGCCGGTTGTACGTGTTGTTCTTTGTTGAACACGACCGTCGTCGTGTCCATGTTGCAGGTGTGACCGCTCATCCGACTGCGGAGTGGGTGGTTCAGCAGGTCCGGAATGTGCTGATGGAGCTTGATGGTCGCGTGGAAAGTCTACGGTTTCTGATCCGTGACCGCGACGCGAAGTTCACCACTGCGTTCGATGAGGTATTCGCCTCGGTCGGCATCGACATCCTGCGCAGTCCTGTTCGTGCGCCGCGGGCGAACGCGATCGCTGAACGCTGGGTGGGCAGCGTTCGCCGCGAGTGTCTGGATCGGATGCTCATCGTCAACCGGCCTCATCTGGAGCAGGTCCTGGCCGAGTACGTCGATCACTTCAACCACCATCGACCTCATCGCTCCTTGGGCCAACGACCGCCCGAACGCAGGTTCCGGTCCGGATGTGTGAGGCCAGATCGGTACGTCGGCACGGTCGACTTGGCGGTCTGATCTACGAATATCAGCAGGTCGCTTGATGTGACATAGTTTTCGGCACCCACAGGCCGCTTGAACCCGACGCCGACCGGGAACTCAGGCAGACCGCCCTGCACAACCTGCCGCAGACACCAGCGCCGGCCGTGGCCGCGCGGCCACCGCCGCTTCCGGGCATAGCCGGCAGCGACGGGCAGCTCGACGCCTGGACGCTGGTCGACCTCACCAGGCTCAGGTCGCTCCCGCTGCCGCCGTCGTCCCCCGCGCCAGCCGCAGCAGGTACAAGCGCTCCGTCCCGCCGCGGTCCGGCCAACGCCGGCGGTCCATGGACGCCAGCAGACGAAGACGCGCTGCGTACTGCATGGTTAGACGCCAGCGGACATAGCCAGGCGGACCTGATGGCTTCGCTCATCACCCGGTTCGGGCACAGCGAGAACGCGCTCCGTTCCCGGCTGCTGAAACTTCTCTGTCACCCCGAGATCCCTGGTGCCACTGTCACCGAAAGCGAAGCCGCACGCATCGGATAACGGCTGCGCGCCCAGTGGACCCCCGGTGTCCCGGCCTGCCGCTAGCTCGGCTGCCGCCATGGGGATGCTGGCCGATGCGTAGACCTGACCGAACTCGCCGCAGCGGATCTGCGTACTCAGCTTGCTGCCGCGCCGCTGGCGGCGGATTCCTCCGGCAAATGCGCCGAATGAGGGTTCTTGTGCGTTCGGCTTCTGGTGACACCAGCTGTCGCCTCGTGGTCTCGTTCTGGTTGGTGGGCGTCGGCTGTGCTAGGTGGGTCTCGAGTTGGCGGTGGACCGAGTCGAGCAGGCGTCCTGCCGCGGCGGCGGGCGCAGTGTCGTAGACGTGCTGTCTGGGCGGGATGACCGCCACGTCGGCGTCGAGGGCGTCCAGCCAGCGGGTTGTGTGGGGCCCTCCTCAGCGTGTTCGGATGGACGACCGACAGCGACTAAACCCGGCCATGACATGTGTTGGTGTCATCAACTGATGACAGGCAGTCTTCCGTGTGTGGGACCTCGTGAGTTTCGGGTGCAATTGCCACCTGATGTGCCGCCGGGTCGATATGCCGCGGTAGTGCAGGCTGTCGTCGGTGTGCTCGCTGCCGCGGACGTGCTTTCGGGAGCATCGATCGCCGTCGACGATCTGGCTCGGGATGAGGAATTGAACGACGCGTTCGACCAATTCAGTGCTCTGTATCCATGGAGCCAGTGCTGAGCGCGGAACGAGCCGACCAGGGACGTCTGCAGCAGAACCGTCATCTGTCATGGCAGGCGCGTCCAGGCTGCGTCTCATGTGAAGGGCTGCGATCCCGCGGGGTCAGGTGAGTCCGTGGAGGGTGAGGTTGAGCGCGTCGACGAGGTTGATGCGGTTGCCGCTGCAGACGGTGGCTTCCAGCCCGCAGTCGGGGCGTCGCTGATGTGGGCACTCGGGCGCGAGCGTGCGAGGTGCACCAGAGAAATCCTCTGCCGTACAGCAACGGCGACAGAATCCCGGAACTGCAACGCTCTTCGGCGCTGCGCTCGCGGCCAGCCGACGCGTACACGTCAGCGATTCGCGCGGTCTATGGACAACGTTCAACGTGCCCGACGGGATCTACGAGGCAGCCGTCACGAGGTGCATGGCGTGGCGGGCGATGAATGCTGCGGAATCGGCCGCGGTGAGAGCGGTCTCGCCGAGTTGGGCGTCAAGGTCCGCATAGAGCCCGTCACCGTCCAGAAGAAACTCTCCGCAGCAGCTGAGTGGCCTGTGCACAATCCGACCCACTGCTGTGTGGTAACCGGTGAACGTGCCAGAGAGTCCAATGTGGCTGCCGATATTGTTCGGTACCACGCGCACGGAGACTCGACGGTTGGCCTGCTGAATCCGGATGAGTCGGCGAAGCTGCTCGGCGACGACAGTCGCATCGCCCATCGGGTGCGTCAATGCTTGTTCTCCGATGTAGACGCAAGCCTCCTTGTCGTTCAATATCGCGTTGTTCGCGTCGCAGTGCGCGCGTATGTGCTCGGTTTTTGGTCGGGCCTGGGGTGGTAAGGATCTGGCAACTGAGATGGCGTAGTCGACCGTTCGCAGTAGGTCTGGCACGAGCAGCGGGTGCCACTCGACGATGCGTTCCGCCGCGCGTGCGCATACCTCTGCCAACGCGAAGTGGCGCGGTAAACCCCGGCGACCGAAGATGATCGAGTCCGAGTCTGGGTGACGTGCCAGCTCCAGGATCCGTGCCTTGCGCTCGCCGATGACGCCGAGTGCTCCGAGAATGCCCGCGACGTCCTCGAGATGCGGTGTCCTCTCAGCATGTTCCCATGACGAGAGCACTGCCTTGGCGACACCGACCCTCCGCGCCAATTCGTTGAGGCCCCGGCGCTCGTGGATACGCGCAGCCCTCAACTCGATAGCGAGAAGCGCGCTGCGAGTCCAGGGCCGTGCTCGGAGACTCGTCTTCGTCACGATTCGTTCCGCAGTCGAGTTGGTTCGGCATGGTCGACGACCGCGGCTGGCAGCGCTTGCTCGCCCCGCATTGCGTGGCGTCCGACTGGTGAAGGACTCGCTAGGAAGTCGTGGGCAACGTCGGTGAGCTTGCGCACGAAGCCGGGTGAGCAATGCCGCGCTACCGAGTGCGCGGACACCGACCGCCGTAACGTTCGCAAAAGCCACTCGACATGCAGCTTGCGTCGCTGCTCAGCCACGCACCCTGGACATGGAGGCAGCGACGGCTGCGTCATCGGTGCAGGAATTACCAGCGTCCGGCACAGTGCACGGAACATGCCGAGTCGGATCGCGCGAACCATCTCGTCGTCATCGACAAGATGGTCCAAACCGTCTTCGTAACTGGTCATCCAGATCGGGCGCGCGGTTCGAACCGATGATTCCTCGTCGGAGACGCGGCCCGGCGGCCAACTCGCCGTAACCGTCATCAGAATCCGTCCCTGATCCTCGCGGCGAGCCGGATTGTGGTGCAAGGCCAATGCTTCCCGCAGTTACAACACCTGCCGAAATCCGCGTTGGCATCGGCGGCTGGGGCATGTGCAACGAGCGCGAGAACCGCGAGATCGTAGAGCTGGGTCGGCTCAACCCGCGCTTCTTCGGACGCGTGCGACGCACTACCTGTCTGCGACCGGTCGAAATGTGCCGATTCAATCACCGATACCGCCTCTTCCGTCAGTCGCCGGGAGTTGGCGGCACCCCGTCGACCGGGAACGCCTGTTCCCGCTGGCAATGGGGGGCGCGGTGCCTGCGGGACGGGTTCGCGACTGCGGGTGTCTAACCAGCCGCCGGGGTGCCACAACCAACGAAACCGCAGCTCAAGCGGGTAAACCACACGGCGTAACTGTGATCTTGAGGGAGGGGATCTCCCTGTTCAACGGGGAGAACTTGCTCCATACTCAAAGAGCCGTATGGTCCGCTCAGAGTTGTCTGGAGGGGGATTGCCATGCCGTCGGCCACGGTCAGCGTGCGGAGCAAGCAGCGTGAGCTTTCAGCTCAGCTTCGGGCTAAGTCCAAGACGTGGGCGGAGATCGCAACAGTCTTGTCCGACCGCTACCACGTCAATATGCGCACCGCACTTCGCCTGGCGCATGGCTGGAGCCAGCGCGAGGCTGCCGAGCGATGGAGCCTGCGTTGGCCAGCCGAACCGAAAACTGACAAAGCATTTTCGTACTGGGAGCTGTGGCCCGCCGCGACGGGGCACGCTCCGCCGTTGGATGTGCTGTGCCGGCTGGCGGAACTGTACGAGTGCAGGGTGGCTGACTTGCTTGCGGACGTCGCTGACCATCGGTCCGCCGACCCCGCGCATCAGGGCAGAGCGCAACTCGCTGAGATCGAGCGACCAGCGGCCTCGATTGAGGACGTCGTCGCGCGGTTGGGTGAAGCCGACGTTCACGAACTGGCCAAAATGGCGACGACGTGGGCGGATGGTGAAGGTTCCGGAGTGAACCGGCGGTCGTTGCTGCTCAAGATCAGTGCCGCGCTGTCGCTGGCCTCCATAAGCCCGGTGCTTGCGGACGAAACTTCTTCTGCGGCGGCGACGGAACGGAACACGCAGAGTGAAGACGTCTCCGGGATCTGGCACAGCCGCTACGTCTACCCGAGCAGCGGCCGCGGCAAGGACTTCGTCGGCGAGCACTATGTCGTTCTGCGTCAACGCGAAAACCGGCTCATCGGCGAGAGTCTGCCGCATTCGACCGGCTCGCGTCTGAGGCTGGAACTGGCGCTGGACAAGGCCGTGGCAACCGGGACGTGGCGCGAGCAGACCTCGCCAGGCGGCTACTACCAGGGAGCCACCTACCACGGAACCCTGCAATTGGTGATCAATCCATCCAACCAGCGGATGAACGGAATGTGGCTGGGTTTCGGTCGCGATTTTACGATCAATTCAGGCGAGTGGCAGCTGACTTGGTGCAGTTCGGACACGTCCAAGCAGGTACAGCGCAGCTACCACGAAAAGGTTTGATCAGGACAACACGGACACCACAGTGCTCCCGGCAGTGAAGTGGCCGGACGCGATTCGAGCGAAGATCCCGTACATCATCTTCGCCTCGTATATCCAGTCGAGCACCATGCTATGGCGCTGCTCGAAGTCGGCGATGAATGAATCCAATTCCGGTGTCCGTCTGGCGTAGCCGCCGAAATGGAAGGAGGTGTCCACCGACCAGGTATCGGTCTCGATGGCGAAGGCCTCGCGCTGAAATCGCCGTACTTCGTCTTCGAGGAAGTCTCCGCCCTTCAGCACGCTGAACCCGATCGCGTGCTGTCCTGGCCGGAGACATGCGGCGATGCCCGCCAGGGTGCACCCGGTTCCGGAAGCGCAACAGATGGTGTCGAAGTCTTCGGCTATTTCCTCGACGAGTTCGGTGCATCCTCGTGCGGCCAGGCCGTTGCTGCCGCCCTCGGGAAGCACGTAGCTGGGACCGAGCTGATCTATGAGGCGGTCCAGCACCGCGGGGTCCGTCTTGCGCCGGTAAGTCGTTCGGTCCAGGTATACGAGCCGCATGCCCATCTTCGCGGCGTAGGACAAAGACTCGTTCAACGGCAGGTGCTCCTCGCCCCGAACTACGCCGACGGTGTTGAGCCCGAAGTGCCGACCCGCCGCGGCCGTCGCGCGCAAATGGTTCGAGTACGCGCCGCCGAAGGTCAAGAGCTGTTCGTGGCCTTGGGCGAGCGCCTCTTCGAGGTTGAACTTCAGCTTGCGCCACTTGTTCCCCGGCAGCTCCGGATGGATCAGGTCGTCACGCTTGAGCAGGAGCCGAATGCCCTTCAGTTCGAGGCGGTCGTCCTCCAGTTCGACAATGGGCGACGGCAGCCGGAGCGGACTGCCGTTCAGCTCGAAGGGACGTTGAATTGCCACGGGTTCGACCTTACGCAACAACGCCAGTTGCTGATGCGACCAAACCTCGTGCGGCACCCCGACAAACGGGTGTGGTTTCGGGAGCTGTCTTATCGCGGTCGGGGCTTCCGTCAAAGGGGTGGTGCAGTGGGCCGGGTCGGGCTCGAACCGACGGCCAAGAGATTATGAGTCTCCTGCTCTAACCAACTGAGCTACCGGCCCCGTCAAAGCGGCATGGACAGAAGCGAGCCGCTTTGGAGCGCCCAAGCTATCACGGTGATTCTGCGAGGTCAGCCGCTGCTGCGAGGCCCGGCCGCGCCCCGCTGTCGTAAGTCGGCGGCCGGTCGGGCTCCGGGCGAAGAGGCTCAGCGTTCGCCCGCTGGAGCGCCGGGGTCGCCAGCCCGAGCAGGTGCGGAGGTCTGATCACTCAGCGTCGCGTCCGCGGTTCAAACGGGTGAACTGTAGCTGATTGTATCCATTTGCATACGCCCCGGGCATACCTTGGTATATCCGCAGATCGCCGGTGATGCAGGCACCGGTCGGATGGTGGGCTCCGGGGAGGGGGCGAACCGATGGCTGAGGGCGGCCGTGGGAACTTTTCCGCGGCGTTGAGCTGCGCTGAATTCCGCGCAATGTGGGCGGCCGAAGGGTTGTCGGTCGTCGGTGACCAGCTTGCCCGGGTTGCGTTGGCGTTGGTGGTCTTCGATCGCACCAGCTCGGCTTCGCTGACTGCGTTGACCTACGCCTTGACGTTCGCGCCGTCCGTGCTCGGCGGCTTCCTCCTGTCCGGGCTAGCCGATCGATACGCGCGCCGCGCGGTGATCGTGTCGACTGATGTGATTCGGGGCGGCCTGGCAATCGCGATGGCGCTGCCGGGGCTACCACTACCTGCGATGTGGTGCCTGGTCGGCGTTCTGACTCTTGCTGGCGCACCGTTCAAAGGGGCACAGCTCGCGCTGCTCCCGGACGTTCTTCCTGCGGACCTCCTTCAGGCGGGACTCGGCTTGCGGCAGGTCACGATGCAGATCGCCCAGGTGGCCGGTTTCGGCTTGGGCGGACTTCTGGTGCCGCTTCTCGGAGCTGGACCGGTGCTTGCGATCAACGGCGGGACGTTCCTGCTCAGCGCCGCGATCGTGCTCGTCGGCGTCCGTCCTCGTCCCGCGGCGCGACACGCGCCGGCTGCCGAGCGGTCGGCAGCGCCGGCTATCGCCAACCCGCGCTACGCCGGCCAGCTTGCCGCCCCGGTGATCCTCATTTCGATGATTGGCTTGCTGGAGGTGCCCGAAGGCATCGCCGCACCATTCGCGAAAACGGCCGGTGCTGCGTCCTTCGCGGTCGGCCTCCTGATGGCGGCGAATCCAGTGGGCAGCGCCATCGGAGGCTGGTGGGCGGGACGAAGCAGATCGGTCGCCTCGCCGTTTGCGGTGCTCGTTCCGGCGATCGCAGCGGGATTGCCCTTGATGGCGGCAATGGTCCCGTCGTTGCCGGTTGCCGCTTTGTCGTGGGCAGTGTCTGGCGCTTTGTCGACGTGCTACTTGGTCCGGTTGCAGCCCGTCGTCCTGGCGATCGTTCCCGACAACCGGCGCGGAACGGTCATGGGAAGGCTCAGCACCTGCATCATCACGTCGCAGGGCTTGGCGATCGTGGTCGCGGGCGTTGTGGCTGACCGAATCGGACCTGCCCCCACCGTTGCGGTGTCCGGTGCTCTTGCGTCCGCGGTGGCTCTTGGCGCTGCCTTTGTCTGGACGCGGACTCGTCCGCGGCAGGAGAGAGCCGCCGAGGACGAGTCCGAGCCGCCAGGCCGACGACGTTCACCAGTCTTTGTTGCGCATGCGAGCCCTCCAGGGGTATCCGGCGGCGGGAAGGGCCGCAGCTAGGAACACGGATGCAAGACCGCGGACCTCCCCTTGGGAACGGAAGCGAGATCAGTATGAATCGAGCCACCGGCTCACGACACCCCAGTGGGGGACACGGGGTGAGAAGCTGGTCAATCTGGTCACTCTCGGCAAGCGTTCGCGCCTTTGTGCTGTTTGTCGAGGCAGTCGCGATCACGGTCGTTGTCTGCGCATCCGTATCGGCCCGAGTAGCACTCGACGACCTCTTCCGATGCCTGCTCGTGATCGGTCTCGGAGTGGCAGCTGCCGAGATGGCTCGTCAAGTCGAGCGCCGCCGTCGTCGTTTTGCCGATACGCCCCACGTGAACTTTTCGTCCGTATGGACGCTGGCCGCGGCGCTCGCCCTTCCGGCACCTCTTGCCGCGGTCGTTGTGGCTGCGCTCTATGCGCATCTGTGGTTCCGCAGCTGGCGCGGCGTCGAGGGGGTCTACGCGTACCGGACGGTTTTCAGCGCGTGCAACGTGATCCTGTCCTGCCAAGTGGCGGCCTGGTGCGGTCGTGCGGCGGGCGTGATCCCGATCGGCCACGACCGGAGCGTGTGGACCGGTCTCGGCGTCATCGCGGTGGTCGCGGCTTACTTCGTGGTCAATTCAGCAATCGTCGGGTCTGTTATCGCGTTGTCCACCGCGAACTGGTCGCCGAAGCACCTGATCGGTCGCCTGAACGAAAACCTCCTCGAACTGGCAACCCTCTGCATGGGCGTCGTGGCTGCCCTGTTGATCGGGCAGCTTCCTTGGCTGCTTGTGCTCGTGTTCGTCCCGCTCTATGCGCTGCACCGCAGCGCGCTCGTCCGGCAGTTCGAGCAGGCTGCGCGGACGGATCCCAAAACCGGGCTTCTCAACATCGCCACCTGGCGAGCACTTGCCGAAGCCGAGTTCGCCCGTGCCCGCCGTCTGGGCACCACGTTCGGCATCGTGCTGATCGACGTCGACCATCTCGGAAAAGTGAACGATGCTCACGGCCACGCTGTGGGTGACGAGGCTCTTCGCTCGGCGAGTGCCGCGCTGAGTTCCGTAGCGCGGTGTGACGACTTGTGCGGACATCTCGGCAGCGACGAATTTGTTGTGATGCTGCCAGGAGGTGATGCGGAATCCGTAGTCGCCGTGGCACAACGCATCCGAGAACGGGTGGCTTCTGCCGAAGTGGAGCGGATGCGCGGCGAGCGACTGGAGATCACCGTCTCGATTGGAGCAGCTGCGTTCCCCGCGGCTGGACCTGAGCTGAACGATGTCATGTTCGCTGCTGACAACGCAGTCTTCGCGGCGAAGAACGCCGGCCGGAATCAGGTAAAGGTCAGCGGGACGATTTAGCTCAAGCCGGATCAGGCTTTGGGCGGTTCGCCGCCCAGCTGGCCAAAGGCCTCAGCATGCTGAGCAGTTCCCGTCCGTCCAGCGTGAGGTTGTACCAGACCCGCGCTGTTCCGACTTTGGCATCTTCTTCCTCTTTGCGTTCGACGATGTGGTTCTTCTCCAACCGTTTGAGAGTGTCGGTCAGCACGCGCGGGCTGATCGGAGTCCGCTGTCCAGCTAGAGCGCGGTTCACTTCGCTCCTCAACTCGCTGAAGTGCAGCTCGCCTACCGCAAGCGTGGTGATGACGGGGATTGTCCATTGCCCGATCAGCAGGGACAGCACCTCGTGGAGCGCTTGCCCGTATGACGTGCCTTCGTCGTTGTCCACATCAGCTCAATACCTGATGTGGACAACCCGTCGCCACCGCTTCCGGCAGATCGCTTGTTCTGTGGACTGAATGGGTGAACATGCGCGTGGTGAGCCCAAACTCAGTAGGTCGTTACCTTGCACTCACTCGAGGTCAGCGGGCTAGACCGGGGTGGTGCCCGGGGAACGGAACCGGGGACGGAAGCAGCGAGGCGCCCGGCAACCGAGCGTCAAGCCGGGCCCTCGCGTCTCGTCCGAGAGGACGCCGGACCCGAACGATCGCCTTCCGGCGGCACACCTGCCGGAATCGGTACGCGGACGGCTCACCCGTTCGCAGGCGAGCTTCGAACGCTCGGCGGGGAAGAGCCGCCCAGACCTTGGAGAAGCCATGGCGCGCAGAAACGCAGCTTGCCCGGCAGGGCCAGTGCGCACCGCGACCTTCCCGGACGGGCTGGACTCCCTGCTCCTGAATCCTGACATATCCGTCTCTGAACTGCGCCGGGTACGCATCCGTGCGGCACTCAGCCCAGCCGTCGTCCTCAATTGCCTCTGCGGCGCTGTCGGAGCGGCCCTGGCGCTGACGACCGGAATGGGGGCGACCTTGGTCTGCGTGTGTGTCGTCGTGTGCGGCCTGAGCGTGGTCGTCGGGTTGGACAACGCCGCCCGCTTGCTGACCGATCACCGTCACGAGACTGCGAATCCCTGGCGGTTCGATCGGGTCCTCTTCTTCCGCAGTCGCGACTTCCGCGAACTCGGCGAGTTGCGGCACGTGGCGCGGATCTTGATCGACGGAGTGGGCGAATTGCACTGCAGCCCGGCACGAGCCTGGATCGACCCGACGGTTCCGGCCAAGGTGCACAGACTCGTGTGGCACGCGTTGTGCTGTCTCGATCGAACACGAGCAGCCCGCAGCCTCGCCGTCGAACTGGCCGAAGATCCCGATTCCGCGGTCGGTGACCTGGCGGTCGCGGCTCGCGAATCGGTCGCCGTCGTCGACTGCGCGCTCAGTGAGGTCGTCCGGCAGGTGAATGCTTGCCTCGTGCTCATCCGGGAATGGGAAGTGAAGCTCCAACACGCTGGACTGGACGACTTCAAGGACTGCACGCACCCGGCCTTGCCGGTCGATACTGATCTTCGCCGCTTGACGGATTTTGCGGAGACTTTGCCGGAGAGCGTCTTCGCGCACATCACCGCCGCACGAGACGTTCTCGGTGCCGGATCCTTTGCTTGGGAACGTCCCTCACCCTGCTGCGACGGAGAGAAGGGCTCGTCGTGATGCAAAACGTAAATCCTGCCAGCGCATCCGGAGGACCGGGCGAACGTTCCGCGACCTCAGCCCAGCACCAGGACGCTTTCCGTTACCAGGAGGCAGTCGATGATGCTGATTCTGGCGTGGGGAGTCGCCAGCGTTGTTGCGGGGCCCTCTGTGCTGGCAGCGGCCGAACGAAGCACCGGCGCCACCCTGGTTCCGGGACCGTTCGCGCGCACGGCACTGGCCGCAAGCATGTCGATGTTGCTGGCGGGGCTCGGCTGGATCGCGCTTTCCCGGCTCGGGGCCACGCCGATCTGGGTGGCGTGGTGCTGGGCATGCGCGCTGGCATGTGGCTTGACACTCACCGACTTGCGTTGCCGGAGGTTGCCGTTTCCGATGGTGGCAGCGTTGGCGGGCGGAGGCGCTGCGATCTTGCTCTTCGACGCGATCGTCCACAGAAGCTGGTCACGGCTCGGCTTCGCGTGTGCGTCGATGGTGGCAGTGCTGGGGTTTTCATTACTGGTTCAGGTGTGCGCGCCGGAACATACCGGGGGCGGCGACACAGCCCTGTACGCCGCGCTCGGGCTCTACCTCGGTTGGTTCGGCTGGGACGGCCTGGTGCGCGGCCTGTTGATCGCCAGCGGCTTCACTGCTTTGGTCGCGATTGCGGTCGCGGTGTCGTCCAAGAGTATGAATTCGAGATTTCCAGCTGGTCCGCCACTGCTTATCGGCTCGTTGGTCAGCATCCTGTTGACCTAGATGCATGGCAGCTTTCGCTGGCGCGTGCTGCTCTGGGAATCGACAGCGCAGGAGACGGGGAGGGTCTTGTGAACAACTTCGGTGCCGATCGCTGGCAATTGCGTGTCTCCCTGGTCAGCGTGGCTGTCGTGCTGGCCGGCTGCAGCGGCGGGAACGCGCCTGCGCCGACCTCCCCGCCCAACCTGTCGGCCCCACCGCAGACGTCGGCGGTTCCGACGTCATCAGCTGATGAGCAGCGACAAGCTGTCGAATTTGCGTACAGCCAGTTCTGGCACAGCACGTTCCACACCGCCGACCAGCCGGAAAGCAATTGGCATGATGCCGTCGCCGCGGTAGCAGTCGATCCCCAGCTCACCACGACCTTGGGCGCGATGCGGGCACAGAGGCAAGCCGGGGTCGCGGTGTACGGGGATGTCACCGCTCGCATCGTCTCGGTTCAGGTCACCGGTGATTCCGCGAAGGTCGTCGACTGCCAGGATGATTCGAGGGCAGGCCAGGCGGACGCTAAGACGGGCAAGAGGAAAACCGTTGGTGTGGCGCGGAACCCGGTCACTGCGGAGCTCAAGCGCGGATCGGCTGACGGTCGGTGGAAGGTCTCGCAAGTCGCATTTCCCGGCGGGACATGCTGATGATTCGCGCAACTATTGCCCGGCTCTCGACCGGTGTCCTGTGCCTGTGCGGGATGTCGGCAGCAGGTCCGCCGTCCTGGGCAGAAGCAGCCTCTCCTCCGCCAAGCGATGACGATGGCCAGGTCATCGTCGTCCCAGGAGACGTTTCCGGTTTGGTCGCACCGCCGCACATCGACATGCGGGCGTTGGAACAGCGAGGTCAAGCGCCGGTGCGTCCGGGCGGCCCGGGGAAGGAACCGACCGGTGCCGGTCGGCAGGCCGCGGCTGGCCCGGGCGGTCCTGTGGATGAGCCGAGCGGGCTTCCGCCGGGTTGTTTCGTGGGAGGTTTCGGTGCCGGTGGTGCTCCTGGTGCCGGCCGACCGGGAGGAAGCGCGTTCGGGGTGAGGTGTCTTCCGCCGCTGCCGGTAGACAACGCGCCGCCCGCCCCCGGCGCGGCCGCGCCACCGCCCTTGCCGACTCCCGCGGAGCTGGCGGCGCAGGCGTTCGAGCAGTTGCGGCTGCCGTTGCCAGTGCCTCGGCATTCACCGGACGTGCGGCTGCCAGACGGGCGAGACGCCACGATCGTCGGCGAGAACACCTGGATATGGACCGACCGCGGGGTGTGGCATCCGGCCGTGCAGCGGGTGCAGGTCGGCCCGGTGTGGGCCGAGGTGACCGCGACGCCGGTGGGCATGACCTTCAACTCGGGCACAGGCGGTTCGATGGCATGTTCCGGACCGGGCACACCGTACGACCGCTCCGTCGGTCTGCACGCGGCCAGCCCGGACTGCGGATTCGTCTACACCCGTAGCTCGGTGGGCCAGCCGAACGATCAGGCCAGCGCGGAGTGGGCAATCCAGTGGTCGGTGAGCTGGGTCGGATCGGACGGAACTGCTGACGTCGGTGGGGACTTCCCGCAAATGCAGTCGAGGGCCAGAGCCAGCTTCGCGGTGGCCGAGGTACAGGCTCTGCGCGCGAATTAGCGGATCGCGAATGCGAAACGCATTCCGTGAGAAATAAGAAAATTGTATTTCCGAAAATGGGTAAGGAGTTGCCCGGTGGGTACTACTGTGTCTTTTTCCGTGCCGCACCAGGCACGTGGCGGTCCAGTCGACGACAAGCTGCCTAACGACGGCGATGGACCGCGGGTGCCGCGTCGGCGGCGGTGGTGGCTGCTGGGCGTCGCGGTCGTGCTGGCCGCGGTGGCCGCGTTCGGCAACTACGCCCTGATCGCGGGCCAGGACGCGCGGATCGATGTCGTGGTGCTGACGCGGGACGTGGGCTGGGGCCAGCGGATCAGCGACGGCGATCTCGGCGTGGCGAAGGCGGTCCCTGACCAAGGCGGGTCCTCAATTCCGGCCCGTGACCTTGCCGGAGTGGTCGGGCAGGTCGCCCGCTCCTCGTTGCCCGCGGGAACTGTGCTGGCACCCGGCCAGGTGTCCGCGCAACCGGTTCCTGGGCCGGGTGAGCGGTTGGTCGGGCTCGCGGTGAAGCCGGGTCATCTGCCCGCGCGCGGCCTGTTGCGCGGTGACCTGGTGCAGGTCAGCCCGGTCGCGGCCGGGACCGGGACCGATGCGGGACAAGCTTCTGCGAGTACGGCCGGGCCGTTTCGTGCGCGGGTGGTGGGGACTGGACCGCCGGACTCGACCGGCGCGGTCACGGTCGATGTCGTCGTCGGCGCGGATGCCGCACCTGCGGCGACCAGCGCCGCCGCGGGCCAAGTCGTCGTGGTCCAGCTCGGACCAGGCGCATAGCGAGCAAATCTTCGTCGGGAAGGGCGGTGAGGGTGTTGGCCATGATCACGATCGTCTCGGGCAAGGGAGCACCGGGTGCGACTACGACGTTGGCCGCGTTAGCGGCGGCGTGGCCAGCGCCGGTGCTGCTGGCCGACTGCGACCCGGCTGGTGGCGACCTCGCGCCGGGCTGGCTGGGTCAGTGGCTCGTGGACGGCGCGGTTCGCACCGATCTCGGCGTCCTGTCGCACGCCACCGCGACCCGCCACGCGAGAGCAGGCGACCCGGCCACGTTGATCGACCACGTGCAGACCGTGCCGCCTGCACGGCACGTGGGTCTGCTGGCCGGGTTGACGTCGCCGGAACAACACGCCGCGGTCGGGACTGCGGGATGGACGCGGCTGACTGCGTCGCTGGCCGCGTTCCGGACCGTGACCGGTCATCCAGCCGACTCCTTGGTCGATGTCGGCCGCTACGGCGCGGCTACGCCGTGGCCGTTGCTGCTGGCGGCCGATGTCGTGTTGCTCGCGGTGCGCCCAACCCAGCGGCACGTGCTGGCCGCGCGCCCGGTGCTGGCCGCGCTCGCCGAACGGATCGCCCCGGAGCGACTCGGACTGGCGGTATGCGCGACCACGCCCGCCGGCACCCGAGAGGTCCGCGCGGCACTGGGCCGCGACGCCGGTGTTGAGATCCCTGCGGACGCACGGACCGCGATGGTGCTCTCGGACGGGGTCGACGGCGGCGCCCTGCCCCGTCGGTCGCCGTTGCTGCGGGCAGGCCGCCGTGCGGCGCGGCGCCTGCACGGGACCTACCACAACTACACGCCCGCCGAATTGCGCACCCAGGCACCGTCGGTGTCCGCAGGCGCGCTCACCGGAGGAACACGATGACGTTGCCACACAACGGATACCGCCTCCCGAACAGCCCCACCAGCTACCCGCACCCGGTGCCGCTGGCGTCGCCACACGGCGGCGTCACCAGGGGCAGCGGCAATCCGCCACAGGCGTTCGGGAAACCGCAGAACCACGCGGCGAGCGACGAACTGGACCCGCGCGCTGTAAGGGAAATCCGGGAGTCGGTCGCGGCCCGGCTGGAACGCGTCGCCGCTGGGGAGACCCATCTGGACACGCCCCTGTCTGCGGCGGAGCAGCAGACACGCATGCACGCGTACGTGACCGAGGAAGTCGCTTCTTGGGTGCAACGTCGCGCCGCTGGCGGACAGGCACCGTTGTCGGTGGAGGCGGAACGCCGGTTGACTCGCGCGGTGGTGGCCGCGTTGTCCGGACTGGGCGCGCTGGAGGAGCTGCTGGAGCGCGAGGACGTGGAGAACATCCACGTGCACGGCTGCGACCACGTGTTGCTCGAACTGGCCGACGGATCGATCGAGCCGTGGCCGCACCCGGTGGCCGATACCGACGCCGAGCTGGTCGAGATGCTCGCGGCGATGTTCGCCCGCCAGGGGCAAACGTCGCGCGAGTTCAATGCGGGCCGCCCGCTGGGAAACCTTCGCATCGGTGCTGGCGGCCCGCTGGGCGCTCGAGTCGCGGCCGTGATGGAAGTCAGCGACCGGCCGCGGGTGGCGATCCGCCGTCACCGCCTGGTCGACGTCACCCTCGACGACCTCGTGGCCAACGGCACGCTCGATCCGGTGATCGCGTCGTTCGTGCGCGCGGCAGTACGCGCGGGCTGCAACGTGATTGTCTCCGGCGGTCCTGCCGCGGGGAAAACCACGCTGCTGCGCGCCCTGTGCACCGAGATCCCTGACTACGAACACGTCGTGACCGTCGAGGAGGAATACGAACTCGGCCTACACATCGGCGCGCGCCCCTTGGTCACACCGCTGGAAGCCCGGCCGGCCAACAGCGAAGGGATCGGCGAAATCATCCTGGACGATCTGCTCAAGCAGACGCTGCGGCACTCGCCGAGCCGGGTGATCGTCGGGGAAGTCCGCGCCGGAGAAGTCACCGCGATGCTGCGGGCTCTGGGCAACGGCGCGACGGGCGGGATGTGCACCCTACACGCCACCAATGCGTCCGCGGTCTTCGACCGGATCGGGGCGCTCGGGCAGCTGGCTACCCCGCCGCTGGCGATCGATGCCGCCCACCAGTGGACCGCCTCGGCGATCGACCTGGTCGTGCACGTCGCCCGGACCGACCACACCCACCTCGGAGCGCATCACCGACAGCGGTTCGTCTCCGAGGTCATTGAGGTCGGTCCGGTCGGTGATTCCGGCCGCCCGGACATCACCAGGATCTTCGCCCCACGCCCTGCCGACGGGCGCGCGGTTCCGGCCTATGCGCCCAGCCGTGACCTGCTGGAGCGCCTGGAGCGGCACGGCTTCGACCGCGCCCAGCTCGACATCGCCGGTGCGGGGGTAGGCACCGGAAACATCACCGGGTTCCCAGAAGGAGGCCGGCGATGACGAACGTGTGGCCGGGCTTGCTCGGCGTCGTCGCCGTGCTGGCCCTCGCCTGCGCGGTTGCGGCGATGCTGCCTCCTGCCCCGCGGAAAGCCGGTGGTGGCGTTCGAGGTTCCGTGCCGCAGCGTGCGGCAGGCTGGCGGGAGCGCCTGGCACGGCTGCCGCTGCGGCGGGTTGCTGTGGCGGTGGTCGGGGGCGCGGTGGTGTGGTGGGCCACTGGCTGGCCGGTCGCCGCGATCATCGCCATGGCCGGGGCGGTGACCGTGCCGATCCTGGCCCGCGGACACGACGCGCAGCGACTGATCGCCCGCTTGGACGCATTGGCAAGCTGGGTACGGCGGCTGGCCGACATCCTGGCCTCCGGCGCGGGCGGACTGGAGCAGGCGATCACCAGCTCGGCCCGCACCGCCCCTGACGCCTTGGCCACCGAGGTCGAGACCCTTGCAGTGCGGCTGCGCACCCGCGGCCTAGAGCAGGCGTTGCGCGCGTTCGCCGACGACGTCGGCGACGAAGCCGCCGACGAGGTCGTCCTCGCCCTGGTCCTGCGCGCCCGCGCCGGTGGACGCGGTCTGGTCGATGTTCTC
>DASZNR010000154.1:0-106065 GCA_035551175.1 Amycolatopsis sp. | reverse complement strand
TCTGGACGCGATGTTCGAGGCGATCGTGGACCACAACGAGGTGATCGCGGAGTACCGCGCCAGCGGTGATCCGCGCAAGATCGCCGCGGTGAAGTGGCAGCGTCCGGTGGGGCCGTCGTCGCTGCACCGGATCCGGGAGTCGTTGCGGGCGATCTTGAGCCCGGCGGTGAAGGAGGGGCTGTTGCCGGTGAACGTGGCGAAGCTGGTGGAGTTGCCTCCGGCGGTGCGGCCGCGGCCGAAGCTGTGGACTCCGGAACGTGTCGCGCTCTGGCGGGAGACCGGGGAGGTCCCGTATCCGGTGATGGTGTGGACGGGGGAGCAGACCGGGGAGTTCCTCGATTCGACGGTGAACCATCCGCTGTATCCGTTGTTCCATCTGATTGCCTACACCGGGCTGCGGCGTGGCGAGGCTTGCGGTCAGCGTCGTTCGGACACATTCCTGGACGCGGCGAGCCTGGAGGTGGCGAACCAGATCGTCCAGTACGGGTGGGAAACGGGGCAGAGCAAGCCCAAGACCCCGTCGTCGGAGGGTGTTGTCGCGCTGGACCCGGACACGGTGCTGGTGCTGCAGGCGCACCTGGCCAGTCAGGACGAGGCGAAGGCGAGGCTCGGCAGCGACTGGGTCGAGAGCGACTTGCTCTTCACGTGCCCTGACGGCAGTCCGCTGCATCCCGCGGACGTCGCGGACGAGTTCGCTCGCCTGATTCGGGAAGCCGGTCTTCCGCCGATTACGTTGCACGGGCTGCGGCACGGCGCTGCGACGCTGGCGTTGGGAGCGGGGGTGGACATGAAGGTGATCCAGCACATGCTCCGCCACTCCTCGATCAAGGTGACGATGGACCTCTACACCCACGTCGCCCAGGAAGTCGCCGCCGACGCCGCCCGCAAACTCGCCGGAGCCATCCCGCGGAAGACGGCGCTGCACCCGGCCCGCGCTCTCGGGCTCCCCTCGGGCTCGCAGGAGACCACAATGGACAGTCCGCAACCGGAAGAAGTGTTTCCAGATAGCACAAATCCCCAGGTCGAAAACTTCTCGAACCTGGGGATTGAGTGTGCGCCATCAGGGACTCGAACCCCGAACCCGCTGGTTAAGAGTTCGCATCCTGACGTACCAGGTGGTGCCGAGTGATGTCGAACGATGCCGTTTTCCTCAGCGCGGGCGTGCCGCTGGTGTCGGGCAGTGTCGCGGTTTGTCGTCGTGTTTCTGCACTCTCGGGCTCCCCTCGGGCTCGCAGATGTCGGGCCGTGTCGGCTGGTCCGGTCGTCTCCGGGTGGTTGTATTTCCGGCCGATGGCGTACGTCGTCGGAGTGGCGCGGTGATGGGGGAGACGAGGGATCGGGTTGCTCCGAACCTTGCTCTGTGGGTGCAGTGCGCGTGTACGGGCTTGGTGGCGGTGGGTGCGGCGTATGCGTCGTATCGGCATGGCCGGGAGTTCGCGTTGCGGTTTGGTGCGGATATGTCGACAGCGTCGATCTGGCCGTTGCTGGTCGACGGGTTGCTGACGATCGCGACGGTCGAACTGTGGAAGAAGAGGAAGGTCGGTCGGGAGCACAGTCGGTGGGTGGCGTGGTCGGCGTTCGTGTTCGGGATCGGGTTGTCGTTGCTGGCGAATGTCGGGTCGGCTCCGGTGGAGAGTCCTCTTCAGGTGGTGGTGGCGGCGTGTCCGCCGGTGGCGTTGTTGTTCGCGGTGGAGTTGCTGAACCGGGCGTTGAAGCAGCGGGTCGCCGAGACTTGCTCCGAGCCTGTGTCTGAGCCGGGTGAGACCGAGACGTCTGCGGCCGAAGCCGAGACCGAGATCGTCCTGGCGGACCTGAGCGCGGTCTCGGATGGGCTCGACGGAGCGGACGCGTTGACGGCGGAGCAGCGGATGTGGACGTACTACGCGGAGCAGGCAGCTGCGGGACGTTCGCCGAGCGGAGCGGAACTGGACCGGGTAGCTGGGACGCACAACTACGGTCGTCGTGTCCTGCGGAGGTGGCGGCGGTCGGGCCGGCTAGTGGGGGCCGATGTCGCTGCTGAGAAGGATGAGCTGGTGGTGGAGGCGCTGTCGGCTGTTGGCCGATGAGTGGTGAGTGCTGACTCGGGGCCTGCCGAGGCCGAGAGGCGATGGGTCATCAATGCCTGTTGATGGTACGTATGGGTTCGTCGGTGTGGGAACAAGCCACACTTGTCTCAATGCCGTTCCAGTAGACCAGAACGGCATTGAGACCAGGACTACGTCCGAACAATGGCCAGGTGGGCCTCCCCATCGACGGCCAGTTGGCGGGGAGGTACATGGCCGCGCTTCAATCACCATGCGTGATGCGGGGACTGAGCCAGCCGTAGTGTCCGGGCAGACCCCGCAGCTGCCGTCGGTTCCAGCCGTAGCCGGGGTACACCCAGGGGCTGTCCCGATGGCTCGGATACGGGCGCTGGAAGCTGTGGTTCGCTCCGCGAGCCGCCGTCGCCGAAATTCAACTTGGATCGATGGTCCGTGGTCTCTCGCTGCCTGGCGCGGCGACGGCAATTCTCGTGGCGAGACGTCTGATCCGACGTCGGACCTCTAGGCTCTGCGGGAACGTGCACAGCTGGGGTCGGAGGCGCATTCATGGACGAATACCCGGAGACGGTTTCGCGGCCGGTCTACCTTCCGGTCGAGGTCGGCGGACGGACGGCGTATGCCGAGGTTTCGTTGGTGGGAGAGGACGACGAGGAGGCCGCGGCGCGCCTGCCGAGCTTCGACGAATTCGCCGCGGCGCTGGAGAATCTGACCGAGTCGGTGACGGACGCGGTGGTCCGCGGGCTTCGGAAGGTCAAGCCGAGCAAGGTGGCGGTCGAGTTCGGGTGCGAGGTCGGGGTGGAGAGCGGCCAGTTGACGGCGATCCTGGTGAAGGGCACGGCCAAGGCGAATGTCAAGGTGTCGCTCGAATGGAAGCCTGCCGAGCAACAGAGCGACGGACGGCCTCCGGTCAATGAGCCTGCCGATAAGCCGTGACGACCGGGTCGGCGGCCAGCCGGGCCTGTACTTTGGCCGCTTGGTGCCGATCGTACCGCCGCAAGAGATCTGCTGCCCTGATCCGGTAGGCCGCCGGGAGCCGGTGGCTCAGCGCCAATACTTTCAGCAGACTCGCGGCGAACCCTGGATCCTTGGCACCGACCCGTTCGATCAAGTCGAAGGGGCGGCTATCCGGAAGGAGTAATGCGGCGAAGATGGCGCGCAACTGGGGACGTGCCGCGTCCGGGTCCAGGTCCCACAGCACGTCGACCGCGTCAAAGCGCAGGCTCAGGGGTTCCGAAGCGTCGCTCGCGATGCGTCGCAGCTGTTTCGCCGCGTGCTGCCGGTCGAATCGTTCCAGCACGAGAATTGCGCCGAACCGCTGCTCGAACACAGTGTCGGCCGCTAGCGAGACGAGGGCATCGACGCCGAGCTCCCGGTCGAATCCGGCAGCCGCTTCGGCGGCCGTGACACGGAATTTCGGGTCTTCCTTGGCTGATCTGGCCAGCGAGGCCAGGGTTCGTGCCGTCTTGTGCGGGTCGTGGAGCGCTGCGGTGGCAGCGACTGCGAGCCGCTTCTCTCCGACCGAGGGGTCCGCGACGAGTTCGAGCTGGAGCTGCGTGCCGAGCGCCGGGGAGAATTCCGCGACCCGTGCCGCGGCTGTCACACGGTTTGCGGCTGGCCACGCTGTCTGTCATCTGACCGTCATTCTCTCGTCGCCGGGGTGCCGGCAGGGTGTGGCTGCGGGTCCATCTGTCGGAGCTCGTCGGTCTGTTCGGG
Organism: Amycolatopsis sp.; assembly: GCA_035551175.1. Classification (GTDB taxonomy): domain Bacteria; phylum Actinomycetota; class Actinomycetes; order Mycobacteriales; family Pseudonocardiaceae; genus Amycolatopsis. The sequence continues at coordinate 102,310 of DASZNR010000154.1, read as the reverse complement.
CAGGCCGGGGTGCCGGTTGTCGGGGCCGGCTTATGGAACTGCGGGTTCGCGAAGGAGCGCGGCATGCCGTCGCGGGGTTGCTGCTTTCCGGTTGCTGTGCACGGTTCCGTCGTTCCGAGCTGGCAGCCAGGCTCGCGTTTGGATGTATCGCTGCCGTCGTCGCTGGTCTGCTGAAGATTTTCTCCAAGGTTCCGTGCGCGGCTGGCCCGGACCGAGACCGCTCGGCTGAGGTTCGGTGTCGGTGCTGTGCGATCACTCGCCGGTCTGGGGGTGCAGTCGCACCACTGGGATGTCGCGGGAGGTTTTGCGCTGGTAGGCGGCATAGGGCGCGAAGACCTCGACCAGGCTTGGCCACGCGTCGGACTTCTCCTCGCGCGAGAGTGTGCGGGCGCGGGCGGCGAACCGGTCGACAAGGCCGATCGGGCTCTCGAGCTGTGCGACGAAAGCTCCGCGGTAAGCGAGGCGCACAGCGAACTGTGGGCATTGTCCTGGGCGCACTGGGTGCGCGGACTGGCCTACTGGACGCTCGCCCGGTTCGAGCAGGCGGCGGTGGCGCTCCGCGATTCGCTGCGGCCCAAGCACGCGCTCGACGACCGGCTCGGCATGTCGGCCTGCGCGGAACTGCTGGCGTGGACCGCGTGCGAGGCGGGTGCCTCCCACCGCGCGGCCCAACTCCTCGGCGCGGCCAAGGCGTTGTTGGCCTCGACCGGGCATCCGCTGTTCGGCTGGGCCGAACAGCGGGACATCCACGACGGGTACAGGGAACGCCTGCGGCTGGCGCTGGGCGGCAAGGTCTTTGGCCACTGCCACGCGCTGGGGGAGCAGATGTCGGTCTCGGAGGTGCTGTCGTTCGCGTGCGACGACGCGGTGCCGGAACCGGCCGGCGGACCGCGACTGACCCGCAGGGAGAAGCAGGTGGCCGAGCTGATCGCGGAGGGCCTGACGAACAAGCAGATCGCCACCCGGCTGGTGATCTCGCAGCGAACCGCGGAAGGGCACGTGGAACACGTGCTGGCGAAACTGTCGTTCACCTCGCGCGCTCAGGTCGCCGCGTGGGTCGCCACACGCGCGTGAGAGCCTGCGCCGGTTTCAGTCGAGGACGGTTTCGGCGATGAGCCGGTCGACTTCGGTCGGGGGCGGGTAGCTGGGTCCGTCGGTGCGTTCGGTGCTGACGAGGACGTCGAGGAGACCGTCGGCCAGGTCGGTGATCGTGTTCGCGGGCGTGGTGATGGCGAGGCTGTGCTGGACGGAGACCAGGCCGTGGAGTCCGGTCCACAGGGTGTGGGCTGCTTGGTGCAGCGGGAGCGCGAGCGAGTAGCCCTCGTCGGCGCACCGGGCGAGGGCGCGGCGCAGCCCTCGCGAGACCAGGCGGGAGGGGTGGTGTCCGATGCGCGCGGGGTCGGCGGTGGGCTGGCGGACCTCGTACATCAGCCGGTAGTGCCCGGCGTTCTCCTGCGCGAATCGGCAGTAGGCGTCGACCTGGGCGCGGAGCCGTTCCCGGGTGCCTCGCTCGGCGGCGCGCAGGTCGGCTTCGTGCATGTGCCGCGCGAGCTGTTCGTATTTGTCGGTCAGTGCGGCCCAGACGAGTTCGGCCTTGTCGGCGAAGTGCAGATAGATGCTCGGTGCCGCGACGCCGACCTCCTTGGCCACCGCGCGCATGGTCAGCTTTTCGTCGCTGCCCCATTCGTCGAGCAGCCGGTTGACCGCATCGAGGACTTCGGCCCGCAGTTGGTCGCCCTGGCCCCGTCGGCTGCGGGGCCGTCCGGGCCTGGTCGAAGACACGCCTTTCACCACCGGTTCACGATAGACGGTCGGCGGGGCGGCGACCGGACACCGCCGCCCCGCCGAGGCGGTCACCAGGTGACGAGCATCTTGCGCACGCCGTAGTTGGTGCCGTAAGTGTCCATTTCGACGTCTTCGAGCGGGGTGGCCAGGCGCAGGCCGGGGAACCGCTCGAACAGCCGGGGCAGGATCGTCTTGAGTTCGGCCCGCGCGACGTTCTGGCCGAGGCACTGGTGCACCCCGTAGCCGAACGCGAGGTGCCGGGTCATGGCGCGTTCGAAGTCCGGCGTGTCGGGACTGTCGAACGCGCGCGGGTCGCGGTTGGCGGCGGGCATCGCGACGACCACGAGGTCGCCCTTGGCGATCTGCTGCCCGCCGATTTCCAGGTCCTCCTTGGCCGTCCGGCCGAGTCCGAACTGGACGATGGTGAGGTAGCGCAGGAGTTCCTCGACCGCCGGGCCGACCTTGCCGGGGTTCTCTCGCAGGTAGCGGCGTTGTTCGTCGTGGGTGAGCAGGGTGAGAGCGGACAGGCCGATCATCGCCATCGTAGTGTCGTGCCCGGCGAACAGCAGCAGCACCCCGATGCTGATCAGGTCCTTGTCGGTGAGGATCGAGCCCTCTACCTGACTGGTGCGGATCAGGTCGGCCAGCAGGCCGGTGGACTCGGGGTCGGCCTTCTTCGCCGCGACGAGGCCGGTGATGTAGTTCTGCAGCCATCGCGCGCCTTTTCCGCGTTCGGCCCGGCTCTTGCTCACGTCCATCATCACCTCGGTGGCGTGATGGAACCCGTCGCGGTCGGCATACGGCACGCCGAGCAGCTCGCAGATCACCAGGCACGGGATCGGCAGCGCGAGGTGCTCGACGAGGTCGACCGGCGCGCCGCCGGAACCCGCGCGCTCGATGGCGTCGAGGTGCTCGTCCACGATCCGGTCGAGGTAGGGCTGGAGTTTCTGCTGCACCGATTTCGGGGTGAACCGGCCGGCGAGCAGACGGCGGTAGGCGCTGTGGTCGGGTTCGTCCATGAACACGAACGTCGGGTCGATTTCCTCGGCCGACTCGTCCGAGGAGTGGTCGTCGCTTTCCTCGGGCGGCACGTCGTGCCGGGGGCGGCGGGCGCTCATCCGCGGGTCGGAGAACACCTGGCTGCCCTCCTCGAACCGGGTGGCCAGCCATCCGACCCGGCCGCTGGGGAAGCGCATCCGCACGATCGGCTGTTCTTCGCGCAGCTGCGTGTACTCCAGTGGCGGGTCCAGCAGCCGCTGCCGGGCCATCGGCATCTCGGGCAGTTCGACGGTCACTTCTTCTCCTTCGCTTCGCGGGCGCGCAGTGCCGCCTCGACTCCGTTGTTCACCTGGGTTCCGTTGCCCCAGCCGACGTAGTACTGCAGGTGCAGCACAGCTTCCCGCAGCTGCTCGGCGGTCAGTTCGTCGTTGGCGAGCGCGCCTTCGACCTGGATCTGGACGAGGTCGGCGCGCCCGAGCGCGGCAGTGGCGCCGAGGACCAGCAGCCGCCGGTCGCGCACCGACAGCCCCGGGCGGCTCCAGATCTCGCCGAAGAGGTGATCGACGGTCTTCTCCAGCATCGGCGTGGTCTCCGCGGGCAGGGTCTCGCTGAACCCGGCGCCGTAGACCTCATCCATCATCTTGCGGCCCAGCTCGCTGCTCACTTGTCCTCCTTCGCCGGGAAAGCCAGCGTTTCCGCGCCGTGCGCACGGGCCGCGTCGACCAGCGGCAGCGGCACGTGCACGCGTTCGGCGAGGTCTTGGGCAGCGGCGAGATCCTTGTCCTGCAACCGTTGCACCTGAGGAACCAGCGCGCGGGTCTCGTCCTTGGCGGCGAGCCGCATGCGCAGCCAGGAGAACAGCGTCGCGCCCTGCGGGTCCGCCTCCTCGACGACGGTGACGAGCTTTTCCGGGGCGACCCCGGCGGCTTCGGCCAGTGCGCTGGCCTCGTGCACCGCGCGCCAGGTCCCGTAGGTGATGACGTTGCGGGCGATCTTCGCCGCCATCCCGGCACCCAGCGGTCCACAATGGACCACCCGCTTGGCGAAGCCGGACAGCACCGGCATCGCGCGGGCCACCGCGGAGTCCTCGCCGCCGAGGATAGCCACCATCCCGTTCTCGGCGGCCTTGTCCCCGGGCGTGACCCCGCAATCGAGCAGCGCGATGCCGTGGCCCGCGCAGGTCTTTGCCAGTTCGTGCACCACCGGCACGGCCACCGTCGACAGCAACACCACGACCAGTTCCGGACGCGCACCGGCGAGCACACCGTCCTTTCTGGACAGCACCTGCCTAGCCTGGTCCGCGTCGACCACGGCGACGAGCACCACGTCGCTGGCCCGCGCCACCTCGGCGGGCGAGCCGAGTGGTGCCGGGACCCCGGCCAGCCCGTCGGCGGCCTCCGGGCGGATGTCGTAGACGGCGGGGACCTGTCCGCTGCGGACCAGACTGACCGCGACTCCGCCGCCGATCATGCCCAGTCCGATCACCCCGACCCTTGGCTGGTCTCCGGGTACTGCGCTCATGCCGGAACTCCTTTCTGCGCAACGACTTCATCCCACGCCGTCCGCGCGGCGACATGCGCCCGCGCGGCGCGGACGGAGCGCGCCATGTTGATGCCCGCCGCGGCGCGCACGACGTCGTTCTTGCCGTACAACGCGACGAGCTTGCGGTCGGCCGTGCTGCCCTCGGTCACCGCGAACGCGTCGGCGCCCCGCGGCAGGCCGTAGATCTGGATCTTGCGGTCGTACTGGTCCGACCAGATGTAGGGGACCGGCGCGAACGGCGTGCGCGCGCCGAGGATGTTGCGCGCCACCGCCATGCCCTGCTCGGCCGCGTTCGTGCGGTGCTCCAGGCGGATTCGCCCGCTCCAGGCCGGATGCGTCCACGCGGCCACGTCACCCGCGGCCCAGACGCCGGGACCGGCCTGGCAGAACTCGTCGCACAGCACGCCGTTGCCGGTCTCGATCCCGCTGCCCGCCAGCCACTCCGCATTGGGCGCCGAACCGATCGACACCAGCACCGCGTCGCCCTCGATCAGCCGCCCGTCGGCCAGCCGCACCCCGTGCGCGCGCCCTCCGGCGCCCGCCACCTCGCGCACCCGGCTGCCGGTCACGACCTGGACTCCGTGCTCGCGATGCAGGTCGACGAGCAGCCCGCCGAGATCCGGACCCAGCACATCAGACAGAGGCGCCTCCAGGTCGGACACCAGCGTGACCTCCGCGCCCGCCGCGCGTGCCACCGAAGCGACTTCCGCACCGAGGAAGCCGGCGCCGACGATTACCAGCCGTGGCTTCTCCTCGATGACGGCCCGCAGCCGCCTCGCGTCGTCCAGCGTGCGCAACAGGTGCACACCGGCCAGCCCGTCGGTGCCGGGCAGCTGCCGCGGCCGCACCCCGGTCGCGATCACCAGCTCGTCGTATCCGACGACGGAACCGTCCGCGAACTCCACGGTGCGCGCCGCCGGGTCGGCTCGCACCGCTCGCGCGCCAAGGCGGAGATCCAGGTCCAGCCCGGCGAGCGCCGCGTCGCTGCGCAGCCAGACCCGCTCCTCAGCCCAGCTTCCGGAGAGAATCTCCTTCGACAACGGCGGCCGGTCGTACGGCGCGACGCTCTCCTCGCCGGCCATCGTGATCCGGCCGTCGAAGCCGTCCCGCCGCAGCGTCTCCACGACCGCCAACCCGGCTGCCGACGCACCGACGACGACCACCCGCTTCGTCATTCGTCCACCACGATGGCCATCGCCGGGCACACCGCTGCCGCTTCCCGCACCGCTGCGTGCTGGTCCTCGCCCGGTTCGGCGTCGAGCAAGACGACGATCCCGTCCTCGTCCCGCTGGTCGAACACGTCCGGGGCGGCCAGCACGCACTGGCCGGCGCCACAGCATTTCCCCTCGTCGATGGCGATCTGCATGTCATTCTCCCACTGCTGGAAAGTTCACCTAACTAAGTTCACTTATAGCCAGGCTAGACCTGTGCGGATGTCCGGCAAGGAAGTTCGCATGTGGGCTGGATCACACTCTTAGGCGGTTGTGCTGGAGTCCCGGCTGAGTCGCGAAGCAGTCGGTCGGGGCCGGGACGAGACGGTCCTGGAACGAGCCGGTCAACCGAACGGATTGACCCCGGGCCGAGCGAACTGTGCGCGTCAGATGGCCCGGGGTGTTCGAAGAGCTGCCCTGACTGCGGCGAACGATGATTGCCTGGTTCTTGAAGATCAGGCGAAGCGAGTGTCCTTGTCGGTCTGGACCGGGAGATCATCGACATCTACGACGCGCTCCTTCTCGCACGACAACAGAGCTGCCAGCGAGTGCGTGACAGGGCTGTGTTGGTTGCTGAGGCAGCGGGCCTTGGCCAGCGGGATCGGGCCGTGTTTCTCGATGCGATCGAGTTGCGCGCGGCGGTTGGCGGCTCGTGCCGTTTCCTCGGAACGGGCGCGCGTGCTCCGTCGAAGAAGCTGAATATTGAGGTGGAGACCGATCCGCTCGATGTGGATGCATTGGCGCAACGGGAGAAGGTTGTCAGATTGGCCAGACGTGTGCTGTGGGACGGGATGGTACGGCGTACCGCTTGAACTGCGGTCAGCGTTGCCCGGATCCTCAAGCCGTGTCCCGGGTGGCTTTCCGGTCGTTCGCGATCGCGGCGAACTGCGCGAGCGCGCCAGCATCATCGAGCGCAGCCGGATTCGCCACACTGTCCGGCGCAGCACCCTGAAGAATGCGTTTGACCGGAACCTCGACCCTCTTTCCCGTCATCGTGTGCCGCATCCGCGCCAGATCAGGGAGGTCGACCGTCATGCGCGTCGTAGCCATCGAAGAACACCACGTCATCCCTGAGCTGAGCGGCTCATTGCAGTTGGACCAGCTCCCGCCCGCGATGCGAAACCGCTTGCGCGCCACGGTTGACGAGCGGCTGACCGACATGGACGCCACCGGAATCGACCAGCAGGTGCTCTCCGCCGTGATGCCCACGCCCGAGATGCTGCCCGCCGAAGCCGCGAAACCCTTGGCTGCCAAGGCCAACGAACAACTGCGCCGCATGGTCGAGGACCGTCCCGACCGCTTCGCTGCGTTCGCGACACTGCCAGTCACTGTCCCCGACGCGGCCGCGGCCGAACTGGAGCGCGCCGTCAGCGAACTGAGCTTTGTGCGCGCGATGATCAGCGGTGCAATCGGCAGCCGGTTGCTCGACGACCCGTTGTTCACCCCGATCCTGGAAACCGCGGCCAGGCTCGACGTGCCGATCTACCTGCACCCAGCGCCGCCGCCGAAGCCGGTCGCCGACGCGTACTACACCGGCTTCTCGGATCCGATCAACCAGATCCTGGCCACCGGCGGCTACGGCTGGCACTACGAGGCCTCGCTGCACGCGCTGCGGATGATCCTCCGCGGGGTGTTCGACCAGCTGCCCGGCCTCAAGCTGATCCTCGGCCACCTCGGTGAGGGCATCCCGTTCCACCTGTCCCGCATCGAAGACACGCTCGCGCCCGCGATCTCCGGGCTGCCCAAGCCGATCGGCGACTACCTCTGCGAGCACTTCTGGATCACCGCCAGCGGCTACTTCCACGACGGTCCGTTCCGGCTGACCCGCGAGGCGTTCGGCGACGACCGGCTGATCTTCTCCGTGGACTACCCCTTCGCCGACAACCGCCGTGCCCGCGACTGGTTCGACCGGCTCCACCTCGACTCCGAAACCCGTGAGAAAATCGCGCACCGCACGGTCGACGCACTGCTCAGGCTTCGCTGAGTCCCTGCCTCAGTGTCTGGATGATCTGAGGGCGGACGGGTGCGACAAGCCCTGAAAGGAGTGCTCGCGATCAGGAGATCGCGCGCCCGAGCTTCCTGAGGTCGACAGCAGGGTCTGCGAGCTGGTCGGGGTCCACCACGGCACCCGCCGCGATCAGCCGCTTCGCGGCGCGGAGGGTCTTTCCTCCGTCGATCGCGGCGCAGCCGACGAGCACCTGCCCGTCGTCGATCCGGAACGCGAACTGCTTCGCCCCGTCAGTGCGCACCACCGTCCGGCCCGGCGCGGACATCGAGCCGACCGCCTCGGCGTGCACGCCGTAGCGGTCGCTCCAGAACCAGGAGGGCGGGCGCGGCGGGAGTTCCTCGCCGAGGAGCCCGCAGGCGACTGCGGTGCCGCTGAGCAGAGCCGCCTCCCAGTGTTCGGCGCGGCGGCCGGGAGTTCCGTCCGGCTGGCGCAGCCGGATGCCGTCGCCTGCCGCGCGGATCGCTGGATGCGACGTCCGGCCGGCCTCGTCGACCTCGATGCCGGAGCAGGTTCGCAGGCCTGCGGAGTCCGCGACAGAGGTGTCCGCCTCCAGGCCGATGGCGACGAGGACCAGGTCTGCGCTGATCCGTTCGAGCCCCGGGTGCTGGTCCAGATCGACGAGCAGGCGCTGGCCGTCGCGGGCGATCTCGACCGGGACGCCGGTCCGGACGTCCACTCCGTGCGCCGGATGCATCGCGTGCAGCACTTCAGCCAGTTCCTGCCCGACCGCCGGGATGAGCGGGACCGGCACCGGATCGACCAGCGTGACCTCGGCACCGGCGGCCACCGCGGTCGCCGCCGTTTCCGCGCCGATCAGTCCGGCTCCGACGATGAGCAACCGGAGTCCGGGGCGCAGGGCGGCGCGCAGCCGCTCCGCGTCGGCCAGGGTGCGCAGCGCGACCACTCCCGGCGAGTCGTGGCCGGGTACGGAGAGCTGCCGGGCACGTCCGCCGGTCGCCAGGACGACCGCATCGCTGGACAGTTCGGTGCCGCCCGCGAGCACCACGGAGCCGCGGTCGGCGGCGAGCTTCACCGCGGAGTCTTCGATGAACTCGACTTCGTGTTCGGGGTACCACGACGGCGGCGCGAGCCTGAGCGCCTCGGCCCCGGTTTCCCCGGCGAGGTACGACTTGGACAACGGCGGACGGTCGTAGGGGAGTCCTTGCGGGTCGACGATGCGGAGCACGCCGTCGAAGCCGCGCGACCGGAGTTCCCTGGCGACGGTGAACCCGGCCAGCCCGCCGCCCACGACGGTGATCGAGCGGAGCGGATCTGCGGTGGACACGAAATCTCCTTGGGGCGCAATGAGTACTGGGCGGCGCTCACAGCATCGAACTGCCGCCGTTGACGCTGATCGTCTGGCCGGTCAAATAAGAAGCTTCTTCGGACGCGGCGAACGCCACAGCTGCCGCGACCTCGTGCACGGTGCCGGGCCTGCCCATCGGAATCGTCGAGCGGATCTGGTCGGTGAACTCCGCCCAATCCGCTTGGACGGCCGGAGACGACGCGGCGATCCGGGCATCGGCTTCCGGGGTGGTGATCCAGGCGGGAGCCACGACATTGACGGTGATTCCTTGCCGGGCGTACTCGCGGGCCAAACCGGTGGCCAGCGCGTGCACTCCGCCTTTGGCCGCGTTGTAGATCGCGTGCCGGTAGAGCCCGTTCCGCACGGATTCCGCGCCTACATTGACGATTCGGCCGTATCCCGCTTCGGCCATGACCGGGAGGGCGGCGAGGGTGCAGTACATCGTCGTCCACAGGTTGCGGTCGATCGTCGTGCGCAGGGTTTCCTCAGTGTGCTCAGGCGTGGCGCGAATGACGCCGCCGCCCGCGCAGTTGACGAGAACGTCGAGCTTTCCGTAGTGCTCGATCGCGGCGCGGATGAGCGCCTCGGCATCGCTTTGCTTGCTCAGGTCCCGGAACTCCGTGTGCACTCTGCCGGGTGCGTTTGCCGAAAGCTTGGCACCGAGCGTTTCGAGGCGTTCGGGGTCGAAATCGCCCAGCACGGCGGAAGCGCCCTCCTCGACGAGCCGTTCCGCGATCGCGTAGCCGATCGGGCTGGCTCCTCCGGTGACGACCGCGATCCGGCCGGTAAAACGGTCCGCCGTCACTGCGCGACTCCGGTCGGTGAGATGTAGACCTTGCCGTCTTCGATGATCGTCTCGTACCGCGTGAGACCGACAGTGGCGGGGAAACACAATGCCTTGCCGTCACGCACATCGAACCGGGCGTTGTGCAGTGTGCAGCTGACCTCGAAGCCGTCGAGATCGCCTTCCTCGCCCAGCGACCATTTCTCGTGCGTGCAACTGTCCGACGTCGCGTAGAAGTCGTCGCCCACGCGGTAGAGCGCGACGGCGGCACCGCCGGTCTCTACCCGCATCGTGTCGCCGTCTTCCAGCTCGTCGGCCTCGCAGGCGAAGGTCCGCTCCGCCACTGCACTTTCCTCGGTCATGTCTGCCTCCTTCCGCTCTCGTCCGTCCTCACAGGACGAACGAGATCTTCCCTTGCGGATCGAGCCGGTCGTGGGCTAACACGCTTTTCTTCCGCCGGATCAGGAACTGCTGCCGAGCCGGGATCAGTTCGTAGTAGTGCCGGCCGGCATACTGGTCGAATTTGCCCGCCTTCATCCGGGAGACAAGGAAATTCGCCTCCACCAGAAGGGATTCCCGGTTCCGCTTGACGATCCGGACGTTGCCGATGATCCGGCTGGTCTGCGAGTGCGGGAACTCGGCGTGTGCCTCCGGCTTCTTCAGCCGGATGACCCGCTGTTCTAGCATGGTCCGCCGGTCGTGGATCAGCGACCAGGTGAGGCCGGGGTCGGCGAGCGGCGCGTCCGTGGCCGGGACCTCGTAGATGCAGTCGAGGGTGAACAGCTCGAGCCATTCTTCGAGCCGCCAGTCGTCGAGCAGCGCCGCCTCGGCGAAGAGGAAATCCTCGACCTCGGCGCGGGTGATTCCGGCGACCGGCCGAGCCGGGGCAGGAGTCGTCTCGGGTGCGGTCATGTCCTCAGGCCTCCTGGTGCTCGCGGGTCGGGAAGGGCACGAATTCCTCGACCTCCCTGGGCAGCTGCTCGCCGGTCATCAGGTAGTTCCACTGTCGCCACCAGGCGCGCATTTGCAGCTCGTCGTTCGCCGCGGGACGAGCCTTGCCCATGCCCTTGGAGATGTCGGACAACGGCACCTCGCGGCGGGCGCTGAAACCGCGTTGCGCTTGTTCGAGCGCTTCGACGTCGTCCGGGGTGGCGAGCCCGGCCGGGCCCCAGAACGTGAGCGCGTTGTCGATGCGGTACTGCAGCGATTCCTGGTCGAGACCGCGCGGGGCGAGGTGCCAGCTGGTGACGTGGGTGCGGTCCGGGGCGACCGGCATGATGGTGCGCACGATCATGCCGAAGTTGAGGTCGATCAGCACGAAGTTGGGGAAGAAGACGGAATTGCGGGCGAGGTTGAACACCGCGGACGCGTAGGGCTCGCCGTGCCGGGCCACCGCTTTCCCGCGCAGTTCGGCGAGATTGCGGGCTACCTGTTCGTTCGCCAGCGGCAGCCCGTTGCCGGGATAGATGAGCGTGGCGTGGCCGTTGCCGAACTCGGTCCCGATTCCGGCGGGCGGCACTCCGTTGACCGTGCCGTCGCCGAGCATGGGCGGGGTCTGGCCGAGCTCCATCATCATCTCGAAGTACGTGTGGTGCACGGATTTCGCGTGGTAGCCGTCGACGCTGTTCTCGACCAGCAGCTTCCAGTTGGCGTTCAGCGTGTAATTGTGCGTGCCCCCCAGGATTTCCACGCCGTCTTCGGACTGGTCGGCGGCGAGATCGAGCAGATAGGCCGACGTGCCGAGCCAGGTGCGCAGATCCGGTGCCTGAGCGGAGAAGTTCACGAACCAGAAGCCGCGGTATTCCTCGGTGCGAGGGGAGCCGAGTCCGCCGTAGACGTCGGCCGGCGCGGTGCGGTAATCCTCGCCTGAGGGCACGTTGACCAGTTCGCCGGAATTGCGGTAAGCCCAGCCGTGGTAGAAGCAGGTGAAGATCTTCTGGTTGCCTTCCGGGTGCCGGCACACCGACGCGCCCCGGTGCAGGCAGGTGTTGAGCAGGACGCGCACGATCCCTTGGCGGTCCCGGTTGAAGATCACCGAACGGCCGCCGACGTCCCGGGTGCGGAAGTCGTTCTTCTTGGGCAGTTCGGATTCGTGGCCGACGTAGAGCCAGGCGTCGGCGAAGAGCAGATGGCGTTCCTTTTCGAAGATCTCGGGCGAGGTGAAGACTTCCCGGTCCACCTGGAAAAGGGATTCCGCGCGGTTGTCGATCACATACGGCTGAGGCACTGGGAAAACTCCCTTCGCGGGCTGTGGCGGTCAGCCGGCACAGCAGGGCATGAGGGGCGGGCCGGACGGCGGATTCGCGGCGCGCGCCCTCCGGGTTGTTCGTCGAGCGGACGTTCAGGAGTGCGTTGACGCTAGGCCGGTGCGCGCCCGGCGTGGGGCGCGGTTCCAGCGACCGGAACCGGCGCGGTGCGGCAGGCCGCCGCGGATTAGCGTCGGGGCCCGTCGCCTCTCGGCGCGACCCGGGCCGGAGCCGCCGGACCCGGTGACCCCCACCGGCACGGAGTGCACATGCGCATCGTCGACCACGACATCCCCGACGGCCCGGACAAGATCCTGCACGTCCGGTCGGTCGGGTGCGACGTCAACATCATCGTCGGGACGCACGATCCCTCGGGGGTGCCGTTCACGACGATCGAAATCCTGCCGCACGAGCCGGACGATGAGGGGGTCCGGTGGATGCACCTGGGCACCTCGAATGTGGTGGTGATGCCGGTTTCGCACGCCGGGCAGCCGACCGCGGACGCGGCGGCGGCCCTCGGGCGGGACCTCGACCGCGAGGAGGCGCGACGATGAGCCGTTTCCTGGGACTCGGCATGACGCACTACCCGCTGCTGGCGGGCACCGACGAGCACATGGCCGGACTGCTCCGCTGGACGCTGGCCGACCCGGACATCCCGGAGGCGGAGAAGGACCCGGCCAGCTGGCCCGCCGGAATGCGCGCGGAGTGGGGCGAGGACCAGGGCCGCGCGGCCGCGGCCGGGCACCGCGCGCGGCTGCTCGACGGTCTTCGCCGGTGCCGTGCCGCGCTGGACGAGTTCGCCCCGGACCTGGTCGTCGTGTGGGGCGACGACCAGTACGAGAACTTCCGCGAGGAGGTCGTCCCGCCGTTCTGCGTGCTCGCCTACGACGATCTGCGCGTGCCGGCGTTCGAGGTGATGAACGAACGAGGCAGCCCCAACGTCTGGGGGCTGCCGGACGATTTCGAGATCACCTTGCACGGCGACGCCGCCCGGGCCCGAGGGCTGGCGGACGGGCTGCTCAACGACGGCGTCGACATGGCGTACTCGTACCGGAAACGGGCCGGGGCGCATTTCCCGCACGCGATCCTCAACACCCAGCTGTTCCTCGACTACGAGCACGCGGGAGCCGAGTTCCCGTACCGGATCCTTCCGGTGACGGTGAATTGCTACGGCCAGCACGCGATCGCCCGCAAGGGCGGGCTGGCCAGGTTCGCGGACATCAGCCGCGAGCAGCTGGACCCGGTCGGTCCGACCCCGGCCCGGTGCGTGGCGGTGGGGAGGGCGATCGCACGGCACTTCCTGAAGCAGGACCTGCGGGTCGCTTTCATCGCGTCGTCAAGCTGGTCGCACGCTTTCCTGGCCGACGCGCTGTGGCACATCCGGCCGGACACCGAGGCCGACGAGCGGCTGTACCGGATGCTCGTCGAGGGGCGTTACGACGAACTCGCGGCCACGAGCACGCGCGAGGTCGTCCATTCGGGACAGCACGAGATGCTCAACTGGTTCTGCCTGGTGGGCGCGGTCCAGGAACTCGGCCTGGACCTGACGTGGTCGACCATGGTCACCACCGACGTCTTCAACTCCAACAAGCCGTTCGCCGTCTACCAGGGCTGACCCCGCCGGTCTCAGTCGAATCCGGGGAACCAGCTGTCGTGGCCCGCGGCGAGGACCTGCTGGTTGTCCCGGCTGATCCGGTCCGCGGTCACGCAAACCGCGTCCACGAGCGAGCGATCGGTGGCCGCGTCCCGGCCGATCGCCGAGACCGAGATCGCGCTGACCGCCCGGCCCCGGATCAGGATCGGGGCTGCCACGCAGGTGACGTCCGGGTCGGCTTCGCCGCGGGCGATGGCGACGCGCCGCTGCCGCACCGTACGCAGCTCCGCGGCCAGGTCCTTCGGATCGGTGACCGTGTCCGGGGTGAGAGCCTCTAGTGGCTGGGACAGGACGGCGTCGAGCTCTTCCGGGGCCAGGAACGCGAGCATCGCCTTGCCGAGGGCGGTGGCATGGGCGGGAAGCTCGGTGCCCGGGCTGGCCGAGGGAAGTTCGTGCCCGGGCACCAGGAACCGCTCGACGAAGACCACCCGGCCGCCGCGCAGCCCGCCGAGGTGGACATGCCTGCCAGACCATCGGTGCAGCGAACCGAGATGCGGGAGAGCGGACTGCCGCAGGCTTTCGATGGGCATCACCGACGCGAAGCGCCGCATGGGCAGCCCGACCTTGAAACCCGGGCCGTGCGGTTCGATGACGCCGAGCGGGATCAGCCGGCGCAGGAGCCGGTGCGTCGTCGATTTCGGGAGCCCGCTGGCCCGGGCGATCTCGGTTAGGGTCAGGACGCGGTGCTCGTGGTCGAAGGCTTCGAGCACGGTGAAAGCTTTCGACAGGATCGAGGCAGGCTGGTCGTCCGCCTCCGAAGCATGCTCGTGGACGGTGGTCACCAAGCACCTCCTTGGCCGCTCTTCGATGAACAGCGTCTCGCGGCACAACCGCACCTCACTGTAACCCGCCGAGCGCCCGGTTCAGAAGCGGACAGTCTCCCTCGCGAGGATGTCCCTGGAGATGACCTTCTTCTGGATCTCGGCTGTCCCGTCCGCGACGAGGTACGCCATGACGTCGCGGAACCGTTGCTGCAGCGGGAATTCGGTCGCGTAGCCCAGGTTGCCGTGGATCTTCATCGCCGCTTCGATCGCGTCCTTGGCCACGACCGGCGGCCACCATTTGCTCATCGAAGCCAGCGAGGTGTGCGGCTGGCCTTGTTCGCGCAGCCACAATGCCCGGTAGCACATCCAGCGTGCCGCTTCGAGATAGGTGGCGTGCTCGGCGAGCGGGAACGAGACGCCTTGGTTCGCGCTGATCGGCCGGCCGAACGCGTGCCGCTGGTTCGCGTAGACCGCGGCCTCGTCGAGGCTGGCCTGCGCCGCTCCGAGGCACATGAGGCCGAGCGCTGCGCGGCTGAAATCGAAATGGCTCATCACCGTGCGGAAGCCTTGCCCGGGTTCACCGATGAGGTAGGACTCCGGGACGAACGCGTCGTCCAGGTGGATGGAGCCCCAGCCGAGGGGGAGGCAGCCCATTCCCGGCAGCGGGCGGACGGTCACCTCGGCGGAATCGAGCGGGACCAGGTAGGCGCTGACTCCGTCCGCCCGGATCGTGCCGGGGTCCCGCGCGTAGACGACGGCCGCGGAAGCGTTGCACGCCCACGAGATCGCGGTTTTCTCCCCAGTGAGCCGCCATCCTCCCGCTACGGGACGCGCGGCCGTGGTCAGCGCCGCGGCATCGGAACCGGAGCCGGGCTCGGTGAGCGCGATCGCGATGGTGTGGCGTCCTTCGATCAGCGGTGGCAAGTACGTCTGCTGTACTTCTTCGCTGCCGTGCAGCAGTTGTGCGGAGATGAGACCGGCCTGGACGGGCGCGGAAGCGAGGTTGACGTCCCCGTAGGCGAGGGTCTCGGCAGCGAGGCCGAGCAGGATCGGATCGTCGGAGCCGGTGCCGCCGACGTTCTCCGGCAGGCCGATGCCGAGCACCCCGAGTTCGCCGAGCCGGCGCAGGAGTGCGAAAGGGAAGTCGGTCGAGGCCGCGCGGTCCCGGTAGCCAGGCAGCAGGTGCTTGCGCGCGAACGCGGCGAGCGTTTCGGCGAACTGCTGTTGTTCGTCGGTGAAAGAGAAGGAAAGCATCGGAACACCTTTGTTCGTCGGGCGGACGCGAAATCGCAGGGCGAACTCCGGCCGGGCGCGGAGGCGAGCGGCCGGGCGCCGGTCTCGGCGCGGCGAAACCGAGCCGTTGACGGTTTGGTATGATGTTTGTACCATAGCGCGGGTACTGCTGCTCGACGATGAGCGGGGGAGCCGGGCGTGAGATCAGGCCATGCGGACCAAGTCCTGCTCGTGCAAGCCGAGCAGCTTGTCCATCGCGACCGCGTCTCCGTCGCGGATCGCGGCGACGATCTCGGCGTGCAGCGCGAAGTTGCGCCTGCGGCGTTCCTCGAGGCCCTCGGCGAACGCCGCGCGGGTCATCGTCGCTTGCAGGGTAGTGACGACCGTTTGGTACATCCCGGTCAGCACCTCGATGCGGGACGCCCTGGCGATCGCGAGGTGCAGCCGCATCGCCGCGCCCAGCCAGCCGCGCGGATCGTGCCGCAGTTCCCGCATTTCCTCGAGCGCCCATTCCATGGCGCGCAGGTCCTCCGGGGTCGCGCGCTGCAGTGCGACGGTGGCGAACAGCCGGTCGAGGTGTTCGCGTGCCTCGAAGAGAGCTTCCGGTTCGACATGCAATCCCTGGAACCACAGGTCGATTCCGCCGAGTCGGACCTGCGGCGGCGGGTTCGCCACGAAGACGCCGCCGTTCGGGCCCGGCTTCACCATGATCAGGTCGCGCTCGCGCAGAATACGCAGTGCTTCGTTGATGATCGGCGCGCTCACCGCGAACCGGACGATGAGCTCGGTGCGGAGTGCGAGCCGGGTGCCCGCGCTCAGCCGTTCGCCGAGAATCTGCGCTTCCAGTTCGGCGGCCACCTGCTGGGCGCGGGACGCCCGCGCCGGTGACTGGGGTGCGTTCGGCTCCACGAGCGCCTCCTTGCCGGAATTCTTGCCAAAAATGTTACTACAATTGAGTGTGTGCGGTAGCTCGCCGTAGCTCATAAGCTGGGGGGATTTGTTTATGACGCACTCGAAAGCGGAAACATTCACCGATCGCCTTGAACCTGTGTTAAGGAACACCTAGCATGTGGCGAACGTCGCGCGGAGCGCCGGAGCAGGCAGTCCGCGCGACGGCCGGGAGCGGGTTCGCCGACCGGGAGCGGGTCGGTCCGCGCCGTGAGTTCGAGCTGGAGAAAGAGGACGGACAAAGTGGTCCAGAATCGTCGAGAGCACGCCTCGGACAGTGGCCGGGACGATCGGGGAGCGGTCGCCGCGGACGGTTGGGCGGAGCGGGAAGCGGAGCGGGTGCTCGCACTGCTGTCGGCAGTCGAGGGCATCGTCCGCGACGACGTCTCCTACGGCAGGGTGCCGGATCGGGAACCCGCGACGCTCGAAGCCGGGATGAGTGCCGCCGAACAGGCGCTGGCGGAAAGCTGGGGCCGGTGGTCGACCGGACGCCGCGACACGGACACGGCCCGCATGCTCGCCGCTTTCCTGCAGCTGGGCGCGGTGCGTTCGTCCTTCCGCAATTCGGTTGCGGCGCAACGGAAGTCCCGGATGTTCGGGATCTCGGCGTTCCTGCACAACCTGCGTCTCTACTCGAGCGTGCCGGACCTGGTGGACCGTATTCCGGGCGAGGTCTGCCGGCTCGGGCTCGGCCGGGTGCTGGTGTCGCGGGTGAGCGACGGGCAGTGGATCGCGCGTTCCGCCGAGGCGGTCGGCCACACCGAGCTGGCGCAGGCCATGGTCCGGGTCGGGAACGAGCATCCGGGAACTCTCACCGGCGGGATGGTGGAGACCGAGATGGTCCGCAAGCGCGCTCCGATCCTGGTGCACGACGCGGAGAACAACTCGCGGGTGCATCCCCAGCTGCGTTCGCTGATCTCTTGCCACGCGTACGTTTCCGCGCCGATCATGGTCTCGGGCAAGGTAGCCGGTCTCGTGCACGGAGACCAGAACCTCGACACCGGCACAGTCGACGAGGCGGACCGGGAGCTGATCGGCACGGCGGCCGAGGGGCTGGGTTTCGCCATCGAGCGGACGATGTTCCACGAACGGCTGCGCGGTCTCCGGCGGAAGCTCGACGACCAGCACCGCGCGGCGAGCGCGTTCATCGACGAATTCGCCGAATCCGAGAAGCTGTGGCCGGACGAAGGCGCCGCGGCGTCCTCGCCGCGGGCTGAAGGGGTCGGCGGCATGTGCCTGACCCGGCGGGAGGCTGAGGTGCTGGAGCAGATGGCACTGGGGCAGACGAACGCGCAGATCGCGGGAAATCTCTTCGTGTCGGAAGGAACCGTGAAAACGCACGCGAAGCACATCCTGCGCAAACTGGGAGCGGCGAACCGGGCCGAGGCGGTGTCCCGCTACCACCTGATGATGCGGAAAGCCTAGCCGCGGCGCCTGCTCGCCGGGCAGGCCTCTCCCGGTCGGGAGAAGGGAAACACCTCCGGCGAGCGATGAATCGGAGCCGATGCCCTCTTACCGTGGAGCGCGGCCGTCGTCACGGCCGCGTCGTTTCCGCGAAAGTGGGTGGAGTTCCGATGAAAATCACTGTGGACCGGTCCAAGTGCACCGCTCTGGGCATCTGCGAATCCGTTGCCCCTGACCTGTTCGAGGTCCAGGACGACGGCTCGCTGACCATCATCGACGACCGGCCGGGCGCCGAGTTCCGGCAAGCTGCGCTCGACGCCGTCGAAGGCTGCCCGACGGGCGCGCTGCTGGTCGAAGAGGACTGAATGAGCGGCGCAGGGCTCAGTATCGTCGGTGCTTCGCTGGCGGGACTCCGGGCCGCCGAAGCGGCTCGGAAAGCCGGTTACGAGGGCCGGATCACGCTGATCGGCTCCGAAGAACATCTTCCTTACGACCGGCCTCCGCTTTCGAAACAGTTCCTCGGTGCGGAGGAACCGGCGGATCCGGTGTACCGGGACGAGCGCGCGTTGAGGGAGGAATGGGGAATCGAGCTCCGGCTCGACACGACAGCGACGGGGCTCGATCCACGCGCGCGCGTCGTATGCGCTGGCGAACGCGAAATCCCTTACGAAGCCTTGGTGATCGCGACCGGAGCGGAGGCGCGCACTGTCCCGGGCGCGGAAGGACTCGAGGGCGTCTGCACTTTGCGCACGCTCGACGACGCACGCAAAGTGCGAGCCGCGCTTGACGCTGGGGCTCGCACCGTGGTGATCGGCGCCGGGTTCATCGGTTCGGAAGTGGCTTCCTCGGCACGGAACCGGGGCCTTCCGGTCACGGTGATCGAAGCTGCCCCGGTGCCGTTGACTCGTTCGGTCGGGCCGGAGACGGGGAAACTGCTTGCCAGCCTGCACCTCCAGGCCGGTACCGATCTCAGGCTGGGGCAGGGGGTCGCCGGGCTCAACGGGAACGGCGCGGTGTCCGGGGTGACCCTGACCGACGGCACCGAGGTTCCCGCGGACCTGGTCGTGGTCGGGATCGGAGCGGCACCGGCGACCTGGTGGCTGCGGGAAAGCGGACTTGCGCTGGATCCGCGGGACGGCGGGATCCTGTGCGACAGCACGCTCGCCTCATCTGTTCCAGGCGTGTATGCCGCGGGCGACGTGTGCCAGTGGGAGAGCGAATTGTTCGGCAGGCGGCTGCGGCTCGAGCATTGGACCAGCGCGGCCGAGCAAGGAGTGCTGGCCGCTCGCACGCTCGCGCCGCAGACGGCCAAACCGTACGACACAGTCCCGTACTTCTGGTCGGACTGGTACGACAGCCGGATCCAGTTCGTCGGCGAGCCGGAGGCGGACGAGATCGCGATCGTCGACCGCGGCTGGGAGGAAGGGAAACTCCTGGCGCTCTACCGCTGCGGAGATCGGGTGACCGGCGCGCTGACGGTCAACCGCCCCACGCTCGTGATGAAGTTCCGCCGCATGATCGCGAACCGGGAGGCCTGGTCGAGCGCGGTCGAATTCGGCGCGGCCAAAACGAAATCCTGAACTGCGCGCACGAGAAGGCCCCGGGGAGCGCGGACTCCCCGGGGCCTTTCCGTACAGGCCGTTCAGGCCCTGGTGAACCTCACCGGGACGCTCTTGAAGCTGGACACGAAGTTCGTCTTGATCGGCTTCGGCTCGCCGACGAGTTCGAACTTCTCGATCTTCTCGGCGAGCTCTTCGAACAGGATCTCCATTTCGAGCCGGGCGATGTGCTGGCCGATGCACATGTGGCCGCCGAAGCCGAAACCCAGGTGCTTGTTGGGAGACCGGTCGAGGTCGAACGCGTTCGCGTTGTCGAAGTAGTCCTCGTCGCGGTTGCCGGACGGGTAGTTCAGCATGACTCGTTCGCCCTTGCGGATGCGGACGCCGTGCAGTTCGGTGTCCTCCGAGGCACTGCGCATGAAGTGCTTCACCGGGGAGGTCCAGCGCACCGCCTCGTTGATCAGTTTCGGGATGAGCGAACGGTCCGCCCGCACCCGCTGCCACTGTTCCGGATGCCGGGCCATCGCGATGGCCACGCCGGAAATCGTCGACGAGGTCGTGTCGTGGCCCGCGGTCGCCACTTGGAGGTAACTGCCGTTGACGGTGGCCTGGGGCAGGAACTCGCCGTCGACCTTCGCGTTGGCGATCACCGACATCAAATCGTCGCGCGGGGCGGCTCGCCGGTCTTCGGTGAATTGGTCGAAATACGCGAAGAAGTCCGCGAACGCGGCTTGGAACTGCCGGGCGGCGGCCTCCGGGCTGACCTCGACGTCATCGCGTTTCTCGTCCGGATCGTTGGCTCCGAAGAACTCCTGGGTGAGCTTGAGCATCAGCGGCAGGTCTTCCTGCGGGATGCCGAACAGGCCGAGGATCACCCGCAGCGGGTAGTAGAGCGCGAAATCGGCCGCCCAGTCGCATTCGTCGGGCCCGCTGAGGAGTTTGTCGACGTCCTCCTTGGCGATCGCGCGGATCTTCTCGGTGTACTTGGCCACGTTCTTCGGCACGAACCAGTTGCTGGTGGCCGCCTTGACCTGGGTGTGCTCCGGCGGGTCGAGGAACGGCAGCGCGTCGAGGTAGCGGGTCGACCCGTCCGGGGTCAGCGAACGGAGGAACGCGTCGCCCGCCTGGGTGTTGAGGATGGGGTTGTTCATGCCCGCGGTGAACAGCGCGTGGTTTTTCTCGACGGTCATGATGTCGTCGAACTTCGTGATCAGCCACAGCGGATCGTAGCCGTCCACGAACGCCTGGCCGATTGGCATGTTCTGCCGCAGCCACGCGAACGCGGGGTAGGTGACGTTCTGTTCGTCGCCGTAGGACTCCGGTAGCACGACGGCCCGTGCTATCTCATCCGGGATGCGAGTCGATTCCTGCTCGCTGGTGGCGCTGGACATTGTTCCTCCTGTGCCGTCGGCATAACGGATTCCGGCCGATGGTAGGAAGCCGCCGGGTCCGGAGACATCTCCCGAAGGGGATGCTTTGCGTCCCCCGTCCGTCCGGGCCGCGCGGCTATCCCCCGGAGGACCGCGAAACTACCCCGCACGGAAGATGCCGGGCCCGCGCTTCAGGGGAAACATCGATCGGCAGCACAAGCCCGTGGGGCGACCTCAACGCAGAGGGAGAAGCAGCACGATGAAGACGAAGGCCGCGGTGATCTGGGGGCCGAAGGAGAAGTGGCAGATCGAGGAGATCGAACTCGATCCGCCCCGGGACGGCGAAGTACTGGTCAAGCTGACCGCGAGCGGGCTGTGCCACTCGGACTACCACCTGGTGACCGGCGACATGCCGATGCCTTATCCGGTGGTCGGCGGGCACGAGGGCGCCGGCGTCGTGGCCGGAGTCGGGCCGGGGGTCACCGGTGTCGAAGAGGGCGATTCCGTGGTGCTGAGCTTCCTGCCCGCCTGCGGGCAATGCGGCTACTGCGCACAGGGAATGACCAATCTCTGCGATCTGGGCGCGTCGGTGATCCTCGGTCCGCAGCTGGACGGCACGCACCGGTTCCACAGCCGCGGCCAGGGCGTCGGCCAGATGTGTTTGCTGGGCACGTTTTCCGAGTACACCGTCGTGCCCCAAGCGTCGGTCGTCAAGGTCGATCCCGGCACCGCGCTCGACAAGGCGGTCCTCGTCGGCTGCGGCGTGCCGACGGGCTATGGGAGCGCGGTGAACAAGGGCGAGATTCGCCACGGCGACTGCGCGGTGGTCATGGGCGCGGGCGGCATCGGGGTCAATGCCGTTCAAGGCGCGAAGAACGCGGGCGCCAGCTACGTCGTCGCCATCGATCCCCAAGAGTTCAAGCGGGACAAGGCCAAGGAATTCGGTGCGACGCACACGTTCGGATCAGTTGCCGACGCGCTGCCGGCGATCACCGAGCTCACGCGCGGAAGGCTGGCGGACGCCTGCATCATCACCACGGACAACGCCGAGGGCTACCAGGTCGGGGAAGCGCTGAGCCTCGTCGGCAAGCAAGGCCGGGTTGTCGTCACGGCGCTCGGCCATCCCGCCGAAACCTCGGTGGCGGCTTCGCTGTTCGAGCTGACGCTGTACGAGAAGTCCATCCGCGGCGCGCTTTTCGGGTCGTCGAATCCGCGGTTCGACATCCCGCGATACCTGGAGATGTACAACGCGGGCCTGCTCAAACTGGACGAGCTGGTGACCACCGAATACCGGCTCGAGGACCTGAACGAGGGCTACGATGATCTCCTCGCCGGCCGCAACATCCGCGGCGTCATCCGATTCTGATCCGCTGCGGGAGCGGGACTTCTTCCCCGACGAGGAGTCCTGGGCGCTGCTCGAATCGGCGCGGCGCGGCGATATCGAGTCGGTGGCGGCGCTTTACCGCGCGCACGTCGGCGCGGTGCGGCGCTTCATCCGGTCGAAGGTGGCGAGTCCTGACCTCGCGGACGACCTGACCAGCGAAGTGTTCGTGCGGATGCTTCGATCGCTGGACGGGGTGCGGTTCCAGAAAGGAAAGTTCCGCGCCTGGCTGTTCACGATCGGCCGGAATATGGTCTTCGACCACGCGAAGTCCCGGTACCAGCGCTCGGTGACACCGGTGAGCGCGCCCGACGACACCGGCCCGGCCGAACCGAGCGCGGAAGATCTGGTGCTGCGGCGGCTGGCCCGGGACGTGGTCTGGACCAGGCTGGCACAACTCGCCCCGGCCCAGCGGGAGTGTCTGTACCTGCGATTTCTCGAGGGTCGTTCGGTTGCGGAGACAGCACTCGCACTGGGCCGCAGCCGGACCGCGTTGCGGCAGCTGCAGTTGCGCGCGACGCGCAATCTCGCCGAACTGCTCGCGCCGGAGGAGGTCTCGGCGTGACAGAAAGGAAACGGACGATGAGTTCAGCTCACCGCGACCGGACCGGTCTCGCGCTCTGGGGCGGGATCGACGCCGAGGCGCTGATTCGCGGCTGCTCCCGGGGATTCACGGTGCTGGTGCTCGGCGGTTTGCTGGCGCCGCTGGCCGGACGGCTCCCCGTCATCGGGCCTTGCTGGCTGTCGGCGGTGGCGGTGGCGGCATTCGCCGTCGGGGGCGTGCGGGTCGGCGGCAGCGAACACCCGGTGGTGCAAGGCATAGTGGCTGCGGTCAGTTCGTATCTCCTCGTTCTGCCCCTGGTCCTCGCGGGCGGAGGCGGAGCCGCCGGGCTCGGCTGGATCGGGCTGACCGCCGCGGTCGCGCTCGCGGTGGGCGCGGCGGCGGGCTTCGCCGGAGCCCGGCGAAGGGAGCGGACATGACCGCGCCAGCGGCTGCGAAGCCGAAACGGAAGCCGCTCGGCGGCGGGTTCCTCGCCAAGACTGGTTCCCCGCTGGCGGAAGCCGGCGAGATGGTGCAGCTCGCGGGCGAGGTGGTGCGGTCGGCGGTGCGGCATCCGGTCGGCTATTGGGGTTCGGTGCGCGACCAGATGTTCGGCATCCTCCGGCTGTGCTGGCTTCCGATGGCCGTGTCCACGACGGCGTTCGGCCTGGGCGCGCCGGGCTTGCAGGGCGGCAACATCTTCCTGCTGTTCGGCATTCCGGAGCGGCTGGGCTCGTTCTTCATCATGGCGAGCGTGCGCGAGTTCGCGCCGTGGATCAACGCGATGGTGGTGGCCGGGGTGGTCGGCACCGCCATGACCGCGGACCTCGGGGCCCGGCGGATCCGGGAAGAGATCGACGCGATGGAAGTGCTCGGCGTCGACCCGATCCGGGATCTGGTGCTGCCCCGGGTCTTGGCGGTCACCTTCATGACCGGGCTGATGGACCTGGTGGCGCTGGTCTTCGGCGTCGTCGGCGGCTATCTCGCCGGGGTGGTGGTCTTCGGGGCGAACCAGGCGAGCTTCTTCGCCAGCTTCTTCGACAACGCGACGACCATCGACATCTGGGGCAGCGTGGCCAAGACGACCGTGTTCGGTTTCATCATCGGCGTCGTGTGCTGCTACAAGGGCATCCATGTGAAGGGCGGCCCGATCGGGGTCGGCCGCGCGGTCAACCAGGCGGTGGTGAGCGCGTTCGCCGCCATCTGGATCATCGATTACGTCTTCACGACCATCCTGCTCGGGCTCAACCCGCAGATGCAGGTCTACAAGTAAGGCCGGCGCATGTCGATCGACGAAGACCTCCCTCCGGCACGCGTGTCGCGCGCGCCGAAACCGCCTGACGTCCACATTTCTGCGGCGAACATCGGCGCGAAAATGCGCGAGGCGCTCGCCACCGGCGGAGAGATCGCCCGGTTCTCCGGGCAGACCGCCCGCGCGCTGCCGCAGGTTCGCCGCTATTTCTCGGAAATCTTCCACCAGGCGGGCATTCTCATCCTGTCCAGCGGCCTGATCATCTGGATGATGCAGTTCGTGATGGGCTCGGTGTGCGGGCTGGAAGCGAGCTACACGCTCAAGCAGATCGGCGCGCCGATCTACAGCGGGATCTTCAACACCTATTGCGGAACCCGGGAAATGGCTCCGTACATGTGGGGCTACATCTTCGCGGCGAAGGTCGGCTGTGGCCTGGTCGCGGAGATCGGGTCGATGCGCATCGCGGAGGAGATCGACGCGATGGAGGTGATGGGGATCCGGTCGCGCAGCTACCTCGTGGGCACCCGGATCGTGGCCACCTGGATCGCCATGCCGTTGCTGTTCACGGTCGGGCTCGGCCTGATGTACCTGTCGATGTACCTGGTCACGGTCGTCCAGCTGAGCGGGGTCTCCTCCGGCGGCTATCTGTACACCTTCTGGCTGTTCCAGAATCCGCTGGACTTCTTGTACTCCTTGGCGAAGGCGCTGGCGATGGGCACCGTCGTGGTGTTCGTCGGCTGCTATTACGGCTACACCGCGGGCGGCGGGCCGGTCGGCGTCGGCAAGAACACCGCGAAATCCATGATGCTGTCCATGGTGCTGATCCACGTCGTCGGATTGCTCGGCACCCAGTTGTTCTGGGGGCTCAGCCCGAACGCGCCGATCGCGAATTAGCCGCCCGTCCCCGAAACCCCCAGCTGTGCCGACGAAGAGGAGGTCCGGTGAATTCCGGAAGCGCGAAGATCCCCGCCGCGCGGGCGGTGTCCGATCCGGACCCGACGGTTCCGTTCGGGAGCGTCGCCCCGGCGGTCGGAAGGCCCGCGCACACGATGCAGGTGCGCGACGTGCACAAGGCGTTCGGCGATTTCCACGTGCTCAACGGGCTCAATCTGGAGTTCGCCAACGACGCGATCACGACTGTCCTCGGCCCTTCGGGCACCGGCAAGAGCGTGCTCATCAAGCATCTGGTCGGACTGCTCGAACCGGACGACGGCGAGGTGCTGATCTTCGGCAAGGACATCTGGCGGATAAGCGAGCACGAGCGCTACGAACTGCGGAAGCGGTTCGGGGTGCTGTTCCAGGACGGCGCGCTGTTCGGCTCGATGAACATTTACGACAATGTCGCGTTCCCGTTGCGCAAGCACACCGATCTGCCCGAGGCCGAGATCGAGAACATCGTCATGGAGCGGCTGATCGAGGTGGGCCTCGAAGCAGCGCTGACCAAACACCCGAGCGAGATCTCCGGCGGGATGCGCAAGCGCGCCGGCTTCGCGCGGGCGCTGGTGATGAACCCGGAGATCGTGTTGTTCGACGAGCCGGATTCCGGGCTGGATCCGGTGCGCACCAGCCTGTTGTGCGATCTCATCCTGCAGATGCACGAGCGGCACAAGGGCACCTATCTCGTGGTGACCCACGACATTCGCAGCGCGCGCAAAGTCAGCGACTACGTGGGCTTGATCTGGAAGGGCAAAGTGGTGCACTACGGCGAGGCCGAGGAGGCGTTCGCGTCGCAGGACCCGTTCGTCCGGCAGTTCCTCGCGGGTGATTCCGCGGGGCCGCTGGGAATGGACTGATTCCGGTGCGCAGAGGAGTGCTTGCTGGAGTGATCGCGGTCGCCGTCCTGGTGGCCGCGGGCCTCGTCTGGGCCGTGGACAGCCGGGTCTACCGAGTGGGCGTCGTGCTGGCTTCGGCGACGAACCTGCACGAGGGCGGCGAGGTCACCATGAACGGCTTTCCGGCCGGGAAGGTCGAGTCGATCTCGGTCCAGGACGGGAAAGCGATGCTGCGGCTCGCGCTCGACGAAAAGAGCGCCCCGCTGCACGACGGCGCGAAGGTGACCGTGGAGTGGAAAGCCCTGCTGGGGGAGCGGTGGGTCGAAATCAAGGACGGCGCGCCCGCCAACGCGGCGATCCCGGACGGCGGGATGCTCCCCGGCTCGCAAATCGCTCCGACGAACCTCGACGACGTGCTGGCCGCGCTGGACAAGCCGACGCGCGAGCACCTCTCGTCGTTGGTGAACCAGCTCGACCAGACCGTGCACGGGAACGAGCGGAACGCCAGCGACACCTTGCGTGCCGCCGGTCCCGCGCTGTCGTCCCTCGGACAGGTGCTGAGCGGGATCGGGCGGGACGGCCCCGCTGTGCGCGATCTCGTCACCCAGGTCAACTCGATGGTCGGGACACTGTCCAAACACGACGGAGACGTGCGCGCGATCATCGACTCGCTGTCGAAGACGACGGCGCTGACGGTTCAACAGCGGCAGCAGCTGGCGAGCACGCTCAAACAGCTTCCGGGGACTTTGGACACTGCCAACCGGGTGCTCGGCACTGTGCCGGCGACCGCGGACAAGGCGGTTCCGCTGCTGCAAGACCTCCAACCGGCGACGCAACAGCTGCCGTCGGTGGCGAGGAAGCTTTCGCCGGTGCTGCAGCAGATCCCGCCACTGCTGGACAAACTGGCCCCGACCTTGGCCGGAGCGAACCAGTTGCTCGACGCCACGCCGGGCTTGCTCGACGTCGCGCACCAGACGGTGCCCGGGGTCGCGGGCACGGCCAGCTACCTCGGCCCGGTGCTGAATTACCTGCGGCCGTTCACCCCGGAACTCGCCGGCTGGGTTTCGGAATGGTCGTCCAACGGCGGCAACTACGACGCGAACGGCCACTTCGTCCGGTTCTATCTGCAAGAGGGCGCCACGACGTTCGCGGACAACCCGGGGGTGCTGCCGCCGGGAACCCAGAACGAGCCGTATCCGCTGCCCGGCGCGAACGCCAACCAGCCGTGGAAAGACGCGTGGGGGAGTGGAGTGCGATGAAGCGGATCGGGTCTTGGGCGGCACGCCGGTTGCGGCTGCTCAGCGTCGTCGTGGTCGCAGCGGTGGGCCTCGGCTGGTCGGTGCTGGGCGCGGAGGCCGCGGGGCATCACGAGCCGCAGACTGTCGTCGCGCAGTTCGCCGACGCCAGTCCGCTGCTGGTGGGCAACGACGTCAAAGTGGACGGGGTGGCCGTCGGAACGGTGACCGCGATGTCCGTTGTGGACGGTCACGCGGCCGTCACGTTCACGGTGGACGAACGAGCCCTGCCGCTGCACGTCGACGCCACCGCGGCGGTCCGCCCGGTAAGCCTTCTCGGCGAGCGCTTTCTCGACCTCGGCCGCGGCACGCCCGCGGCTCCGGTGCTGCGCCCGGGCGGAGTGATCCCCCTCGCGCACACGACTCAGAACACCGACCTCGACCAGGTGCTCAACGTGTTCGACCAGAACACCGGCGATGCGCTCGCGGCTCTGGTCACCATGCTGGGCCAGGGCATGCAAGGCAATGGCACCCACGTCGCGGACACGATCAAGGCGTTGGCACCGGCGATGACCGACGCGAGCGGGCTCGCCAAGGTGCTCAACGAGCAGAACACGACGCTGAACCAATTGGTGGACAACGTCGAGCCGGTCGCGCAGTCGCTCGCGCGGGACAACGGCCAGACGCTGGACTCCTTGGTCGAGTCGACTCACAACCTTCTCGCCACGACAGCGGGCAAGCAACAGCAGGTGCAGCAGACGCTCGCCCAGCTGCCCGCGACTCTGGCCCAAGCGCGCTCGACGTTGTCGCAGCTCGCCGGGACGGCCGGCGCCGCGACCCCGGTGCTCGCCGACATCCGGCCGGTCACCGGGAACCTCCAGGCGATCAGCGACGAGATCACCCGGTTCACCGAAAGCGCCGACCCGGCGCTGACGCATGCGCAGCCGGTGCTCGACAAGGCACAGGCGCTGCTCGACGCGGCGAGGCCGGTCACCCAGGAACTGCTGAAGGCAAGCCCTCCGCTGCGGGCGGACGCGGCCGCGCTCAAGCCGGTCACGGCCGAGCTGGCGAACAACATCGGCGACGTCATGAACTTCGTCCGCGGCTGGGCGTTGAGCACCAACGGCAGCGACGGCCTTTCCCACTACTTCCGGGCGCTGTTCGTCGTCGACCCGCGAATCGCGACCGGCCTCCTGCCGTCGCTGGCGGGGCAGCCGCAAACTGCCGCCCCCGCGCCCACCGGGCAGGCACCGGCCGCGGGCAAGCCTCCGGCTGCGGCCCCCGCGCCGCTCGGCGGGCTGCTGGCTCCGAAGACCGGCCCAGACGGGAGCGTCACCGGAATGTCGCAGGGCCAGGAAAACGGTGCACTGCAATTCCTGCTCGGAGGGAACTGACTGATGGCCACTGGAAGCGGGAAGTGGGCGCGGCGGCGGGCCATGCTGCTGGGCGGGGCGATCGCCGTCGTGTTCGGCGGCGCGCTCTACCTCGCGCTCACCGCGAGTTCGGGACTGCCCGGCGCCTCCGGGACGGTAGTGCGCGCCACGTTCGACGACGTCGGCGCGCTGCGGGCGGGCGACGACGTCCGGATCGCGAACGTGCGGGTGGGCCAGGTGAGCGCGATCGATCTGGTCGACGGGAAGCCGCGGGTCACCATGCGGCTCGACGACGATCGGCAGGTCTTCCGGGACGCGTCGGCGGTGACCGCGTCCGTCGGGGCGAGGTCCGCGCTGGGCCAGAAGTACGTCGACCTGAATCCCGGGGATCCGAAAGCGGGCAAACTCGACTCGGCCGCGGTGATTCCGGCGACCAAAACAGTCGGGGCACAAGAGCTTTCGGACGTGCTGGCGGTGCTTGACGCACCCACCCGGCAGGCGCTCGGCTCGACCGTCCGCGAGGTCGGCGGCGGCGCGGCCGGACACGTGAAGGACTTTTCCGACGCGGCGGGTGCGCTGCCCGCGATCGTGCCCGACCTCGGCACGGTTTCGCGGGCGCTGAGCGCGGGGTCCGGACAGGACCTGACTCGCCTGCTGCAGGTCGCCAACCATTTCGCCGGGGGCTTCTCCGGAAGGCAGCAGCAACTCGGCGAACTGGCCGGACGGCTGGACACCACCTTGCGCGCACTGGACGCGGACAACGGAAAGCCGCTGAGCGACACGATGGATCGGGCGCCGGGCACGCTGGAGAAGGTCCGTGGCGCGTTGCGGGACCTGCACGGTCCGTTGTCCGACACGGAGGCGGCGGTGACCGCGTTGCGGCCGGGTGCGAACGCGCTCGGCAAGGCGACTCCGGACGTCCGCGGCGTGCTGCGCGAGAGCATTCCGCCGTTGCAACGGGTTCCCGGCGTGGCGGATCAGGCGCAACCGGCGGTCGGCGCCTTGACCGGCACGCTGGCCGACGCGCGGCCGCTGGCCCCGCTGCTGACGTCCGCGGTCACCACGGCACGGAAGCCGCTGGAGCAGATCGCCCCCTATTCGCCGGAGATCTCCGAGTTCTTCTCCGATTTCGCCGACGCCATGAAATACGGCGACGCGGCAGGGCATTTCCTCCGGATCTACACCCCGATCGACACCGAATCGGTGACCGGTCTGGTCGGGCTCAAGGATCCGACCGCAGCTCGTGACCCCTATGCCCCGCCAGGGACGGCTGGCGGGCAGCGTCGCGGTTCGGCGGCCGGGACGACAGGAGCGGGCCAATGACCGAGTCGACGCTTCGCAGGCTGTTCGGCGGCGCCCGCCCGGACGGCGTTCGCCGGCGGATCTCCCCGGTCAAGCTGGGCAGCCTCTTCGTGGTGCTGATTCTGCTGGTCGGCATCGGCCTGTTCGCGAAATCCCAGATCGTCACGACGCTGTCGCCCGGCGACACGATCACCGCGCACTTCGCCCGGAACTATCGGTTGCAGCCTTACCAATCCCAGGTCAAGGTCGGGTTCGCGCCGGTCGGCACGGTCACCGGGGTGGACGAGCAGACCGACGGCAGCGCGGTGGTTTCGCTCAAGCTGGACAAGGGAACGCTGGCGAAACTGCGGTCCAAGCCGAGCGCGGCGATCCGCCCGACCACTCTGCTGGGCGGCAACTACTTCGTCGATCTCCAGCCGGGCGGTGCTCCGGGCGAGCTGGCCGATTCCGGCATCCCGGTGGAGCGGACGCAGCTTCCGGTGGAACTCGACCAGGTGGCCAACACGGTGCAGCCGGACGCTTTGGCCGGGCTGCAGCACACGGTCGGCAAGACGGACGAGACGTTGCGCGGCGGCGGGCGGCAGGCGATCGACCAGCTCCTGGCGGACGCCCCGGACGTTCTCGAACCGGCGGGGAACGTGCTCGACGCGGCGCGCGGCCAGCACCCCGGCACTG
Source organism: Amycolatopsis sp. (assembly GCA_035551175.1). Taxonomy (GTDB): domain Bacteria; phylum Actinomycetota; class Actinomycetes; order Mycobacteriales; family Pseudonocardiaceae; genus Amycolatopsis. Next base: position 71,966 of record DASZNR010000154.1, on the reverse strand, counting down.
ACTTGCCGAACTTGGTCACCGGTCTGGAATCCGCGTCCGCGAGGTTGTCCGAGCATCAGGGACAGCTCGATTCGACAGTCTCGAACCTGGCGAAGGTCAGCTCCACCCTGGGCGAGGAGAGCAGTGAAATCGCCGCGACAGTCCGGGATCTGCCCGCGACGCTGCGCTCCGCCGACGCGGGACTGAACCGGCTCGACACCAGCCTCGGCAAGCTGCGTGACACTTCGGACGTCGCGCGGCCGACCGTCAAGCAGTTGTCCGCCGCGCTCACGCGCCTTGACCCGGTCCTCGCGAAGACAGAGCCGTTCGTCCGGCAGACCAATGCTCTTCTCGCCGACGCGGGACCGCTGGTGAATCAGCTCGTCCCGGTCAGCCGCGACGCGACCGGGGTTCTCTCCGACGTGCGCGGGCCGGTGCTGGACCGGCTGAACGGTCCGGTCAAGGACTTCCTGTACAGCAAGTACCACGGCGCCGGCGAGTACGCCCAGTCCACTTCGGACGTTCCGATGTACCAGGAGATCGGCGGCGCGGTGACGAATCTGGACAAGACCTCGTCGCTGTTCGACCCGAACGGGCACGCGATCGCGATCCAGGTCGGGTTCGGGCTGGGCACCGCGGGCGGGCTGCCGGTGAACCTCCAGCACTTCCTCGACCAGCTTCAGCAGCAGATCCACCTCAACCAGCAGGGGGGCCGATGAACGCGCGGCTCGGCAAGATCGGACGGGGCTGGCAGCGGGTCCGCACCGAACCAGGGCTGTTCCGCAACGTCGCGGTGCTGGCGGCGTTGATCGTGCTGGCGGCACTGGTCGGCGGCATCATCCTGGCCAACCAGCGGTTCTCCTGGCCGTGGAACGACCGGTTCACCTTCTCCGCGACGTTCGAGGACACGCCGGGCGTCAGCCCGGGCCACGGCCAGGAAGTGCGCATCGCCGGGGTGCAGGTGGGGGAGATCGAGGCGGCCGGCCTGGACGACAGCGGACGGCCCCGGCTGGAGCTGTCGATCGATTCCCGCTATCCCGTGTACCAGAACGCGACCGTCGTCCTGCGGCCGAAGAGCCCGCTGAACGAGATGTACGTCGAGCTGAGTCCCGGCGGCCCGCCCGCGCCGAAGCTGGACGCCGACGGCGTGCTGCCCGTTTCGCAGTCACAGCGCCCGGTTCAGATCGACGAGGTCCTGGGTCACCTCGACGACAACACCCGGCAGGCGCTGGCCACCCTTCTCCAGGAGTCCGACGTCGCCTTGGCCGCCGCGCCGCAGAACCTGCCCGGCGGTGTCCGGATGACGGATGAGGTGGCCAAGAAGCTGCAGCCGGTCGTCGAATCGCTGCAGTCCCGCCGGGACGCGTTGCAGCGGCTGGTGACGGCGTTGTCGCAGATCTCGCAGGCGGTCGGCGGCGACGGCGACCGGCTCGGCCGCCTCGCCGGAGATCTGAACACCACGCTGGCGGCCGTCGGCGCGCACAACGGCGACCTCAAATCGGTGCTCGGCCAGCTGCCGGACTTCACCCGGCAGCTCAAGCAGGCCACTGACGCGGTGCAGTCGCTCAGCGGCCAGCTGGACCCGACGCTGGACAACCTCAAGAACGCCGCGGGCACCCTTCCCGGAGCGTTGAACAAGCTGAGCAACACCGTCGGCAATCTCGGCAGCACCGTCGACAAGGGCATGCCGGTCGTGCAGAAGGCGCGGCCGGTGGTGCAGGACCTCCGCCCGGTGGCGTCGGATTTGCAGGCGACGCTCCCGGACCTGCGAGCGTCGACCAGCAGGCTGAACGGAGTCACGAGCGCGGCGGTGTCGAGCCTGTCCGATCTCGGCGCGTTCTTCGTCAACACCCGATCGCTGACCAGCATGAAAGACGGAAACGGCGGCATCCTGCGCGGTTTCCTCGTGCTGACCCCGCAGACGCTCGGCACGAACGCGCTGCTGCCGCTGTCCACGCCGGCCGCTCCGTACCGGTTCCCGCACTCCCCGCGCTAGGTGGTCCCGATGAACATTCCCCATGCCGCGTTGCCGAAGATCCGGCTGATCGTGCTCGGCGTGTTCGCCCTCGTCTGCGTCGTCATCTTCGGCTACCTGTGGGTCAACGCCGGCGGCAGGCTGCCGCTGGTCAGCAAGACCGGCTACCGGGTGAGCCTGAACCTCCCGAAGGCGTCGAACCTGGTCGAGAACTCGGACGTGACGATCGCCGGCGTGACCGTCGGCAAGGTCGCTTCGCTGGAGGTCGTCGGCAACGGTGCGCGAGCGACGCTTCAGCTGGACAGCAACGCGCCGCTGCACGGCGGCGCCACTGTTCAGGTCCGGCAGAAGACGCTGGTCGACGAGACGTTCCTGGAGGTCGCCGACGGCAAGGGCGCGGCGCTGGCGAACGGGGCGAGCCTGCCGGACGGCTCGGCCAAACCGGCGGTCGAGCTGAACGACGTGCTGGTCAGCCTCGACGGCGGCACCCGGCAGGCGCTGGGCGAGAGCCTGCGGTCCCTCGGCATGGCCACGCAGGACCGCAGGCAGGACATCGACCGGGCGCTGAGCGGGCTGGGCCAGCTGGGCCGGAACGGGAAGACCGCGCTCGACGCACTCGCCGCGCAGTCCGCCGACCTGAAGCAGCTGACCGGCGGCACGGCGACCCTCCTCGCCGCGCTGGACACCAGGCAGGGCGAGATCGCGGACCTGGTCGACAACGCCAACCGGCTCGCGGCGGCGACCGCGGACAACGGCCAGAGCTTGCAGGAGGTGGTGCGGAAGCTGCCCGGGGTCCTCGACTCGGCCAACGGGGCCACCGCGAGCCTGTCGAAGCTCTCGGGCGCGCTGGCGCCGGTGGCGCGGGACCTGCGCACGGCCGCACCCGACCTCACCACGGCCCTCGAGCAGCTGCCGAGGGCGGCGAGCGGCCTGCGCGGCATTCTCCCGGCGCTCGACCAGGTGCTCGGCAAGGCCCCGGCGACCGTGCAGCGGATCCAGCCGGCCGCCGCCGACCTGGATGCCCTGATCCCGTCGCTGCAGAACGATCTGCTGCAGCTGAACCCGATGCTGACCTACCTGGAGCCCTACGGCCAGGACATCGCGCACCTGTTCGTGAACTGGGGAGCCTCGCTGATGACCGGCAACAAGGACGGGAAGGCACTGCGGTTGCTGCCGGTGCTGAACCGGCAAGCCGTCACCGGCGTTCCGCTCAACACGAACGTGGGTCCGCTGAACGAACGGAATCCGTACCCCGCGCCCGGCGCGGTGCAGCCGGTTCCGTTCAGCGGTCAGTACCCGCACGTGAACCCGCTCCCGGCCCCGCGATGAGCGGCCAGCGGATCGCCACGCGGGCGGCTCTCGCGCGCCGGTGGGCGCCGCGCACTTGGACCGTGCGCGGGTGGTGCCTTGTGCTCGCAGTGGTCTGCGTCGCCGGTCTCGGCGCGGGCGGCTTGGCGAGACTTCGCGTGGAGACGACGGTCGAGTCGTTTCTGCCCTCCGGCGACCCGAGCGTGACACAGCTCGACGAAAAGGCGCGGTCGTTCGGCGGGGATCCGATCGTGGTGCTGCTCGAATCCCGGGCGCCCAAAGCGATGCTGAGCGGCCGGAACCTCGATCAGCTGGTCGGTCTCGAAGGGAAGCTGGCCGGACTGCCCGACGTGGCGAGCGTCTACGGGCCCGGGACTGTGCTGAATCAGCTCGCCGGGCGCGCGCAGGACTTGCTGGCCGAGCTGACCGGCCGCCGGGACGCTGTGCGTCAGCAAGCGGTCCAGGAGGCTGCAGCGAAGGGCGCGGCACCGGAGAAGGCCCAAGCCGCGGGGCAGCGCGCACAGGACGAGTTCGATCGCCGTTACGGCTCGCTTCTGGTCCAGGGTATGCCTGCCGGGCTGCCGACCTTGAGCAATCAGCGTTTCGTGGATTCGGTCATGTATTCCGGCGACGGCGGGGTCCGCGCGCAATGGCATTTCGTGGTTCCGTCGCAGAATTCGGTGGCGGTGCTGGTCCGCCCGCGAGAGGGCATGGACCAGGACGCGACTGCCCGGCTGGCGGCCGGAGTGCGCGCGGCGGTCGGGCAGGCTCCCGCCGGTGCGGACCGGGTGACCGTTTCCGGCGTGCCCGCAGTGGCGTCGTCCATCGCGGAGCAAATCGCCAGGGAGCTTCCGGTGATCGGGGCGGTCGCGCTGGCCTCCGTTGCCCTCGCACTGTGGCTGGTGCCGTGGACGCGCCGCCGGCACCGGCTGCCGCCGCTGCTGGTGACTCTGATCTCGATCCTGCTCACACTCGGTCTCTTCGGGTGGTCCGGCAAGACGCTTTCCCTTGGCGTGGTGGCGTTTCTGTCGGTGCTTCTCGGCGTCGGCTGCTACTACCCGGCTTACTTCGTCCAGCGCGCCAAGCGTCGCACCGTGCTGGTGGTCGCGGCGGCGAGTGCTGCGAGCTTCGCGATGCTGATGGTGTCCCCGCTGCCGTTCGTCCGAGATCTCGGGATGACGCTTTCGGTAGGCGTGGTCCTTTCGGCGGTGACGGGCGCGTTGCTGCTGCGGCGATTCGCGTCCGCGGAGCCCGTCCCCGTTGCCCCGGTCAAGGCGGTGCACCGGAAACGCGGTGTCGCGATGGCGGTGCTCGCCGCCGCGCTCGCGGCGGCAGGCTGGTATTCGCTGCCTTCCTTGCCGTTGCAGGCGAATGTGGAGGCTTTCGCGACCGGGCTGCCGTCCTTGGCCGACGCGGCCGAAGTCGAGCGGGCACTGGGATCGTCCGGCGAGGTCGACCTCGTCCTGCGCGGGCCGGACGTGACGTCCCCGGCCGCGCTGCGGTGGATGCGGCAAGCGCAGGATTCCGTGGTCACCGAGCACGGCGACCAGCTTCGCCCCGCTATTTCGCTCCCGTCGCTTCTCACGTTCCTGGGCGGCGACGCGACAGCCGAGCAGGTCAGTGCCGGGATGCGATTGCTGCCGCCGTATCTCAGCTCCGCGGTGGCAAGCGAGAACCGCACCAGCTCCGTGCTCGTGTTCGGTGCGCGGACCAATGACCTGGGCGCGTTGCGGCAGTTGAGAGACGACGTGCTGCGGCGGCTGCCGAACCCGCCCGCCGGGTATCGGGCGGACCTGACGGGGTTGCCGATGGCCGCCGTGCGCGGTTCCGAATTGATTTCCGGCGATCGGGTCTGGTCCAACGTGCTCGGCATCGTCGCTTCGGGACTGGTGCTCGCCGTCGGCCTGCGGAGGCGGAGCGACGCGCTGCGAGCGGTCGCCGCCGCGACGGCCGCGACCGGGCTCGGGCTTTTCGCGCTGTGGGCGGGCGGAATCCCGCTGAGCCCGATCACTGTCGCGCTCGGCTCGCTGACCGCCGCGGTGGGCGCGGAGTTCACCGTCGTGCTCGCGGCGGCGGTCCGGACGGGCAACCCGGCGTTGCGCCGCTCGGTCGTCCTCGCTGCTATCACGTCCGCGGCCGGCTATGCGGCGCTGGTCGTGTCGAAGCTGGCGGTCATCCAGCAGTTCGGGCTTCTGCTCGCCGGTTCCGTCGTGCTGGCTCTGCTGTCCGCGGCCTGCGTGGTCGCGGTGTCGGTGCCCGGGCCGCCGCGAAAGAGAGAAACACCCACCGCAAGGAAACCCGCGCTGAAGACACTCGAGGAGGTGCGTTGACCATGCCAGCCGACGACGAAACCGAGGAGACCGCCCGCAGCGGGGTCGCCACGGTCGTGGCCGAGGACGACGACGTCGAGGCCGTGGAAGAGGAATCCGGCCTTCCCCGCGGCGGCGAGGACGCGGAGCCGTCTCGGCAGTCCTGGATCCGTTCGGTGCTTTCCCGGGTGCGCCGCGCGGTGCGGCTGCCGCGCACCCGGAAGGGCCGGATTGTCGCGGTGCTCGTGCTGGCGGTGCTCGTCGGCGGCGGAACCGGCGGTTACTTCTGGTGGGACGCCGGGCGGTTGCCCGCCGGAGCGGCGTTCCGGGTCGGCGGCACGGTCGTCACGGTCGATCAGCTCAACGCCGAGGCGGACCGGCTGCGCGCGCTGTACGGGCTCCAGGTCCCGACCGACCCGGCCAAACTCGACGGATTCCGCCGCGCGGTCGCGAAAGCCGACGCGGTGCGGATCATTCTCGACGGCCAAGCCCGGCAGCACGGGATCGTCGTCGCCGACAAAACCGCGCAGGACGTGCTGACCCGGTACGTCTCGCAGCAGTCCGGCGACGGCGCCGACGCCAAAGCGAACTTCGTGCAAGGCCTCGGCGCGGCGGGCACCTCGGAGCAGGCGGTCCTCGACGAGATCAAGCACATGCTGGCGGTCAACCAGCTTTTCGGCCAGCAGACGCACGGAGTCGCGGTCAGCGACCAGCAGGTCCGCGACGCCTTCCCGAAGCGGCAGGCCTCGCTTGGCACCCCGGAGAAGCGGGAGATCCGCAACATCGTCGTACGCACCCAGGACGAGGCCAAGCAACTCCTCGGCCAGGTCTCTTCGGGGGCGGTTTTCGAGGGCCTCGCGAAGAAATCCAGCCTGGACGACCAGACTCGCGCCTCCGGCGGGGATCTCGGCGCGCTGACCGCGGATCAGCTCGACCCGGCATACGCCAAAGCCGCCTTCGCCACGCCGTCGGGCGCAGTGTTCGGTCCGGTGCAGACCTCGCACGGGTGGAATGTGGGCAAGGTCGTGTCGGTGGTGCCCGCAGTGCCGGCGCAATTCGACGCGGTGAAGGACAAGCTGAAGCTGCAGCTGACCAACGAACAGCTGATGAGCCGCTGGCAGGACTGGCTGACCCAGCAGATCCGGTCGGCTGCCGTGCAGTACGCCGACGACTACCGGCCGGCGGACCCGGACGCGCCGCCGCCGACCGGCCTGGACGGGCAGCCCGCGGCACCGGTCCCGGCTCCGGCGGGCAAGTAGGTCTGTCCTATGTGGATGCTGGCCGTCCTGCAGCTCGCGCTGGCGGGCGCATTGGGGCTCGTCGGGGAATGGGGCCGGCGCAACGCCCGGGTCCTGTCCGGAGCGGGCCCGGGCCGGGAGCACCGGGAGGCGGTGCTGCGGCGGGGAGCGCTGGGCTGCGAGGCGGTCGCGGCGTTGTTCGCGATCGCCGTTGTCGCCAATCTCGCCTGACAGTTCCGGGCGATCCGAAGTTCACGGGAAAGGAAACATCGATGGTGCAGTACGACAAGCTCTACCTCGGCGGGGAGTGGACGAACCCGCACGGCCGCGACGTCATCGAGGTCGTGTCGGCGTCGACCGAAGAGCCGCTGGGCTCGGTGCCGCTGGGCGTCGAGGCGGACATCGACGACGCGGTCGCGGCCGCGCGCCGGGCGTTCGACGACCCGTCGGGCTGGTCTTCCTGGGAACCGGCTCGCCGGGCCGAGGTGATGGAGCGCCTCGCCGACGCGCTCGACGTGCGCAAGGACGAGATGGTGCGCCGGATCAGCGCGCAGAACGGGATGCCGATCGTCGTCGCGGAGCAGCTGGAGGGCGCGTTCCCCAGCATGCTGTTGCGCTACTACGCGAATCTGGCTCGCGAGAGCGCCGCCGAGGAGGAACGGCCGGGGCTGCTCGGCGGGACGACCCTGGTCCGGAAGAAGCCGATCGGCGTGGTCGGGGCGATCGTGCCGTGGAACTTCCCGCAGGCACTTACCTTTTTCAAGGTCGCACCGGCCATGGCGGCCGGGTGCACTGTCGTCGTCAAGCCTTCGCCGGAGACGGTGCTGGACACGTTCCTGCTCGCGGAAGCGGCGGAGGAGGCCGGTGTTCCGCCGGGGGTGCTGAGCTTCGTGCCCGCCGGACGGGAGGTCGGCGCCTACCTGGTTTCGCACCCCGGTGTGGACAAGGTCGCGTTCACCGGGTCGACCGCGGCCGGCCGGGCGATCGGCGAGGCGTGCGGCAGGCTGCTCCGCCCGGTGACGCTGGAACTGGGCGGCAAGTCCGCGGTGATCGTGCTGGACGACGCGGACCTCTCCGGGAGCGTCGAGCAGCTCTTCGCCACGTCGTTCATCAACAACGGCCAGACCTGCTACCTGGGCAGCCGGATCCTGGCCCCGCGCGGCATCTACGACCAGGTCGTGGACCTGTTCTCCGGCTTGGCCGGCGGCCTCGCGGTGGGCGACCCGCTGGACCACGCGACCCAGATCGGCCCGATGGCCAGCGCCCGGCACCGCGACCGGGTCGAGTCCTACATCGCCAAGGGCAAGGCTGAAGGTGCCCGGCTCACCGCGGGCGGCGGACGGCCCGAGAAGCTGGACAAGGGGTGGTACGTACAGCCGACGGTGTTCGCCGACGTCGACAACGCCTTCACGATCGCGCAGGAGGAGATCTTCGGCCCGGTGCTGTCGGTCATCCCTTACGACGGGGTCGACGACGCGGTGCGCATCGCCAACGATTCCGACTACGGCCTCGGCGGCTCGGTGTGGACGGCGGATCCCGGACGCGGGGCGGAGGTCGCCAAGCGGGTCAATACGGGCACCATCGGGGTCAACGCTTATCTGCCCGATCCGACCGCGCCGTTCGGCGGGGTCAAGGCGAGCGGGATGGGCCGCGAGCTCGGGCCGGAAGGGCTGGCGGCTTATCAGCAGCTCCAGTCGGTCTATCTGGACCGGCGGTAGCGGAAACCGCGGACCGCGGCGCCGGGTGTGCGAACCCGGTGCCGCGGTCTTTCGTTTTGCCCGTCCACAGCGACCAGGGGAGACCTCGGTGGGAATGCCGCCCGGGGACCGAGTTCCGGCCACTGAAACCGTGCGCGCCCGAGGCGCGTCGCCGCGGTTAACGTCCGTCGCATGACCGCTCGCACCGCCGTCGACGCGCACGCGCACCACTTCGGGACGGACCTGCCGCTGCCCGCGGGCGACGCGCCCCGGCTCGTGCTCGACGGGGACAGCGGGCGGATCATGCGCGGGGAGAACACTTTCCGGGTGGTGTCGCCGGTGCTCTGGGACGTGCCCCGGCGGCTCGCGGAGATGGACCGGGCCGGGATTTCCCATCAGGTGATCTCCCCGGTGCCGGTCGCCATGGAGTACGCCGCCGAGCAGCCCGCCTACGCCGCCGCGACGAACGATTCGATCGCGTCGGCATGCGAGGCCGCCGGTGGCCGCCTGTTCGGATTGGGCTGCCTCCCGCTGGCCGACGGCGAATCCGCGAGAACAGAGCTCGAGCGGTGCCGCCGGATCGGCTTGCGCGGAGTCGAGATCGGGACGAGAGTCGGCGAACTCGATCTCGACGCTTCCGAACTCGACTCCTTCTGGGCGGCGTGCGACGACCTCGGGGCAGCGGTCTTCGTGCATCCGGTGGAGGGCGGGAAGGGCGTCGTGCGGCGTGCGGGCGCACCGTACGACCTCGGACTCGGCATGTTGACCGACACCGCGATCGCCGCGTCGGCGTTGGTGTTCGGCGGTGTTCTCGGGCGGTACCGCGGGCTGCGGGTCGCGCTGGCGCACGGCTGTGGCGTGTTCCCGTGGGCCTATCCCCGTCTCCGCGTCGCCGCCGCTCTGTCCCGAGGGGACACCGCCGAGGACTGGGACCGCGAGGCGCGCCGCTTGTACGCCGACACCTTGGTTTTCGACGACGAGCACCTGCGGTTGCTGGTCCACCGCTTCGGCGCGGAGCGGCTGCTGCTGGGCAGCGACGCCCCGTTCTTCCCGGACCAGATGGCGAAATCGATGGCATCGATCCAATCAGGGCTGCGAAGCGAGGCCCTTCCCCGGCGCGCCGGCCACGAATTCCTGGCGGCGAACGCTTTCGAATTCCTGGGCCTGCCGGCACCGAACGCGAACGAAGGAGCACAGCGATGACGTTGACGAGCGAAGACCTGGTCGAGGTGCCGGGACTGGCGAGCCGGTGGGTCCGCCTGGCCAGCGGCGCGCGGGCGCACTACATGACCGCCGGGGACGCCGGCCCGGCCGTGATCCTGTTGCACGGCGGGCTTCCCGGGTCCTCCGGGCTGGCGGGCTGGCGGTTCATGGCCCCGTATCTCGGCGAGCGCGGCTTCCGCGTGTACTGCCCGGACATGCCGGCGTTCGGCCTCTCCGACCCGCGCCCGGAACACTGGCCGCGCGGGATGGAGGACTTCGTCGATTTCGTCCACGAGTTCGCGAACGCGCTGTGCCTGGACCGGTTCCACCTCGCGGGCAACTCGATGGGCTGCATGAACACGGTGAACTACACGGTGGCGCATCCGGACCGGGTGGCCAGCTTCGCGTTGATCGCCGGCGACATCGGCGACGTCGTGCCCGAGGACGTCCCGCCGCCGCGCGGCCAGTTCCACATGACCGCCTACGACGGCACGCGCGAGGGCATGCGCTCGATGATGGAGTCGATCATCCACCGCACCGAGGCGGTCAGCGACGACCTCGTGGAGATGCGGTTCCGGTCGGCCCGCGACCGGATGGAGGCGCACCGGCAGTTCTGGCCGACGCTGCTGCAGTACCGCCACCTCGCGCCGTGGACGGACCAGAACCGCGCCGCGCGGCTGGTCACCAAGGGCCGTCTCGACCGGCTCGACATCCCCGGCATCTACCTCTACGGCCGCCAGGACATCCTGACGCCGGTCGAATGGGGCTACACGCAGGAGGACCACCTGCCGAACGTCCAGTTCTTCTACCCCGACGACTGCGGGCACCAGGGCCAGACCGACCGGCCGGACTTGTTCAACCCGGTCTTCCACGAGTTCTTCTCGTCCGGCACGGTGTCCGGCGAACTCGCGGACAAGGCCGGGGTCTCGGATCGGCGGCCCGAGCTGCCGCTGGTCAAACGCGGCTGACGCCCCGCGCACGGTGGTCGTGCCGGTCAGCGGATCCGCACGACCACCTTGCCGGTGGCCCGCCGGGTGTCGAGCAGTTCCAGGGCCCGGCGCGCTTCGGCTAGGTCGAGGACGTGCCCGACGAGCGGCCGGATCGCGCCCGAGGCCGCCAGGTTCTCCAGCTCGCGCGCCAAATTCCGGACCACGGAGGGGAATCTCGCCACGTAGGGGTCCAGCGCCACGCCGACTACGCTCAGGTCCCGCAGCAGCAGCCGGTTCACCTTCACCGTCGGGATCGTCCCGGCGGCGAAGCCGACCACGGCCAGCCGTCCGCCGACGTCGAGGCAGCGGAGGGAATCGGTGAACCGGTCGCCGCCGACGGGATCGACGACGATCTGCGCGCCGCCGCCGGTCAGCTGCCGGACCTTCTCCGGCCAGTCGTCGCCGGTGCGCAGCACCTCCTCGGCACCGGCCTCCCTCGCGACGCGTTCTTTGTCCACTGTGGAGACAACGGCTATCGGATGCCCGCCCAGCGCGCGCACCAGTTGGAGGGTCGCGGTGCCGACACCGCCGGACGCACCGTGCACCAGCACCTGCTCACCCCGTTGGAATCCGACGCGGTGCAAGGAGAACCACGCGGTCGCGTAGTTGAGGTACAGCGCTGCGCCCGCGGTGAAGTCGAAATCGTCTGGCAGTTTCACCGTGTAGTGCGGGATCGCAAGCGCGCGCTCGGCGAGCGCGCCCCAGACCGACAGGCTCGCCACCCGGTCTCCCGGTCGCAAGCCGGAGCCCGCAGGGGCCTCCCTTACGACCCCGGCCACTTCGCCGCCCGCGACGTACGGCGGCGGCGCGCCGTGCTGGTACTGGCCTCGGGTCTGCAGGAGGTCCGGAAAGGACACTCCGGCCGCGTGCACCTCGATCAGCAGCCGCCCGTCCGCCCAGGGATGCGCGCCGTCGGGCTCGGGCACCTCGGCGACGGAGCCGCCGGAGGGGCCGGTCAGTTCGGTGACAAGAAAGCCCCGCATGATCAGCTCCGCACCTTCGGCGACGTGACCGATCGGATGTTGAGGCTGTCGCCGCCGTCGACGGTGAGCACCTGGCCGGTCACCCGCGACGCGGCGGGCGAGGCGAAGAAGGCGACCGCTTCGGCGATGTCCTCGGGCCGCACCAGGCCGCCCGGCATGCTTTCCCGCCAGGCGTCGACGATGTCCGGCGGCATCGACAGCACGCCGGAGCTGGCGGTCATGCCCGGCAGGACGGCGTTGGCCGTGATCCCGGCGGTGACGTTCTCCGCCGCGACTGTCTTCATCATCCCCAGCAGCCCGGCTTTGCTGGTGCTGTACGAGACCTGACCGGGCAGGCCCTGCGTGCCGGCGGTGCTGGAGACCAGCACTACGCGGCCGAACCCGCGCTCTCGCATCCCGCGCAGGCAGGCCTGAAGCACCCGGAACGTGCCGGTCAGGTTGACTGCCAGGTCCTTCTCCCAACGCTCCAGGGAAAACCGGTGCGCGGAACCGAACATCGTGGTGAGTGCGGCGTTGCCGACGTAGACGTCGATGTCGTCCAGCGCGGGAAGCTCGCCGGCGGCGATGTCGGCCTGGTAGGTGCAGCCCGGCTCGCGGTCCAGCGTCTCGACCACGACGCCGTCGGCCGCCAGCCGCGCCGCGATCGCCTGCCCGATCCCGCCCTCGCGGGCCGCCCCGGTGACCAGTGCCTTGAGCTTCACGCTGTTTTCCTTCCGTGGTCGGATAGGCCCTCGTCGAACGACGGCAGCGCCGGATGTCCCTGCAACCGCAGCACGAGCAAGGCCGTCTGCACGCTGAGCTGATCGTTCGCATCGGCTGCGACGTCGAGCCCGGTGGCGTGGCGCACCCGCGCCAGCCGCAGCCGGACGGTGTTCTCGTGCACGCCCAGCCGCGCGGCCGACACGCGTACGCTGCGGCCGCTGTCGAAGAACTGTTGCAAGGTCGACAGCAGATCCGCTTCGGCGGTCTCGCCGGTCAGCAGCGGGCCGAGAATGTCGTGCAGGTACTCGCGAACGGCCGCGACCGCACTGTTCGCGACGAACAGCCGGGCCGGGCCGAGATCGTCGGCGGCCAGCACTCGCGGCGACGACGGACCGACGAACCGGTTCACACACCGCGCCGCCTCCTGCGCCTCCCGATACGCGCGCCCGAGTTTGGCCGGTTCGCTCACGGGCGACACTCCGGCGACGAGGCCGGCGCAGCCCGGCAGTTCGGCGGCGACCGCGCGCAGAGCCGCCTTCGTGCGCGCGGCCATGCCGGTTTCGGTCGCCTCGATCAGCAGCAACACGCCCTCCGAGCCCCGGGTGGCCAGCACCTCGGCACCGAGCCGTTCCTCGACGGCGTGCGCGAGCCGCTCGGCGTTCGCGCAACCGATGACGTACGCGAGCACCCGCCGGGCCTTGGTGTCGACGCCGAGGTACTCGCCGCTCGCCCGCAGGTCGTCCATGGTGGAGGAACCCCGGATCAGCTGGCGCGCCAGCGACGAACGGGCGTTCCACGCCGCCGCGGCGACCCGGCGTTGCACCGCGAACTCGGTACCCGCGTGCACAGCGGTGCGTTCCGCGACGAGGCGGTCCTCGGGACGGAGCACGGAAGGATGCTCGACCAGCACGAGCCAGCCGAAGGTTTCGCCGCGATGGACGGCGGGAACGACGAGATGCCGCCGGGTGAGCCCGTGCCGGCTCGCGGGCACGAGGCCGTCCCGTTCCCCGATTTCGGCGAGGGAGCGCAGGCGGATCGGGCTTGCACCGGGCGGGCTTTCCGTCGCGATCAGCCGGTCTTGGACGTCGAAGAGCGCGGTGACCTTGCCGGTGAGTTCGGCGCATGCGGCGACTAGCGCGGCGAGGCCGCCGGGGCCGACGACGAGTTCGCTCAAGCGTCGTTCGGCGGCCGTCTCCGCGGCGAGCCGACCGGATTCGGCAAGCGCGGCGGACGCCAGCGCGGCGAGCGCGGTGAGGCGTTCGAGCACCTGGTCGTCGACCGTGATGTACGCGGGGTCGGTGAGGGTGAGCACCGCGGCCGTGCCCACCGGCACGGAAACGACGGTTCCCGCGGCGTCGTGGCTGATCCCGGTGCTGACTTCGCCGGGGCAGCGCAGGTGTGCGCTCCCGAACCCGGCGACCACCGGCGCCTGGTCCAGCAGCGCCCGCCACGTTTCCGCGGTCACTGGGCGAGTTTGGTTTTGATTTCGGCGCGCAGCACGTGTTTCTGCACTTTCCCGGTGGCGGTCATCGGCAGTTCGGCGACCACCTCCAGCCGTTCCGGGAGCTTCGGCGTGGCGACGTCGCGCTCCCGGAGGTAGGAGGTCAGGTCCGCGAGCGCCGGAGCCGCGTCGCCCGCGGGCACGACGTAGGCGCAGACGCGTTCGCCGAGCCGCTCGTCCGGCATGCCGACCACGGCCACCGCCCCGACGGCGGGATGTTCGAGCAGCAGATCCTCCAGCTCGCGTGCGCTGATGTTGAGGCCGCCGCGGATCACGATGTCCTTGAGCCGCCCGGTGACCCGCACGTACCCGTCCTCGTCCATGAAACCGAGATCGCCGGAGCGGGAATACCCCTCAGCCGTGAACAATGCTGAAGTCTGTTCCGGGTCGCGGTAGTACTCCAGCATGTGGCTGGGCCCGTGGTAGGCGATGTCGCCCTCGGTGCCGCGCGGCACTTCGGCGCCGGTCTCATCGACGATCTTCACCGCGGCTCCGGCGACCGCGCTGCCGTCGGAGGTCGCCGAGCGGTCCGGCGGATCGTCCAGCGTGCACATGGTGGTCAGGAAGTTCTCCGAGCGCCCGTACAGGCTCAGCACCCGGCAGCCGGCGAACTTCTCGGCCGCGCGGCGCACGATCGAGCCGGGGATGGGCGAGCCCGCGCACACCCACAGCCGCAGGCTGCTCGCGTCGTGCCGATCGGAATCGTGGGCGGCGGTGAGCATCTGCAGGAACGGCGTCGCGGTGACCGCGGCAGTGCAGCCGTGCTTGGCGATGCGCTGCAGCCCTTCCTCCGGCTCCCACGCCTCCATGAAGTGCGAGGACGCGCCCGCGAGGAGCGGCAGCACCACGCTGGTCACGAGCCCGGTGCTGTGGGTGACCGGAGACGGGCCGAACTGGACGTCATCCTCGGCGTACTGCACGGATTTCGCGATGGCCTCGGCGCTGGCGCGCAGCGTGTTGAAGGTGTGGAAACAGCCCTTGGGGCGCGAGGTGGTGCCGGAGGTGTAGACGATGAGGAACCCGTCGTCCGCCGAGGGCGGCGGGGCCAGGTCCGGCTCCGGCCCGGCCATCAGGTCGTCGAGCGAGGCGGCGGACCCGTGCTGGCCGCGTGCGACGACCAGCGATTCGAACGCCGGATTTTCCTTGCGCAGCGCGGAGAACATCTCCAGATGCCCGAAACCCTTGAACTCTTCGCAGGTGATCGCGACCTTGGCGCCGGAGTGCCCGAGCACGTAGCCCACCTCGGTCGCCCGGTAGATCGGCATGATCGGGACCAGCACCGCGCCGAGCCTGCTGACGGCGGCGGCGATGACGGCGAACTCGGTCCAGTTGGGCAGTTGGACGGCGACCCGGTCGCCCCGCCCGATGCCCAGTTCGCGCAGCCCGCCGGCCAGCCGCAGGCTCTGCGAACGCACCGCGGAGTAACTGCGGCTGGTCGTTCCGTCGGAGACGAAGACTTTGGCGCCGTGGGTCCGGCTCCGGGTTTCCAGGAGTTCGGCCAATCCGTCCCGGTGCCAGTAACCGGCCTCGTAGAAGGCCTGGATCTCGTCCTCGCGATAGCGGTCCCGCACGGTCGGCGTTGACATGCGTGTGCCCTTCCCATGAGCGAGTGGTGTGCGTCACTCAAGTTGGTCCAAACTTATAATGATCGGACCAAAGATGCAAGCATGGCCGGATGGAATGTCAGTGCCTGTGCCGCCCGCTCGGCCACGACCCCAGCATCTGCAGCGTGAACGCCATGCCCGGCCTGACGGTGCCGCTCGCCCCGCGAACCGGAGCACGGGTGCCCGCGTGTGCGTTCTGTTTCCGGGCGGTGACCGCGCCGCGCAAGGCGGAGGGTCAGTTGATCAGCACGCCGCCGTCCACCGGAAGGCTGACCCCGGTGATGTAGGCGCTCGCGTCCGAGGCCAGGAAGACGGCGGCCGCGGCGACGTCGGCCGGGTCGCCGATCCGGCCGAGCGGGATCTTCGCGTCGATGATCTTGCGCTGGTAGTTCTCGCTGTAGTGCGCGGTCGCCTCGCTGGGGAAGACGCCGGGCAGCAGCGCGTTCACCCGGATCCCGCGCGGGCCCCACTGCGCGGCGAGGTCCCGGGTGAGGCCCAGCACCCCGGCTTTGCTCGCGCTGTATCCGGCGGCGGGCATCTTCGCCGTGGTCAGCGCCATCACGCTGGAAATGTTGACCACCGACGAACCCGGCCCCATCACCTGGCCGCAGGCCTGCGCCATCCAGTAGGCCGCGAAGAGGTTCAGTTCCACCACCGACCGGAACTGTTCCGGCGGGTCTTCGGTCGCCGGGTGGTATTCCCCGCCCGTGCCGGCATTGTTGATCAGGATGTCGACCCTGCCGAACTTCTGCTTCGCTGCGGCCACGAGTGCGTTGCAGTCGTCGATGTCGGTGACGTCGGTGCGCACTGCCAGTGCGTTCTTCCCGGCAGCCCGCGCGGTTTCCCGGAGCTGCTCTTCGCGGCGGGCGCCGAGCGCGACCGAAGCGCCTGCCTCGGCGAGAGCGAGGGCGAACGCGACACCGAGTCCGGAGGACGCCCCGGTCACGATGGCGACTTTGCCGTCGAGACGAAATCGGTTCATCCTCCGCTTCTAACACGCCTGGCCCGGACGTCTCGCGTTCGCGCAAAGCGGCGACTGTCGAGATCTCCAGTGCCGCGTCGCCGGGCTGTTGCGTGCTTGGTGGCCCGCTGGACACAGTGAGGCGGTGCCGGAACTCGATCACGATCAACTGCGCCGCCGGGTGGTGCGGCACTGGCCCGGCAGCGAACTGACTGGCTTGCACCGGCTGCCCGGCGGCGTTTCCAGCCTGACCTTCGCCTCGGTTCTGCGTCGGCCGGAGCGACCCGACACCCGTGTGGTGCTCAAGGTGGCCCCGCCCGGTCTTGCTCCGGTGCGCAACCGGGATGTGTTGCGCCAGGCCAGAATCCTGAGACTGCTGGGTGCGGACGGCAGCGTGCCGGTACCCGAGGTGCTGGCCGAGGACGACGACAGCCCGCCGCTGTTCGCGATGACCCTGGTGCCGGGCCAGTCCTACGAACCGTTGCTGGACGTCACTGCGCAACCTCCGTCGCCGAGCGTGGTCACGGCCCGCGTGCTCGCGGCGGCCCGGGCCCTCGCGCGGCTGCAGAAGGTGCCGCCGCCGAGGGAGCGGGCGATACCCGTCCGCGACGAACTGGATCGCTGGGCGCGACTGCTCGACACGGTCGACCCGGGAATCGCGCCCCGGCACGAGCAGCTTTACCGCGAGCTTGCCGCCCGTGTTCCGGCTCCGGTCGCGCCGTGCTTGTCGCACGGGGACTACCGGCTGGCCAACATGCTGTTCACCGGGGAACGGCTCGCCGCGGTGATCGACTGGGAGATCTGGTCGGTCGGCGATCCCCGGGCGGATCTCGCCTGGCTGCTGATGCACACCGATCCGCCGCACCGCTTCCACGAATACCGCGACGAGGCGAACGTTCGGGCGGGCCGCGGAATGCCGTCGCGGGCCGCCTTGCTGGACGCCTACCAGGAGGTCCGCGGCGACGATCTCCCCGGCCTGCCGTGGTTTCTCGCCTACTGCCACTACAAAGCGGCGGCGACGCTGTCGGTGTTCGTGAAGCGGAACCGGCGCAGCGCCGCTCCCGAGGCCCGCCTCGTCACCGCGGCCGAGAGCCTGCCCGGAGTGATCGAACGGGGCCGGGACATCCTCGCCCAGTCAACCTAGCCACTGGAGGAATCCACATGGAGTGGTCCATCCCCGCCGACGTCGAACAGTTCGTCCAGGACCTCGACCGGTTCATCGAGGCCGAAATCAAGCCGCTGGAAGCGGACAATCCGGACCTGTTTGACCACCGCCGCGAGTTCACCCGCACCGACGTGGACCGCGACGGCATCCCCACCCGCCGCTGGCGCGAACTGATGCGCGAAGCTCGCCGCCGGGCCGACGCCGCCGGGTTCTACCGGTACCCGCTGCCGTCCGCCCTCGGCGGCAAGGACGGGACCAACCTGGCGATGGCCGTCATCCGCGAGCACCTCGCCGGGCTCGGACCCGGGCTCCACGCGGAGCTGAGCCACGAGGCGTCCGTGGTGGCGAATCTTCCGCTCGCCCTGGTGCTGCACGAGTACGGCACGCCCGCGCAGAAGGAGGCGTACCTGGAGCGGCTCGTCTCAGGCGAGCTGGAGATGGCCTTCGGACTCACCGAACCCGGCCACGGCAGCGACGCGACCTACCTGGAGACCACTGCGCGCCGCGACGGGGACGACTGGGTGATCGAGGGCGCCAAGCGGTTCAACAGCGTGGTGGACGTGGCCGAAGTCGATCTGGTGTTCGCCCGGACCTCCGGCGAGCCGGGCAAGGCGGCCGGGATCACCGCGTTCCTCGTGCCGACGAACGCGCCGGGCTTCGAGATTCCGTACTACCACTGGACATTGAACATGCCGAGCGATCACGCGGAGGTCCGGCTGAACGAGGTCCGGGTGCCCTCGTCGGCGATTCTCGGCGAGGAGGGCCGCGGCCTCGACTGCGCGCAGCTCTTCGTGCACGAGAACCGGATCCGGCAGGCTGCTTCGTCACTCGGTGCCGCGCAGTTCTGCATCGACCGCAGCGTGCGCTACGCGGGGGAGCGGACGGTGTTCGGCAAAGCGCTGCACGAGCAGCAGGGCATCCAGTGGCAACTCGTCGAACTGCAGACCGACGCCGAACTGGTGCGCAACACCTTGTACAAGACCGCCTGGCTGATGGACACGCACGGCCGCACCGGCGTCACGGACAAGGTCTCCATGGTCAACATCCGCGGCAACCAGCTGGCCTGCCGCGCCGCGGACCGGGCGATGCAGATCCACGGCGGCACCGGTTACACCCGGCATCTGCCCTTCGAACACATCTACCGGCACCACCGCCGCTACCGCATCACCGAAGGCTCCGACGAACTGCAGCTGCGCCGGATCGCCGGTTCGCTGTTCGGCTTCCGGAAGAGCTGACCTCAGCGGCGGAGCGTGGCCAGGCCGTTGCCGGCGAAGCCAGCGATCAGATCGCTGAGCGCCGGGGTCTGCGCCAGCTTCGCCGGCCAGTACGCGATGGAGAAGATGACCCCGAGGCACGCCTGGGTGCCCGCGGAGATCGCGTCAGCGGCGGCATCGGGGTAACACCGGGCGACCGCGGTCTCCCAGCGGTCCACGTACTGGCGCCGCCGCCGGTCGAATTGGCGTTTCCACGGTTCCGCCAGCGAGCGGTCCTCGCGCTGGTAGATGTTGACCAGATGCCGGTGCCCGACCGCGAACCCGACGTGGTGGCGGATCAGCCGCTCCAAATCCTTCGCCGGGTCCTCGTGCACCGGCGCGGTGGCGCTGAGCAGCTCGTCCAGCGCCTCGTTGAAGAGCGCGGCGAGGATTTCGTCCTTGCCGGAGAAATGGCGGTACAGCGCGGGCCCGGACAGGCCGGCGCGCTTGCCGAGCTCGTCGACACCGACGCCGTGGAAGCCCTTCTCGTAGAAGACCGCGGCGGCGGTGTCCAGGATTTTGCGGTCCCTGTCCACCGGCCGAATCTAGCACGACTGTGAACGATCGTTATTGCGGTTAGACTCGGCAGGCGGGGACGAGCGGAAGGGCACGGCGAGGTGCGCACGGAAGCCGAACTGGCCGAGCGGGGCCGCGCGCTGCTGCGGGAAGCGGCGGCGAGGGCCGGCGTGGCGCTGCCCGAACCGATCGGCCTGGCCGGTTTCGACGGGCCGCTCACCGCCCTCGCCGCTGCGCTGCGCGAGCAGTTGCCGGAAGCGCCGCAGTTGGCAGTCCTCCTCGCTGATACGCAGGATTTGCGGTACGAGATCAGAGAATGGCTCGACGGTCAGCGGGCGCGCAGACTGGACGCGCTGGACGATGGGCTCTCCCAGTTGCGGAAGGTGTCCGATCCGGACAGCCTGCTGGCGCGTGCCTGCGAGGCGGTGGTCCGGTCGTGCGGGTTCGACCGCGTGATGCTGTCCAAGGTCGAGGGTTCGCTGTGGCGGCCGTGGAAGAGTTTCGCCGTGACCGACGCCGATCCGGAACGAGCGTTTCGCGAATGGATGCGCACCGTGCCGGAGATCCGGCTGGACAACCTGGTGCTGGAGACCGAGATGGTCCGGCGCAGGGAAGCAGCATTGGTGACCGACCCGCGCGGGGACCCGCGCGTATACCAGCCGCTGCTGCGTGCTTCCGGGCTCAATTCCTATGTCGCGGCTCCGTTGATGCCGACCGGCCGGGTGATCGGTTTCCTGCACGCGGACTGCGAGTCTCGCCCGGTCGCCGAACTGGACCGGGACATCCTCGGCGCGTTCGCGGACGCCTTCGGCCGCCTCTTCGAACGCGCGGTTCTGCTGCGTCGCCTGCGGGAACAACGGGAGCAGGTGCGGGAAGCGATGCGGACGGTGGAGGCCGTGCTCGAGGACCTCGCGTCCGCGGAGATCGAACTCGCCGCCCGGCCGCTTCACTCACTGCGCCCCGCGCCAGCCCCGGCCCGCTCCTCGGCCACGCTCGAAGCACTGCTCACCGGGCGTGAGCTCGAGGTGCTGGCGCTGATGGCCACCGGCGCGACGAACAGCCGGATCGCCGACGAGCTGGTGATCGCGGACGGCACGGTGAAGTCGCACGTCAAGCGCATCTTGCGGAAGCTGTGCGTGGAGAACCGGGCGGAGGCCATTTCGCGGTATCTCCGGCTGACCATGGGCGACCGGGGTCTCTGAAAACCCGGGCGGGGCCTTGAACGCGAGCCGTCCGCGAATTATGGTCCAATAGTTAAACCTAAGGCGGAGGTGGCGGGTGCGGGCGATCGTGCTGCGGGAGTTCGGGACTGCCGACGTGCTGCGTCCGGAGGAAGTGCCCGATCCGGAACCGGAGCCGGGCTGCGTCGCCGTCCGGCTCAAGGCGAGTGCGCTGAACTGGCATGACGTGCTGGTCCGGCGTGGCCAGTATGGATCGCCGTTGCCGCATGTGCCCGGTGCCGACGGTGCTGGCGTCCGGACGGACACCGGCGAAGAGGTGGTCGTCGTCCCGTCCTTGTGGTGGGGCGACGACGAATCCGCGCCCGCGCCGGGCTGGGAGATCCTCGGGGATCACCGGCCCGGCACTTACGCTGAGGTGGTACAGGTGCCTGCGGAGTGCGTGGCCCCGCGTCCGGCCGGATACAGCTGGGAGCAGGCCGCCGCGTTGCCGCTGGTCGGGTTGACCACCTACCGGGCGTTGTTCAGCCGCGGCGGGCTGCGCGAAGGCGAGTCGCTGCTCGTCTTGGGCGCGGGCGGCGGTATCGCGACGACGGCAGTCGCTTTCGGTTGCGGCGCAGGCGCTTCGGTCGTGGTCACGTCCTCGTCGGAGAGCAAGATCTCGCAGGCTCGCGAACTGGGCGCCGACGGCGGGGTGCTTTACACCGAAAGCGACTGGGCGCAGCAGGCGAAGGCGCTTTCGCCCGGCGGCAAGGGCTTCGACCTCGTGCTCGACTCGGTCGGCAGCTGGCCGGAGTCGGTGCAGGCGCTGCGTCCGGGCGGTCGGCTCGTGGTGCTGGGCGCTTCCGCGGCGGAAAAGGCTCCACTCGACGTGCGGCCGTTCTATTTCGGGCAGTACAGCCTGCTGGGCACCACGATGGGCAGCCCGCGCGATTTCGCGGGGCTGCTCGCCCTGCTGGACAGCCGGTCGATCGCGCCGCCGGTCGTCGACCGGGTCTTCCCGCTCGACGAGGCGGCGGCCGCGCACCGCTACCTGGAACAGGGCGGCGGCTTCGGAAAGGTGGTTCTGCGGCATGACTGACGCTCTGGTCCGATACGAGGTCGACGCCGCCGGCGCGGCCTACGTCACGCTCGACGATCCGGCGACCCGCAACGCGCTCAGCGACGAACTCCTCGACGAACTGTTGCGGGCACTGGAAACCGCCCGCGCGGACGACGAGGTCCGGGTTGTGGTGCTGGGCTCCTCGCACGACCGGGTGTTCTCGTCCGGCGGCAATCTCAAAGCCTTCGCCGACAAGCGCCCGCCGATCGTCAAATATGCCGGGCTCGATCGGTTCCCGCGCTTGTTCAAGCTCATCGGCGCGCTCGGCAAACCGGTGATCTGCGCGGCGGGCGGCGATGTTCTCGCCGGGGCCTTCGGTCTCGCGCTGGCGTGCGATCTGGTGCTGGCCAAGGAATCCGCGCGGTTCGGCTGCCCGGAGATCAACGTCGGGGCGTTCCCGTTCATGATCTCCGCGCTGATCTACCGCAACGTCGACCGGATGAAGGCCAACGAACTGATGATGCTCGGCGACAAGATCACCGCCGCCGAGGCGCGGGACCTCGGCGTGGTGAACAAGGTCGTCCCGGACGCGGAGTTCGACGAGACCGTGCGGTCCTGGGCGCACCGGGTGGCGGAAAAGTCCCCGCTGCTGATGAAACTCGGCAAGAACGCGATCGACTCCACGCGCGACCTCGGCCTGCCGGAGGCGCTGGACGTGTTGCAGGCACAGCTGGCGCTGGCCTTCACGACGGAGGATCTCGGGGAGGGCGTTGCGGCGTTCCGGGAGAAACGGCGTCCGGAGTGGCAGCGGCGCTGAAGTGCGCTCCGCACTGTCCCGCACATAGCCATTGGCCGTCCTGCGGCTGCTTCTCGCATGCCGCGTCGCGGCGAAACCTCCTGGCAGGCTTGCGTTCCTTGAGGTTTCGCCACATTGGCACCATTGCGTTTTTGGTCCAACAATATTAGCGTTGGACCGACAAGCGGGTCGTGCACCGTATTCCTCTTCAGATCAAGGAAGATCGCCCATGGAGTTCGCGCGAGTCACTGATCGTTACTCGGCCGAGGAGATCGAGCACTTCCACGCCACCGGCCGGTGGCGGCGGGAGACGTTCTTCGAGCTGCTCGAACAGCAGGCGGAACTGCGGCCGGACAAGGTGTTCCTGACCGACGACACCCGGTCGCTCACCTTCCGCGAACTGCGCGACGGAGCGATCCGGCTGGCGAAAGGCCTCCGGGGCAAGGGGATCGGCGTCGGAGACCGGGTGTGCGTGCAGATGCCCAACTGGGTCGAGTTCGCGCAGATCGCCGTGGCGCTGTCCAGGATCGGCGCGATCATGGTGCCGATCATGCCGATCTACCGCCTGGACGAGGTCGGCTACATCGTGCGCAACTCGGGCGCGAAGATGGCGATCACTTGCCAGAGCTTCAAGAAATTCGACTATGCCGCCATGTATCGCACCATCCAGCAGGACGTGGCCGGTCTGGAAACCCTCGTGCTGGTGCGCGGGGAAGCGGAAGGCACGATCCCGCTCGCGTCGCTGGAAGCCGACGACGACCGCGATCTCGGCCCGGGAGTCGGAGCCGACGACCACTTCGTGATCGTGTACAGCTCGGGCACCACCTCGCGGCCGAAGGGCTGCCTCCACACTTTCAACACGCTGGCGTGCGGATCCCGGTTGCTGGCCCAGGGATTCGGCTACCAGGACACCGACGTCCAATTCGGGCCGTCGCCGATCACGCACACCACGGGCCTCGTCACCAGCATTCTGCTCCCGCTCATGCACGGCGCCGCGTCGCACGTCATGGAGGTGTGGGAGCCGGAGGCCGGGCTGGACCACATCCGCCGCTTCGGGTGCACGGTGTCCGTCACCGCGACGACGTTCCTGCAGATGCTGATGGACGTGTACGACCCGGCCCGGCACGACGCGAGCAGCCTGCGGTTGTGGGTCGCGGCGGGCGCGCCGATTCCGGCCGCGTTCGTCGAGCAGGCCGCTCGGTTGCTGCCCGGCTGCCGGGTGCTGAGCCTCTACGGCCGCACCGAGAACGTGACCACCAGCATGTGCACGGTCGAGGACGATCCGGCCCGGTCGTCGACCTCCGACGGGCGGGTCCTTCCGGGCAGTTCGGTCAAGATCGTCGACGAACTGGGCGAGGAGGTGCCTCGTGGGCAGGAGGGCGACATCGCCTACCGCGGCCCGATGCACATGCTCGAATACATCGGCAATCCCACGGAGACCGAAGCGCTGTTCACGCCCGATGGCTACTCCCGTTCCGGCGACCTCGGGGTGATGGACGCGGACGGCTACCTCCGGGTCACCGGCAGGCTGAAGGACATCGTGATCCGCGGCGGGATGAACATCAGCGTCCGCCAGGTGGAGGACCTGCTGACCCGGCATTCGGCGATCGCCGCCGCGGCCGTGGTCGGGATGCCGGACCGGCGGCTCGGCGAGCGCATCTGCCTGTATCTGGTGCCGAGGCCCGGCCACGAGAACGTGACGCTCGACGAGATCAAGGACTTCCTGCTGGGGCAGGGGCTGGCGATCCAGAAGATGCCCGAACGGCTGGAGGTCGTGCCCGAGTTGCCGATGACGGCCACCGGGAAGATCCAGAAACACCGGCTGCGAGCGGATATCGCGGAGAAGGTGAAGGCCGCCGAGACGACGGTGTGACCCGAATGGACGTCACCACTCTGTACGGTCGCCGGGCCGACGACCGCTGGAACCGGACGGCCGTCGGCGATGTGCTCGAACGGCTCACCTGGAGCAGGCCCGATCAGCCCGCGATCATCGGTGCGCCAGGGGCTTTCAGCAGCCCGGAATTCCGGGAGTTGACATACAAACAGGCCGACGAGGCGGCAAACCGCGTGGCGCACGCGCTCCTGGGCGAAGGGCTGAAGCGCGGCGATCGCGTGCTGCTGTACTGCGACAATTCGGTCGAAGCGATCGTGACCCTGTTCGGCATCGCCAAGGCGGGCCTGGTCGCGGTGCCGGTGAACCCGCTGCTCGCGCCGGACGTGCTGACCTGGGTGCTCGGCCACACCGAAGCCGCCTTCGCCGTGATGGACGCCGAGTTCGCCGAGCGAGCCGCCCCGCTGCTGGCCGGGGCGAACCTGCCGGAACCGGTGGTGATCGGCGACGGGTTCGCGGAGTGGATCCGCGGCCGTCCGGACCACGAGGCCGAGGTCAAGATCCACGGCGACGACGTGTGGAGCCTGGTGTTCACGTCCGGCACCACGGCGATGCCGAAAGCCTCGATGGCCACGCACACCTACTCGTACCTGACCGCTTACAGCTACGCCCTGTCGCTGACCCGCGGCTTGCGTTACGAAGAAGATCTTCGGCTGTGCACATTCCTGCCGATCGTCTACCACTGCGGCCACAACTCGGCGCTATTGCCCGCGTTCTTCGCTGGCGGCCGGATGGTCCTCAGCCGCAGGCCTGACGCGGGGGTGCTCGCGGACACCGTCACCCGCGAGCGTGTAACGGCGCTCTGGGCGGGATCGCCGCTGTGGCTGCAGAAGCTGGTCGACGAAGCGCTCGCACGGCCCGGCGAGGTGGACCTGCGCAGCCTCACCGTCGCGATGTTCTCCTGGGGCGCGATGAAACCCGACCTCTTCGACCGGATGCGCGAGGTGTGCGGCGAGGACGTCGCGCTGCTGGAAGTGTTCGGGCAAACCGAATCGATGTCCTGCTACCGGTTCTGGCCGGATCGCTACCCGGCGAAGCGGGAGCAGGCGCTCAACGGCGTGAATCACGTCGGCGCGCCGAATCCGGTGCTGGCCGCGGACATCGTCGACGAGACGGGCCGGAGCCTGCGCGGGATACCGGGGGAGCCGGGCGAGGCGGTGTACCGGTCTCCGGCGCTGACTGCCGGGTACTACCGGGACGAGCAGGCGACGGCCGCGGCCTTCCGGGACGGCTGGTTCCACTCCGGCGACAGTTGCGTCTTCGACGACGACGGCCAGCAGATCATGGTGGACCGCTTCAAGGACATCGTGAAGACGGGCGGCGAGAACGTGTCCAGCCTCCGGGTGGAGACGGTGCTGGCCGGGCATCCCGCGGTCGGCCGGGTCGCCGTGATCGGCGTTCCGGACGAGAAGTGGGGCGAGCTGGTCGCCGCCGTCGTCATCAAGACCGCCGAGGTGACCGATGCGGAGCTGATCGCCTACGCGCGCGAACAGCTGGCCGGGTACGAGTGTCCGAAAAGGATCTTCTTCGTGGCGGAGATGCCCGAGACGGTCGGCGGCAAGATCCTCAAGTACAAGCTCCGGCAGCGGTTTGCCTGACCGCGCTCAGGCAACGGCGACCCGCGCGGCGGCGCGGACGATCTCCTCGTCGCCGCGCGTCACCCGCAGCGTCAGGTCGGCGACCCCGGCCTCGACCGCGGTGACTTCGCCGGAGAACCGCAGCCGGTTCCCGAGGAAGACCGGCGCGACGAACCGGACCTCGTACTCGCGCAGGTGCTCGATGCCGCACCAGTCGGTCAGCCACGCGGCGAGCAGCCCGGCCTGGAACTGGCCCATCGCCAGCACTCCGGGGAAGCCGGCGGCCGCGGCGAACTCCGGATCGTGGTGCAGCGGGTTGAAATCCCCGCCCGCACCGGCGAACCGCACGACGTCGGTCTGGGTGACCGGCCCGGTTTCCCCGTCGGGCAAGACCTCGCCGGCAGTCACGGTGACGGGATTCCTCACTGGGCACTCCGCTCGATCAGGACTTCCCGCACGCGGACGGCGCATTCCCCGGACGCGTCGAGGTAGTCGGTTTCCAGGGTCACGAAGCGCATGCCGCGTTTCGGCGTGTCATCGGCGACGAGGCGCACGCCGTGCACCGAGTCCCCGGCGCACAACGGCCGGAAGTAAGTCCACTTCACCGAACCCACGACGACCCGCTCGAACGCCAGCCCCAGCTTGGCCACGAACGCCAGCTGATCGCGGAAATGCCCGGCCGCCACCACATGCGTGGCCGTGGCGGGCACGTCGGGAAAACCCGCGGCACCGGCGGCGGCGCGGTCGACGTGCACCGGGTCGGCCGCGCGGGTGGCCAGGGCGAACTCCCGGACCTTGCCGCGTTCGACGTCGAAGGAGACCTCGTCGAGGACGTCCATCGCACCTCCCTTTTTGGTCTGACCTATAGTATCATTAGCCCGAAACGACGTGAAGGGTTGACCCATGGAGCTCGCGGACTCGCCCGAAGAGGCCCGGTTCCGGGCGGAGATCAGGGACTGGCTCGGCAGCGCGCTGCCGAAACTGCCCTGGCCCGAACCGCCGGACCTGGAGGGAAAGCTGCCGTTCTGGCGGCAGTGGCAGCAGATGCTGTTCGACGCCGGCTACGCCGGGCTGTCCTGGCCTGCCGAATACGGCGGCCGTGGCGTCGACGAGAAACTGCGCGCGGTGTTCACCGACGAAACCGACCGCGCGGGCGCGCCGGAGCGGCTCAACATCATCGGCGAGGACTTCGCCGGGCCCACGATCGCCGGCTTCGGCACCGACGCGCAGAAAGAACGGTTCCTGCGCCCGATCCTGACCGGCGAAGAGATCTGGTGCCAGCTGTTCTCCGAGCCCGAGGCCGGTTCCGACCTGGCCTCGCTGCGCACCAAGGCGACCAGGACCGAGGGCGGCTGGCGGATCGACGGGCAGAAGATCTGGACCAGCCGCGCGCAGCTGGCCGCGCACGCGATCCTGCTCGCCCGCACCGGCGGCGGCCCGCGGCACAAGGGCATCACGTACTTCCTGCTGCCGATGGACAGCCCGGGGGTCACCGTGCGGCCGCTGGAGCACATGCTCGGCGAGGCCGAATTCAACGAGGTTTTCCTCGACGGCGTGTTCATCCCTGATGAGCTCGTCGTCGGGGAAGTCGACGGCGGCTGGCGGGTCGCGATGGGGACGCTGGGCTACGAGCGGGTCGCCATCGCGACCGGCCGGGTCAACACGCGCCGCGCGGTGGAGGACATCGTCGCCGGCATCGCCGCCCGCACCGGCGAAAACGGCGAGCCGCTCGGCGCGGACCCGGTGGTCCGGCAGAAGATCGCCGATCTCTACGGCCGCGCGTTGACGCACCGGCTGATCGGCCAGCGGGTGGTCACGCTCGCCGCCGAGGGCGGCCCGCCCGGGCCGGTCACCTCGATCGGCAAGCTGTACTTCTGCCCGCTGGTGGAGGATCTCGCCGACTTCCGGCTGTCGCTGGATCCGCTCGGCGACCAGTTCGGCCTCGACGACGAGCAAGCCGGCTCGCGGTGGCTCCGGCTGGCCTACCAGGCCCGCGGCACCGCCATCGCGGGCGGTTCGACCTTCATCCAGCGCAACATCCTGGCCGAGCGGATGCTCGGCATGCCGAGGAGCTGACACCGTGGTCTACACCTGGGTTCCCACCGACGACTACGTCGAGAACGCCAACGTCACGCGGCTCGCCCGCACGCACGGCGCGGACTCCCTGGCCGAACTGCGCGCGCGGTCGGTCGAGGACATCGGCTGGTACTGGGACGCCGTCGTGCGAGACCTCGGCCTGCCCTTCCGTAAGCCGTACTCGCAGGTGGTGGACCTGTCGCGCGGTGCGGAGTGGCCGGACTGGTTCGTCGGCGGCGAGCTGAACATCGTCGACGCCTGCCTGACGCGCTGGGCGGAGAAGCCGCCCGAGCGCGACGCCGTCGTGCACGAGGCGGAGGACGGCACGGTCCGGAAGCTGACCTACGGCGAGTTGGTGTCCGAAGTGGAGCGGGTGGCCGCCGGACTGCGCGCGCTGGGCATCGGCCGCGGCGACGCGGTGGGACTGTTCCTGCCGATGATCCCGGAAGCGGTGGTGGCCGTCTACGCCGTGGCGCGTCTCGGAGCAGTGCTTGTTCCCTTGTTCTCCGGATTCGCGCCCACGGCGATCGCGTCGCGGTTGCAGGACGCCGACGCCAAAGCGGTCGTCGTCGCCGACGGAACCGTGCGCCGGCGCCGGGAAGTCGCGATGAAGCCGTTGCTGGACGAGGCTTTGGCGTCGTGTCCGACCGTGGAGCACGTGCTGCTCGTCGGAAACCTGACCGCGGAGCCGAAACCCAGCACCCCGAAGGACGTGTTGTGGTCGCAGCTCCCCGCTGGCGACCCGGGGCCGGTCGAGGCGATGTCCGCCGCCGATCCGTTGCTGCTGGCCTACACGTCCGGCACCACCGGCAAGCCCAAGGGCGCGGTCCACACGCACGCCGGGTTCCTGGTGAAGACCGCCAGCGAGGTGGCCTATTCCTTCGACGTCAGCGAGAGCGGCGTGTTCTGCTGGGTCACCGACATGGGCTGGATCATGGGCCCGCTGTCGATCGTCGGCACGCACGCCAACGGCGCGACCCTGCTGCTCTACGAGGGCTCGCCGGACGTGCCGGACTTGAACCGGTTGTGGGATCTGGCGCAGCGGCACCGGGTGACCATGCTCGGCGTGTCGCCGACGCTCATCCGCACCCTGCGCACGAGCGAGAAGGCCGATCTGAGCGGGTTCGATCTGTCCGCGGTGCATGTGCTCGGCTCGACCGGCGAACCCTGGGACCCGGACTCCTACGAATGGCTGGCCCGCGACGTGTTCGGCGGCCGGGTGCCGATCATCAACTTCTCCGGCGGCACGGAGGTGGGCGGCTCGTTCCTCGCGCCGTACCCGGTGGAGGAAATCCGCAGCTGCTCGCTCGGCGGCCCTTCGCTGGGCATGGACGTGGACGTGGTCGACGACGCCGGGAAACCGGTCCGCGGCGAGATCGGCGAACTCGTCTGCCGCCAGCCGTGGCCCGCGATGACCCGCGGGGTGTGGAAGGACGACGAGCGCTACCTGGAGGCGTACTGGTCGACGTTCCCCGGGATGTGGCGGCACGGCGATTACGCGCTGGTCGACGCTGACGGGCAGTGGTTCCTGCGCGGCCGCTCCGACGACGTGATGAACGTGGCGGGCAAACGGCTCGCCCCTGCCGAGGTCGAAGCGGTGCTCGCCGCGCATCCCGCGGTCGCCGAAGCCGCCGCGGTCGGGGTGCCCGACGCTAAGAAGGGCGAAGCGGTCTGGGCGTTCTGGGTCCCCCGCCCGGGGGCGGGGGAGGACGTGTCGGCGAAGCTGCGCGAAATGGTCGCCGAGGAACTCGGCAAGCCGTTCGCTCCGTCGGCGGTGTACCGCGTGGCGCAGCTGCCCAAGACTCGCTCGGCGAAGATCCTGCGCCGCGCGGTCCGGGCCGCCGTGCTGGGCACCGACCCCGGCGACCTGTCCGGCGCGGAAAACCCCGAGGCGGTCGGGGAGATCCGCGCGCTCGTGCGGCCGTGAGCTCAGTTCTCGCCGGGGACCGGGATCTCCGTGCGTTCGTCCACCTCGAGCACCGCCTGGGCGTAGGAGTGCACGTGCCGGTTCATCCGGCGGACCGCGGCGTCCGGGTCCTTGGCCCGGATGGCCGTGGTGATCGACTTGTGCGCGCGCACCGTGGTGCGGCGGACCTCGTCGTCGACGAACGTCTCGTTCTCGGTGGCCGTGTAGATCGCCGTGGACAGCGCCGACATCAGCCCCATCAGCAGCTCGTTGTGGCTGGCGGTGGCGACCGCGACGTGCCAGTCGACGTTGGCCTGGAGGAAATCGGCCAGGCTGCCGGTTTCGTCCGCGATCGCCTTGTTGGCCGCGTCGAGCCGGGCCAGGTCGGCGTCGGTGCGGTGCTGCGCCGCCAGCTTCGCGCAGAACGGCTCGATCGCTTCGCGGGTCTCCAGCAGGGCGGCGAGCCGGACCCGCTGGCCGCGGATGAGCAGGTTCACCGAGCTGGCCACGGACTCCTTGCCCGGCCGCTGGACGAAGGCGCCGCCGCCGCGGCCGGCCTTGATCCGGACCAGGCCCTGGACCTCCAGGATGCGCAGTGCCTCGCGGACGGTGGTGCGGCTCATCCGGGTCTGGGTGACGAGGTCGCGCTCGGTCGGCAGCGCGGTGCCTTCCTCGAACTCGCCCTCGAGGATGCGTTCCCGCAGGTCGTCGGCCAGCACATCAGAAGCCTTGGGCACCTCCATGGGCGCCAGGCGCACCGCCGAGCGGCCGGTGCTGGTTGCCGGGGGGCGGGTGCCCGCCATGTCAGTCTCCCCACTCTTTGGCCTAAAGGTCTGACCTAAGTTACCATTTTTCCCGGGTCGGGTCGTATTGAACCAGCAATCGTGACGTCAACGGCGAAAGGCACGAGCAATGCGGTGGACATTGACCGAAGATCAGGAGCTGTTCCAGGACGCCTTCCGGGGCTGGCTGGAACGCTTCGCCGCCGCCGAAGACGTCCGCGGCTGGCTCGACAGCGGCGACAGCGCCCCCTTCGAGCGGCGGTTCGTCGAGGAAGGCTGGTTTTCCGTCGGATCGCCGGAATCGCTGGGCGGCCAGGGCGGCGGTTTGCTGGACCTGGCTTTGGCGGCGGAACAGCTGGGCAGGGCGGCGGCGCCTTCTTCGGCGTGGCTGGCTTCGGTGCTGGCGGCACCGGTGCTGCCCGCCGAGACGGCGGAAGCCTGCTTGACCGAGGGGGAATTCGTGGCGCTCGCGGTCAGCGCGGGGAAGCCGGTCGACGCTGCGACGACGGTGGTCGCCGAGGGTGGAACCCTGCGCGGCACTGTGCCCCTGGTGCTCGCGGCGGACCGGGCCCGCCGGTTCGTGGTGCCCGCCGGCGGGCGGCTCTACCTGGTGGACGCCGAGGAGGCTTCGCTCACCCGGCGCGCGTTGCTCGACCGCAGCCGCTCGGTGGCGGATGTCGTGCTCGACGGCGCACACGGGACCGAGTTGTCCTTGCCTGTCGCTGAGCTGTCGCGAATCGCGCTGCGGGCAGCGGTTCTCGTCGCCGCGGACAGTCTGGGCGCCGCGGAGCGGATGCTCGAACTCGCGGTGGAGTACAGCAAGCAGCGAAAGCAGTTCGGCGTTCCGATCGGGTCGTTCCAGGCGGTCAAGCACGCCGCGGCGACGATGCTGGTCACCGTCGAGTCGGCCCGGTCGCTGGTCTACTACGCCGCCGCGGCGGTCGAGCAGGAGCACGAGGACTACGTCCTGCACGCGGCGGCGGCGAAGGCTCAGGTGTGCGCCGAAGCAGTGCGTGCCGCGGACAGCGCGCTGACCATGCACGGCGCGATCGGCTACACCTGGGAACACGACCTGCAGTTGTTCTACAAGCGCGCCAAGCTCAACGGCAGCCTGTTCGGCGCCCCGGCGGTGTGGAACGAGCGGCTGGCGCGCGAACTGCCCCTGTTGCCCGCGGCCTGACCGACCCTGATTCCGTTCCGCCGCGCGCTGGCCGACGCCTACAGTTTTGGTCAGTCCTTTGATATAGTTAGCCCAAATCAAGTGCTTGGGAGAACCGCTGTGGACTTTGAGCTGACCGAGGACCAGGCCACCATCCGCAAGGCGGTGGCGGAGCTGGCCGGGAAATTCGACGACCAGTACTGGCTCGAGAAGGACGCTGCCCACGAGTTCCCCGCCGAGTTCTACGACGCGTTCGCCAAAGGCGGCTGGCTCGGCATCACCACGCCGGAGGAGTACGGCGGCCACGGTTTCGGCATCACCGAGGCGGCGCTGCTGCTCGAAGAGGTCTCCGCGTCCGGCGGCGGGATGAACGCGGCCAGCTCGATGCACCTGTCGATCTTCGGCATGCATCCGGTGATCGTGCACGGGTCCGAGGAGCTGAAACGGCGCACATTGCCGCGGATCGTCAACGGCGACTTGCACGTGTGCTTCGGTGTCACCGAGCCCGGCGCGGGCCTGGACACCACGAAGATCACCACGTTCGCTCGCCGCGAAGGCGACGAGTACGTGGTCAACGGGCGCAAGGTATGGATCTCGAAGGCTGTCGAGTCGGAGAAGATCCTGCTGCTGACCCGGACCACGAAGTTCGAGGACGCGGAGAAGAAGACCGACGGGCTCACCCTGTTCCTGACTGATCTCGACCGGTCCAAAGTGGACATCCGGCCGATCAAGAAGATGGGCCGCAACGCAGTCACCTCCAACGAGCTGTTCATCGACGATCTGCGGATCCCGGCCGAGGACCGGGTCGGCGAAGAGGGCAAGGGGTTCAAGTACATCCTCGACGGGCTCAACCCGGAGCGGATGCTGGTCGCCGCGGAAGCGCTCGGGCTCGGCCGGGCGGCGTTGCGCGCCGCGGTGCGCTACGGCAACGAACGCGAGGTGTTCGGCCGTCCGATCGGGATGAACCAGGGGCTGCAGTTCCCGCTCGCGGACTCGCTGGCGCGGCTCGACGCGGCGGAACTGGCCCTGCGCAAGGCGACCTGGCTCTACGACAACGGAAAACCCTGCGGCCGCGAGGCGAACACCGCCAAGTATCTCTGTGCTGACGCAGGTTTCCAGGCTGCGGACCGCGCGCTGCAGACACACGGCGGGATGGGCTACTCCGAGGAGTACCACGTCGCCCGGTACTTCCGCGAGGCCCGCCTGCTCAAGATCGCACCGCTGAGCCAGGAGATGGTGCTCAACTATCTCGGCTCGCACGTGCTCGGACTGCCGAGGAGCTACTGATGTTCGGACTGGACAACCGATCCGCGCTCGTCACCGGGGCCGGCAGCGGGATCGGCGCCGCCGTGGCCCGTGCCTTCGCCGCCGCCGGGGCGCGCGTGCTGGTCACCGATATCGACGAGCAGGCCGCGAAAGCCACGGCCGAGAGCATTGGCGAGAAGGCCGAGTACCGCGCCCTCGACGTCCGCGACGCCGCTGGTGCGCAAGAGGCGGCGAAGCAGGCCGCGGCTCTTACAGACGGCACGCTGCACATTCTGGTCAACAACGCCGGGGCGATCGCGCCCGCGATGTTCCCGAAGATGACCGAGGAAGCGTTCCGGCGCATCGTCGACATCCACCTCGTCGGCAGCTTCGTGTGCAGCCAAGCCGTGCTGGACTACCTGCCCGACGACGGCACGGGCCGGATCATCAACGTCACCTCCGCTGCCGGGCTGGAAGGGACGATCGGCCAGGCGAACTACGGCGCCGCCAAGGCAGGCATCATCGGCCTCACCAAGTCGCTGGCCAAGGAACTCGCCCGGCGGCAGGTGACTGTGAACGCGCTCGCGCCGCTGGCCGCCACACCGATGACGGAAAACATCCGCAGCAACGAGAAGCTCGCAGCGAAGACCCTCGCGCGGATTCCGCTGGGGCGCTGGGCCTATCCGGACGAGATCGCGGGCAGCTTCGTGTTCATGGCGTCCGGCGCGGCCGGGTACATCACCGGCCAGGTACTGCCGGTCGACGGCGGGACGGTGATGTGATGAGCAAGCACACCAAGAGCCCGATGCTCGCGGCGGGCCGCGAGGTGCTCCTCGCCGAGGCCGTGCGCACTCCGATCGGCAAGTCGCACCCGGAGCGCGGCTGGTACCGCGACACACACCCGAACGCGCTGCTGGCCGCCTGCTACACCGAGCTCGTCAAGCGCACCGGCCTCGAACCGGGCGCGGTCGAGGATCTCGTGATCGGCTGCACCGCGCCGTTCGGCGAGCAGTCCCGCAACATCGGCCGCAACGCCTGGCTGCAGGCCGGGTACCCGCCCGAAGTGCCCGCAGTGACCCTCGACCGGCGCTGCGGTTCGGCGCAGACCGCGATCGCGATGGGCGCCGGGCTGGTCGGCTCGGGAACGCACGACCTCGTCATCGCCGGGGGAGTCGAGCACATGGGACACGTGCCGATCGACTCTCCAGGGAAGATCGCCGAACTGTACGGCGACCCGTGGCCCGAGGAACTGCGCGAGCTGTATTCCTTCGTGCACCAAGGAGAAAGCGCCGAACTGATCGCCGACCGCTGGGGCATCGGCCGCACCGAGATGGACGAGTTCGCGGTCCGCTCGCACCGGCTGGCCGCCGAGGCGCTGGCGGAAGGCCGGTTCGACGCGGAGACCGTGCCGTTCGGCGACCTGCACGGCGACCAGAGCATCCGGCCCGGCACCGACCTGGAGAAGCTGGCGGGCCTGAAACCCGCCTTCCGCAAGGAAAACGGTCGGATCACCGCAGGCAGTTCGTCGCCGATCTCCGATGGCGCGGCCGCCGTGGTGCTCGCCTCCCGGGAGGCGGCCGCCGAGCACGGCTTGCGCGCACGGGCTCGCATCCTCGACCAGACCACCGTCGGCGTGGATCCGGTCATCATGCTCACCGGTCCCATTCCGGCGACCCGGAAGATACTGGAGCGCAACGGGCTGAGCGTCGACGACATCGACCTGTTCGAGGTCAACGAAGCGTTCAGTTCGGTCGTGCTGGCGTGGGAGCGCGAGCTGAAGCCGGACATGGACCGGGTGAACGTGAACGGCGGCGCGATCGCGCTCGGCCACCCGGTCGGCGCGACCGGTTCCCGGCTGACGGCCACCATCCTGGCCGAGCTGGAACGCCGGGACGCCGAACTCGGCCTGGTGACCATGTGCTGCGGCGGCGGCCTGGGCACCGCCACCCTGATCCAGCGGCTCGACGGATGATCGACCTCAAGCTCTTCATTCCCGAGGGCGCCGGCATCTGGTGGGGCCAGGCCAGCGCGGAGCCCACGCCGCTCGTGCACGCCCTGCTCGACCAGGTCGGCGACCTCGGCGCGCACCGGGCGTTCTGCGGTCTCACCTGGGACCAGCGGCTCACCCGCGAACTGCCGTCCGAGCTGGAGCTGATGTCCTACGGGGCGCTCGGCGAACTGCGCAAGCTCAGCCGGGCGGGACGGCTGACCGTCGTGCCCTGCCACTATTCGGCCTTGCCCCGGCTGTTCGCCGAAGGCTCGCTGCCCAGCGACGTCGGCCTGGTCCAGGTGTCGCCGCCCGACGCCGACGGCCGGTGCTCGCTCGGCGTCGGCGCCGACTACGCCGCGGACGCTGTCGAGCACACTCCGGTCCTGCTGGCCGAGATCAACCACCGGATGCCGGTCACCACCGGCACGCCCAAAATCCCCCTGCAGCGGTTCGCCGCCACGGTGGAAACCGACCGGCCGCTCGCCGAAGCCCCGGCCAAGGCCGCGGACGACGTCGAACTGGCCATCGCCCGGCACGTCGCCGAACTGGTCGAGGACGGCGACACCCTGCAGATGGGCGTCGGTTCGCTGCCCTCGGCGGTGCTGGACGCGTTGACCGGGCACACCGACCTGGGCTTCCACTCCGGGATGATCTCCGACGGAGTCCTCCGGCTGGTCGACAAGGGCGTGCTCACCGGTGCCCGCAAGGAAATCGACCCCGGCGTCATCGTCACCGGCGCAGCACTGGGCACCACCGACCTTTACGACCGCCTGCCGGAGCTGCCGGTCGAATTCCGGCCCGCCAGCTACACCCACGCACCGTCCACTTTGGCCGGCCTGCGCTCGTTGGCATCGATCAATTCCGCGATCGAGGTCGATCTCACCGGCCAGGTCGGCGCCGAGATCGCCCGAGGCGCCTACCTCGGCGCGGTCGGCGGCCAGGCGGACTTCAGCCGCGCCGCCGCGCTCACCGGGGCGCGGTCGATCATCACCGTGCGAGCTCGCGCCGGCGCGCATTCCACGATTGTCCCGGCGCTGCACGGCGGCGTGGTCACGACTTCGCGGTCCGATGTGGACTATGTGGTGACCGAGTACGGCGCGGCCGCCTTG
This sequence comes from Amycolatopsis sp., assembly GCA_035551175.1. Lineage (GTDB taxonomy): Bacteria > Actinomycetota > Actinomycetes > Mycobacteriales > Pseudonocardiaceae > Amycolatopsis. Next base: position 35,832 of record DASZNR010000154.1, on the reverse strand, counting down.
CGCGGCTGCGACCCGGCCGAACGGGCACGGCGGCTCGTCGCGATCGCCGCGCCCGAGCACCGGGAAGCCCTGTCGAAAGGAGTCCAGCCATGACCAGCCGGCGACCGAGCCGCGTGCACGTCCGCGAAGTCGGCCCGCGCGACGGTTTCCAGAACGAACCGGAGCACATCCCGACGGCGGACAAGATCCGGCTGATCAACGCGCTGGCCCAGGCCGGGCTGAAGCGCATCGAGGTGGCCAGCTTCGTCCGGCCGGACGTGATCCCGCAATTGTCCGACGGGATCGAGGTGCTGCACGGCATCGACGTGCCCGACGACGTGAAGCTGATGGTGCTGATCCCGAACAGCAGGGGCTTGGACAACGCGCTGAAAGTGCGCGAGAAGTTCCACGAGGCGGCGATCTTCGTGTCCGCTTCGGAGACGCACAACAAGAAGAACGTCAACCGCACAGTCGCGGAAACCATGGCCGACAACGACAAGATGGCCGCCCGGATCAACACCGAGGGCCTGGACTGCGCCGCGGTGATCGCCACCTCGTTCGGCTGCCCGTACGAGGGCAAGGTGGAGCTGGAGCGGGTGCTCGGGCTCGCTGAGCGGTTCGCTGAGGCCGGGGCCGCCGAGATCGGCTTCGGCGATACCACCGGCATGGCGAATCCGGCCTATGTAGCGGAGTTCTTCGCCGCGGCGCTGGAGCGGCTGCCCGGCGTCGAGGTGACCGCGCATTTCCACAACACCCGAGGACAGGGCCTGGCCAACGCCTTCGCCGCGCTGGAAGCGGGCTGCGCCAGCTTCGAGTCCAGCTTCGGCGAGCTGGGCGGCTGCCCGGTTCCGCCCGGCTCCACCGGCAACATCGCCACCGAGGACCTGGTGAGCATGTTCCACGAAATGGGCGTGGAGACCGGCCTGTCGCTGCCCGGCCTGATCGACGCCGCGCGCGCCGCGCAGGACACCTTGGGCCGCAAGCTGACCAGCCATTCCATCGTCGCCGGACCCGTCAACTGGAACTGAGAGGAAACACCTCATGAGCAACCGCGTCGCGCTCGTCACCGGCGGTGCGCAGGGCATCGGGCAGGGCATCGCGCTGACCCTGGGCGAACAGCGCTTCAAGGTGGCCATCGCCGACCTGAACCTCGAAGCAGCGCAGTCGACCGCCAAGGCCATCACCGAGGCCGGCGGCACCGCCCTCGCCGTGCGGACCGACATCACCGACACCTCGTCGGTCCGGGCCGCGGTCAAGACCGTGACCGACGAACTCGGCCCGATCGAGGTGGTGGTGAACAACGCCGGCTGGGACGACTTCATGAAGTTCGTCGACACCGACGAGGATTTCTGGAACCGCATCCTGGACATCAACTTCAAGGGCGCGCTGAGGGTCATCCAGGCCGTCGTGCCGGGCATGATCGAGCGCGGCTTCGGCCGGGTGGTCAACATCGGCTCGGACGCCGGCCGCGTCGGTTCGTCGCTCGAAGCGGTCTACTCGGGCGCGAAAGGCGGCATCATCGCCTTTACCAAGACCCTCGCCCGCGAAGTCGCCACCAAGGGCATCACGGCGAACGCGGTGTGCCCCGGCCCGACCGACACCCCGGCGTTGCGCAAGTTCGCCGACAGCTCCGGCCAGGACGCGGACAAGGTCCTGGGCGGCATGGTGCGCAGCGTGCCGATGAAGCGGCTGGCCAAACCGAGCGACGTCGCCGCCGCGGTGGCGTTCTTCGCCTCCGACGCCGCCGAGTACATCACCGGCCAGACCCTGTCCGTCAGCGGCGGATTGACCATGGCGTGAGCGTGGACTGGAAGAAGATCGGCGACTACGACGACATCCGCCTCGACTACAGCGGGGACGGCATCGCCAAGATCACCATCTGCCGTCCGGAGGTGCGCAACGCGTTCCGCCCGCAGACGCTCGTCGAAATCTCCGACGCGCTCGAAGCGGCCCGCGAAGACACTGAAATCGGCGTGATCGTCCTTACCGGGCAGGGAGATCTGGCGTTCTGCTCCGGCGGCGACCAGCGGGTGCGCGGCGACACCGGGTATCTGTCCGAGCCGGGAAAGCCCGGCCGGTTCCATGTGACCGACCTGCATGTGCAGATCCGGCGGCTGCCGAAACCGGTGGTCGCGATGGTCGCCGGATACGCCATCGGCGGGGGGCACGTCCTCCAGCTGGTCTGCGACCTGGCGATCGCGGCCGACAACGCGCGGTTCGGGCAGACCGGGCCGCGGGTGGGCTCGTTCGACGGCGGGTTCGGCGCCGGACTCCTGTCGAACCTGGTGGGCGCTCGCAAGGCCAAGGAAATCTGGTTTCTGTGCCGCCAGTACGACGCCCGGCAGGCACTGGAGATGGGCTTGGTCAACACCGTCGTGCCGTTGGCGGACCTGGAGGCCGAGACCGTGCGGTGGTGCCGGGAAATGCTCGCGCTTTCGCCGTTCGCGCTGCGGATGCTCAAGGCGAGCTTCCACGCCGCCGAGGACGGGCTGGCCGGGATCCAGCAGCTGGCGCACGACGCCAACCTGCTCTTCTACGCCTCCGAGGAAGCCAAGGAGGGCCGCGAGGCCTACCAGGACAAGCGCACGCCGGACTTCGGCCGGTTCCCGCGCCGTCCCTGACGAAAGGTTCATCATGAGCGACAACGTGGTCGTGCGCCGCTCCGCCGGGGCGGGGGTCGAGGTCTGCACGCTGAAGCGCCCGCCGGCCAACGCGCTGGGACTGCCCATCATCGACGGGCTGCATGCCGCGCTCGACGAGGCGGCGGACGCGAAGGTCGTGGTCATCTCGTCCGAGGTGCCGGGCTTCTTCGCCGCGGGCGCGGACATCAAGCACATGTCCTCGATCGACGCGAAGTCGTTCACCGAGTACGGCGACAAGCTGCGTGGCTTGCTCGACCGGGTGGCTTCGCCGGACCGGATCACGATCGCCGCGGTGGACGGCCTCGCCCTCGGCGGCGGGCTGGAACTGGCGATGGCCTGCTCCCTGCGGGTCGGCTCGGCCGCCGCGAAATTCGGGCTGCCGGAAGTGAAACTCGGCCTCATCCCCGGTGCGGGCGGCACCCAGCGGCTGCCGCGGCTGGTCGGCCGGGGCCGTGCGCTGGACATCATGCTCACCGGACGCCAGGTGCCCGCCGAGGAAGCCCACGCGATGGGCCTGATCGACCGGCTGGTGCCCGCCGGGACGGCGGAGAAGGCCGCGCTCGACCTCGCCGGAGAGCTGGCCGGGCTGTCGTTGCCCGCGCAGCAGGCGGTGATCCGCACCGTGGACGCCGCGTTCGATCTGCCGCTGGAGCAGGGTTTCCGGTTCGAGGTCGAGCAGGAACAGGAGCTGTTCGAGTCCGGTGAGGCGCAGGAAGGGCTCTCTGCCTTCCTGGCGAAGCGGCCGCCGAATTTCGCGTGAGGAGCGACGCCGTGGCAGGACCGCTCGCGGGCATCCGGGTGATCGAGATCGGCTCGATCGGCCCGGGACCGTTCTGCGCCATGCTGCTGGCCGATCTCGGCGCCGACGTGCTCCGGATCGACCGCGCAGCGGGTGCCGCGCTGGTCGGGCCGAACGCGGATTTTCGCACCGAGTTGCTGCATCGCGGTCGCCGGTCGGTCGCGGTCGACCTCAAGCACCCCGACGGCGCTGCCGTGGTACTCGACCTCGTGGAGCGGGCCGACGCCCTGATGGAAGGGTTCCGCCCCGGAGTTGCCGAACGGCTGGGCATCGGACCCGAAGAGTGCCTGGCGCGCAATCCGGCGCTCGTCTACGGGCGGATGACCGGTTTCGGCCAGGACGGCCCGCTGGCGCAGGCGGTCGGGCACGACCTGAACTACGTCGCGCTGTCCGGGGTGCTTTCGCTGATCGGCCGCCAGGGACAGCCGCCGACTCCGCCGCTGAGCCTCGTCGGCGACTTCGGCGGCGGCGGATACCTGCTGGCGCTCGGAATGCTCGCGGCCTTGCTGGAACGGCAGCGGTCCGGGCGAGGACAGGTGGTCGACGCGGCGATGGTCGAGGGAGCCGCGCTGCTGGGCACGGCGTTCTTCGGCTTCGCGCAGACCGGCGCGTGGAATCCCGAGCGCGGCACGAACCTGGTCGACAGCGGCGCGCCGTACTACGACGTCTACGAGACCGCGGACGGGCGCTGGCTTTCCGTGGCTGCGCTGGAAGAGCGGTTCTACGACGATCTCGCCGACTTGCTCGGCCTGCCCGCCGACCGGCCCGATCGCGAGGACAAGACCGGCTGGCCGCGGCTGCGGAAGCTGTTCGCCGACGCCGTGCGCACCCGCACACGGGACGAGTGGGTGCGGCTCGCCGAGGGGCGAACTCCCTGCGTGGCACCGATGCTCGACGTGGACGAAGCACCGCGACATCCGCACAACGTGGCGCGGAAGTCCTTTGTGGACAAAGACGGGCTGGTGCAGCCCGCGCCGGCGCCGAAATTCAGCCGGACCCCGGCCGCGCTCGGCCATCCGCCGCCCGCGCCGGGAGAGCACACGGAACAAGCGCTGCGGGACTGGGGCGTGAGCGGGCAGCGGATGCGGGACTGGCGGCGGTCGGGCGCGATCGCGGTCGCGGATTAGGAGGACAGGAATGTACGGACTGACCGTGTTCAGCGCGGGCAGCGGACCCGAGCGCTACCGGCGGCTCGCCGGCCTCGCGGCCAGGGCCGAGAAGGCCGGATTCTCCGCGGTGTGGGCCAACGAGCTGTACAACCGGTCGGTGACCGTGCCGCTCGCGGTGCTGGCGAACGCCACCAGCCGGGTCCGGCTGGGCAGCAACATCGCCTACGGGGTCGGCCGCACCCCGCTCGTGTGGGCCGCCGAGGCGCGCGACCTCGACGAGCTGTCCGGCGGCAGGCTCACCCTCGGGCTGGGCAACGGAACCCCGCGGATGATGGAGGACTGGCACGGCGTCAGCGGCGAGGCCCCGGCCGCCCGGATGGAGGAGCTGGTCACCGTGCTGCGCAAGCTCTGGCGCCTGCACGAGGGGCCGGTCGAGCACGAGGGTCGGTTCTACCGGGTCCGGCTCAAGCCCACCTCCGACACCCCGCCGCCGGTCCAGGAGAACCTGCCGATCTGGACCGCCGGGGTCAACCCCCTGATGCTGCGCGTGGCGGGCCGGGTCTCGGACGGGCTGGTCGGGCATCCGATGTTCACCTCCGCCTACGTGCGGGAGGTCGTGCGGCCGGGCCTGGCCAAGGGGCTGACGGACTCCGGCCGCGCGGCGAGCGACGTGCAGCTGATGGGCATCCTCATGTGCGCAGTGGATTCCGACGAAGAGGCGGCACGCCGCCGCCTGGCCTTCGCCGTCGCGCAGTACGCCGCTTCCCGCGTGTACGACCGGCTTTTCGCGCTACACGGCTGGACCGAAGCTCAGGACCGGATCCGGGAGGCGGCGCGGAACCGGGATCCCGAGGCGATGGCCGCTGCGGTGCCGGACGAGGCGATCGACGCCGTCGGAGTGGCCTGCCGTCCCGGCGAACTCAAGGAACGCGTGGCGGTGCACGCGCGCGACTACGACCATCTGAACCTCGTCAGCGTGCCGTGGGGGCTCAAGCCCGAAGAAGCCGAGGACGCGACAGAGTCCATTGTGGAGGGAATGCGCTGATGGCGGAGCTGAAACCGGAGACGCTGGAGCTGTCCCGGCCCGAAGAGGGCATCGTGGTGGCGACGCTCAACCGCCCGGAGTCCCTGAACTCGATGACGGTGCGCATGTTCGCCGAGCTCGAGGAACTGGCCTTCGCGCTCGGCGACGACGATGACACCCGGGTGCTGATCGTCACCGGCGCCGGCAAGGCGTTCTGCGCCGGATACGACCTCGACGACGCCGACGAGCTGGCCGGGCTGACCGCGCTGGGCATGCTGGAACGGCAGGAACACGCGGTCCGCGCGCTGTCGGCCTTGCGGTCGCTGCGCATCCCGGTCCTCGCCGCGGTCAACGGGGCGGCCGCGGGCGGCGGTCTGGCGCTCGCGCTGGCCGCGGACATCCGCCTGGCCGCCGAGTCGGCGAAGTTCAACGCCGCCTTCGTCCGCATCGGACTGTCGGCGGGCGATCTCGGCTCGTCCTGGCTGCTGCCGCGGCTGATCGGCCCCGCGCTCGCATCGGAAATCGCCTACACCGGACGGTTCGTGTTCGCCGAGGAGGCCGAGCGGATCGGGCTGGTCAACCGCGTGGTGCCCGGAGAGAAGCTGCTGGACGAGACCATCGCGATGGCCCGGCTGATCCGCGCCAACTCGCCCGGCGGCGTGCAGCTGTCCAAGCGGGCGCTGCAGGCGAACCTGGAGATCACCTCGTACGCCGCCGCGCTGGAACTGGAGAACCGCGGGCAGGCACTGCTCACCCGGAGCGAGGACATGCCCGAAGCGCTGGCTGCCTTCAAGGAGAAGCGCGCGCCGAAGTTCACTGGACGCTGAGGGAGCCCGCCATGATCGACTTCGAGGTCCCGGAACTGCGGACCCTCACGCTCGAATCGCCCGAGGAAGGCGTGCTGGTGCTGCGGATCAACCGGCCGGACCGGATGAATTCCATGACGGTGCGCATGTTCGGCGAATTCCTCGCGGCGGCCAGGGCGATGCGGGACAGCAAGGCCCGCGCGCTGATCGTGACCGGTGCCGGCGAGCGGGCGTTCTGCGCGGGGTTCGACCTGGACGAGATCGACGTGATCACGCGGATGGGCGTGCGGGAGTTCCTGCACTTCCAGGAGACCGCGACCGGTGGCCTGGCCGCCATCCGCGAGCTGCCGTTCCCGGTGATCGCGGCGGTGCACGGCGCCGCGTCGGGCGGCGGTCTTTCGCTCGCGCTGGCGGCGGACATCCGGCTCGCCGCGCCGACGGCGAAGTTCAACGCCGCCTTCGTCAAGGTCGGCCTTTCGGCGGGGGAGCTGGGCACGTCGTGGCAGCTGACCCGGCTCGTCGGTCCGGGCCGGGCGGCCGAGATCGCCTACACGGCAAGGGTTGTCGCCGCCGAGGAAGCGGCACGGATCGGCTTGGCGAACCGCGTCGTCCCGAGCGGGAACCTGATGGACGAGGCGCTGGAGACAGCCCGGCAGATCGCCGGGAACTCGCCCGGCGGCGTGCGGATGTCCAAGCGGGCACTGCAGCGCAACCAAGAAGTCGCGAGCTACGCCGGGGCATTGGAGCTGGAGAACCGCGGGCAGGCGCTGCTGACCCGCTGCGACGACATGACCGAGGCATTGGCGGCGTTCAAGGACAAGCGCGCGCCGCAGTTCACGGGAAGGTGACGAAGATGGTGACCCTAGGCGACATCGACCCGGGTTTCGGTCCGCACGACGACCTGCGGCACTGGCCGGAGCCCGGCGGCCGGATGCGGGATTCGCTGTTCTGGGAGATGATCCTGCCCGACGAGCACCTCGGCATGCAGGTCTACCTGTACCTGACCAACCGAGGCAAGACCGGCTACAACGTCTCGGTTTGGGGCCCAGACAAGGAACCGGTCGCGCTCAAGCTCGCGCAGGGCTCCGTCGGCGACGAGATGGACTTGGACAACTTCGAGTTCGAGGGTCTCTCGGTCAAGCAGCCGGAACTGCGCCGCACCGCGCAGGTCAGCTACGTCAGCGACGAAGTGAACCTGCAGTTCGACTTCACCGCGCTGCACGACGCGTTCAGCTACAAGAGCAATCCCGACGGGCTGCCGTCGTGGTTCGCCGCCAACCGGCTGGAGCAGACCGGGCACGTGACCGGGTTCCTGGAGGCCGGCGGACGGCGGATTTCCCTGGACCGCAAGGGGCACCGGGACCATTCGTGGGGCACCCGCGACTGGGGCGTGCCGCACCACTGGAAGTGGTTCATCGCCTACACCGAATCCGGCCGGGTCGTCAACGGCTGGATCTGGATCGCCCGCGGCGAATGGGGCTTCGCCGGGTACGTGGTCAAAGACGGGGTCACGGTGCCGGTCTCGCACATCAAGCACCACGCCGAGTACCACGACGACATGACGCAGAAGCACCTTGAAGCGGACGTCGTGGACATCACCGGCGAGACCACCCGGCTGGTGATGGACGCGTACGGCGTGATCAAGCTGCCCACCAAGGACCCCATGGGCACCGTGATCACCGAGGCCGCCTGCACTGTCACCATCGACGGCGAGGAAGGTGCGGGGCAGTTCGAGACGCATTGGCCCGGCCAGTACCTGCAGCACCTGATCGAGAGCGGTCGATGAGCTGGGACTGGAGCGAGCAGCAGCGCGCCCTGCTGGCCGATTTCCTCGCCCGGAAAGGGATTTGCTCGGGTCCGGTCAGCACGCGGCGGATCGGCGACGGGCACTCCAACCTGACGTTCTTGGTCAGCGACGGACAGCGGCAGGCCGTCGTGCGCCGTCCGCCTCCGCCGCCGACCCCGCCCGGGGCGCACGACATGCTGCGGGAGGCGAAGCTGATCGGCGCGCTGGCGGGGACCGGCGTTCCGGTGGCCGAGGTGCTCGCCACCGGACAACCGGGCGAAGTGCTCGACGTGCCGTTCTACGTGATGAGCTACGTCGAGGGGCCGGTGATCACCGAACGCACGCCTCCCGAGCTGGACACTCCGGCCGACCGGCGGCGGATCGGCGAGTCCCTTGCGGACACCCTGGCCACCCTGCACTCAGTGGACTGGGTCGCGCGCGGGCTGGGAGATCTCGGCCGGCCGGAGGGGTTCAACGCCCGGCACTTCCGCCGGATGGGTCGTCTCATCGCCGACGGCGACGGCAAGCCGCCCGCGGAATTCGCCGCGATCGACGCGTGGCTCGCCGCGCACGTGCCCGCCGAGGCGGGGGCGACCATCGTGCACAACGACTACCGGCTGGGGAACGTGATCGTCGCCCCGGATTCGCCAGGACGTGTTCTCGCGGTGCTCGACTGGGAACTGGCCACGCTCGGGGACCCGCTGTTCGACGTCGGCTACTTCCTGGCGTCCTGGCCGGTCGCCGGACAGGTGCGGACGCCGACCGAAGACCTCGGGGTCGCGGCGCTGGAGGAGGGTTATCCCACGCGGGCCGAGCTGGCCGAGCGGTATGCGGACCAGACCGGACGGGATCTGTCCGGCCTGGGCTGGTACACCGCGCTGGCGCTGTGGAAGCTGGCTGTCCTGTACGAATACGGGCGACGGCGGGCCGTGCAAGGTGTGGGGGACGAGTACTACGCGGACTCCGGACTCGTGAAGTCGTTCCTGGCAGCGGCCGAGCAAGCGGCCTCGTGATCAGGACGATCACCGGTGCCGCGGCGGATCTGCGCGCGGGCCGGGCGAGCGCGGCGGAACTGGTCGAGGAGGCGATAGCGCGGGCGGATGCGTTCGACCCGGTGCTCGGGGTCTTCCTGCATCGTGACGACGCCGGCGCCCGGGAGGCGGCCCGCGCGGCCGACGACCGGTTCGCGCGCGGCGAGCCCGTCGGCCCGCTCGACGGCATTCCCTTGGGGGTCAAGGACATCCTGGCTGCCGAGGGCGGCCCCACGACGGCGCAAAGCCTGGTGCTGGATCGCGGCTGGGCGGAAGGGATCGGTGACGCCCCGGCCGTCGCCCGGCTGCGGCGCGCAGGCGGAATCGTGCTCGGGAAGCTCACCACCATGGAGTTCGCCCTCGGCGTGCCCGACCCCGGCAAGCCGTTTCCGGTGCCCCGCAACGCGTGGAACTCCGCCCACTACGCCGGTGGCTCAAGTTCCGGATGCGGCAGCGGCGTCGCGTCCGGGATGGTGCTGGGCGCGCTCGGCTCCGACACCGCGGGCAGCATCCGGATGCCCGCTGGATTCAACGGTGTCACCGGGCTCAAGCCGACCTTCGGCCGCGTTCCGAAGGCGGGGATGGTGCCGCTGAGCTACACCCTCGACCATGTCGGTCCGCTGGCGCGCAGCGCACGGGACTGCGCGCTGCTGCTGTCGGTGCTGGCCGGGCACCATCCAGCCGACCCATACGCCGCGGAGACGAAGCCCGGCGACTACCTGGGCGGCCTCACCGGCGACCTCCGGGGCGTGCGGGTCGGAGTCGACGACCTCGACCGCTTTGCCCCGCGGGCTGACCCGGAGACGGGGCGCTGCTTCGCGGCGGCGCTTGGCGTGCTGGCCGACGCGGGCGCGGAACTCGTGCCGGTGGACCTGCCGATGTACCCCGAACTGCAGGCGATCGACTCGGTGGTGATGCTCGCCGAGGCGCTCAGCTACCACGAGGGAGATCTGCGTGCCCGCGGCGCCGACTACGGACAGGCGACCCGGGTGTTGCTCAGCAGCGCGCGGGCGATCACTGCGGCGCACTACCTGCAAGCGATGCGGGTCCGACGTGTCGCTCAGGCGAAAATGGACGCGCTGCTGGAGACCGTCGACCTGATCGCCACACCGATGGGACACCTCGGCGCACCGTCGTTGGCGGAGGTCACCGGCCTGGACCCGACCAGCGTGATGACCTCGCTGCACACGGCGTATTGGAATCCGTTGGGCAATCCGGTGCTCGTGCTCCCGATGGGGCTCTCCGGGCTAGGACTGCCGCTCGCGTTGTCGCTGGCCGGGCGGCGGTGGGAAGAAGGGCTGGTCGTGCGGGCCGGCGACGCGGTGCAGCAGCGCACGGCGTTCCACCTCGACGAGCCACCGACTCCGGTCGCGGCCGCCCCGATGCGTACGGCGCAGGGCGCCGAAGACGAAGCGGTAGCCGCTATTTCAACGGGATTGGTGGAATTGGGGGAGTCGCTGGCGAACGTGTCCGAGGCCCGCTACGCCGACCCGAGCGGCGGCTTCGACTGCGGGCGCTGAGCTGGGCCGCTTGCCTCGCCCGAGGCAAGCGGCCCGACCCGTTCACACGCTGCGCTGTGCCTTCGCCGCCGCGCTGGCCTTCTTGCTCTGTTCCCTGATTTCCGTCCAGTCCTCGTCGGACAGTGCGGTCAGGCCAGCGAAGGTGCCCGGCCCGGCCAGCCGCTGGCCGCCGTCCATCGCGATCGTCTCGCCGGTCAGGTACGGGCAAGCGTCGGACAGCAGGAAGACGGTCAGGTTCGCCAATTCCTCCACCGTGCCCATCCGGCCCATCGGCACCTGGTCGGCCTGGGTCGCGCCGACGCCGCTCTTGTCGGTCGGGTTGAGCATTTCCCAGGCGTAGTCGGTCGGGATCGGCCCGGGAGCCAGCGCGTTGAGCCGGATCCCGTACCGCGCCCACTCCACCGCCAGCGACATCGTCATCGCGTGGACGGCCGCTTTCGCCATGGCCGAGGGCACCACGAAAGCCGAGCCGCTCCAGACCCACGTGGTCAGCGTCGACAGCACCACTCCCGGCAGGCCCTGTTCGATCCAGCGCCGGCCCGCGGCGTGCGTGGTGTTGAACGAACCGTTCATCACCGTCGAGCTGACCGCCTCGAAACCGCGCGCGCTCAACGACTTCGTGGGTGCGATGAAATTCGCGGCGGCGTTGTTGATCACTCCGGTGAGCGGCCCGTGCCCGGACCAGATCTCCGCCATCGCGGCGTCCACCTGGTCCGCGTCGCGGACGTCGACGGTCTGGTAGTGCACCGTGCCCGGCTCGCCCGCCTCCTCGGCGGCTTCGGCGAGCACCGTTTCGCGGCGGCCCCACAGATGGACCTGCGCGCCGTGCGCGGTGAGGTGCCCGGCGACGCCCCGGCCGAGGCCGGTGCCGCCGCCGGTGATCAGGATGCGGTGCCCCGCCAGGAGATCGGGCGCGAACACGGACTTCGTCGTTGCCATGCGATGGTCCCTCGTGTCAGAGCCCGAAGCTCTTGCTGATGATCTCGCGCTGGATTTCGTTCGTACCGCCGTAAATCGGCGGTGCCAGCGCCTTGCGGACCTGGCCTTCCATGCCGTACTCGCGGGCATAGCCGTAGCCGCCCATGAGCTGCATGGCCTCCAGTGCGGTGTGCTTGGCGATCTCCGTGCACTTGAGCTTGGCCATCGATCCTTCCCGGGCGAGCTGGTCCTCCTCGCCCGCGTCGATCCGGGCGGCCACGTCGTAGACGAACGCCTTGGCGTAGGCGATTTCGGTGGCCAGATCGGCGATCCGGTGCCGCACCGCCTGGAAACTGCCGATGGTGCGGCCGAACTGCTCGCGCTGCTTGACGTAGCCGAGCAGGTCGTCCAGCGAACGCTCGGCCGCGCCGAGCGACATCGCGGCGATGATGAGCCGTTCAACGCTCAGCCCGCGCATCAGGTGCTTCCAAGCCTGGCCCACCTCGCCGACGACGTTCGCCGCCGGGATCCGCACGCCGGTGAAGAACAGGTCGTTGACCGTGTGCGCTTCCATCGTCTCGATCGGCCGGATCTCCAGACCCGGCACGTCGGTCGGCACGATCAGCAGCGTCAGGCCCTGGTGCTTCGGCCCGCTCGAGTCGGTGCGAGCCAGCAACAGCAGGTGCTTGGCGACGTGCGCCGCGGACGTCCAGGTTTTCTGCCCGTCCACGACGTAGTGATCGCCGTCCGGCACGGCCTTGATCCGCACCGAACCGAGGTCCGAGCCCGCACCCGGCTCGGACAGCGCGATCGCCTCCAGTGCCCCGGCGCACAGCCCGCCGAGGATGTCCTTCTTCTGTTCCTCGGTGCCGTACCGCAGGTAAGTCTGGCCCGCGGTCAGACCGGTGGAGTACCCGGTGATCGGGGCCAGCCCGCGCGAGGTCTCCTCCAGGAAGAGGCACTCTTCGACCATGCCGGCCCCGCCGCCGCCATACGCCTCCGGGATCGAGACCCCGAGCCAGCCTTGTGCGGCGAGCTTGCGCAGGATCTCCGGGCTGTTGGAGAGCTTCCCGCCGTCGGTGAGCGCGTCCCGCTGGGCGAGCGTGCCGCACTCGGCTTCACAGAACGCGCGCACCGCGGCGGCGAAGCTTTCCTGTTCCTTCGTGAAACGCATCGTGATAACGCTCGTTTCCGCTCAGTTGCCGCGGTACGGGGCGAAGTCGGGCTTGCGCTTCTCGTTGAACGCCTTGATGCCCTCCTGCGCCTCCTCGGACTCGCCGAACGAGTGCAGATAGGAGTACGCCAGCTGCCCGGTGCTCGCGAACTGCTCGGTGTCGGTGTTGAACGACTGCTTGAGCACCTTGAGCGCGGTGGGGGACAGGGAGAGGATCTCGTCCGCCCAGGTGCGCACCTCCTGGTACAGGTCCTCCTGCGGCACGACGCTGTTGACCAGGCCCCAGTTCTCCATCTGGGCCGCGGTGTAGCGGCGGCAGAGGAACCACACCTCGCGGGCGCGCTTCTCGCCGAGGATGCGGGCGAGGTAGCCGGTGCCGAACCCGGCGTCGAAGGATCCGACGCGCGGCCCGTTCTGGCCGAACTTCGCGGTGTCCGCGGCGATCGTGAGGTCGCACAGCACGTGCAGCACGTGGCCGCCGCCGATGGCGAAGCCGTTCACCGCGGCGATCACCGGCTTGGGCACGTCGCGGATGACGTGGTGCAGAGCGTCGATCTCGAACAGGCCGGAGTCCGAGGGGCCGTAGTCGCCGGTCTCGGCGCGCTGTTTCTGGTCGCCGCCGGTGCAGAACGCCTTGTCGCCCGCGCCGGTCAGGCAGATGACGCCGACCTCGCCGCTGCCCCAGGCTTTCTTGAACGCCTTCACCAGCTCGTCGACCGTGCGGGCGCGGAACGAGTTGTACCGCTCCGGCCGGTTGATGGTGATCCAGGCCAGGCCGTCCTCGACCTTGTAGCTGATGTCGGTGAACTCGTCCATGAAGACCGCGATCCTTTCCCCGTCGGAAGAACGTCGAAGCGGCGGCGCTCCCGCCCTTCACCGAACGTAGGTCTGTGAACGAGCGTTATCAAGAGCGCCGCCGCCCCGGAGTGCGGAAGGAGGAGGGATTTACCCCTTTGTGGATAGCTCGGCTACCCCTTGCTGGGGTCCAGGTAGATGGTCTTGAACACCTGGTAGGAGTGCAGTCCCTCGGGGCCGAGCTCGCGGCCGATCCCGCTGGACTTGATTCCGCCGAACGGCGCGACCGGATCGTTGGTGTAGGCGTTGATACCGATCGTTCCCGAAGCGACCCGCCTGGCCACCGCCTCGCCGCGGTCCGGGTCGGCGGTCCACACCGTGCCGCCGAGGCCGTACTCGCTGGCGTTGGCGATGGCGACCGCCTCGTCCTCGTCGGCATAGGGGATCACCGACAGCACCGGCCCGAAGATCTCCTCCTGCGCGATGGTGTGGTTGTTGTCCACGTCGGCGAACACCGTGGGTTGCACGAACCAGCCCCGGTCCCGGTCGGCGGGCCGGGCGCCGCCGGTGGTCAGCCGGGCGCCGTCGCCGAGGCCCTTGGCGATGTAGGACTCCACCCGGTCCCGCTGCCGGGCAGAGACCAGCGGACCCAGCTGGGTGGTCTCCTCCAGCGGGTCGCCGACGTTCAGCGAACGCGCGAGATCCGTGACAGTGTCCACGACCTCGGCGTAGCGGGCGCGCGGCGCGAGCACCCGCGTGCCGAGCCAGCAGATCTGGCCGTTGTTGAGCAAGGTGGCGGCGAAGAAGCTTTCGATGGTGGCCGCCAGGTCGGCGTCGTCGAGCACGATCGCCGCCGATTTCCCGCCGAGTTCCAGCGTGACCGGCCGCAGCAGCCGCCCGCAGGTCTCCGCGATCGAGCGGCCCGCCGCGGTGGAACCGGTGAAGGAGACCTTGTCCACACCGGGATGGGCGATCAGGTAAGCGCCGAGCTCGCGACCGCCGGGAACGACGTTCAGCACGCCTTCGGGCAGTCCCGCCTCGGCGGCCGCCTCGCACATCAGCATCGCGTCGAGCACCGTCTCCGGCGCCGGTTTGAGCACCACCGTGCAGCCGGCCGCCAGCGCGGGGGCCAGTTTCAGGAAGGTGATGGCTTGCGGCACGTTCCACGGCACGATCGCCGCCACGACGCCGATCGGTTCCCGCAGCACGCGCGAGCTGCCGCCGAGCATGCCCGGCCGAGTCTCTTCCTGCGGCGAGCCCGTCGCCAGGCCCGAGAAGTACCGCAGCAGCACCGGCGGGAATCCGCCTTCGAACTGCTGCGCCAGGCTGATCGGCATGCCGTTCTGAATGGTCACGCGGCGCGAGGTCTCGGCGGCCCGGCTTTCCAGCGCCGCCGCGAAGCGTTCCAATGCTTCGGCGCGCAGCTGTGGATTCCGGGACCAGCCGGAGGGATCGTCGAAGGCCCGCCGCGCAGCCGCGACAGCGGTGTCGACGTCCGCCTCGGCTGCCTCCGGCACGCTGCCGATCGGTTCTTCGGTGGTGGCCGAGCGTACTGGGATCCGTTGCGCCGAAGCGGGTTCGGCCCAGTCGCCCGCGAGATAGAGCCGGTCGTAGTCGAGTGTCATCACAGCTCCCCGTGCACAAGCACGATTTTCACGGCGTCCCCGCGGTGCTGCGCGGCGACGGCCTCGTTGATCTCGGTGAACGGCATGGTGGTGACGAGCTTGTCGAACGGGAACCGGCCGGTGCGGTGCAGTTCCAGCAGCTCCGGGATGAACACGTCGGGATCGCTGTCGCCCTCGACGATCCCCATCACCCGGACGCCGAGCACCTGCGCCTGGATGAGGTTGAGCGCCAGAGCCGCCTCGGGATCGGCGGGCACGCCGATGATGCCGACCTTGGCGCGATGCGCCAGCGCCTGCATCGCGTCCTGCAGCACGGCGGCGATTCCGGTCGTGTCGATGGCGTAATCGGCGCCCTCGGCCGCGATCGCGCGCACCTGCTCGGCCAGCGGGCCGGCACCGGGGTCGACCACATGGGTCGCGCCCAGCGAAAGCGCGAGATCGCGCCGCGCGGCATGCGGTTCCACCACGATGATCCGGCTCAGCTCCCGTACGACCCCGGCGAGGACGGCCGACAGCCCCACCGAACCGCCGCCGAGCACCAGCAGAGTGCCGCCCGGCTGGCAGTCCAGGGAGTTGAGCACCGCGCCAGCGCCGGTCTGCACGCCGCAGCCGAGCGGCCCGAGCACTGCCAGCGGCGCGTCGCCGGGCACCTTGACCACGTTGCGCTCGCGGGCGAGCGCGTGGGTTGCGAATGACGATTGCCCGAAGAACGCCGAGCCCACAGGCTCGCCGCTGTCACTCAGCGGGCTGGTGCCGTCCTGGCGTGCGCCGCCGAAGTTGTAGGCCATGAACTCCTGGCAGTAGGCAGGTTCACCGGCGTCGCACTGCGTGCAGTGGCCGCAGCTGTCGAAGCTGAGCACCACTTTGTCGCCAGGTTCGACCTTGGTGACCGCACTGCCCACAGCAGTGACGACCCCACTGCCTTCGTGCCCGAAGACCCCGGGCAGCGGGAACGGCAAGTGCCCGTCCTTGGCAGCGAGGTCGGTGTGGCACAGGCCGACCCCGGCGATCTCGACGAGCACCTCGCCGGGTGCCGGATCGGCGAGCGCGAGCTGCTTGATCGCGAAGGGGCCACCGATCTCCGTGGCCACCGCGGCGGTGACGTCCATGTCGAACTCCTTTGTCCGGTGGGGGATTGCTAGCCGTTGGAATCGGGGACCGTGACGCGCACGCCCGAGCAGGACTCGGTGAGGATCAGCTGGCACGACAGCCGGGAGTTGGGCCGCGCGTCCTCGGCGAACTCGAGCAGTTCCCGCTCCTCGTCCGTCGGTTCGTCGAAAAAGGACGCTCCTTCTTCGAGATAGACGTGGCAAGTGGCGCACGAGCAGCCGCCGCCGCATTCGGCGACGATGCCGGGCAGGTTGCTGCGCACGGAGCCGTCCATCACGCTCTGTCCACAAGGGACTTCGAGATCGTGCGTGGTTCCGTCGGGCAGTTGGTAGCTCACTTTCGGCATGATGTCTCCGTATTCACTGAATGACCGCGTCTCGCACCGGGACCGTGGCGTCGGCCAGCCGGGCCGGGTCGATCCGGGTGCCGGACGCGATGAACTTCTTGCCCGCCATGAACTCGGCGGGGGAGTTGGCGGACTCGACCGCGGCGACGATGCCGCCGAGGTGGTGGAACAGCGCGAACCGGCCGCTCGCGGGATCGCCGCGCAGCACCGTGCCGGGGCCGGGCGGCACCAGCCCGGCGATCTTGAGCTTGAGGTCGAACTGATCCGACCAGAACCACGGCACCTCGGGCGCGACCGGCGGCGCGCCGGTGATCGCGGCGACCGCCTGCTTCGCCTGCTCGGTCGCGCTCGGAATGCTTTCCAGCCGGACCAGCGAACCGGTGCTCAGCGGACGTCGTGTCACGTCGCCGATCGCCAGGATGTGCGGGTCGCTCGTACGCGCCTGCGCATCGACGACGATCCCTTGCGCGCACACCAGTCCGGCCTCCGCGGCCAGCCGGTCGCGCGGCGTGGCGCCGATTCCGACCAGCACCGCCTCGCACGGGATTTCCCCGCCGTCGCCGAGCACGACTGCCCGCACCCGGTCGTCGCCGTCGATCCGCACGACGTCCGCGCCGGTCACGATCCGGGTGCCCTGCCCCTGGTGGTGCGCGGCCAGGATCTCCGACAGCCGGGGACTGGCGACCCGGGCGAGCACCCGGTCCTCCCGTTCGACGATCGTCACCGCCACGCCGTTCGCCCGCGCGACCGCCGCGACCTCCAGCCCGATGTACCCGCCGCCGACGATGACCAGCGCGCGCCGCTCCTCGACGCATTTGCGCAGCACCCGCGCGTCGGCCAGCGTCCGCAGCGACACGACGCCGGGCAAACCCGAACCGGGTACCGGCAACGGGCGCGGCGCCGCGCCGGTCGCGAGAATCAGGTGCTCGTAGCCGTGCGCCCGGCCCGTGTCGGTCCGCACGCACCGGCGGTCCCGGTCGATCGCGGTGACCTGTTCGCCGAGCCGGACCGTGATGTCCTGCTCCCGGTAGAACTCCGCCGGCCGCAGCCATTGTTCGAGCTGTCCTTCGGCGAACTTCTTCGACAGCGGCGGACGCTGGTAAGGCAGGTCCAGTTCGTCGCCGAACAGCTCCACCGGCCCGGGGTGGCCCGCCTGCCGCAGCAGGCCGGCCGCCGTCGCGCCGGCGTGGCCCGCGCCGACGACCAGCACCCGCCCGGTCACGACAGATCCAGCCGGACCGGCAGTTTCCGCAGCCCGCCGACGAAGTTGGTGACCACGGGCTTGCGCTGGCCGGTCACCTCGACCCCCTCGATCCGCGGCAGCAGTTCCTCGAACATGATCCGCAGCTCCAGCTTCGCCAGGTGCTGCCCGATGCACATGTGCGGGCCGTAGCCGAAGGCGATGTGCCGGTTGGGCTTGCGGTCCAGGCGGAAGGTGTCCGGCTCCTCGAACACGTCAGCGTCCCGGTTGGCCGACTGGTAGAGCAGCATGAACCGGTCGCCCTTGCGGATCTGCTGCCCGCGCAGCACGTAGTCCTCCTGCGCGCGCCGGGTGAACTGCTTGACCGGCGAAACCCAGCGCAGGGCTTCGTTGACCAGGTCCGGGATCAGCTCGGGACGGTGCTGCACCTTGGCCAGCTGGTCCGGGAACATCGCCAGCGCTTCGATCGCGCCCGCCATCGTGCTCGACGTCGTGTCGTGCCCGGCCGTGGCGATCGCGATGAACCAGCCGTAGGCGAACTCCTTGCGGTAGTACTCGCCGTTCTCGTCGCGGGCGCGGGCGATGATGGTGGCCAGGTCGTCCCGCGGGTCCGCGCGCCGGTCCTCGACCAGCTTGTCGAAGTAGGCGTAGAAGTCGTTGATCGCGGCGGACCACTGCTGCGCGGCCGCTTCGGGCGTGAGCGGCTCGACGTCCTCGCGCTGCGCGTCCGGGTCCGCGGTGCCGAAGAACTCCTGCGTCAGCGTCATCATCCGCGGTTCGTCCTCTTCCGGGACGCCGAACAGGGACATGATCACGTGCAGCGGGTAGTAGAGCGCGAACTGCTGCACGAAGTCGATCTCGTTGGCGCCGCTGCGCAGGTACTTGCCGATCGCCTCGCGGGCCAGCTGCCGGATCCGGTCTTCCCACTTCTTCAGGTTCGCCGGGCGGAACCAGTCGTTCGCGATGTCCTTGATCTGCGTGTGCTCGGGCGGGTCGAGGTAGGTCAGCGTCTCCAGGATCCGCAGGCTGCCGCCGGTGAGCTGCTGGGTGAACGCGTCGCCGGCCTGGTTCTGCAGGATCGGGTTGTGCGAGCCGGGCTCGTCGCCCCCGCCGCTGGTGAACACGTGCGGCTGCCGCTCGATCTCCATGATGTCGGCGTGCTTGGTGACCAGCCAGACCGGGTCGTAGCCCTCGACCTGCACCTGGCCGAGCGGATGGTTTTCGCGCAGCCAGCGGTAGGCCTCGAAGAGCGGTCCGTCGTCGCGGTGCCCCTCCGGCAGCACGACCTGTTTCGCGATCTCCTCGGGAATCGGGCGGGTGGACACCTCGGGCGTGGTGGTCATCGGAACTTCCCTCCGGGGTAACGGCTGCGGTGCACGTTGTTGGTCCAATCTTTGGTCCAACAGACGTGGCGTGCATCACCCCGGAGGAAGAGATTTCTCCCCCCGGATTTCTCCCTAGCTCCTGCGGACGAGGGCGTGGCAGCGGGCGGCCGCCTCCGCCCGGTTGGCGGCGCCGAGCTTGCGGAGCACGTTCTTGACGTGCGTCTTCACCGTGCCCGGGGAGACGAAGAGCTCCTCGGCGATCCGGCTGTTGCTCTCGCCGCGCACGAGGTGGCGCAGGACGTCGAGCTCCCGCCGGGTCAACTGGGCGAGCGGGCCGTCCACGCGCTCCAGCGGGTCCGCCTGGCGCGGTCGTTCGGCTTCGGTGATTCCGGAGCCTTGCAGGCCGCCCAGTACGTCGTCCACCGCGTCGGCCTGCTCGCGCAGCCGCGCCCGCATCGCGGCGAGCTGCTCGCGGAACACCACGCGCTCGAACAGGCACCCGAGACCCTCGGCGAACAACCCCAGCAGCTGCTGGTCGAACGCGTCCACGTGGTCGTGGTCCACGTGCTGGTCGGCGTGCACCAGGCCGACCACCTCGCCGCGCCCGATCAAGGGCGCGACCACGTAGTCCTTGGTGCGCGCCAGGTTGATGAGCCGGTGGTGGACGTGCGGGTTGTGCTGGGCGTCCTCCACGAGCACCGGGGTGCGGCTTCGGACCACCTCGGTCTCCGGCAGCTCGCGGCCGATCTGCCCCGGAATCGCCGTGCCGACCCGCACGAGTTCCGCGCTCAGCTCGGGATCGGCGTAGGCGTACGCGGAGCGCGCGCTCCAGCTCCGGCCGGACAGGCTGGAGAACAGCGCGCGCCGGTAGCCCAGCCGGTTGATCTCGGCCGGCACCCGGTCGGCGAGGTCCCGAAGGGAGGACGCGGACCGCAGCCGGTGCAGGCAGCGGTGCAGATCGGACATCGCGGCGGTGCGGGTGGCGAGCATGCTGTCGCGGATCTCCGTGCGCAAAGCGCTCACGCGAGCCAGCGCCGCGGCGATCCGTGCGCCGTCGGCGCCTCGGCCGTCGAACGCGGACAGCTCGCGGAGGAGGCCGCTTTCCGCGCCCCGCAGGGCGATTTCGGCCGACCGGAGGTCGCGAAACGCGGCCCGGGCGACGTCCTGGCCACCCCAAAGCGTGGCGATCTCGCGCAGGGTGCGTTGTGTTCGCCGGATCAGTTCGCCACCGCTGTCCACGACTGTTCTCCTCGTTCGACCGCCAGAGCGGCGCTGCTCTGTCCGGCCGATTGTCGCCGCGGACCGGTGCCGGGGATACACCGCCGCACGTGATTGCTCTCCAAAGGAGGAGGGAAATACCCCTTACGGGAGTGGCGGATCAGGCGACGGAGATGCCGCCGTTGACACTGACCGCTTGCCCGGTGATGAGGCGCGAGAGCGGAGAGGCGAGGAACAGCGTCAGGTTGGCGAGGTCCTCGGGCTCGGTGAGGCCGAGGTGCGCCTGGCTGGTGATCTTCCCGAAGATCTTCTTGCTGAACGGCTGGGACATCGCCCGGTCGTAGGAACCGGTGTTGGCGATCAGCGACGGCGTGATCGCGTTGACCCGAACGCCGTAGCGCTTCGCCTCCAGCGCCAGGGTGCGCGAGAAGGTGACGATGGCCGACATCGCGGCGCCCAGCACGGTTTCGCCCGGAGTGGGCACCTTCGCCGCGTCGGAGGCGATGTTGACGATCGAGCCCGATCCTTGCTCCCGCAGGAAAGGCAGCACGGCGCGGCTCATCACAAGCGGCCCCAGCGCTTGCTGCGTAAGGATATCGCGTACTTCTTCAAGCGGAATCTCGTGCAGGGGAGTCGGCTGGTAGGGCGCGACCACGGAGTTGACCAGGACGTCGATTCCGCTCAGCCGGCGGTGCGCTTCGGCGGCGGTCTCGGCCGCGGACGCGGGGTCGTTCGCGTCCGCGGACAGGAACTCCGCGTGCGCTCCCGGCACGGTCGACAGCACGTGGTCGAGCGCTCGTTTGCCGCGTTCTTCGTTGCGGCCCACCAGCATCAGCCGACGGCAGCCCGCCTGCGCGAAGGCCACTGCGGTGGCGAGGCCGACCCCTGACGTGCCGCCCGCGATCAGCACCCCGGTGCCGGAGAAGTCGAATCCCTCGTCGGCGCGGGGAATGGAGCCGGTCATGGTCGGTCCCTTCGGTTCGTTTCCTGCATCGTAGAAGATCATATTACATGAGACAAGACTAAGTTGCGTGTAATGTCGACTATCGAGTCTGCTCCGACGAGGATTTTGTCCCCAGCAGCGACCTGCTGCGGGTGCGGGCTGTACGGCTCCGAAAACTCAAGTCGCCGGTTTGTCTTATATTTCTTTGGTCAGTCCTTTGTTATGGTCGGTCCCGTCGTTGTCCGGCGCCGCGCAGGCGATCGAGGAGGCGCGATCCCATGACACAGCCAGAATCCCGGCCGAGCGGGCAGGATCAGGCGGATCCCCTCTGGTTGCCGGGAGCGGCTCCGGGGGAGGGGCGGATCGCCAGGGCGCGGCTGCGGTCCGCAGCCGATGTCCGGCGGATCGAAGAGCACCAGCCGGAGACGTTGCGCGAGGGTGCCACCGTGTACGAGGCCATCCGCGCGGCGGCAGCCGAGCACCCGGACAAGGCCGCGATCGTCCAGCTGCGGTCGCACCGCGTGGAAGACCCGCCCACGACGCTCAGCTATCGCGAGTTCGCCGCTTCGATCGAGCGAGCGGCCAACCTCTTCCGCGAGACGGCGGAAGGAGCCCCGAGCGCGGTCGGCATCCTGCTGCCGATGGTGCCGGAAGGGATGATCGCCACCTGGGGAGCGGTCACGGCGGGCGTCGCGGTCCCGGTCAACCCGTACCTCGAAGCGGACGCTGTCGCCGCCATCCTCAACGCGACGAGTGCGACCGCGCTGGTCACCACCCCGGACCAGTTCGACCAGGCTCGGCTGGCCGGACTCCGGGCCGCTGTGCCGACGCTGCGGCGGATCCTGCTGGTGGACGCCCCGGGCTCGCCGCATGACTTCGCCGCCGCGATCGCGGCGCATCCGGTGGGCAGGCTGACGTTCGCCCCGTCCGCCGATCCGGACGCCGAAGTCATGCGGATGCCCACCGGCGGGACGACCGGAGCGCCGAAGCTGGTGCGGATGACCCACCGCGGCCAGCTGACCGTCGCGTGGAACGTCGGGGCGCTGATGGGTGCCGGCCAAGACGGCGTAGTCGGGCACGGTATGCCGAACTTCCATTGCGGCGGAACGCTTTCGCTCGGCTTGCGGACATTCCTTTACGGGCAGACGTTGCTGACGCTTACCCCCGGCGGCTTCCGGGACAAGGGCGTCGTGGCGAATTTCTGGGACATCGCCCGGCACTACCGGATGACCTCGCTGCTGGCCACTCCGACGACCGCGGCCGCGCTTCTCGCCGTTCCCGGCGCCTCGTCGGAAGGGCACTGCATCACTGATTTCCATTGCGGCGGCAGCACGGTGCCGCTCGCGCTGGTGCGCGCTTTCCACGACCGGTTCGGCATCTGGCTGCGGGAAAACTGGGGCATGACCGAGGTGCACGGGACGATGACCGGGCATCCCGGAGGCGACCGCGAACCGCGGGTCGGCTCCGCCGGAGTGCCGCTTCCGCACGTCCGGGTCAAGGCCGTCGAAGTCGACGAAAACAATGCGGTCGTCCGGGAATGCGCACCAAGGGAGCGGGGCCTGCTGGTCTTCGGCACCGACACCGTGACGCCCGGCTACCTCGCTCCGGCGCCTCAGGCCGAGTTGTTCGTCCAGGGTCTCGGCGAGGGAAGGCGCTGGGCGAGCACCGGGGATCTCGGCACCGTCGACGAGGACGGGTACGTCTGGATTTTCGGGCGTGCCAAGGACCTCATCATCCGGGGCGGGCACAACATCGACCCGGTTCCGGTCGAAGAGGCCGTCGCGGCGCATCCCGCGGTGCACCTGGCCGCCGCGATCGGCCGTCCCGATCCGCTCAAGGGCGAGCTGCCGATCGCCTACGTGCAGCTCCTCGAAGGGGCGAGCGCGGACCCGGCCGAACTGCTCGAGTTCTGCCGGACCCGGATCCAGGAGCGGGCCTCGGTGCCCGTCGAGATCATCGTGGTCGGCCAGATGCCGCTGACGCCCGTCGGGAAGATCTCGAAGCCCGCGCTGCGCCGGGACATTGTCGAGCGGGCGGCTGGCGCGGTGGCCGCAGACGTTCTCGGGGATTCCGCCCGGTTCCAGGTCGCTGTCGACCATTCCGGGCGGCGGCCGGTGGCCGTGCTCACCATCGATCAGCGGGGCGACGGCGAAGAGCAAGCGCTGCGGAACGCGTTCGCCGGATACGAATTCGGCATCGAGATCCGCACCGCCGCGGTCGCGGACTGACGCGCGATCCCGGATCCGCGACGGCCGGGACGGGCTCGCCCGGTATCAGGGCGCCACGGGTTCGGTGCTCGACGCGCGGACCGCGTCGAAGCGGAGCGACCCGTCCTCGAAACGCTTGTGCAGCACGAACTTCTGGATCTTCCCGCTGGGCGTGGCCGGCATCTCGTCGACGAAAGCCCAGTAGACCGGCGTCTTGTGCGGCGCGAGCTGCGAGCGCAGATACGTGGTCAGCTCCTCCAGCGAGGGCCGTCCGGCGCCGTCCCGCAGCGTCACTACCGCGCCGATCTGCTCGCCCCACTTGGCATCGGGCACGCCGATCACGGCGGCGTACTCGATGGCCGGGTGATCGCCGAGCGCGGCTTCGATCTCGGCCGGGTAGATGTTCAGCCCGCCGCGGATGATCATGTCCTTCGACCGGCCGCGGATGCGGAGGAACCCGCGCTCGTCCATCGAGCCGAGATCGCCCATGTGCAGCCAGCCGTCGGCGTCGATCGTGGTCGCGGTCTCGGCCTCCATCCGGAAGTAGCCCAGCATGGTCTGGTAGCCGCGACAGCAGATCTCGCCGGTCTCGCCCGGCGCGACCGGCTCGCCGGTGACCTGGTCGGCGACCTTGACCTCCAGCCGCGGCAGCGGCTGCCCGACCGTCTCGGCCTGGTCCTCCGGCGCGTCGGTCACCCTGGTCTGGCTGATCACGCCGTGGGTTTCCGTCTGTCCGAAGAGGATGGAGAACTGGCAGCCGAGCAGTTGCTGGGTCTTGTGCACCAGCGAGGCGGGCACGGAGGCGGCGCCGCTGAGGATCGTCTGCGCGCTGGTGAGGTCCCGCCGTGCGCGGTCGGGGTGATCGAGCATCGCGATCAGCATGGTCGGCACGACGAGGGTGTGCGTGCCGCGGTAGGTCTCGAACGCCTCCAGCAGCAGCCCCGGGTCGAACCCGGGCAGGATCACGAACGTGCCGCGCTTGGCCCAGGCCCCGAACGAGGTGACCGCGCCGCCGCCGATGTGGTACATCGGCATCGCGTTGACGTAGACGCCCCCGTCGCTCATCCCGGCGCGCTCGGCGACGTGCCTGGCTTCGTTCACGAGACCTTTGTGGTGCAGCATCGCACCCTTGGGGAAGCCGGTCGTGCCGGAGGTGTACTGGATCTGGACCACGTCACCGGGCGCCACCGCGGGCAGTTCGCGCTCCGGGTCCCCGCCGGCGAGGAACGCGTCCCATTCGCCGAACGTCACGATCTTCCGCAGTTCGGGCGTCTCCTGCCGGATGTCCTGGAGCATGCCGCGCATGTCGAACCCGCGGTGCTCGGCCGGGCAGAACAGCCCAGCGGCCCCGGACTGCTTCAGTACGAAGCCCATCTCGCGGGCGCGGTAGGCCGGATTCAGCGCCACGAGCACCATTCCGGCCAAGGCGACACCGTGCTGCAGAACGATCCACCGGGCGCTGTTGGGAGCCCAGACCGCGATGCGGTCGCCCGGCTCGAACGCGCCCAGCAAGGCCCGTGCGACGCGTTCGGCGTCCGCCAGCAGTTCGGAGTAGGTCCAGGTTTCGCGCGCTTCAGCGTCCGGCACGCAGTCGACGAGCGCCAGGCGGTCCGGCACGGTCGCCGCGGCGTGCCGGAGCGTTTCGCAGACAGTCGTGTCGTGGATGTCCCCCGGCTCCGCGGGCCAGTACGAAGTCTTCAGGACCCGGGCGTCGGTCATCGCGGTACTCCCTTGTATCGACGTGTGACTCGGGTCACCGGAGTGTACCCATTCGGTCCGACCTTGCAAATGGTCTGGCCAAAAATCATATGACGCGTTTGGGGATTGCGTTACTTCGAATGTAGATCCGCAGCGCCGATAGAGGAGGAAGATGCCTGTTCAGCGGGAACGGGTGAGGTGACGTTTGTCTACGTTGCCGCGTTCTGGGTTCTGGGACGCGTAAAGTACGCACAGGCCGGTCCACGATCAGCAGGAGGCGCACATGCCGCTCCCCGGGGCGCTCGAAAGCTCGCCGCGCGAGTTCGCGGACGCTGTGCTGACCCCTGGCAGCGCGCGCTCGCTGCTCATCACGACGCTCGGCGAGCTGGTGTGGCAGACCGGGGAACCGGTGTGGACGTCGACCCTCGTGCGCGTCCTCGGCGGGCTGGGCATCGAGGAGCAGGCGGCTCGGCAGGCGATCGCCCGGGCGTCGGGATCGGGCTGGATCACGCCGGAACGCCACGGGCGGGAAGTGCGCTGGTCGCTCACGGACAAGCTGGCGCACATCTTCGAGACCGGCTCTCGCCGCGTGTACTCGCTCAGCGACCCGTACACGAGCTGGGACGGCACCTGGCTCGCCCTCTGGGTGATCATCCCGCAGCCGCTGCGCCGCGCGCGCCGGCCGCTCTACGCGGGCCTGACCTGGGCGGGCTTCGGGAATCCGGCGCCGGGCCTGTGGCTGACGCCGCACGTCGAGCGGTCGGGCGAGGTCGGCGGGCTGCTCGAACAGCTCGAACTGAAGGAGCACACGTTCGCGTTCACCGGCGCGCTGGACGCGGTCGGCCTCCCTCGCGACCAGGTCGTGGAGCGCGGCTGGGACCTGGCCGCCTTGCGGGCCCGGTACGAAGAGGTGTGGCAGGCGATGGACTCGCTGCGCCCGAAGACCGAGGACGAGACGCTGTTCACGCATCTGCGGCTGATGAACGAATGGCAGGAGTTCCCGCGGGTCGATCCGCAGTTGCCCGAGGCGATCCTGCCGGACTGGGCGGGCCGGCGCGTCGCCCGGCGGATCGAGGCGCTGCGGGCGGAGTGGACGCCCGTCGTGCGTCGCCGTTTCGCCGAACTCAACACGGCCTGAGCGCCGAGCGATTCCCTCAAGGAGCGTGAATGGACACGGCGACCACGTGTCAGAACCGGCATGACTTCCAGCCCGGCGGTCCCGAGATCATGTTCGGGGTCGACCAGCTGACCGCCGACGACGCCGGCTTCCGGGCGTCCATGGTCAGCGGCCCTTGGTCGGCAGGGCCCGCGAACGCGGCGGCTGTCGGCGTGCTCGCGGACAACGTGCTCGGGTACGCGCTCATCGCTTCGGCCCCGCTCGGCAGGTGGTCGGTGAGCACGGAGATCTCGCTTGACTTCTGCGGTCCGCTGCCCTCGGACGGAACACGGTTGTCGGCCGAGGCCCACGTCGTGCACGCATCATCGGGCGCGGGGCTCGCCGAGGGCTCGCTGTTCTCCTCCGGCGGCGAGCTGGTCGCCCGATGCCGTCAGTGGGGGCGCTTCATCGAAGCGACCCCACAACGGGACGGCGGCACAGGCGGGTTCTCCGGTCCCTGCCGATCGGTCGCCGAGGTCACCGGCGCCGTGCTGGGCGATGCCCGGGCCGTCGACGGCCTGGCCTGGTTCTCGCTGCCCGTCGAGGAGGATCTCGTCAATCCGCTCCGGACGCTGCACGGCGGGGTCACGTTGTGGCTGGCCGAACTCCTGGCTTGCCGGGCGGTCGATTCGGTGGCGTCCGGTCTCGTTCCAGCCTCGCTGGCCGTGAGTTATCTCCGGCCGTTCGTGGTCGGCGACGTCGCCACGTTCCGCGCGGATGTCGCCAGCCGGGGCCGCAGGCTGGCCGTGACGCACGTGACGGGGCTCAACGAAGCCGGGAAACCCTGCATCGTCGCCTCGGCGCACCACCACGGCCCCGGCTGAGGGCTACGGCGCGCCGACGGCGGACGGCAGGCTCGCCGCCAGTGTACGCAGAATCCCGGCCGCCTCGGCCGCCATCCGGGGCACGAACTCCGCGACGTCGACGAGTTCCTTGATCGCCGAGGCCACCTGGCCGGTCATCACCAGGCTGTTCTCGGTGTCGCCCTCGGTCTGCGCCCGCTGCATCGATTCGATCTTCCGCCGGGTCAGCTCGACCGGATCCGCATTGTCCCGCCTGGCTTCCTCGATGAGCCGCAGTGACGCCGTGTTGCGCAAGCCGCGGCAGGGGCCGTACACCCCGTCGAACGCCACATCGTCGCCCTCCTCGGCGTCCAGCAACGCCTGGATGTATGCCGGATGCCAGTCGGAGTTGGCGGTGCTGGTGATGAAGCGGGTGCCCATCGCCACGCCCTCGGCGCCGAGCGAGAGCGCCGCCGCCAGTCCCCTCCCGTCCCTCGCTCCGCCAGTGAGCAGAACCGGCACGTCGACTGCTTCGGTCACGCTGGGTACGAGCACGAAGCTGTGCACGGCCTTGCTCGGTGCGTGCCCGCCCATCTCGAAACCCGCGGCGATGACCACGTCGACCCCGGCTTCGGCAGCCTTCACCGCCTGGCGGGTCGAGCCGACCTTGTGCTGGTGGACCATCCCGGCGTCCTTGATCCGGGCGATGTAGTCCCCGGGAAACCCGGCCGACGTCGTCAGCACGCGCAGCCGCCGGGCCAGTTCCGGATCCGCCGCCCGCGCTTTCAGCGCGGTCCGGATATAGATGTCAGTGAAGGGAAGCACGTCTCCGTTGCTGTCAACTCCGACGGGGATGTTCACGGCGAACGGGCGCTCGGTCATCCCGGCGCACTCCTCGATGTGCTCGCGGAAGGTCCGGGCGCCCGCCGCGATGTCCTCCGGCATCCCGGGCATCGAAACCGTGCCGAGGCCGCCCGCATTGGACACCGCCGCAGCGAGTTTCGGGGTGCGGAAGGGGCCGAGGCCTTCCTGGACGATCGGGTGCTCGATCCCGGTGAGCTGGGTGTAGCGGTTGACGATCGGCGGCATGCCGGGCTCCGTTCGACGATAGATATTTTACGCGGATTGAGATCAGATTGCGTGAGGTGTAGAGTATCGAACAGAGCCGACGAGAGGAACCCGCAGCGATGACCCAGGCGTCTTCGGCAGCGATGGCCAGACTGGTCGAAGCGGCCCGCGACCCCCGTGCCTACCTCGGGCAGTGGCGCGGCGCGCATCCCGGCCGTCCCGTGCTGGCGATCCTGCCCATGAACTTTCCGCGCGAACTGGCCCACGCTCTCGGCGCGCTGCCGGTGATCGTCCAGGACGATCGGGAGCCGGTCACCGAAGGCCGCGCGCTGCTGGCCGAGTTCTATTGCGGCTACACCCGCAACCTCGCCGATCAGGTGGCCACCGGCCGGTTTTCGGTCTACGACGCGGTGTTCACCGCCGACCACTGCATCCAGCTGATCGGCTCGGCCGACATCGTGCGCGCGCTGGAACCGGACAAGACGGTCTTCCTGGGCATGCTCAACTCGTCCATGAACGACTCGTGGGCGGGCGAGCGGGTCGCGGAGATGATGCGGCGCATCCGCACGGAGCTGGAATCGTTCACCGGTGAGGAAATCGACCCGGACGCGCTGCGCGGAAGCATCACGGCGTACAACCGGGATCGCCGGCTGATCCGGCGCCTGCTCGACGAGCGCAGCGCCGGGGAGACCGCGTTCAGCCCGGTGGAACTGCAGGACATCATCGCGTCGAGCATGGTGATGGACCCCGGCGAGCACCACGCCCTGCTGTCCGAGGCGCTGGGCGAGCCGCGGCGGTCCGAACGCGACGACCGGGTGCGCGTGCACCTGTCGGGCCACCTGTGCCACGCGCCGCGGCGCGAACTGCTCGAAGTGATCGAGGACAGCGGCGCGCTGGTCGTCGACGACGACCTGTACCACGGCCGCCGGTACGTCTCCGCCGACGTGGCGGAGACCGGCGACCCGATGGCGGCGCTGGGGGAGTGGTACGCCCGGCGCAACGTCGCGATCCCTTGTCCCACCAGGGTTCAGCAGGACGTGGACTGGGACGGCTACCTGGTCGACTCCGTGCACGCCAGCGGGGCCGAAGCGGTGATCCACCTGATACCGAAGTTCTGCGAACCGCACATGCTCTACTACCCGGAACTGCGCAAGCGGCTGGACGCGGAGAACATCCCGCAGCTGCAGATCGAGACCGAGCACGAGGGCATCCCGATCGAGTCCTTCCGCACGCGGATCGAGGCGCTGGTGGAACGCACCCGACGGCGCCGTCCCGCGCACGTCTGACGCCCGAGCCGACAGGAGAAGCTGCGAAATGCTGGAAACCAAGGAAAAGCCCGCCGAGGACAAGACGAACCGGCTCGGCATCACACGGGTCGGCGGGCAGATGATCGCCGACTACTGGGAGGACCTGTTCACCGCGCGGGAACAGGGCAAGCAGATCGTCTGGTACAACGGCGGTGCGCTCAACCCCATGTTCCAAGCGGCCGGGCTGGCCTGGTGCCACGGCGAGGCGTTCGCCGCGCGGCTGGCCGCACAGAAGCTCGAGGGCCCGGCGCAGCTGGCCGGGGCGGAGTACGGCTACAACGCCGAACTGTGCTCCTACTCGCGCACGCACCTGGGCTGCTCCGTGCTCACCGTGCAGGGCTCGGAGGGCGACCAGACGGGTGTCGTCGGGGTGCACGACCAAGAGGTGCTCGCCGCGAAGCTGCCCGCGCCCGACTTCTTCGTCAACAATTACGCGGGCTGCAGCACCGGCCAGCAATGGGACGGCATCTCGTATCGCGTCTTCGGCAAGAAGCTGCCTATCTTCAACATCTCCCACCCGTTCCTGTGGGGCAACAAACCGGACTCCGGTTACCTCAAGGGCGAGGAATGGGAAGACGCTTCGAAATTCGTCGCCGAGCAGTTGCGGAATCTCATCGACTTCCTCGAACAGCAGACCGGCCGGCCGTTCGACTACGACGCGCTGTCGGAAAGCATGACCTACATCAAGCGCGCCGCCGAGCTTCGCCGCGAGGGGCTCGATCTGTGCAAGGCGAAGCCCGCGCCCGCCACGTTCTGGGACTGGATCGCGAGCGTCGCCCCGATCAATTTCCTGCCCGGCGAACAGGATCTGGTCGACTACTTCGCGGCCGTGCGCGACGAGATCCAGGACCGGATCGACAACGGCGTCTCGGCGGTCAAGGACGAGAAGTACCGGCTGTACTTCGACGGCATCATGAACTGGAACAAACTCGGCTTCCTGTCGAGGAAATTCGCCGAGTACGGCGTGGCGGTGCTGGCCGGGCGCTACATCCAGAACGCGTTCTGGCAGGAGCCGCAGCTGATCGAAACCAGCGACCCGATCATGGGCATGGCGCAGCATTACCTGCTGTGCCCCACCAACCACGGTGCCAAAACGCTGGAGTACCTGACGTTGCGGGACTGCGAGGAGTACGACCTCGACGGGCTGGTGTTCCACTCCACCCGCACCTGCCGCGCCTTCACGGGGCCGCAGCGGCTGCTGGCCAAGTCCGCGCAGGACAAACTGGGCATCCCGTCGATCTTCTTCGAAGGCGACGTGGCGGACGCGGCGTTCTACAAGGACGGCATCCTGGAGTCGCGTCTGGTAGCCATGCTGGAAGCGATCGACGTCCGCAGGCAGCGCGGGGCGTTGCCCGCCGGGTTCGTGCCGATCTCATGACCGCGTACTACCTCGGGGTCGATCTCGGCTCCACCACTGCGAAGGCCGTCGTCGTGGACGAAACCGGCGCCATCGCGGGGGCCAGCGTGATCCAGATGGGCGCGGTGAGCCGGAAAGGGATGCACGCGGCCATCGACGACGCGCTCGCGGACGCCGACATCGCCGAAAGAGATGTGCGCGGCACTGTGTCGACCGGGTACGGGCGCAAGCTCGTACCCGGCGCGCAGCGGACGTTCACCGAGATCACCTGTCACGCCCGGGGCACCGCCGAGATGTGCCCCGGGGCCAAGCTGATCATCGACATCGGCGGCCAGGACAGCAAAGCGATCACCGTCGACGCGGACGGTCTCGTGGACGACTTCGCGATGAACGACCGCTGCGCCAGCGGCACCGGTCGGTTCTACGAGGTGCTGGCGCGGGCGCTCGAATGCGAGATCGGCACGCTGGGGGAGCTGGCGTTGCGCGGCAAGCAGGATCTGGAAGTCAGCAGTATGTGCGCGACCTTCGCCGAGACGGAGATCGTTTCCATGCTGGCGGAAGGACTTCCGGCGCCGGACATCGCGGCGTCCGTGCACCGCGCGATCGCGGGCCGGACGCTGGCGCTGGTGGCGCAGGTCGGCCGGCACGCGCCGGTCGTGCTGACCGGTGGCGTCGCCAGGAACCCCGCCGCCGTGCGGTTCCTGGAACAGGCACTCGACCTCGAGGTGCGGGTGCCGGAGCATCCCCAGATCACCGGTGCCTACGGTGCCGCCCTCCTCGCGAGGGAATCGTCAGGCCCGGTGCCTGCCGGCCAGGATGCCGACACCGATGTCCAGCTGTTCCCCAGTGGCGGGGCAGGACATTCGTGCGCCGGGTGCGACGGCTCCCCGGGCGGCGCTGTCCACCTCGGCGAGACGATCGCCCTTCGCCGGGGCTGACCATTCGAACGGCATAGCGTGGGGCTATGCCGTTCGAATACGGGCTCGTGGGCTGCTGGGCCAGTTTCGCCGAGTGCGGGTCTCACGCGAGATTCGGCACCCGAACTGGCTCACCCGGCACGACATCAGGCGTAGTGGGTCACAGAAGCCCTTTCGCGGCGAAGGCCACGCTCGGAGCGTCATATCAGCGCCGGTAAGGCACGAACTCCCGGCCGTACCGCTCCCGTGCGATGATGATCTTCTGGATCTGGGCGGTGCCGTCGGCGATCTCGACCGCCATCACGTCACGGAGCCGCTGCTCGAAAGGGAGTTCCTCGGAATAGCCGTAGTTCCCGTGCAGCAGCAGGCAATCCTTGACCGCCTGGCTCGCCGTCAACGGGCCGTACCACTTGGTCATGGCGGCCTCCGCGGTGTGGCGCAGCCCCTCGGTCCTGCGCCACAGCGCGGAATAGCACAAGAGGCGAGCCGCCTCGAGCGTCGTCGTGTGCTCGGCGAGCGGGAACGACGCGCCTTCGAATCCCGCCAACGAGGAGCCGAAGGCGGTGCGGGTGCGCAGATACTCCGCAGTTTCGTCGAGGCATGCCTGCGCGCAGCCGATCCCGGTGAGGGCGAGCAGCGGGCGGGTGAAGTCGAATCCGTTGAGCACAGCGCGAAAAGCCGAACCCTCGGGGCCGATCAGGGCGTCCTCCGGTATTTCGACCTCGTCGAAATGCACGAGCCCACGTCCCAGCGGCCGCCAGCCGGTGTCCGGCATCGCCGCCTTCGACACCCCGGCCAGGTCCAGGCCGACCAGAAACGCCGAGACTCCCGCGTCCTGCCCGTCCCGGCAGGTCCGCGCGGTCACGATCATCGCTTCGGCGTTGGCGAGCATGGTGACCGAGGTCTTCTCGCCGCTGATGCGGTAACCACCCTCCGCGGCGACGGCCTTGGTCCGCAGCGCTCCGGCGTCGGAGCCCGAACCCGGTTCCGTCAGCCCGAATCCGACGAAGGTCTCCCCGGAGACGAGCCGCCCCAGCCAGTCCGCACGGACCCGCGGCGACCCGTGCCGGTGGATCAGCGCGGACATCAGCAACACGGGGATGACGGCGTTCGCGATATTGAAGTCGGCGTACGCGAGCTCCTCGATCGCCAGACCTGCCGCCACGTAATCCTCGTCCGCGAACGGGTTGTGCTCGGGCCCGGCCAGCAGCCCCAGCACGCCGAGGTCTGCGACCCGCCGGTGCAGCTCCCACGGGAATTCCTCGCCTTTGGCGCGAGCCAGGTACCCCGGAGCGAGCTGGTCGCGGGCGAACTTCCGGACCGCGTCCCGCACCGACGCCTGGTCCTCGGTCAGACCGAAGTCCATGGATTTCCCTTCTCTGGAGCGGATTTCCCGGCCCCCCATCAGGCAGGTTAGGACATTAGTTGACGTAGGGCAATACGTAGTCTCAAATGGTGTCAAATATTAGATGCGGTCAGGTCTCTCCCGTCGGCCGAGGGTGCGCCTGCCCGATCACGGCAGAGGATTTCCCTGAGCGACCACCGCCGAGGGCATCGTCGTCCACAGCGCCGAGATGCCGATCTCGATCAGCGGCGCGGTCTGAACAATGCACGAGGATACGGTCGTTTTCCCGCCAGCCGTACGGCCTCTGACCAACTTCCCGGTTCTGTTTTCAGTCGACCCAGCGGACGGAGCGCTCCAGTTCGTACTGGGGGCGTAGTTGTGCCGGGCAGCGACTTCGTAGCTGGAGACGAAGGCGTACTCGTCGCAGTCGAACGGCCCGCCGGTGGGCGGCTTCGGAGGCATCTGCTGCGTGTCGCAGAAACTCCTCGCCACCCTGTCGTTGCGAGTGGGCGGGAGGCGTCGCTGCGGGCGCTGGCCAGATGGTGCAGTTTCCCCGGGAGCCGGGGATCCGCCCAGCAGCCGCTTGCCCGGCTTCTGCGGCACTGTCGCCTCGGGTTGGTGCGAGCCTCGTCGATGTGCGCGGCGCGTCCGGCGACTCCTGGATCGGTCTTTGAATACGACATGCCCGGCACCGTGCGGTCGAAGATACCGCCCTGCTTGTCTCGCAGATCGAAAGCGCGGTCGAACCTCAGGCCGCCCTCGGGGACTGAACGATTTCAGGTCGACGTCGCGTGTCGGGCTAAGCTCGTACTCGAACACCCCCTGCACCAGCTGCTCCCCGAATTCCGCACCCGGCCGGTAGCCGTCGACAGCAGATCGTGGCGTTGCGGGATCTGCGGGGCCTGCGCATTCGACTCACCGCCTACCTTCGCGTGTCCGTGCTCAGCGCGGCCCAGTCCTGAAGCGATCCGAAACTGGTGCTGTCGTCCGTTTCCCGGTGCCCAATCTCGATGGCGTGATACCTGCGGCGATGACCAGCTCGCGACAGCGAAGGCACCTCGGGTGACGGGGCCGCGGTTGTCGGCCCGGTCGCAGTCAGAGGCTGGTAGTGCAGCAGCGAATCGAGATCTCTGGCGGCTGAGGGATTCTTGAACGCTGGACACGGCAGGTCGGTCTGGCCGGGCACCGCGGGGAGCTGAAGTTCAGGCCGACCGGATTCGCGGTGACCGACGCTCGTCGACCTCGTCGGACTCGACATCGAGTCATCGCTCGGCAAATGGTGCAAGACCGCATCATCTTCCGGCAGGCCAGGAGCATATAGGCGGCGTTTTCGGGACTGGTCCCGAAAACGCCCGTCAGGCTTGACCTCAGTCAACTGAGGGAGGTGATAGGTCTGTATGGCTGGGCCAACGCTGCGCGACACTGCGGTGCATCGCGTTCTGCCGCCATCCGGCGTGGGGCCGCGGCACTGCTCGTCATCTGATGAGCGGGGACGTTGTGATGCCGGGCTCGGCGCCCTGATCGAGGTCACGGCCGCCTGAAGACTCGGGCCGGGTGGGAACCTGGCCCCTCTGCCCGGCCCGCGCGCCTCGACCGTGCGTAATTTCCCCTGACTCCGCGCGGTCGAGGCGCATCCAGAACGTGGTCGAACCTGTTGTGGGAAATCATAGTTCGACATGGTCACGTCTCACTTGCAGAGCAGTTTCCGCAGGACGGCGCAGAAGGTCATCTATCCAGACGGCAGGTTGTCGGCCGAGGTGCGCCCGGTCGCGGATGCACCGACCGCGTGAGAGCACGCGTCGGCGTAGATCTGCGCGGCGACCTGACCGCACCACTGCAGCCGCAATGTCTTGAACGGGAACCGGCGAACTGGTGCACGACGAGTTCCTGCGCCTTGTCTTCGGTTCCATCCGCTCGCGGACCTTTATTTGTTTTTTGTCGCACGCGGAATGTCTGTGCCGCGATTTCGCGTGCCGTGTACGTGAAGGAGTGCTTAAGAATGCACATCAAAAAAACGCCAGCCGTTCTTTCCCTGATCGTTGCAGCCGGACTTGCCGCAACCGTGGGCACTGCCACGGCTGCGGTCCAGCACCAGAAGCACGGGCTGGGCCTGAACGTCGCCGCTCTGCGCGCCGCGCAGTCCAGGAGTCACGTTCACCCCACAGCTCAGCCGGTCCACCCGCTCGGGGCCGCGGCCGCGCCGCCGAGCGCCGACTTGACCCACTATGCCAACGTCCCGGGCGACCAGGGGCAGGTCGGTTCGTGCGTCACCTGGGCGACCGGCTACACCGGTTATGGCGTGCTGATGAATGAGCAGGGCATCACCGGCGGCCCGATGGCCCCGATGTTCATCTACAGCCAGATCGCGAAGGGCAACGACCAGGGCACCGACGCGGGCGTCGCGCTGCCGATGGAGCAGCAGCAGGGTATCGACACAAAAACGGATTACACCCAGGGCGACACCGACTTCACCACCCAGCCCACGCAGGCCGAACGCGACAATGCCTGTCCTGGTCGAGAATGCGGCAACCCCGGTTTGACCTGGGCAATCGTGACGCCCGACGATCAGCAAGCGTGTCTGGTCGTCTGGTCTATCGGCTCCTTGTCCACGTACTGTCCTGGCTTGCCCTGTTCGCTCGGTCAT
>DASZNR010000153.1:0-12595 GCA_035551175.1 Amycolatopsis sp. | reverse complement strand
GGTGCTGCACCGGCTTCGGCTGTCGGTGCCGGACGGGCAGGTCACGGTGATCCTCGGACAGTCGGGGTGCGGCAAGACGACTCTCCTGCGGCACCTCGTGGGCCTGCTGCCGCCGACGGGCGGCAGCGTCCGGCTGGACGGCCGTGACGTCTGGTCGCTGACCTCGGCCGAGCTCGTCAGTGCTCGTGGCGGGATCGCGGCCGTGGTCGGCGGGTCACACCCGTTCAGCAGCTGGCTGTTCTCCTCGATGAACGTCTACGAGAACGTCGCTTGTGTCCTGCGTCGTGCCGGTGCGACGGACGATGAGGTGCACGCGACCACCGCGCCGTTGATGCGGGAGTTCGGCCTGGAGGCCTTCGCGCGTTCCTTCCCCGAGGAGATCCCCGCGCACGCGAGGCGCAGGGTGCTCCTTGCGCAGGCGTTGGTGTCCGGCATGTCGCTGATCGTCCTCGACGACGTCGACACCGCGTTCGATTCCCGCTACACGGGCGCCATCGTCAGGGCGATCAAGT
Source organism: Amycolatopsis sp. (assembly GCA_035551175.1). Classification (GTDB taxonomy): domain Bacteria; phylum Actinomycetota; class Actinomycetes; order Mycobacteriales; family Pseudonocardiaceae; genus Amycolatopsis. The sequence goes on along the minus strand of DASZNR010000153.1, from coordinate 12,083 downwards.
CGGTCAACGAGAAGGCGCGGGCCACGGTATTGATCACGACGCACGACCTGGACTTCGCGCGGGAAGTGGCTCACGAGGTCGCCGTCCTATGGAACGGCAAGATCGTCTCCCACGGGCCGCCGGACGTCCTCCTGCGCGGCGTGCGGACCGGCGAAGAGTTCGGCAAGCGGTTCTTCCGGACGGACCTCGCCGGGCCGCTGCGCAGGGACGTCGTCGAAGGCGGCTTGCGAGGCGGCCAGCCGGCAAGGCGGTTCTTCGCGATCGATCCCGACCTGCCGGTGTGGTGCGTGGTCGCGCTCCTGCTGCTGGTGATCGTCTTCGTGTTCTGGTCCAGCGCGGGCACCGTCTTCGGCGGGTCGTGACGATGGGTGATCCGTACCTGCGGAGCGTCCGCACGGCCGAGCTGACGGCCTTGGCCCGTGCGATCAGGATCGTCGACGACCACGGCGATCTCAACCACCGCTACGAGGCACTGATCGACGACTCGCAGGTCGTGCTGGACAGCAACCGGATCCGGTTGACCCAGGCACGGGGCCTGGCCAAACGGCTGGTCGTCCTGGCCAAGGCGGCGGGAACCGAAATGCGAGCCCAGCTGACGAGAACCGAACGAGACGTGCTGGACGCGGGCCTTGCCCAGGCGGACGGGCTCATCCGGACCGCCGATTCCGGCGCGTAGTGGCGAAGGGCCGGGATCGGCCGGAGTGTCGAGGAGTGGAAATGACGAATACCGAATGCCGGTGCCTGTGCGCTCCCGCGGGGCACCACGCGAGCAACTGCGCGGGTCTGGCGCGCCCGGGCAAGTTCGTGCCGTTGGCCGGCGCGCAGCCGTCGGCCCGCGTTCCCGCCTGTGGCCCGTGCCACCGGGCGACGATGACCGCCGCGGTCGGCTTCGTTCCGGTCCCCGCCCGGGGCCGGATGGTTGCGCGGCTGGGAATCCGGTCCGGCGCCGCGTAGCGCCGGCCCGTAGCCGATGTCCGAATCCCCAGTATCGAAGGAGTCATGATGGACGAGAACACCGTGGGGCAGGCCACCCTCGCCGAGGATGTCGTGGTGGCCGAAGACCTGCTGGTCGAGGAGGTCTCGATCGACGGGATGTGCGGTGTCTACTGACACCGGCACCTTCGATCTGGACACGGCGTGGCGGTTGGACGACCGGGTGTCGATCCGGCCCGAGCGGTTCGGGGCGCTGCTGTACCACTTCGGCACCCGCCGCCTGTCGTTCCTGAAGAACCCGGCGCTGCTGACCGTCGTCCGGTCGCTCGCCGACCACCCGAGCGCCCGCGCCGCCTGCGCGGGCGCCGGGGTGGGCCGGCCCGAGCTGCCGCGTTACCGCGCCGCGCTGGCCGCACTGGCCGCGTCGAGCATGATCCAGCCGAGGAGTCTCTGATGTCCCTTGTGGACGAGTTCCAGTACGGGCTCGACGCGCCCATCTGCCTGACCTGGGAACTGACCTACGCCTGCAACCTTTCCTGCGTGCACTGCCTGTCCTCCTCGGGACGGCGGGACCCGCGCGAGCTGTCCACCGCGGAGTGCAAGGCGCTGATCGACGAGTTCGAGCGCATGCAGGTCTTCTACGTCAACATCGGCGGCGGCGAACCCACCGTGCGCCCGGACTTCTGGGAGCTCGTCGACTACGCGACCGAGCACCACGTCGGGGTCAAGTTCTCCACCAACGGCGTCAAGATCACCCCGGAGGTGGCGCGGCGCCTGGCCGCGAGCGACTACGTCGACGTCCAGATCTCCCTCGACGGCGCCACCGCCGAGGTCAACGACCACGTCCGCGGCCCCGGCTCCTACGCCACCGCGATCCGCGCGATGGAGCACCTGGCCGACGCGGGCTTCGAGAACTTCAAGATCTCGGTGGTGATGACCCGGCACAACGTCGGCCAGCTCGACGCGTTCAAGGCGATCGCCGACCGCTACGGCGCCCAGCTGCGGATCACGCGGCTGCGCCCGTCCGGCCGCGGCGCCGACACCTGGGACGAGCTGCATCCGACGGCCGCCCAGCAGCGGGAGCTCTACGACTGGCTGGTGGCCCGCGGCGAGCAGGTCCTCACCGGCGACTCGTTCTTCCACTTGGCCGGCTACGGCGGGGGCGGGCTGCCGGGGCTGAACCTGTGCGGCGCCGGGCGGGTGGTGTGCCTGGTCGACCCGGTCGGCGACGTCTACGCGTGCCCGTTCGCCATCCACGACACCTTCCTCGCCGGCAACGTCCGCGACGGCGGCTTCGCCCGGGTCTGGCGCGAATCCGACCTGTTCACCGAGCTGCGGAGCCCGCAGAGCGGCGGGGCGTGCACGTCGTGTTCGGCGTTCGACGCCTGCCGGGGCGGGTGCATGGCGGCGAAGTTCTTCACCGGCCTGCCCCTGGACGGCCCGGACCCGGAGTGCGTACGCGGCCATGGCGAGCTCGCGTTGGCCGGGGTTGCGGCGGGGAGCGTCCCGAAGCCGTCTCTGGACCACTCCCACCGGCGGCGCCCGGTCCCGGTCACCATCGGGATGCGCCGCCCGCCGGAGCGCGCCTGCGACGAGAATCCCCTCGCGGGATTCAGGCGCTGACCGTGCGGCTCGCGGACCTGTCCTGGCCGGACGTCGCGGCCCATGCGGCGGCCGGAGCGATCCTGGCCGTGCCGGTCGGCGCGACCGAGCAACACGGCCCGCACCTGCCGCTCTCGACCGACACGGACATCGCGCTCGCGCTGTGCGACCGGCTGGCCGAGAAGCGGCCGGACGTCCTGGTGGCGCCGGCCGTGGCCTTCGGGTCCAGCGGCGAGCACGCCGGGTTCGCCGGGACGCTCTCGATCGGCCAGGAGGCGACCGAGCTCCTGCTGGTCGAGCTGGGCCGGTCCGCGGCGGAGACGTTCACGCGCGTGCTGTTCGTCTCCGCGCACGGCGGCAACGCGGCGCCGGTCGCCCGGGCTGTCGCCCGGCTGCGGGCGGAGTCCCGGGACGTCGAGGTGTTCCAGCCGCAGTGGACCGGGGACCCGCACGCCGGACGACCGGAAACGGCGCTGCAGCTGGCCTTGCGGCCGAACGCGGTGCGGATGGACCGGGCCGTCGCAGGGGATCGCAGGCCGCTGGGAGAGGTGCTGCCGCTGCTGCTGAACGGCGGGGTGCGGGCGGTGACGGCGACCGGCGTGCTCGGCGACCCGACGCCCGCCACGGCGAGCGAAGGCGTGGCGCTGCTGGACCGCTTGGTCGTGGATCTCGTGTCCCGGGTGGACCGCTGGTGCTCCGCCACCGGAAGCGAACTGAGCACTCCGGGCGAGGTGGTGCCGCGATGACCGCGCGAACCGCCCTCGTCACCGGTGCGGCCCGGGGGATCGGCGCCGCGACCGTGCTGGACCTGGCCCGGCGGGGCTACATGATTCTCGCGGTCGACGTTGCAACCGACGACCCGGCGCTGCCGTATCCGATGGGAAGCGGGGCCGAGCTGTCCGCCGTCGTCGAGCAGGCAGGCGGGAACGTCGAGCCCTTCGTCGCCGACGTCCGGGATCCCTCGGCGATGGCTGCCGCCGTCGCCGAGGCAGAACGCCGGTGGGGCGGGCTCGACGTGGCGATCGCGGCCGCGGGCGTCGTCGCCGGGGGAGCGCCGGCGTGGGAAGTTCCACTCGAACAGGAACAGGCGGTGCTCGACGTCAACCTGAACGGTGTCGTCAACTTGGCTCGCGTTGCGGTGCCCGCACTGCTGCGGCGGCCGCAGCCTCGGTCCGGCCGGTTCCTGGCCGTCGCGTCGGCCGCGGCCACCCGCGGCCTGCCGATGCTCGCCGCCTACTGCGCCGCGAAGGCCGGGGTCGCCGGGCTGGTCCGCGCGCTCGGGGCTGAGCTGGGGGCGACCGGGGTGACCGCCAACGCCGTCAGCCCCGGGTCCACCGACACCCCGATCCTCGCCGAAAGCGCCCGGCTCTACGCCCTGCCCGACGCCGCCGCCTTCGCTGCCCAGCAACCGGTCCACCGGCTCCTCGACCCTGCGGAGGTCGCCGCGGTGCTGGCGTTCCTCTCCGGGCCGGACAGCAGCGCGATGACCGGCGCGGTCGTACCGGTGGACGGAGGACTGGCCCTGTGACGCCCCTCCCGACCGGCTTCCGGCTCGAACTCGATCAGGACACCCGCCGCCTGACCGGCGACCTGATCTTCGGCGGTTCCCCCGCGCGCGTGCTCCGGCTGACCGCGGCCGGGCAGGCCGCCTGGCGAGAACTCGCCGAAGGACCGGTCTCGACGGCCGCAGCCGGGACGCTCGCCCGACGGCTCACCGACACGGGGCTCGCCCACCCTCTCCCGCCCGAACCGGACGCGTCCGCCGACCTCACGGTCGTGGTGCCCGTTCGCGACCGCGCAGAGCTGCTGGACCGCTGCCTGGCCGGGCTCGACGGCCGGCACCCGGTACTGGTCGTCGACGACGGCTCCCGCGACCCCGCGGCCGTCGCCGCAGTAGCGGTCGCGCGCGGGGCGAAGCTCGTCCGCCGTGACGTCAACGGTGGCCCCGGCGCCGCGCGGAACACCGCCTTGGAGCACGTTGCCACCGAGTTGGCAGCCTTCCTGGACAGCGACTGCGTGCCGACCACGGGCTGGACCGACCGGCTCGCGGCGCACTTCGCCGACCCGCTGGTCGCCGCGGTCGCGCCCCGGGTGCGCGCCTTGGCGCCGGACACCTGGGCCGGCCGCTACACCCGGGTGGCGAGCAGCCTCGACCTGGGCGACCGCCCCGCGCGGGTCGCGCCCGGCACGCGGATGTCGTACGTGCCCACGGCCGCACTCGTCGTTCGCCGGGCCGCGCTGACCGACGTGGCCGTCGACGGCGAGGTCTTCGATCCGGACCTGCGCGTCGGTGAGGACGTCGACCTCGTCTGGCGGCTCCACACCGCCGGGTTCAGGGTTCGCTATGCGCCGGACGTCTCGGTCGGCCACCACGAACCGGAAACCTGGCGCGGCCTGCTCGGCCGCCGGGCCCGCTACGGCACCTCTGCCGCGCCGCTCGCCAAGCGGCACCCGGACCTGCTGGCGCCGCTGGCGCTGCAGCCTTGGCCGGCGCTGGCCGTCGGGGCGTTGCTGGCCCGCCGTCCAGGGCTCGCCGCGCTGGCGTTCGGTGGCTCAGTGGCCAGTACGGCCCGCACCGTACGCGCCCACGACGTGCCGACGGACGGCGTCGTGCGGGCGATGGCCACCGCCGTCCACCAGACGTGGCTCGGCTGCGGCCGCTATGGCACCCAATTCGCGGCGCCCCTGCTCGCGGGACTGCTGGTACCGCGGGGACGAGGGCGCCGAGCCGCCGTGGCGTCCCTGCTGCTCGGCCCGCCGCTGACCGCGTGGGCGAAGAACAGGCGCGACCTCGACCCCGTCCGGTACACGGCGGCGGCGATCGTCGACGACATCGCCTACGGCGCCGGGGTTTGGGCCGGTTGCCTGACCCACCGCACTCTCGAGCCGGTTCGCCCGGTCCTCGTCCGGCGCACCCTGCGCTTCGATCCGAAGGGAAAACGATGAGCACCACCTGGTTCGAGTCCATCGCCGAGGCACAGCGGCGCGCCAAGAAGCGGCTTCCCGGCTCCGTGTACTCCGCGCTGATCGCCGGCTCGGAGAAGGGCCTGACGCTGGCCGACAACCTGAGCGCGTTCGACGAGCTGCGTTTCGCACCCCGGACCGCGGGCCTTTCCGGCGCTCGCGAGCTGGGTACGCACGTGCTCGGCCGGGACGTCGCGCTGCCGGTGCTGATCTCCCCGACGGGCGTGCAGGCCGTGCACCCGGACGGTGAGGTAGCCGTAGCCCGCGCGGCTGCGGCGCGCGGGACGTCGATCGGGTTGTCTTCATTCGGCAGCAAGCCGATTGAAGAGGTCGTCGCCGCCAACCCGAACACGTACTTCCAGGTCTACTGGACGAGCACCCGCGACGACATCCGGCGCCGCCTCGACCGCGCCCGCGCCGCCGGGGCCGTCGGCATCATCCTCACGTTGGACTGGTCGTTCTCGCACAGCCGCGACTGGGGCAGCCCGCACATCCCGGAGAAGCTGAACTTCCGCGAGCTGCTGCGGTTCGCGCCGGAAGGCATCACGCACCCGCGCTGGCTGCTGGACTACGTGCGCACTCGTCGGCTGCCGGACTTGGGCGTGCCGAACATGGTGGAGCCCGGAGAAAAGGTGCCCACGTTCTTCGGGGCGTACGGGCAGTGGATGCAGACCCCGCCGCCGACGTGGGACGACGTCGCCTGGCTGCGGTCGCAGTGGGACGGCCCGTTCCTGCTCAAGGGTGTGATCCGGGTCGACGAGGCCCGCCGCGCGGTGGACGCGGGGGTCAGTGCGATCTCGGTGTCCAACCACGGCGGCAACAACCTCGACGGCACCCCGGCGACGATCCGCGCCCTCCCGGCGATCGCCGACGCGGTCGGCGGGCAGGTGGAAGTCCTGCTGGACGGCGGGATCCGCCGCGGCAGCGACGTCGTGAAGGCCTTGGCACTGGGTGCTCGTGCGGTGCTGATCGGCCGCGCGTACCTGTGGGGCCTGGCGGCAGGCGGGCAGACCGGTGTGGAGAACGTCCTCGACGTGCTGCGCAACGGGATCGACTCGACACTGCTGGCGTTGGGCAAGCGCAGCGTTCACGATCTCGGCCCCGAGGACGTCGTCGTGCCGGACGGCTTCGAAGCCGAACTCGGCGGGAGCACGGCGGCTCGCGCCGAGGTAAGTGTGCCCCTCGAGGACGACGAGTTGGAGGTCATTCACAGCACCTGTTAGTGGGGTGCGAGCCTGAGCCCTCTTGGTCAGACTGGTGTGAGACATCCCGTGTGAGCGGGGGTTCCTGACCGAGGGTGGGTTCGTCCGGCGAGGAGCAGGCCGACCCCGCGCCGCGTCCGTCGCGTCGGGTGTTCACCGCGGAGTACAAGCTCGCCACGGTCGCCGAGTACGAGAACGCCCCGAATGGGGAGAAAGGCGCGATCCTGCGCCGGGAAGGCTTGTATTCGTCTCACATCATCGAATGGACACGAGCTCGCGACGCAGGACGCCTGGGTGGTGAACCAGCCGAGTCGGGGACACCGGCGAAACGGGTCAAGAAATCGGCCGAGCAGATCGAGTTGGAGAAACTCCGCCGGCAGAACCGGAAACTGACCTCCGACTTGACGAAAACCCGGATGGCTCTCGACATCATGGGAAAAGCACACGCGCTCTTGGAAGAACTCTCCGAGAGCGCGGAGCGCGACGAGCCGCCGAGGACATCCTGACGGCCGCGTTCGCCGAACTGCGCGCGGCAGGGGTGCCGGTGAAGAAATCATGCACGCTGACCGGGATATCACGGGCGACGCATTACCGGCACGCCAATCTAAAAGGGGCCGGTGCGCGGTCCGTGGCTGCCCGTGCGCCGCCGCCGCAGGCGCTGGACGCCGCCGAGCGGGACCTGGTGCTGAGGTTGCTGACCAGCCCGGCCTGCCGGGATCTGGCGATCCCGCAGGTCTGGGCCAGGGAGCTGGACGAGGGCCGGTACTGGTGTTCGGTCTCCGCGATGTACCGGATCGCCTGCGCCGCCGGCCAGGTCTGGGAACGTCGCCGCCTCGCCACTCACCCCGCCCGGGTTCGGCCCGAGCTGGTTGCCCGCGGTCCGAGTGAGGTGTGGTCGTGGGATATCGCCGCGCTGAAAGGACTGTCGAAAGGGATTTGGTACAAATGCTATGTCATCCTCGACATCTACTCCCGCTATGTCACCGGCTGGCTGGTCGCTGCCGCGGAGGACGCGGTCGCGGCGAAGGATTTCCTCAATGACGCCATGAACCGCAATGGCAGTCAGCCGCACACCATCCACGCCGACCGCGGTAGTTGCTGCCTCATCGGCGTCACAGCGATGGGATGCTCCGCGGTACCAATGCTCCCGGCTTGGTGACCAGCCGTGGTGGCTTCCGCGCGGCAACTGAGGACGCTGCATGGGAAGAAGCTGCAGAAGGGCCCAGCGGCGGCCGTATGTGTCCGACTCAGGGGCCGAACTGCGTCGGCGAGGTCATGGTGCCGCCCCGGACCCCCGGGCAGGCCCGGGACTGGGATGTCAGCCACAATCCTTCCTGGACCAACCGCCGGTTTGCGCCGGACGTGACGCGTGCGGAAGTCCTGGACGACTACCAGCAGGGGACGAGCCTCGAGTGTCCGGCGTGCAACCGAAGTGGCGGCAACGACGACTCAAGATTCGGCGGATGAGGCATGGGACTTATCGAGCACTTGGAGGCACGACTGGGCCTTATCACGGGTGGCTGGTCGACGGATCCAGATGGACGGCCGCGGGAGTTCCGGGTCGCCGCCTTCGCCAAGGGAGTTATTCCAGGCGTCGAATCCTTTTCGACGATCGGCTTGAGCAGGCATGACTTGGTATCGCCGAAGTCCGGTCGGAAATTACGCTTGGAACTCGTAGCCGGTGAGCGGGGCGGCCCCGGTGGGGAGTACCTCCCCGGCCTCGTCGGCCAAGTGGCCGACGAACTCCTGGCTTCGGGCCGGGCACTTCTGCGTGGGGACGTGATCGGCCCCCGAGGCCCGCTTGTCCCTGGGAGTATGATGGAAGCCTGGTACGCTGCGGCGCCGGTCTACTACGACGACGGCTTCGCGGGAGTGGACCTCGACGACGGGCACCGGGCCGCGATCGTCTGGATAGTACCGATCTCTCGAAGTGAAGCCCAGTTCGTGAGCGCGAACGGCTGGCGAGAGTTCGAGAACGAGTTGATCAAGTACGACCCGGACCTCTTGGACCTTCATCGAGACGAACTCCCGCTGGGTGGTCGGTGATCAGCGCGAACGGCATAGCCTGCGTCGGCGGCGACTGTGACGACGACGTATCACCACCCGTTCCATGACGTGACGCGGGTGGTGAGGACGTCGTATCACTCGACTGACGATCGACGAGCTATATGTTCGCTGGCGACGTCCCGGTTCTGGTCCACAACTGCGGCGGCAACGCCGCCGCTGTGACCGACGAGCGACTGGCTCACATCGGGTATCGTCATGGACCCGGTGCGCGGGAGCAGCATTAGGCCGGGCGGCCGCATCGTCGTCACCTGCTGGGAAGCTCTGGACACCACCGATGAGCGGCTGTCTAAGAGGATGCGGCAGGTGGATCTGCTCAGCCAACTGCCGCGGGCTGGATTCGTGAACGTGGAGGTCACAGGCAAACCGGCATGGCGGGTGGCCGAGCAGGCCTTGTGGGAGGAGGCCCTCACCATCCAGGCCGGCGGTGATCTTGCGATGCAGTCGATGCAGGAAGAGGCTCAGCGAGTCCTGGCGACCTTCGACGGATTGCGCCGGGTCCTGGCCACAGCATTCACACCCTGCTCCGATCACGCATCACCGGCGTAGCTGCGTAGCTCAACGTCCGCTCATCGGCTATGAGAGTGCGTACGGACCGGTCGTCGTGGTCTGTGCATCTGGATGCCGGCCGGCGCCTGCATCGTCGTTGAGGGCGGACGCTGGAGATGTCTGCGTCGGGGAACTCCACCGTTGGGGCCAACGCCTCGTTGGTCTCGTCTTAGGTGTGGAGGTCGTTGTGGCGTGGGTGGAGCAGTGCGGCAACAGGTCGTGGCGCGTGAGATATCGACGGCAAGGTTTCGGCGTTCGTTCGGTGTCCGGATTCGGCTCGCGGCGTGACGCTACGGCCTACGCGGCTGGGCTGGAGGTGGATCGGCGCCGGCGGGTGTGGATCGATCCGGCGGACAGTGCGGTCACGGTGGCCGCGTGGGTGGCGCGGTGGTTCCGGTCGCTGGATCTGGATCCGCGGACGATTGAGAGCTATCGGAGTCGGCTGCGGTGTCACATCCTGCCGAAGTTCGGCGCCCTGCCGCTGGGTGCGATCACGGCGCTGAGGGTGACCGAGTGGGCCAGACAACTTGAACGGGACGGATACGCCCCGTCGACGGTGAGATCGCAGCTGAACCTGTTGTCGATGGTGTTGACCGATGCGGCCGATGAGCGGCTGATTCCGTTCAATCCGGTGCGTCGGCGGAGGCGTCGTGGTCGGCGGTCGCGGCGGGCGGTGCCGGAGCGGGTGTGGGCGACGCCGGAGGAGGTGGTGCGGATCGCCGAGCAGGCCGGTCTGCTCGGTGGGCCGATCGCGCGGCTGCTGGTCGTCACCGCGGCCTGGACCGGCTGCCGGTGGGGCGAACCGGCCGGTCTGCATCGGGACAGCGTCGATCTGCGACGCGGGGTTGGACCGCCCCGGCTTTCGTGGAGACCTGGTCCTTTGTCTCCCGCTGCCTGAGGCCACTCAGGTGTGTCATGCCAGAATTCCTGCTCGAACTCCAGCGGCGGGCGGTGCCCGCACCACGAGTGCAACCTCTCATTATTGTACCAGAAAACCCATTCCGCAGTAGCCAGAGTGACCTCCGCGACGCCATTCCATGGCCGCACAACGCCGGGAACGCGCCCGCATCCGCAGCGAACACCACCACCGATGGGGCCGCCCTCAACCCCGAGCAGCCTGACCAATCCGGCGATCAATAGTGGTCACCGCACTAGCGCCGCGGCGGTCTGCCGCAGTACCCCGCAGATCCAGCCGGTCGAGGGTGCCGCGCCGCACAGGTCACGGATCAGCTCGGCCACCCGGGCGACCGGGATGTGCTGGAACACCAGCGCGTACACCACCCACGCTCGCACATTCGGCCCATACGACGCCGGGGCGTCCGCGACACCGGCTGGCGCGGCAGCGCTGGTCACACAGCCACAGCCGCAGCGACGCCGCTGCAACGGGTGCTCGGTGACAGTCGCCGACACCGCCGGCACGTCGGTGACCTGGCGGCGCACCACGCCCACCAGCGTCGCTGTGTCCAGCCCGGCCCCGCAACCGGCACAGGCGTCGGGGACATGGTCGACGACCGTGTCCGGGTCGTCGACCAAGGTGAGCGTGAATCCTTGCGTGCCGGGCTGTTTACCGGGCTTTCGGCCGGTCTTGCCTCGCAGCGAACGAGGCGGGACAACCTGCTCGGGCCCATCAGCGAAAGGTGGCTGCGACGAGTTCCGCGAGTTGCGCGCCAACCGGCGCTTCAACTCGGCGTTCTCCGCCCTCAACTCGGCGTTCTCCGCTTCCAGCGCCGAGACCCGAGCGGTCAACGTCTCCACCGCCGTGGTCAACGTCTCAATCGTGCGAGCCTGCGCAGCGAACAGCGCGAGCAACTCCTCGCGCGACAGTTCGTCAAGACCCGGCACCCGCCAACATCACCACAAAACCCTTGCCACGTCACGCACCCACCCACACCGACGTGTCGACACGTGAACAGTTACAAATCTTCGATAGTGTGCGAGCCGTCGGCATTCGAGGCTGTCTGCAACGGAGTTTTCGGCATAAACTCGAAACTGAAGGTGATCGCCGTCCGCAATCTTCTCATGTCGTTCCCATGGCGAGTCATTTCCTTTGCAATCTGCTGCTACGTGGCGTACGCCGTAAAACTGTCGTTCGTCTCCAATGTTGGGGTTATCTGAGATCGAGTTTAGTGTCACGTAGGCGGCCGGTCTGCTCATGGTAAACATCTGCCGTTCTGGCCCCCAGCCGGGTGCGATGTTCGCCCCCTGTTGGTCGGGTGCCGGCACAGGCGACGCAGGCGCAGTCGAGCTGGGCAGTTGGCTGCCGGTCACAGGGCTCCAGGCATCCTCAATCGGCTTGGCGAGTACCGGTAAGCCGAAAGCGACGATCAATGCAACAGCCGCCAACGCCGCTCCGGCTTCTACCTTGCGCTGTTTGCGTAGATATAGCCATGTAATCACGCAGCCCGCGAGTATTATGCCCAGTCCGGCGGCGCTGATAACGACAGGACGCGTCATGGCTCCCCAGGTGGCAATTGGCTCGGACTCCCTACCTGGGAGTCGACTGCTCCAGGTGTCACGTTACGCTTGACGTCGGATCGCCGGAGGAGTTTGGGGGAGTCGACGGCGGGTAGCTGTCGCAGGTACGCGCTCTGATCTGCGGCGTGAGTGCTAAGGTCAGCTTGTGGCCCCCGTAGCTCAGGGGATAGAGCACGGCTCTCCTAAAGCCGGTGTCGCAGGTTCGAATCCTGCCGGGGGCACTCCAAGGATGGGAACGGGAGAGGTGCTAGCCATGGCACCCTCCTTGTTCTCGTTGTCGTGTTTGCGCTGGTT
>DASZNR010000152.1:0-1749 GCA_035551175.1 Amycolatopsis sp. | reverse complement strand
CCACCGAGTCGAACCGGGCGAGGTCGAGGCCGTGCTGCGGGCCGACCCGCGGATCCGCGATGCCGCCGTCCAGCCGACCCCCTCCGCCGATGGCTGGGAACTGACCGCCTACGTCGTCGCTGAGGCCGCACTGTCCATTGCGGACGTGAGAAAAGGACTCTCCAGCGTGCTGCCGGATTACCTGGTGCCCAGCGGCTTCGTACTCCTGCCGGAACTGCCGCGCACACCAGCCGGGAAACTGGACCGAGCCGCATTGCCCGTGCCGGAACCGGCGGTGCGCGAACGCCCGCACGTCGCGCCGCGCGGACCGGTGGAGGAGCTGGTCGCCGGGGTGTGGTCGCAGGTGCTGGGCACGGACGGGATCGGCGTACAGGACGATTTCTTCGACCTGGGCGGACATTCCGTCGCCGCAACCCGGATCTCAGTCCGGCTCCGCGCGGCGTTGGACGCAGACGTCCCGGTGCGGGCCCTCTTCGACCACCCAACCGTGGAATCCCTGGCCGCTGCGGTGGCAGGTTATCCACGGCTCGCTCAACAACCGGCTGTTCGCGCGACGATCCGTCCACGTGCGGTGGTGAATGAGGACGTATGAGCGGGCTCTGGTGGATGGCTGGTTGTCGGCGCTTCGCTCAGCAACCGGCTGCTCGGGTGACGATCCGTCCGCGCGCGGCGGTGAGTGAGGACGTATGAGCGAGACATTGCTGGACATGGTGGCCGAGGGCGTCGCCGCAGGTGGGGTCGCAGTGGTCGCCGACAGCCGCGAAGTTTCCTATGTGGAGCTGGACGAGCTGTCGAACCAGGCTGCCCACTGGCTGCGGGCGCGTGGCGTAGGGCCGGAATCGGTGGTCGGGGTCCGACTGGAGCGCGGCGTTGAGATGGTGGTCGCGCTGGTCGGGATCCTCAAGGCAGGCGCAGCCTATCTGCCCCTGGCCCCGGACTATCCCGAGGACCGGCTGCGGTTCATGGTCGAGGATTCGGACGCCGAGGTCGTCGTCGAGCCGGGTGATCTCACCGGGCTCGGCGAATCCCGGGAACCGGTGGAGGTCGTAGTCCGGCCGGAGAACGCGGCGTACGTCATCTATACATCGGGGTCCACCGGCAAGCCCAAGGGCGTGGTGATCGAGCATCGCGGGATCGTCAACCGACTGCGGTGGATGCAGGCTGAGTACGGCTTGACGCCCCAAGATCGAGTGCTGCAGAAGACTCCGTTCGGTTTCGACGTGTCGGTGTGGGAGTTCTTCTGGACGTTGTCCATCGGCGCGACCCTCGTCATGGCCCGCCCGGGCGGACACCGCGATCCGGAATATCTCGCGGACGTTCTCGTCGCGGAACAGATCACCACGGCACATTTCGTGCCGTCGATGCTGCGCGCGTTCCTGGCCGGATCGGTGCCGAAACTGCCGGTGCGGCGAGTGTTGTGCAGCGGCGAGGCACTCCCGGACGAGCTGGCGGAAAGGTTCCACCGGCTGGTCGGCGCTGAGCTGCATAATCTCTACGGGCCGACAGAGGCTTCGGTCGATGTGACGGCGACGCGGTGCCTGCCGGGGGAGACGGTCACCATCGGTCACCCGATCGCGAACACTCGCGTCCACCTGCTCGACGGCGAGCTGACCATCGCGGGCGTGCAACTGGCGCGCGGCTACCTGAACCGTCCGGCGTTGACGGCCGAAAAGTTCGTGCCCAACCCGTTCGCGGAGATCCCGGGGGAACGGCTGTACCGCACCGGCGACCGCGCGCGGCGGCGGGCGG
>DASZNR010000151.1:0-45054 GCA_035551175.1 Amycolatopsis sp. | reverse complement strand
CGCCTTCCGCGCCGGCACCACGTTCAAGGACGTCATCTCCGGCACCAAGAAACTGCCGAAGGCGACCGCAGCCAAACGCACCACCACCACCGGCACCCGCACCACCACCCGCGCCGCAGCCACCCGCACCACCGCGACGCGGACCACCAAGGCAGCCGCCAAGCCCGCCGCGAGGGCAACCGCGACGAAGGCCGCCGCCAAGCCGGCCACCACCCGCGCCAAGGCGACCGCCACCAAGGCCGCCGCGAAGACCACCACGCGGGCCACCAAGGCAGCCGCCAAGCCTGCGGCCAAGGCCACCGCGGCCCGCAAGCCCGCCGCGAAGCGCACCAGCGCCGCAAAGAAGAAGTAACACCAGCCACGTATCCGCGACGGGGCCCCTTCCACCCAGGAAGGGGCCCCGTCGCGTTTCTGCGTCCGCACGTTCCTCCGATCCCCTACCCTTCAAGCACCACTCAGCGGGTGTCCCCCTCGCGCAGCTCGACCGCTTCGTGCTCGCCGGTGGACGCACCCGACGGGACGGCCGAGACAGGGCCGCCCGAAGAACCGTTCGGCCAACCGCAAACGGCGCTGCCGCACGGCTCGCACGCCCGGCCACTGCGGGTACGAGCAGGCGACAGCCGGTAGCCCGAACCGTGGTCCGCCAACCGAACCGCGATCGCCCGCAGACTGGTCCTCCCCCGGTTGTCCGGACACCAACGTCGTTGTGGGCACACCGTCACGACCTCACGGGCCCTGGCGACGAGTTCGACGGCATCGAATCCGATCACGCGGTCTCACCACGCGGCGCAGAACCACGCACCGCCTCCACCGCCCTCACTGCAGAACCACGCACCGCCTCCACCGCCCTCACCGCTGTGGTCACCCCATGACAGTGGCGCGGGGAGCGTAAGCCACCCCGGAGGTGCCGCGGCGGCCCATCCACGACTGGCCCGGAAGCAGTGCGGAACCCTCCCTGACGCGGCACGTGCGGCGGAAAGACAGCGTTGCCGGGCGGGCGAAGCGCCGGCGAATTTGCACACGGCGGCTCGTGACAGGAGCCCAACGAGTTGTCGCATAAGAGTGCCGGCAGCGAGTGGGCGAGGAGATCGTGGTGCGCGGAAACGGTGAATGATGTCCGGGGTCGGTCGGCGGGGATTCAGGCGGACCGCATTCAGCCCGCGACGCTATTGATTCCGTGTAACACGTAACACCATATTTTCTGCCAACAATCGCGAACCCCGCGACGCAGCCGATGACACCGCCCCGATCACCGCACCAAGCCCGCCCGCTCTCGCCGACCACGACAGGGCTCCGAAATGCCAAAAACCCAGGTCCACGACTTCTGGAACCTGGGCGGCTACCGCTGTACCCCCGATGGGATTCGAACCCACGCTACCGGCGTGAGAGGCCGGCGTCCTAGGCCGCTAGACGACGGGGGCTTAGGATCTTCCCCGTTTCCGGGGCGTTTTCAGTTTTTCTTGCCGGAGAGAACTTACCAGAGGCGATTGCTCGCCCAGCAGGGGGGTCACTCTCCGCAGCTGGGGTACCAGGACTCGAACCTAGACTAACTGGACCAGAACCAGTCGTGCTGCCAATTACACCATACCCCAGTGAGGCGTTTTCCCAGGTACGCCCCGGTTCAGCGCCGCACGAGGAGACATACTAGAGCACGCCGTCCCAGACCCGGGAAGCGGGGGTGCTCGCAGCGCGCTGCGCGGGGACACCGACGGTGGCGTACTCGGAAACCAGCAGCTCAGGAAGCTCGTCGAGACCGGTGACGGTGTGTACGCCGGCTGGGGGCCGTTCGCCGGTACGGGCGGTCCTGTCGCGATCGAGCCAGACGGCGCCGAGGCCCGCGGAGTGGGCGCCGATGGCGTCGGTGTCGAGCTTGTCACCCACATGCACCGTCTGGGCCGGCGCGCAACCGAGGCCGAGGCACACCGAGTGGAACATCACGGGGTCGGGCTTCGCGACACCGACCTCACCGGCGATGGCGATGTGGTCGAAAAACGGTGCCAGCCCAAGGTCCGCGATCTTGCGGCGCTGGTGCGCCCCCGAGGCGTTGGTCACGGCGGCGAGCAGAAGCCCGGCCGCGCGAAGCCACTCGAGGCAGGGCAGCACGTCGTCGAACAGCTGCCACGACGTGGCCAGGATTTCCCGCCGCCGCGCCTCGAAGGCCCTCACCTGAGCTGAATCGGCCGAGATGCCGAGCTCGGCAAGAAAACACTCGGTACGGCGATCGTGCATCACGCCGTACTCGAGTTTGCCCGCGACGACCAGCGCCACGTGCTCCTCAGTGATCAGATCCCACAACGGCCACAGGTCACTGCGGCCGGTCAACGTGTGCAGGCTGCGGCGGATCGCGGCCGTGCAGTCGATCAGGGTGTCGTCGATGTCGAGGCACACCAGACGGAGCTCTGGAGGCGCCCACGGCTCGGGCACGACAGGTGCCGGCGGGGCGGTTCGCGAGGGGGTCGGGGGTACCACGGCGAAATCCACCCAGTGAGGCTAGGACACTGGCCGCGTTCGCAACGCGGCCAAAAAGGTGATTGCCGCTCCGCCGTTCCGGGCCGGACATCTACTCCTGGTGCACGGAAACACCTCAGCCGGTCACGTCGGGAAACCCGGCGGCCAAGTGAGTGAACCGATTCGTGTGGTGGCTGTGAAACGCTTCACCGAATGAGACAAAAGCGGTTTCGCCTCGTGGGCCAAGGGAGCGTTACCACGACCGGATTGCTTGAGATTTCACCGAATCAGCAAAGACATCCGGGGCGGGCTCCGTCCGGCTCCACTCAGAGAGGCCGGCCCTTCCAGTGTCCTCTATAGACAGTCGCGCCCCCTTGACGCCACCATCGCCGCGGGTGCATCCTGTCACTATTCAACAAGTGATGAAAAGGGGTGGAGGTACATGAGCGAGCACACGAAGTGCGTGATCGTCGGAGGGGGCCCCGCAGGGCTGGTCGCCGGGTTGATTCTCGCGAGGGGTGGCGTCGAGGTGACGGTGCTGGAGAAGCACCCCGACTTCCTCCGCGACTTCCGCGGCGACACGGTCCACCCGTCGACCCTGACGCTGCTGGACGAACTGGGGCTGGGCGCGAAGTTCGACGCCATCCCGCACAGTGAGCTCACCGACGTCGGGTTCCCCACGGAAGACAGTGGCCTGCTGAGGATCGCCGATCTGGCGCACCTGGACGTCCCCCACCCTTACGTCGCGATGGTGCCGCAATGGGATCTCCTGGATCTGCTCGCCGAATCGGCGCAGAAGGAACCGAGCTTCACCCTGCGCCTCGAGGCGGAGCTGACCGGTCTGCTGCGGTCCGGCAACCGCGTCACCGGTGTGCGCTACCGCACGACCGACGATGCCGACCACGAACTCGAAGCCGACCTGGTCATCGCCGCCGACGGGCGCTGGTCGCTCGCGCGCCGGGCCGCCGGCTTGGAGCCGCGCGAGTTCGACTGCCCGTTCGACGCCTGGTGGTTCCGCCTTTCCCGCCGCGAAGCCGAAGCTGAAGCGAAGCTGACGCCGCGCATGAACCACCGCCGGTTCGCCGTGCCGCTGCCCCGCAACGGCTACTTCCAGATCGCCTACCTCGCACCCAAAGGCGCCGACCTGCGCGCCGCCGGCATCGAGGAGTTCCGGCGCGGCGTCGTCCAGGTCTGCCCGGAGTTCGAGGATCGCGTCGGCGAGCTGAAGACCATGGACGACATCAAGTTCCTCGACGTCCGCCTCAACCGGCTGCACCGCTGGCACGTCGACGGACTGCTCTGCATCGGTGACGCGGCACACGCCATGTCGCCCGTCGGCGGAGTCGGGATCAACCTGGCCGTGCAGGACGCGGTCGCCGCCGCGACTCTCCTGGCCGACCCGCTGCTGCGGGGCCGGCCGACACCGGAGGAGCTCGCCAAGGTCCGCACACGCCGGCTGGCACCGACGATCGCTGTGCAGAAACTGCAGCAGCTTCTGCACAGCGTGATGATGCGTCCGGTCATGGAGGGCCGCCGCGAAGGGCCGCCCGAATCGTTGATCGCGGCGCTCACCCGCTTCCCGAAGCTCGCCTATCTGCCGGGCCGGCTGCTGGGCGTGGGGTTCCGGCCAGAGCACGCGCCCGGGTTCGCGCGCCGGGCGATGGAACCCGCGGCTTAGACGTCCACGGCGCGTAGAAGCCCGCGGCTTAGACGTCCACGGCGTAGAAGTCCGTGGACAACCGAGGCCCGCCGGTGGCAACCGACGGGCCTCGTGCGTGCGGATCAGACGTCCTGAACCGGGTTGGTCAGGGTGCCGATGCCTTCGATCGTGATCGAGACCGACTGGCCGTCGACGATCGGACCAACACCCTCGGGCGTGCCGGTGAGGATGATGTCGCCAGGGAGCAACGTCATGACTCCCGAGACGAACTCGACGAGTTCCGGCACCTTGTGCACCAGGTCGGACGTGCGGCCGTCCTGCTTGACCTCGCCGTCGACCTCGCTGCGCAGAGCCAGATCCGACGGGTCGAGCGCCGTCTCGATCCACGGCCCGAGCGGGCAGAACGTGTCGAAGCCCTTCGCGCGGCCCCACTGGCCGTCGGATTTCTGGAGATCGCGGGCACTGACGTCGTTGGCCACGGTGTAGCCGAGGATCGCGCTCGCCGCGCGGTCGGCGGACACGTTCCGCACGGGCTGGCCGATCACGACCGCCAGCTCACCTTCGAAGTCGATGCGGCCGACGTCGCGCGGGCGGCGGATCGGCGCGTCGGGGCCGATCACCGTCGTGGACGGCTTGATGAACAGCATGGGCGCGGCGGGCACCTCGTTGCCGAACTCGGCCGCGTGCTTCGCGTAGTTCCGGCCGACCGCGATGACCTTCGACGGCAGGATCGGTGCGAGCAGGCGAACGTCGGCGAGCGGCCACCGCTTACCGGTGAAGTTCGGCTTGCCGAACGGGTGCTCGGCGATTTCGAGGACCTGGGCATCGTCGCCCTCGCCCTCGATCGAGGCGAACGCGACACCACTGGGATGAGCAATACGAGCTAGACGCACGCCGTTCAGTCTACGGACGCCGGTGCGCCGACGCTCGCCCCCGCTGCCCGCCCACTTTCCCGTGCTGCCCAACCACCGCTGAACTCAGTCGAGGGATTTGTGCACCAGGGCGTCGCACATCGCCATCCAGCTCGCCTCCACGATGTTGCCGTGCACGCCGACGGTGGTCCATTCCCGCTCGCCGTCGCTCGACTGCAGCAACACCCGCGTGACGGCGTGCGTACCCGGGTTGGACGGCAGGATCCGCACCTTGTAATCGGACAGCTCGACCGAGTCCAACCAGGACAGGTGGGGGCTCAGTGCTTCCCGTAGCGCGGCGTCCATCGCGTGCACCGGCCCGTTGCCTTCGGCCGTGGCGATCACGCGCCGGCCGTTCACGTGGACCTTCACGGTCGCCTCGGACACCACCGTGCCGTCGTGGCGATGGTCGAGCACGACCCGGTAGGACTCCAGCCGAAACGGCGAAATGACGGGGTTCTCGCCCGTCACCTGCTCCACCTCACGGCGCAGCAGCAGCTCCAGCGAGGCGTCGGCGGCTTCGAACGACCAGCCTTTGGCTTCGAGGTCCTTCACTTTGCGCACCGCGTTCGTCAGCGCTTCGGGCCGCCCGGCGAGGTCGACCCCGAGTTCACGTCCCTTGAGCTCGAGGCTGGCCCTGCCGGCCATCTCGGTGACCAGTACGCGCATGTCGTTGCCGACGGAAGACGGATCGATGTGGTTGTACAACAACGGATCCACCTTGATCGCGCTCGCGTGCAGGCCCGCCTTGTGGGCGAAGGCCGACGACCCGACGTAGGCCTGGTGGGTGTCGGGTGCGAGGTTCGCGATTTCGGCAAGCGCATGGGAGACGCGGGTGAGCTCGGCGGCCGCCCCGCTCGGGAGGACCTCCATGCCGAGCTTGGTCACGAGGTTTCCCGTCACGGCGAACAAGTCGGCGTTGCCGGCCCGTTCGCCGTAACCGTTCGCCGTGCACTGCACGTGGGTAGCGCCGGCCTGCACCGCCGCGATGGAGTTCGCGACGGCGCAGGACGTGTCGTCCTGGCAATGGATTCCCAAGCGGAACCCGGTTTTGTCCTTGATCTCGCGCACGGTTTCCGCGAGCCCCAGCGGCAGCTGGCCACCGTTCGTGTCGCACAGCACGAGCACGTCCGCGCCCGCGTGCGCGGCGGCGTCGAGAATCCGTAGCGACGTCTCGGGCGAGTGGGCGTAACCGTCGAAGAAGTGCTCGGCGTCGAGGAAAACCCGGCGGCCCTCTCCGGTGAGGAACGCCACAGTGTCGCGGACCATCGCGCACGCCTCGTCGACGTCCACGCGCAGCGCGCGCTCAATGTGGCGCAGGTCGGACTTCGCCACGAGCGTGACCACCGGCGCTTCGGCGTCGAGGAGCGCGCGGACCTGCGGGTCCTCCGATGCGCGGGTGCCGGCTTTGCGTGTGGCGCCGAACGCGACGAGCGCCGCGTGCTTGAGTTCCAGCTCCCCCTTCGCTGCGCGGGCGAAGAATTCGGTGTCCTTCGGCAGCGCGCCCGGCCAACCGCCTTCGATGAAGCCCACGCCGAGTTCGTCGAGCAACCGCGCGACGGCCAGCTTGTCGGTGACGGAGTAGGCGATGCCCTCACGCTGGGCTCCGTCGCGCAGGGTCGTGTCGTAGAGGTGGAAGGCGTCACCGAGCGGCGTACCGTCGGGCTCCGTGCGGGTCACGGGTTCTCCTTGTAGCGAAGGCGAAGCTCTTTCTGGCCACAAAAAAACCTCCCGCATGGGTGCGAGAGGTTGCGCGCCGGAAGCTCTTGTGGAGCCTCTATCCGGCGCGCTCAGCGATAATGATCGAGATGGCGAGCATGATTTGCATGATGCCACAGCCACGCCGGGCTTCCAAACATCGGGCAGATGTTCCCACTACCTGGGACGAAGGCCGAGCCTCACAAAGCCGCCCCGCCGACGGCGGGTGCCGTCGGCGGGGCGGAGTGGTCGAAGCAGCCGGGGTCAGCCGGCGGAGCGGACGTTGGACGAGACGAGTGCCGCGAGCCGGTCCCCGATCGCCTGCGTGGTGCCCGGGGACGCCTGATCGCGGGTGGCGAGATCGAAGGCCACCGAGGCCTCGATGCGCCGCGCCGCCTCTTTCTGGCCGAGGTGGTCGAGCAGCAGCGACACCGACAGCACGGCGGCGGTCGGGTCGGCAAGGCCCTGGCCTGCGATGTCGGGCGCGCTGCCATGCACCGGCTCGAACATGCTCGGGTTGCGGCGCGTGATGTCGAGGTTGCCGCTGGCCGCGAGACCGATGCCCCCGGTCACCGCGGCGGCGAGGTCGGTGAGGATGTCGCCGAACAGGTTGTCGGTGACGATCACGTCGAAGCGCGAAGGGTCCGTGACCAGGTGGATGGTCGCGGCGTCCACGTGGGAGTACGCGACTGTGACCTCCGGGTGCTCCAGCGAGACCTCTTCGACGATGCGCGACCACAACGAGCCCGCGTGCTCCAGCACGTTGGTCTTGTGCACGAGCGTGAGGTGCTTGCGCGGACGCTCCTCGGCGCGGTTGAACGCGTCGGCCACCACGCGGCGCACACCGAAGGCCGTGTTGACGCTGACCTCCGTCGCGATCTCGTGTTCGGTGTCCTTGCGCAGCAGGCCGCCGTTGCCCGCATACGGGCCTTCGGTCCCTTCGCGCACCATGATCATGTCGACCTCGCCCGGGTCGGCCAGCGGGCCACGCACGCCCGGGTACAGCCGCGCCGGGCGCAGGTTCACGTGGTGGTCGAGCTCGAAGCGCAGCCGCAGCAACAGACCGCGCTCGAGGATGCCGCTGGGCACCGACGGATCGCCGACCGCGCCGAGCAGGATCGCGTCGTGCTGACGGAGCTCGTTGAGCACCGACTCCGGGAGCAGCTCTCCCGTCGAGTGCCACCTCGCGGCACCGAGGTCGTAGTTCGTGATCTCCGCCGTCGGTGCTACTTCACCGAGCACCTTGAGCGCCTCGGAGACCACCTCGGGCCCGATCCCGTCACCTGGGATCACCGCGAGCCGCATCCACACACCTCCGTAGATCAGGCCACGGAACGCACCGATGGCCCATCCGCAAGAAAACGCCAGCAGCGGAAGGTTACCGGCCGTAGACAAGGCGCCGTAGCCGCACCACCCTTATGCCGCATCCTCCCGCAGGGTGAGACACCTGATCGGGCGAACGACAAAGGGGGCTTTCCAGGGAATCGAACCCCGAAAAGCCCCCATTTCCCGCCATTCGGGAGGCCAGGACCGGCCCCGAAAGGATGATCCCGGCGCCTGGTCCGGCCAGGTGGCGGGACTGCCGCTACGGCCTCGCCGGGGCGGGCTCGACCCGCACGACTCCCGCCCGCGAGCCGGCCGCGTTGTGGTGCTCGATCGCGAGCAGACCCTCTGGCTTGTCGCCCGCGACCGCCGCGGGGTTGCGGACGACGACCAGCGTCGCGCCGGGCTTCGCGACATACGCGAGTGCCGCGTCACCGCCACCCTGCACCGACAACGCCGGGTTCAGCGCGTCGAGCGAGAGCGGCGTGCCGACGGCGTCGATCAGCCCGTCCGTGCTGCCCGGTGCGACGTAGTACCCCGCCGTGCCGACGGTGTAGCTGATCCGGTGCGACGCGGCAGCGGGGTCGATCCCGAGCGCGGCGATGCTGACCGGCAGCACCACGACGTCGGTGTCGAACACGTTGGTGTCCACGTCGCCGAGCTGACCGTTGACCGCCTGTACGTCGACCGTCGGGTTGTTCGGCTGCGTCAGCGACACCGTCGCCGACAGCAGCACGTCGGTGCCGGTCGCCTTCGTCACGAAGGTTTCGAAGTCCGGCTTGCCGTCGCCCGTGGTGTCGATGTCGACGAACGGGATCGTGTTGCTGCCGAGGTTCGCGAACGGGCCCCAGGTGGTGATCCCGAACGCGAGCATCGCACTCGACGCGGCGCCCTGTGCCTTCGCCAGCGGGGCCGTCGACGCCGCGCCGACGTAGCGCAGATCGCCGCCCTTCGCGGTGTCGTTCAAGGTGCAGTCGGTCGTCACGCCTGCCGCACATTCTGGCAGCCGCGGCGATTGCGCCTGCAGTTCCAGCACGCTGACGAGCGAGCGGTACCGCTGCGCGCCGCTACCCTGGTCGATTCCCTGGCCGCCGAGAGTCAGCACGGCCTGGTTCTGCCCGCCGCCGAAGCGCACGGAAGCCGGGGTGGTGACGGCCGCGACCGGCTTCGGCGCCGAATACACGGCCACGCGCAGTGGCACCGTCGCGCCGTTCTTCGGCGTGAACGCGACCCGGCCGGAGGCGTCGGCCACGAACTGACGCGCGAGCCCCGCCTGTGCGGGCTCCATGGTCGGGTCGATGACCTTGCGCAGCGCCTTCGGGTCGCTGATCGTCAGCGTCACCTTCACCGTCGCGACGCCCCGGCGGTCGAGCCGCAGCGAGCTCTTGTCCACGGAATACCGGACACCCGGCAACGCGTTCACGGCCTCATAACCCACCGAGTATTCGACCGGTTTCACGCCCTTGTTGACGACCTTGATCGTCTTCGTCAGCGTGGTGGGCTTCGCCACCTCGACGGTCCCGAAGGTCACGCTCACGGCACCCGGATCGTCCTGTACGTACGCGAGAACCTCGTTGTCCGTCGCGGCTTTGGCGTCGATGCGGCCCGCGCCGACGCGCTGCGGCGCGTACGTGTGGCCCGCGCCGTCGATGACGTCGTGCACCGCCGAACCGACGACGTCGGCCTTGACCTCCTCCACGGTCCAGTCCGGGTGCAGCTGACGCACGAGCGCCGTGATACCCGCGGTGTGCGGGGTGGCCATCGAGGTGCCCGAGATGGACAGCCTGCCGTTGCCGCTGCCGCGGAACGCCGACGTGATCGTGTCACCGGGCGCCGCGACGTCCGGCTTCACCGACGGGCCACGGCCACCGCGTGAGGTGAACGAGCTCGGAGTGTCCACGATGGACTGATCGGTCGTCTGCAGGGTCGCCCGCCCGGCGCCGAACAGGCGCACGGACAGCGTGCCCGCGCTCAGGCCGGGGCGAACCGCGGTGGTCGCCCGGCCGGTGAGCTGGAACATCGGAACGCCCGCGTTGCCCGCGATCCCGGCAGCTGGATGCTCCAAAGTGGACGAGAGCAGCACGCCCTTCGCCCCGGCGGCCTGTGCGTTGTTCGCGCGCGCGGCCGAGCCGCAGGCGCGGGTGGCGTCGTTGTCGTCCCATTCCAGCCACACGATCTTGCCGCTGACCTTCGCCTTGTCCTCGGCCGAGAACGCGGCGCACCCGGAGTTGTTCGCCGCCGAGATGGGAACGACGGGCGCCGTCAGGTCCAGCGTGTCGTAGCCGGTGTAATCCTGGCTGTACTGGCCCGGCTGTTGTCCCGTGATCGGAGCGGTGACCTCGAGCGCGTCCTTCAGCTCGCCGGCATCGCGGCTGCTCGCGACGGTGAGCGCTTCGGGGGTGTTGCCGGGTGAGCCGGCGACGTCGTTGAGGTCGCCGCCGTTGCCTGCCGCGATCACCGGCAGCACGCCGTTCTGCGCGAGCTTGCGCACGAACAGTGAATCCGGGTCGTCGGGCGCGCCGAAGTCGCTGCCCAGTGAGAGGTTCACGAGGTCGAGGTGGTCGGTGAAGTCACCGTCGCCGTCGGGGTCGAGCGCCCAATCGAGCGCCTGGGAAGTGACGTTCGTGGAACCCGAGCAGCCGAAGACCTTGATCGCGTAGAGCAGTGCCTTGGGCGCGGTGCCCGGTCCGATCTTCATGGCGTCGAGCTTCTTGGCGTTCAGGCTCTTGTAGTTGCCGGTGAACGTGGTGCCGTCGGCGTTCACGCCGAAGCCCGCGATCGTGCCGGCCACGTGCGTGCCGTGTTCGCCGCACGCGATGGGGTTGGGGTCCGGCTCGGGGGTCGGCGAGCCGGTCACGCCTTGAGCGTCGTAGTCGTCGCCGACGAGGTCCGTGCCGCCGACGACCTTCGCACTCGGGAACAACGGCGACGGTTTCGCGCGGTCCACCGACTGATACGCCTGCGGCGTGCCGGGGCCGCCGAAGTCGGCATGGGTGTAGTCGATGCCGTCGTCGATCACGCCGACGCGGATGCCGTCGCCGAACTTTCCGGTCTGCTGCCAGCTCGCCAGCGTGTTCGTCAGCTGCTCAGCACTGGCGTTGGTCCTGGTCTTCGGCACGACCGTGCGCACCGACACGACATCGGGCCGCTTCGCGAGCTCACGGATCTTCGCCGCGTCCGCGGTCACGACGGCGCCCGCGACGGCGTTGGCGGTCTGGGTGAGAAGTTTCGTGCCCGCGTCGGCTTTCCTGAGTTGCCCGACGACCGCGGTCACGGTTGCGGCGACGTCGGCCTTCGCCGCGCGCGCGGCCTGCTTGGCCTTCTCCTTGCCGGCGCCGCGGCCCTGCTCGGCGTTGAACACGTCGACGGCCGGCCGTTTCGCCAACTCCACGAACGCGGTGATCGGCCCGCGCGCGGCACTCAGCCGCGGCGAGACCTTGCCCTGCAACCCCGCGGCGCCGACCTTCGCCGGCGCGACCGGGTCGGCCGGTGGCGCCTCCTGCGCCGACGCGCCCGAAGCCGTCGTGATGGCCGCGGCCAGCACGACCGCGGACACCGTGGCGGCCCACCCGGGTAACCGGGATCTGCTCATGAGCACCCAACCCCTCACTCGAAGCCTGGATCACGAACCGGCCCGGCCGTTTCCTCTCACCGCCCCCGACAGGCGCGCCCGGGCACCGCGCCGTGCTCTCCCGGCGCGTGGTTCTTCCTAGCGGCACAGAACCTAACTGCCCGAAACACCTACTTTCGTGCTGAAAGTGCTCTGTTATCCGAATGTTGCCGGTCTGGGGGCCCTGGACAGCGAAATGCCCCTTCCCCCGTAGGGCGACGGGGGAAGGGGCTTTCGGAAACCGCGAGGACTAGCTGAAGCTCACCGAGCGGATCGTGTGCGCGCCCACCGTGGTGCCGATCGGTTCGAGCACGTTGCCGTCCACGCTCCGGTCGACGCGCAGCAGCATCACGGCATCGGAGCCGTCGGTGGTCTGGCTGATCTGCGCGGCCTCGATGTTGATGCCGGCCTCGCCGAGCAGCGTGCCGACGCGACCCATCACGCCCGGGCGGTCGGGGTACTCGAGCAGCAGCACGTTGCCCTCGGCCCGCAGGTCGAAGTGGCGGCCGTTGACCTCGACGAGCTTCTCGACCTCGTCCTTGCCGGTGACCGAACCGGACACCGTGAGCGTCGCACCGTCGCCGTGGACCGCGCGCACCGTGACCAGGCTGCGGAACTTCGGGCTTTCGGTCTCGCTGACGAGGTCGACCTGCACACCCAGCTCCTCGGCCAGCCGCGGCGCGTTGACGAAGGTGACCTGGTCGTCGACGACCCCGGAGAACACACCGCGCAGCGCGGCCAGCTGCAGCACGCCGGTGTCCTCACTGGACAGTTCGCCCTTGACCTCGACGGTCACCGAGGTCGGCGCCTTCGGGCTCAGCGCCGTGAGCACCTGGCCCAGCTTCTGCGTGAGCGAGAGGTACGGCCGCACGAGGTCGCCGACGGAACCGCCGCCCGACACGTTCACCGCGTCAGGCACGAAGTCGCCGCGCAGCGCCAGCAGCGTGGAACGCGCGACATCCGTGCCCGCGCGGTCCTGCGCCTCGGCGGTCGAGGCCCCGAGGTGCGGGGTGACGACCACGTTCGGCAGCTCGAACAGCGGGCTCGCCGTGGTGGGCTCGGTGACGAACACGTCGATGCCCGCCCCGCCGACGTGACCGCTGCGCACGGCGTCGGCCAGCGCCTCCTCGTCGACGAGGCCGCCACGCGCGGCGTTGACGATGATCACGCCGGGCTTGGTCTTCTTGAGCGCCTCGGCGTCGATGAGGCCCTTGGTCTCCGGCGTCTTCGGCAGGTGGATGGAGATCGCGTCGGCGCGGGCGAGCAGTTCGTCGAGCGGCACGAGCTCGATGCCGAGCTGCGCGGCGCGCGCGGCCGAGACGTAGGGGTCGTACGCGATGATCTTCGTGCCGAACGCGGCGAGCCGCTGACTGAAGAGCTGGCCGATCTTGCCGAGGCCGACGACACCGACGGTCTTCCCGTTGAGCTCGACGCCGGAGAAGGAGCTGCGCTTCCACTCGCCGCCGCGCAGGCTCTGGTCGGCGGCCGGCACGCGGCGCGCGACGCTCAGCAACAGCGCGACCGCGTGCTCGGCGGCCGAGACGATGTTCGACGTCGGGGCGTTGACCACCAGCACGCCGCGCTCGGTCGCGGCGGGCACCTCGACGTTGTCCAGCCCGACGCCCGCGCGGGCGACGACCTTGAGCTGTGTGCTCGCCCCGAGCACCTCGGCGTCGACCTTCGTGGCGGATCGCACCAGGAGCGCGTCGGCACTCTTCACCGCCTCCAGCAGCGCGGGACGGTCGGTGCCGTCCACGTGCCGGACCTCTACCTCGTCACCGAACACACTCAACACGGAAGGCGCGAGCTTCTCCGCGATGAGGACGACGGGTTTGCTGGGTTTGGTCACGATGCGGCTCCCACTATCTGGTCACGAAATCGAGGACGCTCTGCTGCGGCGCACGCCATTGTGCCCGGATGCGCGGGAGTTTAGCCCGCTTGGGGGCCTGGGTGCTGCCCCCGTTCGCAACTCACCGGTCATCCGGCCGTAACGCGGTCCCGGCGCCGGTCAGGGTTGTCTCCGGGATGGCGTCGTGAACGGCGCGGGAATGGGCCCGCCACAACGGAAACCGCGACAGGTGAACATTCGGCGTCGTGCCGCGAACCTCGCCTTTGTGTGTTCCACGTGCTGAGACGGAGCTTGAGGCGCATGTGGGTGACGGCACGCGGGAGATGATGGGGACCCGACCGAGGGAAGGACGTTCCATGGCCGAGCCGTCTCCGAGGCAGCACGCGTACCACCCCGACCTCGAGTACTACGGCGAGCGTGCGCTCGGGCTGCTCGCGTCCGCCGAAGACGGAACGCCGGGTGCGCGCGCGGCGTTCGAGCGGCACGGGCAACAGTTGACGCCCGAAGGCGCGCGCACGGTCGTCGCGCGGGAACACGGGTCCACGAGCTGGGAGCAATTGCGGGAGCAGCTCGGCGGGCTGGTCGACGCGCCGTTCGCGCGGGCGTTCCGGCTGATCGAAGCGCGGGACGTCGACGGGCTCGCCACGCTGGTCGACCAGTTCCCCGAGCTCGTGTCCCTCGTCGGCACGAACGGCAACGACCTGCTCGGCCTCGCGGGCGCCACCTGCGACGAGCGCCTTTCGCGCGTGCTGCTGAGCGGGGCGCCGATCCCGCGCGGGGCAACGCACACGGCTGGACCCCGTTGCACCAAGCCGCCTACCGCAACCTGCCGCTGCTCGCCGACCTTCTGCTCGCCGCCGGCGCGCCGGTCGATGTCGCGGGCCGCGGCGACGGCGGGACCCCGCTGGTCGTCGCGCTGTTCTGGGGGCACGCGGCGATGGCCGAAAAGCTGGCGCGGCATGGGGAAGCTCCGCGCAACCTCCGCGTCGCCGCGGGCCTCGGGGACGCGGCGCTGCTCGACGAGCTCGTCCGTCCGAACGGGACACTCGCGCCGGCGGCGGGCGCGCACCACGGGTTCTACCGCCCCCACGGCGGCTTCCCGTCGTGGCGGCCATCCGACGACGCCGCCGAGATTCGCGACGAAGCGCTCGCGTGGGCCGCGCGCAACGACCGCACCACCGCGCTGCGCACGCTCGCGGCCCGCGGCGCGAACCTCGATGCGGACGTCTACCGCGGGACCGCACTCACCTGGGCCGCGGCGCAGGGCAAGCTCGCGGCCGTGCGGACGCTGCTGGAGCTGGGCGCGGACGTGAACCGCGCCGGCACGTTCGGAGGACCCAGCCACGGCGTCGGTGTCACGGCCGCGCATCTGGCCGCCGAGAACAATCACCCCGACGTGCTGCAGGCGCTCGTCGCGGCCGGCGCGGACCTCGACGCGCGCGACGGTCAGTGGCACGCGACGCCCGAGACCTGGGCCAAGATGTGCGGGAGTCCGGAGGCCCGCGAGTTCCTGGTGCAAGCGCGGTAGACAAACGGAGTTTTTAGTCCATATCGTGGTCCAGCATAAGACGGACTACAGATTCCGTTTTCTCTGGGAGGATCCGTGCCCACACCCCGCGAGGTTTTCGACCGGCTCTCCGAGGGCATTTCCGAGGGCCGCTTCGCCGAGCTTTCGCAGCTCTACCACGAAAACGCCATCGTCGAGCACCCCACCGCGATCCCGCGGCCCGGGCACCTGGTCGGCCGGGCCGCCGTGCACGAGCGGTTCGTGGGCACGCTGGCGACGGCGTTCCGGCTCAAGCGCCACGACGTCGTGGTGCACGAGACCACGGATCCCGAGGTGATCGTCGCCGAATACGCCTACACGGCCGAATCCGTGAGCACCGGTAAAATCGGCGAGGTACCCAACATCCAGGTGCTGCGCGTGCGCGACGGGCTCATCGTCGAATCCCGCGACTACCACGACTACCTGCGTCTCGCCGCCGTGCAGGGCGCGGCGGAGCGGCTCGCCGACGCCTATGCCGCGGCGCCCACGCACGCGCCCGGTCCCGTCGACCCGCGGCCTGCGCAGCTCGCCGAGCGAACCAGCCCTGCGGGAGTGTTCCAGCGGCTGTGCTTCGGTGTCTCCGACGGTCGCTGGGCCGAGCTGCCCGACCTGTACGCGGAGCAGACCGACGTACGGCACCCGTTCCTGCCCGGGTCGCCGGTGCTGAAGTCACGCGAGGACCTGCGGCGCCACTTCGCGGCGGCGGGCACGCTCGGCGTCCGGATGCAGGCCACGGGTCTCGTGACGCACCAGAGCACGGACCCCGAGGTGCTGATCGGCGAGTTCGCCTACGTGGGCACGCTCGGCGACGGGACGCCGTTCCGCGTCAACAACATCTTCGTGCTGCGCGTGCGCGACGGCCTGATTGTCGAATCCCGCGACTACGGCGACCACCCAGCGCTGGCCGCCGCGGCGGGCCGGCTACCGGAACTGGTCGCGAGCCTGCCGGCGTGAACCGCGGTTTCGGTGCCGTCGTTTCGGTGCCGTCGAGGATGACGCCGAGAGATCAGGACGACCCGGGTCCGGCACTCGATCTCGGGCCCGGCGGTACCACGTCCGCGTTCGGCAGGTGGTAGATCACCAGCGTCTGCTCGGGGCGCTCGGCAACGTGGAACGCGGTGTGTGACACGGTGATCACGCCGAGCCGGGGGTGCCGTAAGCGTTTGCGGCCCGCGTGGCTGAACTGGATGTCGTACTGCGGCCACCACTCGCGAACCTCGGGGCTCGCCTCGGTCAGCTCGGCCACGAGCCGGGTCACGCGCGGGTGGCCGGGATACCGCCCCGCGATCGCCCGTAGCCGGGCCAGGATGGTGCGCGCCTCGCGCTCCCAGTCGAGAAGAACCTCACGGGCGGCGGGCTCGGTGAACGTCCAGCGCACCACGTTGCCGCCCGGGCCCATCCCCTGGAACAGCTCCGCGGCGGCGGCGTTGTGCGCGAGGAGGTCGTAGCAGACACCGGTGACGTACGCGGGGTTGTCGCCCAGCAGCGCGGGGACAGCTGCGACCTCGGGCGCGGCCTCCTCGGCGGCTTCCTCGGGCACCACTGCCTCGCCGGCGAGGCGGTGCAGGTGTTCCTGTTCGGCGCGGGTCAGCCGCAGCGCACGCGCCAGCGCGTCGAGGACCTGTGCGGAGGGCCGTACATCACGGCCCTGCTCGAGGTAGGTCAGCCAGGTGGCGCTGATGCCGGCCAGCAGGGCCAGCTCCTCGCGGCGCAGCCCGGGAGTGCGGCGGCGCCCGGTGGCCGGGAGGCCGGCATCGGCCGGGGCGATCCGCTCCCGGCGGCTGCGCAGGAACGTGCCCAGCTCCAGGCTCACCCTGGAACCTCCAATACCAGAACAAGGCGATTCTGGATACCAGCTTATCGGGGCGCGAAGCTTACCTCATGCGAGCTTGGACTGTTGCTGCACAAGACGACGCCGTACGCCTCTCGGAAATACCCGTGCCTGCCCTCAAAGGCGGTGGCGTGCTCGTGGAGGTGCTCGCCGCGCACCTCCCGGCGTACACGAAAACGGTGGTGCAGGGGCACCGCGGCGGCCTGCCGGTCCCCCTGACCCTTGGCCCCTCCTGCATCGGCCGCGTGATCGACGTCGCGCCCGACGTGTTCCACGTCGCCCCGGGCGACATCGTGCTGGACACGACGCTGCTCGACGCGGGCGGCGGCGACGAGATCCTGGTGGGCTGGGTCGGCCTCGGCGGTTCCGGCACCGGCAGCGAGCGCACGGACCGCATGCGCGCGGTGTGGCGCGACGGCGTCTTCGCGGAGAAAGCACTGTGCGCCAAGGAAACAATGGTCAAGCTGCCCGGCGCGGAGCACTACCCGGATCCGGCCCGCCTGTCGTTCCTGCCGTGGCTCTGCATCGCCGCCGCGGGCCTGCACGCGGCGGGCCCACTCGCCGGCCGCGACGTCGCGGTGCTCGGCGCGACGGGCCAGCTGGGTGGTGCAGCGGCGCTGGTGGCGCTCGCGGAAGGCGCGGCGACGGTCACGGCGGTGGGCCGCAACGAGAAGTCACTCGCCCGGCTGGCCTCGCTCGGCCCCCGAGTGCGCGTTCACCGGTTGACCGGCGACCGAGCGACGGACTCGGCCGGGATCGGCCCGGTCGACGTGGCCCTCGACGCGCTCGGCGCCACGCCCGTGGCCGACGCGACCATGGCCGCCTACGACAGCTTGCGGGTGCGCGGCACCCTCGTGCTCATCGGCGGCGTGCGCCAGAACCTCACCATCCCGTACGGCGACCTCATGCACCGCAGGCTCACCGTGCGGGGCTCCTGGATGAGCGACGACGAGACGGTGACCACGGTGTGGAACCTGGTCCGATCCGGGCTGCTGGACCTCTCCGCGCTCGAGCCGGTGACGGTCGGCTTGGCCGACCCCGCGGCCGCCCTCGACCTGGCGGAACGGACGACGGGCCTCGGCTTCGTGTCTCTCGTCCCCTGACCGGGTCGTGACTAGGCCTCGAGGTCCTCGGGCAGGTCGAACTCACCATCGCGGACACCCTTCACGAAGGCATCCCACTCCGAGGGCGTGAAGACGAGCACGACGCCGTCGGGCTTGGCCGACTGGCGCATCGCGGTGTAGGTGATGCCATCGGTGTGCGGCACGAAGGCGTACTCGACGCAGTCTTCGAGCGTGACGCCCTCCGGCTCGGCCCGGATCCACTCGGCGGCCGACAGGTCGAGCTCGTGCCGGATGTGCGCCTTGTCGTCGACAGGCTGATCGCTCATGGTCCCAGCGTATCGACCGCTTCGGACGCCCGAAGGCCCCCTCACCGCAACCGCGGCGAAGGGGCCTTCGGGAACCGTCCGGGACTCAGGCGGTCTCGGTGATGGGGCGGTCCACCCACGACATGAGAGCCCGCAGCTTCTTGCCGGTCTGCTCGATCGGGTGCTGGTTGCCCTGCTCCTCGAGCTTGGTGAAGTTCGGGCGCCCGGCCTCGTCCTCGGCGACCCATTCGCGAGCGAAGGCGCCGTCCTGGATCTCGCCGAGGATCTTCTTCATCTCTTCCTTGACCGCCGGCGAGATCACGCGCGGGCCGCGGGTGAGGTCGCCGTACTCGGCGGTGTCGGAGATCGAGTAACGCTGACGCGCGATGCCGCCCTCGTACATGAGGTCGACGATCAGCTTCAGCTCGTGCAGCACCTCGAAGTAGGCGATCTCCGGGGCGTAACCCGCCTCGGTCAGCACCTCGAAGCCCGTCTGCACCAGCGCCGAAGCACCACCGCACAGCACGGCCTGCTCACCGAACAGGTCGGTCTCGGTCTCCTCGGTGAACGTTGTCTTGATGACACCGGCGCGGGCCCCGCCGATCGCCGCGGCGTACGACAGCGCGAGCGCCTGCGCGTTGCCGCTGGCGTCCTGCTCCACCGCGATCAGGCACGGCACGCCCTTGCCGTCCACGAACTGGCGGCGGACCAGGTGACCCGGACCCTTCGGGGCGACCATCGCGACGTCGACGTTGCCCGGCGGCTTGATCAGGTCGTAGCGGATGTTGGAGCCGTGCCCTAAGAAGCTCGCGTCGCCGTCCTTGAGGTGCGGCGCGATGTCGTCGGCGTAGATGAAGCGCTGCTTCGTGTCCGGCGCGAGAATCATGATGAGGTCGGCTTCCTCGGCCGCCTCGGCCACGTTCAGTACGCGCAGGCCCTGCTCCTCGGCCTTGGCCCGGGACTTCGACCCCTCCGGCAAGCCGATGCGGACGTCGACACCCGAGTCGCGCAGGCTCAGCGAGTGGGCGTGGCCCTGGCTGCCGTAGCCGATCACGGCGACCTTGCGACCCTGGATGATCGACAGGTCGGCGTCGTCGTCGTAGAAGATTTCCACTGCCATGGGGGTGTAGCTCCCTTTCGTTACTTCACTGCGAAAACTGTCGTCGGCGGGGGTCCGGGGGCCGACCCCCGGACACCACCGTCAGCGTGGGGAGGTGGCGGTGATCGAGCGGGCCCCACGGCCCACCGCGACCATGCCGGACTGCACGAGCTCGCGGATGCCGTACGGCTCGAGCATGCGCAGCAGCGCACCGATCTTGTCCGATGTCCCGGTCGCCTCGACGGTGAGCGCCTCCGGGGACACGTCCACCACCTTGGCCCGGAAGAGCTGAACCGTCTCGAGGACCTGGCTGCGCACGGTGGCGTCGGCCCTGACCTTCACAAGCAGCAGTTCGCGCTGCACCGCGGAAGACGGCTCGAGCTCCACGATCTTGATCACGTTGACCAGCTTGTTGAGCTGTTTGGTCACCTGTTCGAGCGGTAGCTCTTCAACGGCGACCACGATCGTCATGCGGGACACCTCGGGATTTTCCGTGGGGCCCACGGCGAGGGACTCGATGTTGAAGCCGCGGCGGGAGAACAGGCCCGAGACCCGCGCGAGCACGCCGGGCTTGTTCTCAACCAGCACGCTCAACGTGTGGACGGTCATCGGTTCTCTCCTTCCGCGGCGGCCTCGACGGTTTCGGCTTCCTTCGAAACCTCGTCGTCGTCGAACAGCGGCCGGATGCCGCGGACGGCCATGATCTCGTCGTTGCCGGTGCCCGCGGCCACCATCGGCCACACCTGGGCATCCTTCCCCACGACGAAATCGATCACGACGGGGCGGTCGTTGATTTCCATCGCCCGCCGGATCGTGGCGTCGACGTCCGCTTTGGTTTCACACCGCAGGCCCGCGCAGCCGAGGGCCTCGGCCAGCAGCGTGAAGTCGGGGATGCGGTGTTTGTGGGTGCCGAGGTCACTGTTGGAGTAGCGCTCGGAGTAGAACAGGTTCTGCCACTGCCGGATCATGCCGAGGTTGCCGTTGTTGATCACGGCGACCTTGATCGGGGCGCCCTCGATGGCGCACGTGGCGAGCTCCTGGTTGGTCATCTGGAAGCAGCCGTCGCCGTCGATCGCCCACACCTGCTGCCCGGGCAGGCCGAACTGGGCGCCCATCGCGGCAGGTACGGCGAAGCCCATGGTGCCGAGTCCGCCGGAGTTGATCCAGGTGCGCGGTTTTTCGTACTTCACGAACTGCGCGGCCCACATCTGGTGCTGGCCGACGCCCGCGGCGAACACCGCGTCGGGGCCGGCGAGCTCGCCGATGCGCTCGATCACGTACTGCGGCGACAGCGAGCCGTCCTCGGGCCATTCGTAGCCGACGGGGTAGCCCTCGCGCCAGGCGTCGACCTGCGTCCACCAGTCCGTGAGGTCGGGCCGGTGCCCGCTCTCGAACTCGGCTTTCACGGCGGCGATGAGCTCGCCGATGATCTCCTTCGCGTCGCCGACGATCGGCACGTCCGCTTTGCGGTTCTTGGAGATCTCGGCCGGGTCGATGTCCGCGTGGATCACCTTGGCGTCGGGCGCGAACGACGACGACACCCCGGTGACGCGGTCGTCGAAGCGGGCGCCGAGGGCGATCAGCAGATCGGAGCGCTGCATCGACGCGACGGCGCCGACCGAGCCGTGCATGCCGGGCATACCGACGTGCTGGCGATGCGAGTCGGGAAACGCACCGCGTGCCATGAGCGTGGTCGCGACGGGAATGCCGGTCAGCTCGGCGAGCTCCAGCAGCTGGGCGGCGGCTTCGGCCTTGATCACACCGCCGCCGACGTACAGGACCGGACGGCGCGCGTTCGCGATGAGCTTCGCGGCTTCTCGAACCTGCTTGCCGTGAGGCCGCAGCGTCGGGCGGTAGCCCGGCAGGCGCAGCTCCGGCGGCCAGGAGAACGAGGTCATCTCCTGCAGCACGTCCTTGGGGATGTCCACCAGCACCGGGCCGGGACGGCCCGAAGACGCCAGGTGGAACGCCTCGGCGATCGTCCGCGGGATCTCCGCCGGATCGGTCACGAGGAAATTGTGCTTCGTGATGGGCATGGTGATGCCGCAGATGTCGGCTTCCTGGAACGCGTCGGTGCCGATGAGGCCGCGCGTCTGCTGGCCCGTGATGGCGACGACCGGAACCGAGTCCATGTTGGCGTCGGCCAGCGGGGTGACGAGGTTGGTGGCGCCGGGGCCCGACGTCGCCATGCAGACGCCGACCTTGCCGGTCGCCTGTGCGTAACCGGTGGCGGCGTGCCCGGCGCCCTGCTCGTGGCGGACGAGGACGTGGCGGACCTTCGTGGAGTCGAGCAGCGGGTCGTACGCCGGGAGGATGGTGCCGCCGGGAATGCCGAAGACGACTTCGGCCCCGACCGCCTCGAGCGAGCGGACGAGCGACTGCGCGCCCGTGACCCTTACCGGGGTTCCCGCCGGCGGCGCCGGCTTCGGACGTGCTCCGGGGACACCGGGCGCGGTCGGCCCGGGCTTCGCGTCGCTGCGCGAGGTGGCACTGGTCATCGGTTCTGCCTCGTGGGTTCTCGGTGTCACTCGTTCGGTTGGCTGTGGCGGTGCGGCCGGTCGAAATCCGGTTCTACGCAACAAAAAACCCCCGCCGACCGGGAGGTCGTACGAGGGTCGCGCGTCGACGCAGCGGAGCGCTTCCTAAGCGTCGACGCGCTGAGGAAGTACGAGGCCGGTCTGCGGTGTCACGATCCTGACGTTAGCCGGGCGTGCGCGCGAGTGTCAACTCTGCGGGACGGCGGTTCCGCATGCTGGACGGCCGGCGCTGCGCCCGGCCGGCCCTCGGACCCGCTCGCGCGTGCGTGAACGGGCCGGTGCACCATTCAGAGGTGGCCGAACAGAAGCAGGACGAGGGCCGGAAGGCCGTGTTCAAGATCCCCAGCACGGCGTACATGGCGATCGCACTCCTGACCGTGTGTGTGACACCTGTCGCACTCGGGGAGATCGGCGGGCTCCAGTGGCTCTACGTCTTCCCGGTGGCGCTCTTCGTGTTCGTGATCCGCACGCGTACCACCGCCACGCGGGCCGGGCTCGAGGTCCGCACGGTGTTCGGCAAGCGCGAACTGCCGTGGTCGGCGCTGAAGGGTCTCGCCATCACCGACAAGGCGCGGGTGCGGGCCGTGCTGGGTGACGACTCGCGGATCACGCTGCCCACCGTGCGGACGCGGCACCTGCCGGTGCTCGCGCTCGTGAGTGAGGGCAAGGTCAAGGACCCGTCGGGCGTGCTGAGTGACGATGACCTCAAGCCCGGCGAAAAGGGGGTTCCGGCAGCGGCCCCGCAGAACACCGCCGCCCCGCAGAACACCGCCGCCTCGCAGAACACCGCCGCCTCGCAGAACACCGCTGGTCCGACGGAGACCGCGCAACCCACCGGAGCTCCGGGCGCCGAGCCCACCGCGACCGCCGCGGAGAACGCTGAAAAATCCGTCTCCGACCCCGTGGAGCAGGAGCCGGAGGTCGCGTCGGCCGAGGCCGCCGGTTCGGAGAGCAAGCCCAGCGAGTAGAATTGGTAGGACCAGTTTGCGGAGGGCGTTCCCGACTCCGCCTGGACCAGCCTTCTGACCTGGGAGAATGCCGTGCCGCACCTCCGTTCCCGGACCACCACCCACGGCCGCAACGCGGCGGGCGCGCGCTCGCTCTGGCGCGCGACCGGGATGACCGACAGCGACTTCGGGAAGCCGATCGTCGCGATCGCCAACTCCTACACGCAGTTCGTGCCGGGCCACGTCCACCTCAAGGACCTCGGGGAGATCGTCGCCGAGGCCGTGGCCGAAGCCGGCGGTATCGCGCGCGAATTCCACACGATCGCCGTCGACGACGGCATCGCGATGGGCCACTCGGGCATGCTCTACTCGCTGCCCTCGCGCGAGATCATCGCGGACTCCGTGGAGTACATGGTCAACGCACACCAGGCCGACGCGCTGGTGTGCATCTCCAACTGCGACAAGATCACCCCGGGCATGCTCAACGCCGCGATGCGCCTGAACATCCCGACCGTGTTCGTCTCCGGCGGCCCGATGGAGGCAGGCAAGGCCGTGGTCGTGGGTGGGGTCGCGCAAGCGCCGACCGACCTGATCACCGCGATCGCCGCGTCGGCGAGCAGCGAGGTCGACGAGGACGGGCTGTCGGCCGTCGAGCGGTCCGCGTGCCCGACCTGTGGTTCGTGCTCGGGCATGTTCACCGCGAACTCCATGAACTGCCTCACCGAGGCCCTCGGTCTTTCCTTGCCGGGCAACGGTTCCACGCTCGCCACGCACGCCGCGCGCCGCGACCTGTTCTCCGGCGCCGGGCGCACCGTGGTCGAGCTGTGCAAGCGCTGGTACGGCGAGGACGACGACTCCGTCCTGCCGCGCTCGATCGCCACCAAGGAGGCGTTCGAAAACGCCATGGCCCTCGACATGGCGATGGGCGGCTCGACCAACACCGTGCTGCACATCCTCGCGGCGGCGCAGGAGGGCGAGGTCGACTTCACGATCTCCGACATCGACGACATCGGCCGCCGCGTGCCGTGCCTGTCGAAGGTGGCACCGAACTCCGACTATCACATGGAAGACGTGCACCGGGCCGGCGGCATCCCCGCCATCCTCGGCGAGCTCCGCCGAGGCGGACTGCTCAACACCGGCGTCCACTCGGTCCACTCCCCCGACCTCGACTCGTGGCTCGACGAGTGGGACATCCGGGCGGAGAAGCCTTCGGACAAGGCGCTCAAGCTGTTCCACGCCGCACCCGGCGGGGTGCGCACCACGCAGGCGTTCTCGACGGAGAACCGTTGGTCCTCATTGGACACCGACGCCGAGGGCGGGTGCATCCGCGACGTCGAGCACGCCTACACCAAGGACGGCGGCCTCGCGATCCTGCGTGGCAACCTCGCCGAAAACGGCGCGGTCATCAAGGCCGCCGGAATCGACGAGGACCTCTGGCACTTCGAAGGCCCCGCGCGGGTGCTCGAAAGCCAGGAGGAGGCCGTGTCGGCGATCCTCAACAAGGAGATCCAGCCTGGTGACGTGCTCGTGATCCGTTACGAGGGTCCCGCGGGCGGACCGGGCATGCAGGAAATGCTGCACCCGACGGCGTTCCTCAAGGGCTCGGGTCTCGGTAAGAAGTGCGCGCTGATCACCGACGGGCGGTTCTCCGGCGGCTCGTCGGGCATTTCCGTTGGCCACATCTCGCCGGAGGCGGCCGCCGGCGGCCTGATCGGCCTGGTGGAGACCGGCGACCGGATCGTGATCGACGTCCACGAGCGGCGGCTCGAACTGCAGGTGGACTCGGAGATCCTCGCCGAGCGGCGATCGAAGATGGAGACCGCGGAGCGGCCGTGGCAGCCGAAGGAGCGCCAGCGGCCGATCACCGCGGCCCTGCGGGCCTACGCCCGCATGGCGACCTCGGCCGACACGGGCGCCGTGCGCGACCCCAGCAAGTAGGCCTTCGGCTCGTGAGTGGCGGCGCCGGTTCTAACCGGCCTGGCCACTCACGAGCCGGACGTGCTCAGCGGGCCAGGACGATGACCACCACGGACGCCGCCGCCGCGAGCAGCAGCGACACGATGCCGAGCGGCACCGGCCGCTTGCGCCACGGGGTGTTCCGTTCCAGCGAGACACGCCCCGCGCCGGTGAAGATCAGGGCGAGCGCGACGACGCCGATCAGCAGCTCGAATTCCCACCCGCGGCCGTCGCCCTCGAAGAACCCCCCGTGGATCTTGGCGTACACCACGTTCGCGGCGACACCGAGGATTCCGGCGGCCGCGAGCGGCGTGAACAGGCCGACGAGCACGAGCGCGGCGCCGCCGACCTCGACGATGCCGGTGATCCAGGACAGCAGCGTCGTCTGCTTGTGGTAGCCGTACATTTCGAGCACGTGAGCGAACCCGCCGATGCCGGGTCCGCCGAACGCGCCGAACAGGTGCTGGAGGCCGTGGGCCCCCACGACCGCGGCCAAGCCGATGCGGAGGAGCAACAGGCCGAAGCCGACCCCGCCCTGCCGCACCTCGTCGTCGTCTCCCCCGGTGTCCTCGACTCCGGACAGCAGGCTGGTCTGGTAGTCGTCCCCTTGACTGGTCACGCGCGAAGGGTAGGGGATCGAGGCTCCGGCCGCGAGCGAGCGCGCCGAGGTCAGGGGGCCATTCGTCAGTATTCGCCGTGCACGAGGTTCGCGGGCAGTTCACCGCCCGCGTAACGCGCGATCTCGGCGGCGGCGACGGCGTACGCACGCTTGCGCACCCCCGCGACCGCACCTCCGACGTGCGGCGTGAGCAGCAGGCCCGGCGCGGTCCACAACGGATGGTCCGACGGCAGCGGTTCCGGTTCGGTGACGTCGAGTGCCGCCCGCAGCCGGTGGGTGGTGAGCTCGGCCAGCAGCGCGTCGGTGTCCACGACCGGGCCGCGCGAAGCGTTCACGAGAATCGCGTTGTCGGGCATCGCCGCGAGGAAGGCGGTGTCGACCATCCCGCGGGTGCGAGAGGTCAGGGGGACCATCAGCACGGCGATGTCGTGGGCGGGCAGGAGTTCGGGCAGCTCGGCAACACCGTGGACGCCGTCGCGAGCGGACATGCCGACCATGGTGCAGCGCACGTCGAACGCCTCGAGCCGGCGGCGCAGCTGACGGCCGAGGTCGCCGGCACCGACGATGAGCGCTAGTTGGCCTTGAAGGGTTTCGGCCGACACCTTGTCCCAGCGGCGCTCGCGCTGGCCTGCCGCGAAGTAGCCGAGCTTGCGGTACATCGCCAGCAGCACCGCGACGACCCACTCCGCCGTGCTGCCGCCGTGCGCACCGCGGCACGTCGAGAGCAACACGCCGTCGGGGACCTTGCCGACCCACTCTTCGGCGCCGGCGGACAGCAGCTGAACGAGCTTGAGGTTCGGCAGCTCTCGCCACAGCTCGTTACCCGCGGGGTGCGAGCCGGGGATGAGCACCTCCGCCTTCGCGGCCTCCGGGGGCACGGGGTCGCCCCACCGGTAGCGCACAGCCCGCACTTCGGGCAGCTCGGCGAGAGCGGCGACGCCCTCGTCGTCGGGGACCAGCACAGTCAGCGTCATGATCGCCACGGTAGCCACTTACCCCGCGCTCACGCGGAGGCACCTAGGCTGGGACATCATGCGTACCCGGTTCCGGTGGTCGGCGGCGCTGGCCCTGCTCGCCTGCGGCGGCCTGCTGATTTCGGGCTGCGCGCGGTTCGACGACACCGCGGCCGGCCAGACGTTCAGCCCCGCGCCGGTGCCGAGCCCCGAGTCGCCACCGCAGGTGCACGACCCGAACGACCCGTCCGGCGACGGGCAGGACCCCAGCCAGGGACCGCAACAGGGACCGTCGACGATCCCGCCGCCGCAGGGCTGCAAGGACTTCGACAAGGCCGTGATCGCGACGTGCCTCGACACCGTCGCGGCCGTCGCGGGCCTGCCGGGTGACGGATCGACGCCGTCGGCGCTGGCGGGCGAACGCAAGTCGGGCCGTGTGCTGCTCGCCACGGCGGGCCGTGACGCGACGCTGTTCGAGCAGCTCGACGTCGTGGCCACCGGGGACGGCGG
Organism: Amycolatopsis sp.; assembly: GCA_035551175.1. GTDB lineage: Bacteria > Actinomycetota > Actinomycetes > Mycobacteriales > Pseudonocardiaceae > Amycolatopsis. The sequence continues at coordinate 18,188 of DASZNR010000151.1, read as the reverse complement.
GCTGACTTCGCTGGCCCTCTCGCCGAGCTATGTCGAGGACCAGCTCGTGTTCGCGTACATCACGACGGCGACCGACAACCGCGTGGTGCGCTTCGCGAAGGGCCAGCCGCCGAAGCCCGTGCTCACCGGCATTCCCAAAGGCGCCACCGGCAACCGAGGCGCTCTGCTGAGCGACGGACGCGGCGCGCTGCTGGTCGCGACGGGCGACGCCGGAAACGCGGCCGCCGCCGCGGACCCGAAGTCGTTGGCGGGCAAGGTGCTGCGGATCGACACGTCGGGCGCGCCCGCCACCGGCAACCCGACCGCGGGCTCCGCCGTGTACGCATCGGGGCTGCACAACCCGGGCGGGTTGTGCGCTTCCGCGGACGCCAAACGCGTGTGGGTCACCGACCAGCCGGGCGGCCCGGACCTGTTGTACCGCGTGCAGGCGGGCCAGAACCTGTCGACGCCGGCATGGACGTGGCCGGACAAACCGGGGACTCTCGGGTGCGCGGATTTCGTGGATTCCAACGGGATTCTGGCCGTCGCGTCGTCGACCGGCCTGCAGAACCTGCCCGTGACCCCGGACGGCGCCGTCACCGGGAAACCGACCGTGAGCCTCGACGGCAATGGCAAACCACCCATCACGTACGGGCGTCTGGCGGGCATGAGCATGATCAGTCCGCAGCTCGCCGTCGCCGGCACCATCAACAAGGACGGCGGGAAACCGGTGTCCAGCGACGACCGCGTCGTGCTCATCACCGTCACCGAAACCGGCGGCGGGCTCGGCAAGGACTAGCGCTTCGGCAACTTCCGCGGCTGCCGCGATTCGGCACGCGCGGCGCGGATGTCGGCGATCGCCACGGCGATCGCGATCAGCGTGGCGAGCAGCCCGAGGTATCGCCCGACACCGGCGTTGATCGCGACGCCCGCGACGTCCAGAAATGCCCGCTGGTCGCTGTCGAACACCCACGACAGCGTCGACCAGCCGATGATCACGAGCACGAACGCGGCCAGTCCGGCCACGAGCCAGAGCTGCGGAAGCCCACTGATCCGCATTTTCGGCCGCTGCCCGAACAGGACCACCACCACGCCCGCCGCGAGTACCACGAACGGCGGGAACCACGCGAAGAAGTCCGAATGCCAAGCCGACCGCACCACGTCGTCGTGAGGCAGCGAAGCGAACGCGTCCCGCACGTCCGAAGTGGCCGTGTCGGCGGTGAGGACGGTCCAGGGCAGGAACAGTGCCGCCAGCGCCAGCAGCCCCGCTCCGAGACCCACCCATTCGCGCCACGAGACGCGCCGGAACCACTGACTGCCGGAGGAGTTCCTGTTCACGCTCCGAAGTTACCAATCGTTCCTGTGACGGCGTTCGTGCCGGGCGTGACCGGCGCCCCCGCCGCCGGTGTGGACCAGATGACGGGGGCGCTTCGGTGACAGCAGTTAGGAGCCGACGCGCTCGATGATCAGCTCACGCACGCGCTTTGCGTCGGCCTGGCCCTTGGTGGCTTTCATGACCGCGCCGACGATCGCGCCGGCGGCGGCGACCTTCCCGCCGCGGATCTTGTCGGCGACGTCGGGCTGCGCGGCCAGCGCTTCGTCGACGGCGGTGAGCAGAGCGGAGTCGTCGGAGACGACCTTGAGGCCGCGTTTGTCGACGACCTCGCGCGGCGAACCCTCGCCCGCGAGCACCCCCTGCACGACCTCCTTGGCGAGCTTGTTCGTCAGCTCACCCGAGGAGACCAGCGCGATCACCTCGGCGACCTGTGCCGGCGTGATCGGGAGTTCGGCCAGCTCCACCTCGCGAGTGTTGGCCTCCTGTGCGAGCGTGTTGACCCACCAGCCGCGGGCTTCGTCCGGCTTCGCGCCCGCCTCGACGGTGGCCGCGACCAGGTCGACGGCGCCCACGTTCAGCAGGTCGCGCAGCGCTTCGTCGGACAGGTTCCACTCGGTCTGGATCCGCTTGCGCCGCTCGGCCGGCATCTCCGGCATCGTCTTGCGCAGCTGCTCCACCCACTCGCGCGACGGCGCGATCGGCACCAGGTCGGGCTCCGGAAAGTACCGGTAGTCCTCCGCGGTCTCCTTCGTGCGGCCGGACGAGGTCGTGCCGTCCGCCTCCTGGAAGTGGCGCGTCTCCTGCTTGATCGAGCCGCCGTCGGCAAGGATCGCGGCCTGCCGGGTCATCTCGTAGCGCACGGCTCGTTCGACACTGCGCAGCGAGTTGACGTTCTTCGTCTCCGTGCGCGTGCCGAACTCCGTGGCGTCCTTGGCCATCAGCGAGACGTTCGCGTCGCAGCGCAGCGAGCCCTGGTCCATGCGGACGTCGGACACCTCGAGCGCACGCAGCAGGTCGCGCAGCGCCGTCACGTACGCGCGCGCCACCTCGGGCGCGCGCTCGCCCGTGCCGGTGATCGGCTTCGTGACGATCTCGATCAGCGGCACCCCGGCGCGGTTGTAGTCGAGCAGCGAGTGCTCGGCGCCGTGAATGCGGCCGGTCGCGCCCCCCACGTGGAGCGACTTGCCGGTGTCCTCCTCCATGTGCGCGCGCTCGATCTCCACGCGTACGACCTCGCCGTCGTCGAGCGTCACGTCGAGGTAGCCGTTGAAGGCGATGGGCTCGTCGTACTGCGACGTCTGGAAGTTCTTCGGCATGTCCGGGTAGAAGTAGTTCTTCCGGGCGAACCGGCACCACTCGGCGATCTCGCAGTTGAGCGCGAGCCCGATGCGGATCGCGCCCTCCACGGCCTTGCCGTTCACCACCGGCAGCGCGCCCGGCAGGCCCAAGCACGTCGGGCACGTCTTCGTGTTCGGCTCGCCGCCGAACTCGTTGGCGCAGCCGCAGAACATCTTCGTCTTCGTGTTGAGCTCGACGTGGACCTCGAGCCCGAGCACCGGGTCGAACCGCTCGACGACCTCGGCGTAGTCCATCAACTCGGCCACGGCAGTCACTTCGTTCCTCCCAGCTCCGGAACCCGGTGCACGAGCGATCCGCCGGCTGCGGCGTCACGCGCGGCTTCGTAGGCGGCGCCGACGCGGTAGAGCCGATCGTCGGCGAGTGCGGGGGCCATGATCTGCAGGCCCACCGGCAGACCGTCCTCGTGCGACAGTCCACTCGGGACACTCATCGCGGCGTTGCCCGCGAGGTTCGACGGGATCGTGCACAGGTCGGCGAGGTACATCGCCACCGGGTCGTCCACCCGCTCGCCGATCTTGAACGCCGTGGTCGGCGGTGTCGGCGACACGAGCACGTCGACCTGGTCGAACGCGGCGTCGAAGTCGCGCTTGATGAGCGTGCGCACCTTCTGCGCCGAGCCGTAGTAGGCGTCGTAGTACCCCGACGACAGCGCGTACGTGCCCAGCATGATCCGGCGCTTCACCTCGGCGCCGAAGCCCTTTTCGCGCGTGAGCGACATGACCTCTTCGGCGCTGTGGGTGCCGTCGTCGGCCACGCGCAGGCCATAGCGCATCGCGTCGAACCGCGCGAGGTTCGACGACGCCTCACTCGGCGCGATCAGGTAGTACGCCGGCAGCGCGTACGCGAAGTTCGGGCACGAAACCTCGACGACCTCGGCACCCAGCGCACGCAACTGCTCCACGGCGGCTTCGAAGGACCTCAGCACGCCGGCCTGATAGCCGTCGCCGCCGAACTCCTTCACCACACCGACCCGCACGCCCTTGAGGTCGCCGGTCGCGCCCTGGCGCGCGGCCGCGACGACCGGCGGCACCGGCGCGTCGATGGAGGTGGAGTCCATGACGTCGTGGCCCGCGATGACCTCGTGCAGCAGCGCGGCGTCGAGCACGGTCCGCGCGCACGGGCCCGCCTGGTCGAGCGAAGACGAGAAAGCGACGAGGCCGTAGCGGGAAACTCCGCCGTACGTGGGCTTCACGCCGACGGTACCGGTGACGGCGCCGGGCTGGCGGATCGAGCCGCCGGTGTCCGTGCCGATCGCCAGCGGCGTTTCGAACGCCGCGATCGATGCCGACGAGCCACCACCCGAACCGCCCGGGACACGGGCGTGGTCCCAGGGGTTGTGCGTGGGCCCGTATGCCGAGTTCTCCGTGGAGGAGCCCATGGCGAACTCGTCCATGTTCGTCTTGCCGAGGATGACGACGCCGGCTTCGCGCAGCTTGCGCGTGACTGTCGCGTCGTACGGCGGGAGCCAGCCCTCCAGCGTGCGTGAACCGCACGTGGTCGGGATGCCCTCGGTGGTCAGCACGTCCTTGAGCGCCAGCGGCACCCCGGCCAGCGCCGACGCCGGCTGCTCGCCCGCGGCCAGCTTCTCGTCGACGGCCTTCGCCGCACCCAGCGCACCCTCGGTGTCGACGTGCAGGAAGGCGTGCACATGGGCGTCGACCTCGCCGATCCGGTCGAGGTGCGCCTGGGTGACCTCGACCGACGAGACCTCTCGCGCGTGGATCTTCGCCGCGAGCTCCGCGGCGGTCAGCTTGACGAGTTCACTCACTGTTCTTCTCCCAGAATCCGCGGCACCCGGAACCGGCCCTGCTCGCTGGCCGGCGCGCCGGCCAGCACCTGCTGCTGCGTCAGGCAGGGGCGCACTTCGTCCTCGCGGAAGACGTTCGTGAGCGGCACGGCGTGCGAGGTCGGCGGGACGTCGTCCGCCGCGACCTCGCTCACCTTCGCCACCGAGTCCAGGATCTGGTCGAGCTGGCCCGCGAAAACGTCCAGCTCGTCTTCGGTGACGGCCAGCCTGGCCAGCTTGGCGAGGTGCGCGACCTCGTCTCGGGAAATGTTGGGCACGCGGGTGACTCCCGGGGTGTGCTGTGCGGGTGCTGTCGGAAGCTGCAAGTCTATGGTGGCGGCGCCGGCGGGCACGACCGGGTTATCAGCGCACGGGTGTCCCGCCTGCCGGACAGCGGGTCCCCGGCCCGCTTCGGGTCTGTCACAATCGGCGCCCGGTAACCGCGTTCCGCGACAAGAGTGGGACGCCTGAGGTGAGAGGGGCGTGTGGTGTCGTTCCTGCTGCGGGTCCAGCTTCCGGACTCCCCCGGCACCCTCGGCGCCGTTGCGACGGCACTCGGGACGGTCGGCGCCGACATTCTCAGCGTCGACGTGGTCGAGCGGGGCGGCGGGGTCGCGGTCGACGACCTCGTGGTGGAGCTGCCGTCCGGCCGCCTGCCCGACGCCCTGATCACCGCGGCCGAGAGCGTCGAAGGCGTCGAGGTCGACGCCGTGCGCCCGTATGCGGGGATTCTCGACACGCACCGCGAATTGGAGCTGGTGGAGGAGATCGCCGCCCAGCCGAGGACTGGCCTCGACCTGCTGGCCGAGGGCGTGCCGAAGATCATCCGCGCCGGCTGGGCCGTCGTGGTCTCGCACACCGATTCGGGCACCCGGCGGCTCGCGTCGTCGAGCGCGGCACCGGAGAACCCGTTCGAGGACCTGCCCTGGCTGCCGCTGGAGCGTGCGACGGTGCTCGACGGCGAAGAGGACTGGATCCCGGAGACGTGGAAGGAGCTCGGTACGGAGCTGGCCGCCACTCCCCTCGGCAAGCCGGGCACGGCGCTGCTCGTCGCGCGTCCCGGCGGCCCCGGTTTCCGCGCCGCGGAGGTCGCCCGTCTGGCCCACTTCGCGGGCATCGTCTCGGTCGTGCTGGACGGCTGACCGGCACCGGCACCGGATCGCCCGGGGCGGCACCGCATTCACGGACCGGCACAGCCGACGACACCGGCAGCGCATCGCCGGGGCACCACCGCATTCACGGACCAGCCTCGGCAGCGCATCGCCAGGGCAGCACCGCATTCACTGACCGGCACAGCCGCCCGCAGCGCATCGCCGGAGCAGCACCGCATTCACGGACCAGCCTCGGCAGCGCATCGCCAGGACAGCACCGCCACGTGGGTCGCGGGAATCCGGCCGAAGCCGCCCGGATCGCTCCGGCGGGCGAAGGGCCGCTGTCGAAACGACCTCGCGCACCCGCCGCACAGCGCCGGGCCGGGCCGGGCCGGGCAGCCGGGGCGGGCGGCGCGGCAGGGCGGGCGCCCATTGCTGAAGGCACCGCCATCTACAGGTCGCGTTCGTAGGCGATGAGGGTGATGTCCGGAAACGGCTGCCAGTCGCGGGCGGGAAGCCTTCGGAAGTCGAGCCGTTCGTAGAGCCGGTGGGCCGCGTGCATGCGCTCCAGGGAACTGAGCACGACCCGCCGCAGGCCCAACGTGCGGGCGCGCGAGAGGACGGCTTGCGTGAGCGCGGCGCCGACGCCGCGGCCGCGAGCGGACGGATCCACGGCCAGCATCCGGAACTCCAGCTCGCCCTCCCGCGAGATCTCGGCGTACGAAGTCCCTGGACGGACCACGGCGACGGTCCCGACGACAGCGCCTCCGAGAACCGCGACCAGCAGCTCGGCGTGCTCCGCGCGGCGGGCGACGTCGCGGAGCTCGGTTTCGTAGCCGACATTGTCGGAAAGCAGACCGTCGGCGTCGTACGCCGCGACGGTGAGGGCGCCCACCGCTTCGAATTCCTCCGGCCGGGGTGGGCGGATCTCGAGGTCACCCAAAGCAGGCCGTCCCTGCGTCATCCATCGGCCGGCTCCTCTTCACCCGTAGGCAGCGCCACCTCGGCCGCCGCTTCCGGACCACGGTCCAGCAACACCCGGAACCCGTTCTCGTCGAGAACCGGCACCTTCAGCTGCACGGCCTTGTCGTACTTGGAGCCCGGCGAGTCGCCGACGACCACGAACGCCGTCTTCTTCGACACCGAGCCGGCCGCCTTTCCACCGCGGGACATGATGGATTCCTTGGCCTCGTCGCGAGAGAACGAGTCCAGTGAGCCCGTGACCACGATCGACAGGCCCTCGAGGTTCCGTGGGATCGAGTCGTCGCGCGCCTCTTCCATCCGGACGCCCGCACGGCGCCACTTCTCGACGATCTCACGGTGCCAGTCGACCTCGAACCACTCCTGCACGGCGTGTGCGATGGTCGGCCCCACGCCGTCGACGTCGGCCAGCTCCTCCTCGCTCGCCTCCTCGATGCGCTGCAGTGAACCGAATTCACGCGCCAGCGCCTGCGCCGCCGTCGGCCCGACGTGGCGGATCGACAACGCCACGATCACTTTCCACAAAGGACGATCCTTCGCGGTGTCGAGGTTCGCCAGCAGCTTCTTCGCGTTGGCCGAGAGCTCACCCGCCTTGGTGCGGAACAGCTCCACCTCGCTCAACGCGTCTTCGGTCAGGTCGAACACGTCGCCCTCGTCGGCGACCACGCGCGCATCGAGCAGCGCGACTGCCGCCTCGTAGCCGAGCACCTCGATGTCGAACGCCCCCCGGCCGGCGAGGTGGAACAGCCGTTCCCGCAGCTGCGCCGGGCAGAAGCGCGTGTTCGGACAGCGGATGTCCTTGTCGCCTTCCTTCTGGTAAGCGAGTTCCGTGCCGCATTCCGGGCAGTGCGTCGGCATCACGAACTCGCGCTCGTTGCCCGTCCGTGCGTCGACGACCGGGCCCATCACCTCGGGGATGACGTCGCCCGCCTTGCGGATCACGATGCGGTCGCCGATCAGCACTCCCTTGCGCTTGACCTCTTCCGCGTTGTGCAGCGTCGCGCGCGCCACGGTGGACCCGGCGACCTTCACCGGTTCGGTGACCGCGAACGGCGTGACCCGGCCCGTGCGCCCGACCCCCACCTGGATGTCGAGCAGTGTCGTGATCGCCTCTTCCGGCGGGTACTTGTACGCGATCGCCCACCGCGGCGCGCGCGACGTGGTGCCCAGCCGCCGTTGCAAGGCGACCTTGTCGACCTTGATCACCACGCCGTCGATCTCGTGCTCGGCGTCGTGCCGGTGCTCTCCCCAGTACGCGATGTGGTCGGTGAGCTCCTTCGCCGTGTGCAGCACCCGGGTGTGCGGCGACACCGGCAGGCCCCACGCCACCAGCGCGTCGTACGCGTGCGACTGCGTGACCGGCTCGAACCCCTGCCGTTTGCCGAGCCCGTGGCAGATCAGCCGCAGCCGGCGCTCCTTCGTGATGCGCGGATCCTTCTGCCGCAACGATCCCGCCGCGGTGTTGCGCGGATTCGCATACGGGGGTTTGCCCGCCTCGACCATCTTTGCGTTGAGCTCCAGGAAGTCCTCCACGCGGAAGAACACCTCGCCGCGCACTTCGATGAGCTTCGGCACCGGGAACTCGTCGGTGCCCGTGAGCTCGTCCGGCACCTGGTCGAGGGTACGGATGTTGAGTGTGACGTCTTCTCCCGTGCGGCCGTCGCCGCGGGTGAGGCCGCGCGTGAGCTTGCCGTCTTCGTACAGCAGGTTGATGGCCAGCCCGTCGATCTTCAGCTCCGCCAGGTACTCCGTCTGCCCGATCTCCTTTTCGACGCGCTCCACCCAGGTGCGGAATTCGTCGGTGTCGAACACGTTGTCCAGGCTCAGCATGCGTTCGAGGTGGTCGTATGCCGTGAACTCGGTGGAGAACGTGCCGCCGACGTTCTGCGTCGGGGAATCCGGCGTGACCAGCGCCGGGTACTCGTCCTCGAGCGCCTGCAGCTCACCGAGGAGCGTGTCGAACTGGCCGTCGGACACGATCGGCGAGTCGAGCACGTAGTAGCGGAACTGGTGCCCGCGAACCTCCTCCGCGAGGGCGCCGTGCCGCTCGCGCACGCCGGCGGGGATGTCCGTGATGTCCTGAGCCGCCGCCGTCTCCGGTGCGGCCGGCTGGTCCTGGGGAAGGTCGCTGCTCACGGGTGGTAACCCTAGCCGGAGCCCCCGACAGTTTCGCCTTCTCGCCCGCCGGAGCCGCCGGGACCGTCGGTCCCACCGAGCTCACGGACCAGATCACGAAGCTCCGCGAGACTGATCGTGCCCTCGGGCTCGGCCTGCGCGGTCTCCACGCGGCGCAGGCGTTCGGCGGCGAGGCGCTCACCGAGCGTGGCGTCGAGCGGGAGGAAGGTCATCGTGGTGCGGTCCGCCTCGTCGAGTTCGGCGAGCGCCGGGTGGTACACGGCGACATCGACGACGTCGTCGTCCACCTGCGCGACTACCCGCACGTCGGCCAGCGAAATCCGGTGTTCGCCCAGATTCACGGTCACGCCTGCCGGGTCGGGGACCGGCGGCACCGAGTCGTGGTACTCCCAGATCGCGTCGTCGGGCGGGGCGGCGGCCTTCCACGCGTCGGTGACCGGGCGCAGCTCCGGATCCTCCTGGCCGCTCACCACGAGCGCGTAAATCGCCATGCGGCCGCGTTCTAGCGCGAAGTGCAGCCGCGGGTGCAGCGCTTCGACGAGCTTGCACAGGTCGTGTTCCACGCGGTGCGGCTCCCGGTCCCCCAGCGCGGCGCTGACCTGCGGCAGCAGCTCGAACCAGTCCGTCCAGAACGCGGCGGCCGCGGCCTCGACGTCGGTGGGCACCGGCTGCTCCGGCCACGGCGTGCGCGGGTCGGGCGGGACGACCTCGGCTGTCATGTTGGCTGGCGGGTCGGCTGGCGTGTTGGCTGGCGGGTCGGCGCGGCGGCGGAACAAACCCATGGACATCCCCCGTAGTCGGTCTTTCCCCGACACGCTACCCCCGCGCCGACCACGTTTCGGGCGGCTCCGCGAAACCCTTGCCGAGGTCTCGGGAGAGCGCGAGCGCGCGGCGCATCCACTCGGCCGTCGCGCCCGCCAGCCCGCACGTCGGCGTCGGCACGGTCCGCTCGGCCAGGATCGACCGGGGGAAACCGAGCCGGTCGACGAGTGTGAGCGCGGGATCGGCCACGGCCTTGAGCGTCGGAGGCGTCCCGGGGTCGGTCGAGGGCACGAGGCCCAGGAACAGCACCGCGCCGCTGTCCCACGTCTCGCCGATCTCGTCGAGCGTCTCGGCCGAGGCCCCGTGCAGGAGCGTGACGTCGAAAGCGATCGCGCCGGCGCCCGCGGCGCGCAGCAGGGCCAGCGGTGGTTTCGGCGCGCAGCAGTGCACGAGCACGGGCTGGTCCGTGATCGCCTCGACGCCTTCGATCATGGTCGCCAGCACCGCGCGGGCCTCCGGTTCGGGCACCGCAGGCACATTTCCGTAACCCGAGGGCGTCGGCAGGCTGCCCGCCAGGACCGCGGGCAGTGTCGGCTCGTCGAGCTGCACCACGACGGGCGCGCCGACGCGGGCCTTGAGCTCGGCGACGTGCTGGGCCAGCCCGTCGAGCAGCGAGGCGGTGAAATCGCGCAACGCGCCGCGATCGGTGAGCACGCGGTGGCCGCGCGCCAGCTCGATGCCCGCGCCGAGCGTCCACGGCCCGGCCAGCTGGGTCTTGATCACCGGCGGCGCGGCGCCTGCCTTCTCGCGAGCTTCCTGCACGGCGTCGAGGTCCCACTGCAGCAGGTCTCGGCCGCGGCGGTGGTGGTGCCCCGGCCGGGCGGCGACGCGGTACCCACTCGGCACGACCTCCACGGCCAGGTCCACGAGCAGCGCGGCGGTGCGGCCCAGCACGTCCGCGCCGACGCCGCGCGCGGGCAGCTCCGGCACGTGGGGGAACTCCGGCAGCTCGCCGAACACGACGGCGGCCGACTCGGCCGGGTCCGTGCCGGGCATCGAGCCGATCGCGGTCGCGGCGCCGTCGGGCCAGGCTCGTTCAGTCACGGGCGAATTCTCGCCGACCGTGCCGGAGACCGCCGCACCGGCCTCGCCCCGGGCGGCCCGCTGAGCCGGACATTCGCCGCATATCCCTTTGCCTGCACCGATTTCGCGGTGACAGCGATACCCTGGATGGTCATGACGAGCTCCTCGCCGCCACCGCCGGGCCGGCACCCGGACGAGGTGAGTCCCACCGCGCCGCACCGGTGGGACGGCGAGGCACGAATCGCCGAACGCCGCTCGCCTCTCGTCGTCGGGACGCTGTTCACCGAGCCCGTCCTCGTCGTGAGCCGCCGAAGCGGAAGCTCGGAGCTCGCCGGGAACTCCGAGGAGTACGGGGTGTTCGACGGCCAGGGCGCGCGCCTCGGGGGCGTGGCCGACGTGAGCCAGGGCTTCCTGCACCGAGCCGCGCGGCTCGTGCGGAAGTACGACCAGTACGTGACCCACAAGTTCGAGGTCCGCGACGCCAACCACAGCACCGTGCTGAAAGTGGCACGCCCGGCGAAAGAGCTGCGTTCGCGGTTCGTCGTGACCCGGGCGGACGAATCGCCGATCGGTGAAATCGTACCCGCCCGCGGGCCGGATGCAACGCGTTTCACTTTCGTCGCCCGCGGCCGCACGGTCGGCACCGTCATCGCCGCGGGTGCGCGGTGGCGCGACGTCACCATCCACAACCACTCCGGCACGCAGATCGCGCGCGTCGGTCGTCCCGCGCCGAAGGCGGGTGAGGACAGCTACGTCGTCGAAATCCCACATCAGCTCCCGGAACCGCTCGCGAGCCTGGTCATCGCGACGGCGCTGACGATCGACACCGCGCTGACGAGGGAAACCGCCTGAGCGAGTGACCGTTGTCTCACGCCGCCCTGGTGGACACCACGCAGGGAACGGCCCAATGTGGGAAAACAGTGCGGGAAAAACACTGTGGAAAAACAGTGTGGAAAAGACAGTGTGTGAAAGAGGCGTGGAACGAGGCAGGACGCCAGTCCTGCCCGGACGGAGGTCACCGTGGAGCCGTTGCCCGAAGACAGCGACCGGAACTGGACAGAACCCGGGGTCTACGAAGTGGCCGCCGGGGTCTACCGCATCCCGTTGCCGTTGCCGAACGACGCACTGCGGGCCGTGAACGTCTACGCCGTGACCGACGGCAGCACTCTGGCGCTGATCGACTCCGGCTGGGCACTCGCCGAGGCGCGCGAGCAGCTTTCCGATGCGCTGAAAGGCATCGGCGCCGAGCTCGGCGACGTACGCGAGTTCCTCGTGACCCACGTGCACCGCGACCACTACACGCAGGCAGTCGTGCTACGGCGCGAGTTCGGCAGCAAAGTTTCCCTGGGACAGCTGGAAGAACCCTCACTCAAGGCCACCGCGAACCCGGATCAGCTGCCGATGAACGCACAGGTCGAACTGCTGCGCCACTGCGGTGCCGACTCGGTGATCGCGGCGCTGGCCAAGATGTTCGCCGACGTGCCGGGCCGCACCGACCTCGACCAGTGGGAGGACCCGGACGAGTGGCTGCGCCCCGGACGGCGCACGGTGCTCCCAGGACGTGAGCTCGAAGTGGTCCACACCCCCGGCCACACCACGGGCCACGTCGTGTTCCTCGACGGGGCGGCGGGCCTGCTGTTCTCCGGTGACCACGTGCTGCCCCACATCACACCGTCGATCGGCTTCCAGCCCGTGCCGGCCGAGCTGCCGCTTGGTGACTACCTCGATTCGCTGCGGCTCGTGCGCGCGCTGCCCGATCAGCGGCTGCTGCCCGCGCACGGCCCGGTCGCCCCGAGCGTGCACGAGCGCGTGGACGAGCTGCTCGAACACCACCGGCAGCGCTTGGAAGCCATGGCCGCGCAGGTCGACGCCGGCGCGAGTACCGCGTTCGACACCGCGAATCGGCTCGGCTGGACCCGCCGCGGCCGTCGACTGTCCGAACTGGACGCGTTCAACCAGATGCTGGCCGTGCTCGAGACCTCCGCGCACCTCGACCTGCTGGTGTCGCGCGGGGACCTCATGGTCGAGACCATCGACGGGGTCCGGCACTACTCGGCATACTGAGCGCCATGCCAGGAACCATCGTGCGGCGCGCTCGCCGCGAAGACGTCGAGGCGATCGTGCACATGCTCGCCGACGACCAGCTCGGTGCCACGCGGGATTCGGCCGACGACCTCGAACCGTACCTGCGCGCGTTCGAGGCGATCGACGCCGATCCGCAGCAGCTACTGGTCGTGGCGGCGAGCGACGACGGCCCCGTGGCGACCCTGCAGCTGTCGATCATCCCGGGACTCGCCCGGCGCGGCGCGCTGCGCGGGCAGATTGAGGCCGTCCGCGTCCGCGCCGACCACCGCGGCGCGGGCCTCGGCGCCGAGCTGGTGCAGTGGGCCATCGACGAATCCCGTCGCCGCGGCTGCGCACTGGTCCAGCTGACCTCGGACACCTCGCGTGCGGGCGCGCACCGGTTCTACGAGCGGCTCGGGTTCACGCCGAGCCACACCGGGTTCAAGCTGCGGCTCTGACCGTCCGCAAAGGACTCAGCGGGTGCCGGAGATCTTGGCGCTGCCGAGCACGAGATCGCCGGCCGCCGCGTCGGGGCGGTAGAGCACCACGACCTGTCCCGGCGCCACCCCACTCAGCGGCTCGCGCAGCTGGATCCGCAGCGCAGTTCCGTCGACCTCTGCAACGGCCTGTGCGATCCCGCCGTGCGCGCGGACCTGCACCACGCATTCGGTCGGTCCCACGAGCGCCCGCCCGCCCGGCCAGATCACGCGGTCGGCGTCGATTGCCTGCACGCCGAGGCCGGCCTGCGAGCCGACTTTCACCGTGCCCGACACGGGTTCGAGCGAAAGCACGTAACGCGGGCGCCCGTCGGCGGCCGGTGCGTCGATGCCGAGGCCCTTGCGCTGCCCGACGGTGAAGCCGTGGACGCCGGTGTGGTGCCCCAGCACCGCGCCGGTCTCGGCGTCGACGAGTTCCCCTGGCCGCTGCCCCAGCCGGTTTTCGAGGAACTTCTTCGTGTCGCCGTCGGGGATGAAGCAGATGTCGTGACTGTCGGGCTTGTGTGCCACGGAAAGCCCGCGCCGCTCGGCTTCGGCACGCACGTCGGACTTCCACGAGTCGCCGAGCGGGAACATCGCGTGGGCCAGCTGCTCGGGCGTGAGCGACGCCAGCACGTAGGACTGGTCCTTGCCCTCGTCGGCGCTGCGCCGCAGCTGCAGCTCGCCGTCGATCCTCGCCAGCCGCGCGTAGTGCCCCGTGGCCACGGCGTCGAAGCCGAGCGCCATCGCCTTTTCCAACAGGGCTTCGAACTTGATCTTCTCGTTGCACGTGACACACGGGTTGGGGGTGCGCCCCGCCGCGTACTCGCCGACGAAGGTCTCCACGACCTCTTCGGTGAACCGCTCGGCGAAATCCCAGATATAGAACGGGATGCCGAGGATGTCGGCAGCCCGGCGCGCGTCGTGTGAATCCTCGATCGTGCAGCAACCACGTGAACCCGTGCGTAACGTGCCCGGCTTCGCCGACAGCGCCAGGTGCACGCCGACGACGTCGTGGCCCGCCTCGACCGCACGCGCGGCCGCCACCGCCGAATCGACTCCGCCGCTCATGGCGGCCAGTACCCGCATGCCCTACACCTCTTGCTTTCGCGTCTTGCGCATGCCGGCGAGCCCCGCCTGGCGCGCCCTGGCGACGACACCGCCGAGCTCGCGCGCGAGCGAAGCCACGTCGTCCGGCGTGGACGTGTGGCCGAGCGAGAAGCGCAGCGAGCCGCGCGCGGCCGCCGCATCGGCGCCCATCGCGAGCAGCACGTGGCTCGGCTCGGCGACGCCGGCGGTGCACGCGGAACCCGTGGAGCACTCGATGCCCTTGGCGTCGAGCAGCATCAGGAGGCTGTCACCCGCGCAGCCGGGGAACGTGAAGTGCCCGTGCCCCGGCAGGCGCGCGCCTTCACCGCCGTTGAGAATCGCGTCGGGGACCTCACGCAGCACGGCTTCGATCAGTTCGTCGCGTAGCTTCTCGACGCGCGCGGCGTAGTCGGCGCGCCCCTCGACGGCGACGCGCACCGCGGTGGCGAAGGAGACGATCGCCGGTACGTCGAGCGTGCCCGAGCGCACGCTGCGTTCCTGGCCGCCGCCGTGCAGCACCGGCGTGCACTCGGTGTCGCGGCTCAGCAGGAGCGCGCCGACGCCGTAGGGGCCGCCGAGCTTGTGGCCCGTGAACGTGAGCGCCGAAGCGCCGCTCGCGGCGAAGTCGACCGGCAACGCGCCGACGGCTTGCACGGCGTCGGTGTGCAGCGGGATCTCGTGCTCGGCGCAGATCGCGGCGAGCTCGGTGATCGGGTTGACCGTGCCGACCTCGTTGTTGGCCCACATGACCGTGACGAGCGCGACCGTCTCAGGTGCCGACTCGATGGCCGCGCGCAGCGTTTCGGGCGACACGCGGCCCTGGTCGTCGACCTCGAGCCAGGTGACCTCGGCGTCGCTGTGGGCTTCGAGCCATTCCACGGTGTCGAGCACCGCGTGGTGCTCCACCACGCTGCACAGGATGCGGCTGCGCCCGGCGGCCTTGCGGGCCCAGTAGATGCCCTTGACCGCGAGGTTGTCGCTCTCCGTGCCACCGCCGGTGAACACGACCTCCGACGGCCGGGCGCCCAGCGCCTCGGCGATGATTTCGCGCGACTCCTCCACGACGCGGCGTGCGCGACGGCCCGAAGAGTGCAGCGCGGAGGCGTTGCCCACGGTGGACAAAGCCTCGGTCATCGCCGCGACGGCTTCGGGCAGCATCGGCGTGGTCGCCGCGTGGTCGAGATAGGTCATCGCCCTACCAGGGTAGTCCGCCGCGCCCGGTGACGAAGCCTCCCCTTGGCCGGGAAGTGGTCTGTCACACCTTCGGCGGCCATCGGCTCGTCAGAGCGGCGCCCGCAACTGCGAGCGAAACCAGCGCCGCGGCCAGTATCGCCATCGCCGGCGCCGGGTGCTGGGCGGAGGCCACCGCGGCAAGCAACGCGCCTCCGAGACCGATCAACAGAGCCGAACCCACCCAGTCGGCCAGCTGCATGGCCGAAGTGTTGAACCCGCGTTCACCGTCGGGTGAATACCGCAGCAGGAGCACCGAGATCGACGGCATCCCGATGCCCATGCCGGACCCGCCGATGGCACACACCACGAACGCCATCCACGCCGGGCACCACGGCTGCGCGACGAACCCGAACCCGACGAGCGACACCGCGACGAGCGTGAACCCGGTACGCAGGGTCGCCTCGCGGGACCAGTCGAGGAACCGGCCCTGCAGGGCCGAGGCGGCCGACCAGCCCAGCGCCGTGATCGTGAGCGGCAGGCCGGCGAGCGCGGGACCGTAGCCGTGGACCGCGCTCATGGTCAGCGGTAAGTAGGCCTCCATCCCGGCATACGCGCCGGAGAGCAACGCCCGCGACGCGACGACCGTGGGCAGCCCGGGGCGCGCGGTCATCGTGCCCTTGGGCAGCAGGTTGCGCAGCGCCGCGGCCAGCGCCACGAGCCCCGCCGCGCCGTAGCCCGATGCGAGCGGTGACGGGTGCTGGGCCGCCCAGGTCAGCGCCGCGACGCCCAGTGCGGCGGCCACCGCGGGCAGCACCCCGGCGCGCCGGGCCGAGGGCTCCGCGACGTGATGCGGCAGCCGCCGCACGACGATCACCAGCAGCGCCACCCCGATCGTCACGAGCGGCACGAGCCCCAGAAACACCCAGCGCCACCCGACGCTGACGGTGACCACCCCCGCGATCGACGGCCCGAGCACGGCCGGCAGCACCCACGCGGCGGCGTTCGCGGCGTAGATCACCGGGCGTTCGCGGTCGGTGAACGTGAGCGCGATCAGGAGCAACACGGCGACGAGCAGGAATCCCGAGCCGAATCCCTGCAGCGCGCGGCCCGCGAGCAATACCGGCATCGTCGGCGCGGTGCCGGCCACGATCAGCCCCGCGCCGAACAGCGTGGGCCCGGCCAGCAGCGCCGGCGCCGGGCCACGTCGGTCGCCCAGCCGGCCGGACAGGACGGTCGCGACGACACTCGCGACGAGGAACGTCGTGAACGGCCACGAATACAGCGCCAAGCCGTGGAGTTCGGCGACGAGCGTCGGCATCGCCGTGGCGACGCCCATGCCTTCGAACGCCACGAGGGTGACCACGAGCAGCAGGCCGACCGTCGTCAGCCGGTGGTCGCGGCTCCACAACACGCTCGTCCTCCGGGACGCCGGGGACGCCGAGGATCCGGTGCCGACCTGCTGGCTCATGATCGCCAGCGTCCTACCTCCACCGTTGTGGAGGTCAAGGGATTTTCAGGCCGGGCGGTGGACCACGCGACACCGACACCACCTGCACGGCGGTCGAACTCACCGGGCGACTTCCACCGCCTTCGGTAGCGGCGGGCGAGAAGTGCTCGCCTGCTCGAGTGGATGGTGAACGCGCTTCGAGCGGATGGATGCTGGACGCGGCAGAGTTGACCGGAGCCGAGCCGCACCGACCGAAGGAGCGAAGCACCACCATGAGAGCCATCACCTTCACCGAGTACGGCGGGCCGGAAGTGCTGCGGCTGAACGACGTCCCGGTGCCCGAACCCGGCCAGGGACAGATCCGCGTCGCCGTGCGGCGCGCGGGTGTGAATCCCATCGACTGGAAGATCCGCAGCGGCTCGATGACGCAGGACGCCGCGCCGGACGGGGTGCAGATCCCGGGCCTGGAAGTCTCGGGCGTGGTCGACGCGGTCGGCGACGGCGCGGGCTTCGCCGTAGGCGACGAGGTCTTCGGCTGGTCAGCCACGGGTTCGTACGCGGACTACGCGCTGGCGAGTGCCGTCGTGCGGAAGCCGGCGGACTTGTCGTGGGAAGACGCCGTGGCGCTGCCCGTGGCAGGCGAAACGGCGCTGCGCGTACTGGATCTGCTGGGCGTGCGGGCCGGCGAACTGGTGCTGATCCACGGCGCCACCGGCGCCGTCGGCCGGTTCGCCACGCAGGCGGCCGTCGCGCTGGGTGCGACCGTGATCGGCACGACGGGGCGGCAGGGTCACGACGACGTCAAGGCCCTCGGCGCCACTCCGGTCGGCTACGGCGACGGCTGGCTGGAGCGGGTCCGCGCAGCCGCCGACCGGCCGGTCGACGCGGTGTTCGACGCCTCCGGACACGGCGTGCTGCCGGGTTCCGTCGAGCTGCTCGGTTCGAAGGATCGCATCGTCACGATCGCCGACGGCGCCGCCTTCGAACTGGGGATCACGTTCTCCTCCGGCGGCGACCCGCAGCCCGATGTGCTGGAGCGGATCCTCGAATTGCGCGCCAAGGGCCTGCGCATCGCACTGGGCTCGAGCTACCCGTTGGAAGAAGCCGCGGCGGCGCAGCGGGAAAGCGAAGCAGGCCACCCGGGCGGCAAGATCACGCTCGCCGTGTCCTGACGCACCGGCCCCGAACTGCTCGTGAGTGGCGCGGCCGGTTCCAACCGGCGGCGCCACTCACGAGTCCCCAGCGCCGAATGCACCGCCGCCTCGGCCAGCTCCGCCAGCGACCGGGGCGTCGCGGAATTGAGGCGTGCGCCCATCTCGTCGGCGAAAACCTGGTGCCGCAGCTTCTGCGCGGCGAGCACCTCTTCGTTGTCGTGGGCCACGAGCAGCGAGTAGCGCGGCGCATCGGCCGGTAGCTCGACACCCGT